>BTVE01000036.1:0-39418 GCA_045862915.1 Acidimicrobiia bacterium
GCTGGTTGTTTACATGGGGGGGGTGTAAACCCCCCCCCCCTTGGGGTGTCCCGTGGGGGGGGGCCCCCCGCCCCCCCCCACTGCTGCGGTCGTGGGGCTGGCCTTCAGGCCTGCCGTCACTCGCTCTTTAGCGCGATCGTCGGTGCGACGCGCGTCGCGCGTCGCGCCGGCAGTACGCTGGCCAGCAGCGCGGCGCTCGTCAGCGCGACGAACGCCGCGCCGACGACCACCAGGTCAAAGCCGCCGCTGTCAAAGAGCAACGAACTGAGACCCTTGACGGCAACCCAGGAGAGCCCGACGCCTACCACCAGGCCAATGACCGTCATCGTGAGTCCCTCGCGCAACACGAGCGAGACCACATCGCGGCCGGTGGCCCCGAGCGCGACGCGAATGCCGATTTCGCGCGTGCGGCGGGTGACGAGGAACGACTTCACGCCGTAAATGCCGAGCGCCGCCAGCGCCAGCGCGATCACACCAAACGCCGTGAACAGCTGCGCCGCCGCGCGAACGACCCACAACACCGCGTTGCGCTCCTGGAACATGGCGCCAGTCTCGAGGGTGACCACCGGCAGCAATGGTTCGGCCTCACGAATCACGTTGCGAATCGCGGGCAACAACCTCGTCTCGTCCAGACCGGCGGTCTGCACGTGCAGGATCATCCCGGAGCGGAACCGCTGCGCCTGCGGTCGATACACGTGCGGACTTGGCTCGGCATCGTTCATCTGGTGACGGATCGACGGCGCAACACCGACGACTTCGAGCCGCTCGGGTGCAAGGTCGGCACCGCGGTTCACCTGAATCGTGCGTCCGATCGGATCGTCCTGTCCGAACACCCGCTCGGCGAGCAGCTGATCGATGATGGCGACCGGCGGAGTGTTCGCGGCGGTGACCTCGGCGAGCGTGAAGTCACGTCCTCGAAGGAGCGACAAACCCAGCGACGGGAAGTAGTCGTCGGACACCGACTGTGCAATCGTCCACGTGACCGCCGTCGCATACGAGGGGTCGGACGCCGGCACCACGTCGCCCGGACGCTGGACGGCGGATTGTTCCGTGACCTCTCCAAACGGCATCAGCGACCCGAGCGAGACATGTGTCACGCCCGGCATCCGGCGGACACTGTCGAGCACGTCGCGATAGGCACGTTCCGCCCGCGCGCGATCAAATCCGGCAAGGCTCGTATCAAGCGAGGCATGGATGCCCCGGTCCAGCGAGAAGCCCGGCGTCACACCGGCCGCGACCCACGCACCTCGAATGAACGCGCCGGCCGTCGTCAGCAGCGCCAGGCTGAATGCCACCTGGGCCATGACCAGCGCATGGCGCACGCGCTGCCGGCGTCCCTGCGCCGGCAGGTCACCGGCGTGCTCCTTCAGGTTGGGCAGGATGTCAGTGCGCGATGAGGCCAGCGCGGGGCCCAGGGTTGAGGCAATCGTGCCCAACGCGGCAAACACCAGCGTTGCCACAAACACGCGAAGATCCGGAGCGATGTCGATCGACAGCATGACCGGCAGCAACCCGTTCAGGCCGTTGATCAGGCCACGCGTCGCCGCCATCGACAGCAGAATGGCCACGCCGCCACCGGCAAGCGACAGCAGCAGTCCTTCGGTCAGCAGCTGCCGCACGAGTTGACCGCGTGAGCTGCCCAGCGACAGGCGGACGGCGAACTCCTTGGCTCTCGCCGAACCCCGCGCCAGCTGCATGTTCGCCAGGTTGAGCGCCGCCACCAGCAGCACGATGCCCGACATCGCCAGCAGGCTCGCGCCCACCACCGCAATCGGGCCGTCATCCTGCGGCGACGTCGACACGCTCAGCCGCGAGACGGGCGCGAGGCTCAGCACCTGATCCTGGTTTTCAGCTGGGTACGCCTCCGCCATGGCGAGACTCGCGGCTTCCAGCGCCGGTCCGGCCGCGTCGGCGCTCAGCCCGTCCCGCAGGCGCCCGTACACGATGAGCGAGTGATGGCGCCGGTCGCGGAGCGTCCCGATGAGGTTGTCCGACGAGAAGTCGTTGACCATCCCCTCGTACACACCCATCGGCAACCACAACTCCGGTGTCACCAGTGCCGTGGTGCCCGTGAATCCCTGAGGGGCCACGCCGATGATGTTGAAGTCGCGCTGGTTGATCCGCACCTGCCGTCCCAACACGTCGGCGGGGCTCCCCAGGTGCTGCCAGAAGCGATGACTGACGATGGTGACCGGGATGTCGGCGCCGGGCTGCTCCTCGGCCGCGCTGAACGTCCGGCCCTGTGCGAGCGGCACCTCAAAGGTCTCGAACACATCGGCGGTGACGATGTCGACGAAGGCGCGACGGGTGGCATCTCCGGTGGTGATGCCGACCATGCTCGGCTGGTGAGCCGTCAAGGATGCAAAAATATCCCTACGCCCTCGCAGGTCAGCAAAGTTGTCGTACGAAAAGGCCCGGTAGGAATCGGGCTCGGTGCGATGCCGGCTGAAGACCTGCACGAGCTCGTCTCCGGCGCCGGGCAGCGGCTTGAGGATGAGCTGGTTGACGAGGCTGAAGATGGTCGTGTTGGCCCCGATGCCGAGCCCGAGGACCAGCACCGCAATGACGGTAAATCCGGGCTGACGTATCGCTTGGCGCGCGGCAAATCGCAGGTTCTGCAGCAGGGCAGTCATGGGCGACTCAGACGGATGCGGATGCGCCGAAGTTCGATGGCGTAGAATTCGTGCCACCGGCCGACAGCCGGTACACAGGAGGTCGATGTGAGACGGACGGCGACTCGGATGTGGATGACGGCCGGAATGATGGCCATGCTCGCGGTGGCGACGCCGACTGGATTGGCCGGCCAGGCCGCCGGCGGCCGGGGTGCACAAGCGGGCCAGGGCGGCGGGCAGGCACGTGCCATCCCCCAAATCAGCGAACGCACATCGTCGATGCAGAAGATCGACGGGTTCTTCCCGCTGTATTGGGATGAAGCGAGCGGCAGTCTGTTTCTGGAGATCCCGACACTGGGCCGGGAGGTCCTGTATGTCAGCGGCCTGTCGGCCGGCGTCGGCTCCAACGACCTTGGTCTCGATCGCGCGCAGCTGGGCGGCACCGCCGTCGTGAGCTTCCAGCGTGTGGGGCCGCGCGTGTTGATGGTGCAGCCCAACTACGAGTGGCGCGCCAACAGCGACAACCCGGCTGAGCGGAAGGCGATGGAAGATGCGTTCGCCAAGTCCGTGCTCTGGGGATTCACCGTCGCGGCTGAAGGCAACGGGCGGGTGCTCGTCGACTTCACCGACTTCATCATGCGCGACACGCACAACGTGGGCGCGCGCATCGGCGGCCACCGGTTCGACCGCACGCGCAGCGCGGTGAACATCGAAGGCACCAAGGGCTTTCCGAGCAACACGGAGATCGACGTCATCTCGACCTTCGTCAGCGAAGGTGGCGCCGCGGGTGGTCGTGGTGGCGGTGGTGGTGGCGGCGGCCAGATTGGCGGCCGGCTTGGCGACGTCGCGCCGAACGCCTCGGCCGTGACCGTCCGTCAGCATCATTCGATCATCGAGTTGCCCGACAACGCCTATACGCCCCGCATGATGGACCCGCGGTCCGGGTACTTCGGTGTGAACTACGCCGATTACGCCAAGCCGCTGGGCGAAGACCTGCAGGTGCGCTACATCAACCGGCATCGTCTGGTGAAGAAGGATCCGAACGCCGCGCGCAGTGAGCCGGTCGAGCCGATCGTCTACTACGTCGACCGCGGTGCGCCCGAGCCGATTCGCACGGCGCTGATTGAAGGCGGGCGCTGGTGGAACGAAGCATTTGAAGCCGCAGGTTTCATCAATGCGTTCCGCGTGGAAGTCATGCCGGAAGGCGCCGACCCGATGGACGTGCGCTACAACACGATCACGTGGGTGCACCGCTCAACTCGAGGTTGGAGCTACGGGTCGTCGATCACCGACCCGCGCACGGGTGAGATCCTCAAAGGCCACGTGTCGCTGGGGTCACTCCGGTGGCGTCAGGACTACCTGATTTTTGAAGGGCTGCTGTCGCCGTACGTCAACGGCAACGAGACGCCCGCGATTCTCGAAGAGACGGCGCTGGCGCGCATCCGTCAGCTGTCCGCCCACGAGATTGGCCACACCATCGGCCTGGGCCACAACTACTACAACAGCTCGGCGGGCCGCATCTCTGTCCTCGACTATCCGCACCCGCTCATCACGTTGCGTGCGGACGGGACGATGGATTTGTCGCAGGCGTATGACGTTGGCATCGGCGAATGGGACAAGGTGGCGATTCAGTACGGGTATTCGCAGTTTGCGCCCGGCACCAATGAAGCCGCGGAGCTCAAGCGGATTCTCGATGAAGCCTGGGACCAGGACATCCGGTACATGTCCAATCAGGACCTCGACCTGCACCCGGGTGTCGACCAGTGGAACAACGGCACGAACGAAGCCACCGAGCTGAACCGTCTGCTGCAGCTGCGCCGCGCGGCGATGGAAGGCTTCGGCGAGCGCGCGATCAAGGTGGGACGTCCGATGGCCCTGATCGAAGAAGCGCTGGTGCCGGTGTATCTGCATCATCGCTACGCCGTTGATGCCGCGGTTACGGCGCTGGGTGGACAGGAGTACATCTATGCCATGCGTGGCGACGGACGCACACCGGTGCGGTGGGCGCCCGCGGCCCGCCAGAACGCGGCCCTCGACGCGTTGATGAACGCGCTGCGACTGAGCGACCTCGTGTTGCCGTCTGCGGTCGTGCAGAACGTGCCGCCACGTCCGCCGGGCTTTGGCAGCAATCGCGAGATGTTCCCTCGCATGACCGGCGGCGCGTTTGATCCCGTGGCGCCTGCGGTGACGGCGACGGAGGCCGTGTTGTCGGGCATCTTCTCGAACACACGTGCGGCACGACTCGTGGCCCAGAAGGCCGTCGACGCGTCCCTGCCCGGTCTGGAAGATGTGCTCGATCGTCTGGTGGTGACCATCGCGGACGTGCGGCCGGCCAACGGCTACGAGTCGGAGATCAACCGCGCGATGGAACGTGCGCTGGTCAGCCGCATCATGGGCCTCGCCGAGTCGGCGCCCATGACGCAGGTGCGAGCCATTGCGACCGACACGCTCAAGGGGCTGCAGACGCGTCCGACCCTGGCCGCGGCCAACACCACCAATGCCGCCGAACGCGCCCATCGGCGTCTGCTCCAGGACGACATCACGCGGTTCCTGGATCGGCCGTACACCGAGCTGCGTCCGCCCGCGGCACCGCAGCCGCCGCCCGGAGCGCCGATCGGCGACTACGGGCTCGACTACCTGCTCGGCCTCGACTACTGCCGCGTGCGGTAGACACATGTGGGGCAGGGCTTAAGCCCTGCCAGATACCTAGACATCCTGCCTATTGATAGGTAGGATGTCTGGGTATGCGACCCAAAGCCGCCGGCAGCGACCTCCTTCAGGGCACCCTCGACCTGCTCATCCTCCGGACCCTCTCCGGAGGGGCGATGCACGGTTACGCCATCGCGCAACGCATCAACCTCGTCTCCCGCGCCTTGTTGCAGGTGCCGCAAGGCTCCCTGTACCCCGCGCTCCATCGTCTTGAAAATCGCAAGTGGGTGAAGGCCGAGTGGGATCGCACCGACACGGGCCGCGAAGCGAAGTTTTATACCCTCACGCGCGAAGGCCGAGCGCAGCTGGCGCGTGAACAGGACGCGTGGCAGCGCCTGTCGGAAGCCATGGCGCTGGTGCTGGCTGCTGATCCGGAGAAGGGAGCCGCATCATGAGTTGGTTGTCTCGCCTCTTCCGTCGTGCGCAACGTGAACAGGATCTCGACCGGGAACTCGCGTTCCATGTGGATACACGCACCGAAGAACTGATGCGTGATGGACACACGCGTGAGGAGGCGAGGCGCCTGGCGCTTGCGGAGTTCGGCGGGTACACACCCATCCGCGAAGTCACGCGTGATGCGAGTGGTGGGCGTTGGCTGACCGACCTGTGGCAGGACCTGAAGTATGCGCGCCGCGTCCTGTGGTCGAGCAAGACGTTCACGGTGGCGGCCGTGGCGTCGCTGGCGATCGGGCTTGGCGCCAATGCGGCAGTCTTTCGCGTGATGGACAGCCTGATGTTCCGGCCGCTGCCGGTCGAGAAGCCAGGCGACCTGTTCTACGTGTTCAGTGAAAGCGCCGGCGAATCACGCTTCTCCCATCCGGCCTACCTCCGCCTGGCCGAAGCCGTGGCCGATCAGGCGCAGTTGACCGCGTCCTCGTCGGGAATGACGGTGCAAGTCACGATCAACGGCGTGGAACAGCTCGTCGCCGCGCAGCTGGTGGCGGGCAACTGGTTCGAGACGCTTGGCGTGTCGCCATCTGCAGGCCGGCTGTTGTCGCCCGCCGACGACCGCATGAACGGCAGCGAAGGCGTCGCTGTCATGAGCGACCGAACGTGGACGCGACACTTCGCGCGCAATCCCTCGGTCGTTGGTTCAACGCTCATGGTGAATGGCGTGCCGGTGACGGTGGTCGGGATCGCCGAACCTGGGTTTGATGGGGTCTTTGTGGCGTCGCCCATGGGCCTGTGGATGCCGAATGCGGCGCAGTCCTTCATCCACGCACATCCCAACGTGGGGAACGACAACGGGGATGACACCGCACCGTGGATGCCGCAGGACGGGATTTCGTGGCTGTCGGTGTGGGGACGTCAGCGCCCAGGCGCGAGCCGCGACGCCATTACGCGCCGCCTCGAGGATCGGTACGCACAGGTGTTGGCCACGCGGTACGAGAGCGTTGAGGATCCTGAACGTCGTGCCAGGCTGACCAGCGATCGCATTACCGTGCTGGACGGCGCGCACGGTCTGTCCGGCACGCGGGAGCGGCTTGGACCGGCGCTGACGATCCTGCTGGGCATGAGCGCGCTTGTGCTTGTCGTCTCGTGCGCCAACCTGGCGAACCTGCTGCTGGTCCGCGGCGTCGCCCGTCAGCGCGAGTTCTCGCTGCGGCTGGCGATCGGCGCGGCTCGGGGCCGTCTGCTGCGGCAACTGCTGGCGGAAAGTGTGGCGCTGGCGGCGCTGGGCGGCCTGCTTGGCCTTGTGCTGGCTACGTGGGGAGGCCAGCTGCTGCTGCGTGTGGTCTCCTCCACGTCAACGCCCGTACCGCTGACGCTGCCGCTGGACTGGCGCATTCTCGGCTTCGGCATTGCCGCGACGATGGTGACCGGAGTGTTGTTTGGGTTGCTGCCGGCGATCCGTCTGTCGAAGCCGGCGGCTGGTGCCGCCGCACACGGTGCCCGCGTGATTGGTGCCACGCGTGGGCGCTTCCCAGTCGCGAAGGCGCTGGTGGCTGCTCAGGTGGCGTTGTCATTCGTGCTCGTCGTGGCGGCCGCGTTGTTCATGCAGAGTTTCTCGCGGCTGGCTGCGCTTGACTCCGGCTACGACCGCACGGCGGTTGTGACCGCGCGTTTTGATACACGTCTGGCCCGCTACGAGCCGGAGCAGTTGCCCGAGTTGTATCGCCGGTTGGTCGAGTCGGTGTCGCGGATTCCTGGTGTTGAGTCGGCGTCCCTTGGCGCCGTCGGTCCGGCCACAGGCTCCCGACGCGCGAGCAGTTTTTCGCTCGACGGCGTGGACCGGATTGGTGACCAGGCGATGGTGACGCGAGAGGATCAGATCAGCGCGGCCTTTGTGCCGACGCTCGGCATGCGGGTGGTGGCGGGGCGGGATCTCGACGAACGTGACCGAGTCGGAAGCCAGCGTGTGCTCCTGGTGAACCAGACATTTGTCCGACGGTTTTCTGCCGATCGCGACGTACTCGGACGGCAGTTCAGCTACGGCGGTGACGATCCCAGCTACACGATCGTTGGCGTTGTTGGCGACGTGAAGGCGGATGGTCAGCGCGAAACGGTTGAACCCACGGTGTACTTCGCGCTCGCGCAACATCCCGAGGAATACGTCCGGAATCTCTACGCACGTGTTGGTGTTGATCCTGTGTCCGCGATTGAATCCATTCGCCGCGCGATCAACACGGTTGCGCCGCAACTGGCCGTGCGTGAGGTTCTCCCCCTTGGCGAGTTGAGTGAGCGCACGGTCGCCACCGAGCGGATGATTGCGCGACTTGCTGCCGTCTTTGGTCTGCTTGGCACCATCGTTGCCATCGTTGGCCTGTATGGTGCGATTGCGTATTCCGTCGCGCGGCGCAACACGGAGATCGGCGTCCGTCTGGCGCTTGGTGCATCGCCCGCCAGCGTGCGCTCGCTGGTGATTCGGGAGACGCTTGTGGTTGTTGCTGCCGGGCTCGTGGTTGGTGTGGCGCTGGCGCTGCCTGCCGGCCGCGCCGCTGAGTCGATGTTGTTTGGGTTGTCGCCGTACGACGCGTGGACGATGACCGCCGGCGCGATCCTTATCGCCGCCGTGGGCCTGTTCGTCGGTGCTATCCCCGCGTGGCGCGCGTCACGCGTGAACCCCGTGACCGCCCTCCGGCAAGGGTGAGCTACCCCTGCGGCTTGAAGTACAGCACCAGCGCCGCGCCGACCGAGACCAGCACAAATCCCACGTAGAGCAGCGGGTTTGGCGCGACCTTGGGCGGGTGCAGGTACATCGTGAACAACACGTTCACGACCGGCGCGCCGCCGAACACCAGCGGCATCACGTAGGCCGGCATTCCGCCTGCGCGGAAGGCGTAGATGATGAACACCGCGCCGATGGCGCCGAGCATGCCCGCCGCGGTCGCACCCATCGCGCCCGGCATCGACCATCCGCGCGTCAGTTCACCCTGCGCCACCAGTGCCGCCACCGGCACCAGGACGCCGACGATGAAGTAGGCGACGCCGACGCAGAGCAGCGCGCGAAACGGGCTGCCCAGCTTGACCTGTCCCTGGTGCAGCGCTGGTCCATACAGACCCCACGACAACGCCGCACCCAATGCAAATCCGATCCAGTGCATGGGGAGATTGTAGTGGGGCGCGTGGAACAGGGTGAGACAATTTGTTCACGCGGGAGACCTATGGCGACCACCCCTGGCCGGAATGATCCCTGCCCCTGCGGCAGCGGACGAAAGTTCAAGCAGTGCTGCCTCTGGCGCGACAACGCAGACGTCTCGGCGCGGATGCGCATCAGACGGTCGGAGGGTCAGGTCGTCGAAGGAGTCCTGTCGTTCATCATGCGCCGATTCGGTCCGGACTACGTTCGTGCCGCATGGAACCAGTTCTTCGTCTGGCAGGACGTGCCTGAGGACATGACCGGCACCCAGGAATTTGATCCGATGTTCATCCCGTGGATCACCACGCTCTATGTGCCGGAGCCATACGACGACTTCACAAAGGACGAAGAGGAGAAGGTATCCGATCCGGACTGGCCGCAGGTCCCGGCGGCCGTCGCCTGGGCGGCGGAAGAGCCGGCCGGCGTCGACGATCACGACCTCGAGTGGATACGCGTGGCTACCCGGAGTCCCATGAGCGCCTTCGTCGTGGAGGCTGTCGACCCTGGACGTAGTGTCGATATTCGCGACATCCTCACCGGGCGTCGTTTTCACGTGCTCGAGCAGACGGCCTCGCGCAGCCTGAAGAAACACGGTCTCGCGTTCACGCGCGTCATCACGATGAACGGGGTGAGCGTCATGTTCGGGATGGCGCCGTGGGCCATCGGACCCGAGTGGCACAACACGGTTATCGACTGGCGGCAGCGGACGCTGCGGGGCCGTACGATGTCTCGCGCCGGCCTCGAAGAGTGGGCCGTTGAAATTCGGGATCTCTACCTCGAGATCGTCGCGCACATGCTCAATCCCGCGCCGCCACAGCTGCAGAACACGGACGGCGATCCGATTGCCCTCACGACGTTGACGTTTGACGTGTCGTGTTCAGTCGATGACGCGGCATCGAGGCTGGCCCATCTCGCCACGCTGCCTGGCGTGGAGCCGCACGATGCGTTCGATGAGGTTGAGCGACACGCCGATGGCCGGATGTCACGCGTCGTGATGAGCTGGAAGAAGGCCGGCAACAAGAAGCACAAGGCGTGGACCAACACGATCCTCGGCCACCTGCAGCTGTCCGACGGGCGGCTCGTCGTCGACGTGAACTCAGACAAGCGAGCCGGCAGAATCGTCCGTGAAGTCACGAAGGCGCTGAAAGGTGAGGCCGTGCTGGCCTCCCGTGAATACAGCGACGTCGCCGCACCGATGACCGATCCCGCGACCGGGTCCGGTTCGACAGCCGATCCGGATATGCCTGAACCGACGGCCGAGGTCGTCGCCCTGGAGGAAGAGATGTTCAAGCGGCATCTGGAGGAATGGGTCGATACCAAAGTGCCTGCGTTGGGGAACAAGACTCCGAGAGCGGCTGCCAAAACGCCTCTCGGGCGGGAGCGGCTTTCCGCCCTCATCGCGAGCTTCGAAGCCAGGGGGCCCGGACAGCTGCCAAACGGACGCCGCCTGCTTGATGATCTCCGGCGAACGCTCGGGCTCGAGGGGTAGGGAGCGGCCGCTGCTCGTAAACTATGACCCTGCCATGCCGGTTGCCACAGACCTCGCTCCCGCTCAGGGCGACATCGTTCGCGTCCGCTCGCGCCGCTATCTAGTGGAGGAAGTCACGCCGCCTGTGGAGCCAGGTGACGACCACCTCGTCAGGCTTTCGTGCCTCGAAGACGACGCCGAAGGCGAGGAACTGCAGGTCCTCTGGCAGTCAGAGGTGGACGCCGAGCGAATCAGTGAGGCGGATTGGTCGAAACTGTCGAAGGGCGACTTCGATTCGCCCGCACACTTTGCCGCATACTACCGGACGCTCCGGTGGAACACTGTCACCTCAACTGATCCGAAGCTGTTTCAGGCTCCGTATCGGGCGGGCATTCGCATCGACGCGTACCAGTTGGAACCGCTGCGGAAGGCCCTCCTCCTGCCCCGTGTCAACCTGTTCATCGCCGATGACGTGGGTCTCGGCAAGACGATCGAGGCCGGCCTGATCGTGCGCGAGCTCCTCATGCGTCAGCGCGTGCGTCGCATCGTCGTGGCCGCGCCCCCGTCGGTGGTGCTTCAGTGGAAAGAAGAGCTCGACCAACGCTTCGGCCTCACGTTCGTAGTGTTCGATCGTGAGTATCTGCGCCGCATGCGCATGGAACGCGGGTTTGCTGTCAATCCCTGGACGACGCACTCACGCTTTATCGTGTCGCACCATCTCCTGCGCGACGAGGACTATGCGTCGACCCTGCGTGCCTGGCTCGACAACGACTCGAGTGGCAGCCTGTTGATTCTGGACGAGGCCCACAACGCGGCGCCTGCCAGCGGGGCCAAGTACGCGGTGGATTCTCAGTTCACCAAATCGATTCGCGAGCTGGCGCCCAGGTTCGAGCATCGGCTCTTTCTTTCGGCGACGCCGCACAACGGACACTCGAACAGCTTTTCGGCGTTGCTCGAGATTCTCGATCCGCAGCGATTCTGTCGCGGCGTGCCGATTGATTCGGCAAAGCAGCTCGAACCTGTGATGGTCCGGCGTCTCAAGGATGACTTGCGGAAAATGGTGGGTGGCTTCCCCGAACGCAGGGTCGTTGAGGTGCCACTCGACGGCCTTCCTGCGGAGAGCGCCGAGCTTGAGTTGCCCCGGCTGCTTGATGAGTATCGCCAGGCCCGCGAAGACCGACTGAAGGGCGCAGCCCGGTCGGTTCAGAGCGCATCGGCGCTGGTCTTGTGCAACCTCCAGAAGCGGCTGCTTTCATCGATTGAAGCGTTCGCATGCACGCTGACGGTGCACAAACGGGCGTTTGATGCGGCCGCGGGCTCCGTGGCGACCGTCGCTTCCACCGCCAGTCTGGCCCAACTGCGCCTGCTGACGTCGTCGCCCGATGCCGACGATGACCGAGGTGAGACGACCGAAGACGAGTTGCGCGTTGAGGATGATGCCGCCATCGACGCGGCGACGGTGAAAGCACACGTGGCGGGCCCGGCAGAGGAGCTTCAGCGCGAGCGAGAGTTGCTCGATCGCATGATGGAGCTGGCGAACGCCGCGCGAGCTGTGCCTGACGCCAAGGTGAAATACCTGGTGGAGTGGGCAAGAGCCCATCGTGACCAGCGGGTGCTGATCTTCACCGAGTACGCCGACACAAAGCGGTACCTTGAGAAGCAGCTTCGTGCAGCGCTCACGCCGGGCAAAGAGGGTGATCCGGCAATCGCCACCTTCCACGGCGGCATGATCGACGAGGCCCGCGAGGACGTGAAGCGGGCGTTTAATGCGGAGATCGCAGCGCATCCGTTGCGCGTGCTGATTGCGACCGATGCGGCGCGTGAAGGTGTGAACCTTCAGAACAACTGCGCTGATCTTTTCCACTTCGACGTGCCGTGGAACCCCAGCCGGCTCGAGCAGCGCAACGGCCGCATCGATCGAAAGCTTCAGCGTTCGCCCGAGGTGCGGTGTCACTACTTTGTGTACACGCAGCGTCCTGAAGACCGGGTCCTGACCGCACTGGTCAGGAAGACCAAGGTCGTGCGCAAGGAGCTGGGCAGTCTCGCACCTGTGCTGGAGGGCAAGCTCGAAGAACGCCTGCAAAACGGATTCTCGCGTCGGGAGGTGGACGCCCTCTCATCTGAGATCGAAAACGCCCAGCTCGACTCGGGACGCCGCGACGTCGTCAACAGCGAACTCGAAGCCACCAGGAAGCGCGAGGTCGAGCTGAAGGGCCAGATCAGCGACCTGCAGGATCTTCTGAAGAAGTCGTCCGACTGGTTGCACATCGACAAAGACGACCTTCGCCAGGCCATCTCCTGCGGTCTTGAGCTCATGGGCGCGAAGGGCCTCGATCGGCATGTAGGCCAGGCCGAGACGCTCGTAGGGCAGGCCTTCAGGCCTGCCGAAGCGTTTCGACTCCACGACGACGTCGGCACTCTTCAAACCGACTCGTCTTGGCAAAACACGCTCGACACGCTGCGCCCGCCGCGGCGGCGCAATCAGGATCAACGGGAATGGCGCAGAGAGAATCCGATCCGCCCGATCGTCTTTGCTGACCCGGGTTCACTGGATGCGCAGTGCGTGCATCTCCATCTGGAGCATCGGTTCGTACAGCGGCTGCTCGGTCGGTTCAGGAGCCAGGGGTTCGTGCACCACGACCTGGCGCGTGCCTGCATCGGCGTGACCGATGACCCAATCGCGCGCGTCATTCTGCTCGGCCGCCTGTCGCTGTATGGCGACCGCGCATCGCGTCTGCACGACGAAGTCCTCGCGGTTGCCGCACGCTGGGTGGATGTCGACATCCGGAAGGGTTCGCTCAAGCCGTATGCCGACGCCACGCTCGACAAAACGCTCGACCTGCTCGAATCAACACTCAGCGGCCTGCCCGCCGGAGCCTTGGCGCAGGCGGGCGGGGCAGAACGTACCCTTCCTGCCGAAGTCCGCCGGCGTCTGGCCGGCGGCGCCCGACAGGACCTCAGCGACCTGCACCCGCTCCTCAAGGACCAGGCCGACCAACGAAGCGCATTGGCCATCGAGCAACTCCGTGCCCGTGGCCGGCAGGAGGCCGCCGACATGCGAGGCATCCTCGAAGCCCAGCGCCTCCGCATCGAAAAGACAGCCGCAAAGCGCGAGGCCGAGCTGAAGCAACTCGACCTGTTCGAGAAGGACGAGCTGAAGCAGCTCCAGGCTGACAAACGTTATTGGGACCGCCGCCTCGGCGAGCTGGCCCAAGAACTTGACGCGGAGCCCGCCAGAATCCAGCAGAGCTACGAGGTGAAGGCCACGCGGTTCGAGCCTGTGGGGTTGGTGTATTTGTGGCCGATAACCGGGTAACCTGACCGAGGGGGATGTATGGCTGCTGTTGCCGACCGAATCACCGTGAATCCCGAACAGTGCGGAGGGCGCCCGTGTGTCCGAGGCCTGCGGATCCGCGTCACGGACGTGTTGGACCTGTTGGCCTCCGGCCTCTCACTTGAACAGGTGCTGGAAGAACTTCCTGACCTGGAAGCCGACGACATCGCGGCCTGCCTTCGTTTCGCGAGCCGACGCATCGACCACCCCATCGTCGCCGCGTGACGCTCTGGCTCGACAATCAACTTCCACCGGCATTGGCCCGGTGGATGCAGGTGACGTTCTCCGTCGAGTGCGTCGCGGTGCGTGATCTTGGGTTTGCGCGAGCAACGGACACAGAGATCTTCGCCGCGGCTCGGATCGCGGCCGCGGTGGTGATGACGAAGGACAGCGACTTCGTCGACCTCGTCCGGCGGCTCGGGCCTCCGCCGCAGGTGGTTCTGGTCACATGTGGCAACACGTCGAACGTCCGGCTTCGGGAATTGATTCCCAAGGCGTGGCCGGCAATTGCCACCATGCTTGAGCAGGGCGAACCTCTCGTCGAACTAGGCGACGCGGAGTAAGGGCGTCTCACTCAGCTTCCGAAGTACCTCTGTTCCCAGAACTCCTGGTCCCAAGTTTTCCGAGTGGTTGTCCGGTGAAGGGCTTGAGAGACCGTCTCCCTGAGCATGGCAGTGGCCTTCACTGAAATCTGGCGCGGATCTCTGAGGTCGCCAATTCGCCAGCGAGCCTCGCCATCACCATGAGCCAGTGCGCTTCTAAGGTCATAGAGAGCCTGAGCCTCGCGAAACCTCGTCTGTCGCTCTACTGGATTGTCAGCGAGCAGGGCAAAGTTCAGCGCGAAACGGAAGCGCAACTCCGACTTGTGTCCAGCCAGGAGCAGAGCCTCGAGTCCGATACAGGCGTCGATGACGGCATCGATTGGTTCCGACCTGACACTTGTCCAGCTCAGGCGGTCGCACGCGATCTTGAGTGGTGCTTCGAGAGGTGGTTGAAGAGCTAGCAGGTGAATCTTGAAGGCCTCGACCTGAGTTGCTTCAAGGTGTTATGAACCCCAACGAGCCGTCAGCATCGTCCAATTCCCCGACCCTCCCATAAACTGGGGGAAAGGCGAGAACGACTGGCGATAGAAGCGCCTGCGATCCGATCCGACCTCGCCGTCCTGAAACGTCCGCAAGGCGACAATCGTCCGGTAGACCAACTGGTCGAGGATGTCGCTGTTCGTCCGGTCATGCGGATGACCTTCTCCGAACCGCTTGGGTTCATGAACGTCAAGGATCAACGCATAGTTGGCTACGTTCCAGGGTTCCCACGCCGCGAGGTCCCGCGGTGAACCGAAGAGCTGATTGACTTCCTCCTCTGAAAGCGGGCGCACGACGGCAGGTCCGACGTCGAACCGCAGCTGTTCGTCGCCGTGGAGACCGTCGATTGGGCAGAAACATCGGTAGTGCACATCGGGGTCTGAGACATACTCGACGAATAGGCCCAACACCTCCTCAATTGCATCATCGATTCGCATACCGGCCGTGCGACGCTTCCAAAGTTCAGCACAGGCAGATGTCGCCCAGGTGTGTGGCTGTGACCCGATTCCCCCACCTTGCGAAGCACCGATCAAGCCAGTGTAGTTCTCGTGATGGGTCTTCATCAGCGCCCAGAAATTCTCAACGTTGACACGATGCGCGAGTCTGAAGAGGTCAGGCGGCGGTGTCTCCGCGTGACGCAGGCCTGGCACCCACGTTCCGTGTTGCCGAATCAGTCCCTGCCGCATTGAAGTGATGGGACCCCGCCGATGAGGGATGATGCGGGCCAGCTCCTGAAGGACACCTCGGAATGCCTCTCTAACCTCAGGCTCCATTCACTCTCCTCCCACAAGCATCGGCTCGATTGTGTGACGATAGATGATGTCTGCCTGCTCGCGGCCCCGAGTGGGATGCCACGCTACGTCGAGCCACACTTGAAGGATGTCGCACGCGCGCCGGCCTCTGCCCACAGGAACCTGAGCTCGGAATACGGCCTCTTTTGCTAATGGAATGCGGAGGATCAAGTCTGGAGTTTCATGCTCGTGCGCCGGCACGACTCCCATTCGCCTCAGGCCGTCTGCATCGAAGTTGTCCACGTATACATGAATCGGCACGCCGCTGACGTGACGGAAACCGTGGGCGTGTGCCGCCGCGAAGAGACCACAGCAGGCCCGCTCTCCATACCGGTTGATGGCGTTCGACAGTTCATTCGGGTTGCGGGAGGGCAGAAGCCACTTCACCCCAAGCTCTGTCGGGGGGCGTCGATACGTGGCCTGCCAACGCTCGAGCAGTTCACGCACCCTAACGAGCTGGAGCACACTGCTCGACTCGTGCAGGAAGCCCTCGTTGCGCAGCGCTTCCAGTAATCGGAAAGCGCTCATGATAGAAACGTCGCCGGCATCACTCGCCGCGAGCTCAGTTGCGTTTCTATATTGGGCGATCGGTCCGCCAAGCCACTCGTGACGATTCAGGTGACGTGCCAACAGCAACTTCAGGAGCCATTGGTTGCGGTCGCTGAACAGATTGACGTGCCGTTCGGATACCAGGAGCCGGCTGGCACTGTTTCTAGGATTCACGTTCAGGCGGCTGAGTTCCTCGAGTTGATTGTCGGGGACGAAGACGAGTCGCTCGCCCTGGCGCACGAAGATCGCTGCTGCCACATCCGCCGCATGGACCTTGATGAAGCTCAGAGCTTTCAGCGCCGTTCGTTCGGAGGTTCGTGGCACCACCACCACCACGACCAAGTCCGATGGCCCATTAGCTTCCGTTCGTACGAGAGTCCGACCTTCTAACACGGCTTGGGCGAGGACAGCTTGCAGCCGATCGAGTCGGCCCTCCGAGGCGATTCGTCCCCGAATCACCAGTCGGCGGTCACGCTTCAGGGCAATTTGGTGAAAGGCGGTAACCGGGCCATCCGGTCGACTCTGTGCGAAGTTCCCGAGTTCGTCGAGAGCTTGGGAGACCAGTTGACGATGTTGCTCAGGCTCCATTGACCTCCCAAGGCCATCTATTAACATGGCCAAGATAATTAACGTGGCCATGTTAGCACACGCCGAACTCTGGACCCTGGACCTCTGGACCTCTGGACCGACCGGCCACGGGTTAAGGTATTGCCACCCGTGGCTTCTGCTCCCCCCGAACTCCTCGCCCATCGCGAATGGATCGGCCAGATTGGCCCGGTCGGGCTTGTCGTGTCGCCCACGGTGCTGGTGCGGCAAGGGGTGTTCGTCGACCGGCAGCGGTCGGTCGAGGTGCAGGCCCGGCTCGTCGCGCTGGCAGGGGAAAACGGCGACCAGCCCATAGACCCGATCCGGTTCTTCACTGAAATCCTCGATTGGCCGGCCGAGATTCTGATTGGCCCTCCGACCGGTGCCCCGTTATCAGACAGCCTGACCGTCGCGCTTCCAGAGTACGAAGACCATCTGCGCCCCACCTGGGCAGTGGCGGACCCGGCGAAGCCGGAGTCGTGGCAGCTTCTCATCCAGGTCACCGACACCCCCAACCTGGACACCAAGCCGGCAACGGACGCCGGCTGGCGCGCCACCCCCCACGCCCGGATGGAGCGACTGCTGCGCGAAACCGGCGTCCCCATCGGCCTGTTGTTCACCGGCACGTCCCTGCGTCTGGTCTACGCGCCCAAGCACGAGTCGTCGGGCCATCTCACACTTGAGTTCAAGTATCTGGTCCAGACCCAGGGCCGTCCGATGGCCGGGGCCATGGCGGCGCTGCTCGGGGTGGAGCGGGTCACCGACACGGGCCCCGTTGAAGGCCGGCTGGCCACCGTGCTCCGCGAAAGCCGCCGGTCGCAGAACGACGTCTCCACGGCGCTGGCCGGTCAGGTGCTTGAGGCCCTGTGGGAACTGGTCCGCGGTTTCCAGCGCGCCAATCAGGATTCCAGGGGCGAGCTGCTCGACACCGCGATGCGCGAAGCGCCAACCGAAGTCTACGGCGGCCTCCTCACCACGCTCATGCGCCTGGTGTTTGTGCTCTACGCCGAAGACCGCGACCTCATGCCCGCCGGTGACGTCTATCAGCGTCACTATTCGCTGGCCGGGCTCTTCGAAAAGCTGAGGGAAGACGCCGCCCGGTATCCCGACACCATGGGCGCCCGGTATGGCGCCTGGGCGCAGCTCCTGGCGCTCTTCCGGCTCATTCATGATGGCGGCCGGCACGGCAGTGTCCGGTTCACCGCGCGGCATGGGCGGCTGTTCGACCCCGACGCGTATCCGTTTCTCGAGGGTCGTCCGCATGGCACCCGTCGCAGCAAGGGCGAGCGCACCGTGCCGCCCCGCATCACAGACGACGTCGTCTATCGGGTGCTGGGCAACCTGCTCGTCCTTGATGGCGAGCGGCTCTCGTATCGCGCGCTCGACGTCGAGCAGATTGGCTCCGTGTATGAGGCGATGATGGGCTTCGCCCTCGAGCAGGCGCCTGGGCCGTCCCTTGCCGTCTCCCCCAAGCACATCGTCATCAACCTGCACGACGTGCTGGAGCAGAAGGGCGGTGAGCGGGCCAAGTGGTTGCAGGCGCGGGCCGAGCTCAAGCTGACCAAGGTGGACGCGTTGAGCAAGGCGACCACCGTGGACGAAGTGGTTGCCGCCATCGGGAAGAAAGCCTCGCGGTACACGCCGGCCGTGTTGCCTGTGGGCGCGTTGTATCTGCAGCCCACCGAGGAGCGGCGCCGGTCCGGGTCGCATTACACGCCGCGGTCGCTCACGCAGCCCATTGTGGCCACCACGTTCCGGCCCATCTTCGAGCGCCTCGGGGATCGGGCCACGCCCGAGCAGATTCTGGACCTCAAGGTGTGTGACCCGGCGATGGGGTCGGGCGCGTTTCTGGTGGAGGCGTGCCGGCTGCTCTCCGAGAAGCTCGTGCGGGCGTGGGAAATCCACAAGGTGACGCCCCGGATTCCTGAGGACGAAGACGTCCACGCCTACGCGCGGCGTCTCGTGGCCGAGCGGTGTCTTTACGGCGTGGACAAGAACGTGTTTGCCGTGGACCTGGCGAAGTTGTCGCTCTGGCTGGCGACGCTTGCGCGCGAGCATCCGTTCACGTTTCTCGACCATTCGCTCCGGCATGGCGACTCGCTGGTGGGCCTCTCGCGCGAGCAGATTGCGTGTTTTAACTGGGAGGTCGAGCGGCAGTTGCCGTTGTTGCGTCCGTTCATCGACGCGCGTGTCACCGAAGCGCAGCGCCTGCGCGAGCAGATCCAGGGGCTCGCCTCGTCAGACGATGTGCCGCGGTAGGAGCACCTTCTGCGCGACGCCGAGGTCGCCCTCGCCGTCGTGCGCCTCATCGGCGACGTCGTCCTCTCCTCCTTCTTCGAGCGCGCCAAACCCAAGGACCGCAAAGTCCTCCGCACCGCGTACGCGGGCGAAGTACAGGCGTGGTTGGCGGGGGAGACGGAACGTGGGGCAGGCCTTCAGGCCTGCCAATCGGCCCTCCGCACCAATGCCAACCCCATCTCCCCCTTCCACTGGGAGATCGAATTCCCCGAAGTCTTCACTCGCGACAACGGTGGCTTCGATGTCTTCGTCGGCAACCCGCCGTTTGCCGGCAAGAACACGATGGCCGCCGCGAACCGCGAGCACTATCCCGTGTGGCTCCAGGCTTTGCACGAGGAGAGCCATGGCAACGCCGATCTGGTGGCGCACTTCTACCGCCGAGCGTTTAATCTGCTTCGCAAGGGTGGGACGTTCGGGCTGATTGCGACGAACACCATCGCTCAGGGCGACACCCGCGGAACTGGGCTGCGATGGATCCGCCATCACGACGGGACGATCTTTGCCGCTCGCAAGCGCATCCGCTGGCCCGGCGAGGCCGCGGTCGTCGTGTCGGCGGTGCACGTTAATAAGGGGGACCTATCCGGCCCGTTCGATCTCGACGGTCGCATCGTCGAGCGCATCACCGCGTTCCTCTTTCACGCCGGCGGCGACGACGATCCCGCGCGCCTTGAGGAGAACGCCAACAAGAGCTTTCAGGGCAGCATCGTCCTTGGGATGGGCTTCACGTTCGATGACACCGACAAGAAGGGCATCGCCAGTCCGATCTCGCTGATGCACGAGCTCATCAGGAAGGACCCGCGCAACGCCGAACGCATCTTTCCGTACATCGGCTACTCAGAAGTCGCCTCAAGCCCCGTTCATTCCCATCATCGTTACGTTATCCGTTTCGACGGCCTCCCCGAGTCAGAATGTTGGAACCGTTGGCCTGACCTGATGTCGATCCTCGATGCCAAGGTGAAGCCGGAAAGGCTGAAACAGAAGGACCAGGATGCCAAAGAGAAGTGGTGGCTCTTTCTTCGGCCTCGCCCAGAACTTCACTTGGCAATCCGAGATTTGAAGCGTGTTTTGGTGGCTGGATCACAGGCGTCTTCTCACTTCGCGTTCGCTTTCTTGTCCACGACCGCGGTGTTTTCCAGCAACCTCACCGTATTTGCTCTAGATTCCGACGCCGAATTCGCTGCCCTCCAGAGCAGGGTTCACGAAGTCTGGGCACGTTTCTTCATGTCGACAATGAAGGACGACTTGGCCTACACGCCAACCACGTGTTTTGAGCCTTTTCCGTTTCCCGAGAATTGGAGTCGGCTCCTTTCGTTGGAGCAAGCCGGCCGCAAGTACTATGAATATCGTGCTGCTTTGATGGTGGATCTTGGCGAGGGACTCACAAAGATCTACAACCGCTTCCACGATCCAAACGAAAGCGACGCGCGAATTCAGACCCTCCGTCAGCTTCATGAAGCCATGGACCACGCCGTGCTCGACGCGTACGGATGGTCCAGCCTACGGCCGATTTGTGAATTCGCACCAGAAACTGCTGCCGACACGGAGCAGCCCGCTCACGGCAAGGTCACGTTTCTCTATCGGTGGCCAGACGAAGCTCGTGACGAGGTGTTGGCCCGGCTTCTGGAATTGAACACGACGCGTGCTGGCCTTGCTCCCGGGGCGCGGGCAGTATCCCAAGCGCGCAAGCCCTCGAAGACCCAGGCCGCGAGTCCGCTCTTCGGCGCTTAAGTGGAGATAGCGATGGGAGAAGCGCGACGAAGGCGGTTGGCGCTGGACAATGCGAAGCAGTTGCTGAGCCTGGACAGAATGTCCGATCGGTTGGTCGAGCGCTTTCCTGGAAAGGCAATTCCTTCCACGGTGTACCACTACACTTCGTGGGCCGGCAGATGTGCCCCAGGCGAGCTCTTGCACAGGTGTGCTGACGGCGCACTTTGTGGCTGGAGAGGGAGAAGCGCGCTATGAAGAGGCTGCCGCGGGCTGGGCGCCCGATGACGCCTGAGGCAATCCTACGTCAGGTAGTCGTAGAGGACGCCGTCCTCGCTCCAGAGGGCGGGTTCGCCGTCGTGGTGCGCCGATTCGTCGTCGACAATGCGTACCGATCCCACCTCTGGCTCGTGCCACTCATCTCCCTGCGGCCCGAGCGCGGTGTTACTCGACGGACTGAACGTCGTCTGACATCCGGAGCCGTCCGTGACACTTCGCCCCGGATCTCTCCCGACGGTCGCCGGGTGGCATTCCTCCGTTCGTGGCCGGGGGCGCCAGATCGACTGTCTGCCGCAATGATTGTGCAAGTGGATGGTGCGGCGGAGCCCTTAACCGTCGCCATTCCTCGACATGGCATTTCCGACCTAGCGTGGTCGCCCGACTCTAGGCGTCTCGCGTTCGTTGCACCCTCCGATCCGCTACGGTTCTCATCTGGACCGCGCGGGGCCCGCAAGACACCGCTTGTGCGTCGGATCACTCGCATCGACTGGCGCCGCGATGGCGTCGGTTTCCTTGACCGCTGGGACCACTTGTGGGTCGTTGCCGCCCGGCCAGGTGCACGTCCGCGCCGGCTCACGCGCGGCGACTGGGGCGCGCAGGATCCTGCTTGGTCGCCCGACGGGCGCGAGATTGCGTTCGCGGCGGACATGTCGACAGATGCTGATATTGCGCCTGCGCCGTCGATTTATGCCGTGTGCGTGGCTAGCGGCACGATTAGAACAATTGTGCAGCTGGCGGGGGGCGCTCAAAGACCAGCGTGGTCGCCAGGAGGGCGGCTCGTCGCGTGCCTGGGTATAGATGTTCCTGAGCCCGACAGTGGCGTGCCGCAGGGCGTCTTCTTGGCTCGGGCGGATGGCACAGGCGCCCCCATTCCGATCGCGCCGAACCTCGACCGCCCGGTGGGGGTCTGGCAGGACACCGACTTGAACGGCTGGACTAGCCGCTCGCGCCCTGGGCCCCTGTGGTGCGGCCCGAAGACACTGATCGCCCTAGTAACGGATCGGGGGCGAAGCGTCCCTTTTAAGTTCTCCCTTGACGAGATGACCGGGGCGCCGGCCGGGAATCCAAAGCCGATGACCAGAATCAATGGTCGCCCGGAAGTCTTGGAGGCTGGGGCTTGGACGCTCGATGTCGCGGGCGGCGTCGTAGCCGTGGTTTCGACGTTAGGTGACGCGCCGATGGATCTCCACACCGTTGACGCGGATGGCCGTCTTCGCCGACGGTCCACCTTGGGGAGCGCCTGGCGGAGAAGGTACATGGTCCCCGAGATGCGTCGTGTCTCCGCACCTGGAACGGGCGGTCCGATTGACTGCTGGATTGCTTCGCCCCCTAACGCGGGAGACCGCCCCCTCCCAACGATCGTAAACTTCCACGGTGGCCCCCTTGGAGCCTGGGCCCCAGCACCAGCGCTCGAAGTTCACATGCTTGTCGGGCGTGGCTACCGAGTACTGCTCCCGAATGTCCGCGGCTCGACCAGTTACGGAGCCCATTGGATCAAACCCCATTTTGGCGATTGGGGCGGGGTAGACGCCGACGACGCCCACGCTGCCGTCGACCACGTGGTCGCGCTCGGCCTCTCCGACCCCAGCCGCCTAGGTCTCCTCGGTCTGTCATACGGTGGGTTTCTCGTCAACTGGCTCGCCTCGGCGTCCGACCGATTCCGTGCGGCGGTATCCGACGGGGGGGTGGCGAACCAGATTTCCTCATGGGCGAATAGCGATGCCGGGCCAGCGTATTGCCGGGCCGCCGGATTGGGCCACCCGCTTACCCCGGAGGGGATTGACAAGCTCTGGCGCCAGTCTCCTCTCGCGCACGTCGGCGAACTGAGGACACCGATGCTTATCCTGCAGGGGGAACAAGATCACACTTGCCCTCCGGCCGACGCAGAGCAGCTCTTCGTCGCCCTTCGGGCTCTCGGCAGGACCGCGGAGTACGTCCTCTACCCAGATGAAACGCATACCTTTCACATCACTGGTCGGCCCGACCGCCGCGTGGACCGCATGCGGCGCATGATGGACTGGTTCGATCGTCACGTAAAGGGCTGAGTCCCCGGCAACTTCCTAGGCTTCAACGCCACTCCGTCATCCAGGCGTATCCACCTGCTAGGAGCGTTGCCGCTAACGGAGGACGCATGGAGATGGTACGCAGAACGGCGGGCAGACCCCCGCTCGAACGGTCAACCGCGGCCCTATTGAGGTCGGAGGAGCATAGTTCGACGTTCCACGCAGGCGGGCCACCGACTGCTGTCGCCACGACGCGTTGTGGAGTAGGATGTTTCCTCCAATTATAGGAAGCCTGAGGTGAGACTTGCCAGAGGGTCAGACGCGCGAGATCGCGAATCGCCAAAGGACTGACATTGCGCAGGAGACCGCGCGGGATACGAGCACGGCTGTAATCGGGGCATTGGTAGGCCTCGTCCTTGGCGGCGCACCAGGAGCCATAGCAGGAGCAGCCGCTCCACCGGTCTTGACCGGTGCCGCAAGAATGGTTGCAGATGTTCTCGCTAGACGTCGGCAACGGGTGGAGGCAATCGTTGAGCAGGCTATGCGAACGCATTCCCTGTCTCCAGCGCAAGCTGTGCACCAGCTGAACGAAAGCCCACGAGCGGCTGACGACTTCGTCGCAGTTCTCAGTCAAGCCATCGCGTCAGATCGAAGTACAGACGGTGTAATCAGTGCGGCACTCGGGGAGCTCCTCGTCTCGAGGGATGACATCCACAGGGAGCGCGTCTTGATCGTCTTAGACGCGCTACGAGGGCTCCGGTCCACCCACATGCGAGTACTTCGTGCCCTCCATCGCGCGGGCGGTGTGATGACCGCCGCAGCCGTTGCTGTCGACGTGGCTATTCCAGAGGTAGAACTCCGAGGCGTAGTGCGAGAGCTTGAGCTTCGGGGAATGATCAAGGATTCGGGGAAGCATCCAATCGAGTGGAAGATCAGAGAACTCGGTCGGGCCATAATGACTTTTGATCGTACCAGACCGGTGGAGCCTCTGCCATGAGCCACTATCTCAACAACGCCGGCGCCTCATTGATGAGTGCCGCCACTATCAATGCAATTACCGACCACCTGACCCTCGAGAGTCAACTGGGCGGTTACAAAGCCGCCTCGATGCGCGAAGCCCAGACAGAGCAATTCTATGAACTCGCGGCAACGTTGCTTTCGGCGCCCTCGCCATCCTGCATAGCGTTCATGGATAGTGCGAGCCGTGCATGGAACAGTGCTCTATATGGCTTGCCGCTGAACAGAGGCGACGAAATCGTCACATTGTCATCTGAATTCGGCACCAACTTGGTTTCGATATTTCACTTCGCCTCAAGGGTGGGAGCAAAAGTCAAGATCTTGCGTTGCACCGCTTCAGGCAGCTTCGATATGTCAGAGCTCCAGGCGTCCCTAGATGCCGGCGCTCGCCTAGTCGCGCTGAGCCATGTTGCAGCGCACGCATCGATTGTGAATCCGGTCGAGGAAATAGGTGCTCTGGTAGCTCGGCACGGAGCATTCTATTTGGTTGATGGCTGCCAAGCCGCCGGTCAAATTGACATCGACGTGATGAAGATCGGCTGCGATGCGTACACAGCTACTGGCCGAAAGTGGCTGCGAGGACCTAGGGGAACAGGTTTTCTCTACGTTAAGGATGGTTCACCAATCCATCCGCCCTACGTCGATCTTGCATCTGCTGACCTCGTCTTCGACGCCCATGGCGAGCCGTCTGGCGTGACGACGACGGAAGACGCAAGACGATTCGAACTATGGGAGAGATCTATCGCGTCCATGATTGGGCTGAAGGTGGCCCTCGATGAGTACTTGAATCTGGATAGAGACGAAATCCACGCCAGAATGAGGGATGCGTCTCGTTCCATCCGGCAGTGCATTACTGCGTGCGACGGCCTACAACTGCTAGGAGATGAAGAATCCGAATCTTCAGTTGTTGGCTTTTACCTGCTCGACTTCAGTAGAGAGGATGCCCTCAAGCAAGCGTTTGCGAGTGCTGATGTTCAAGTCTCCACAATGGGCGACTGGGACTGTCCGCTACACTTTCCAAAGAACGGCGCGACCACAATATTCAGGCTCTCTCCGCATTACTACACTGACGCCGAGACCGTTGACCTTGCGATAGAGATAATCCAGAGCTTCAGATGATTGAGACTCGAGATATTGATCCTGGACAGGTGGACTACTCGCCATGTTATGTGTCAGACCTTGGAGTACGAAGTGTCGGGGATAAGGTCGCAATTACTGGCCACTATATAGCCAAGCGTGACTACACAGATCGAGTCGTGATTACGGTCCAAGACATCACGGGAAGCACATTCGTCAAACTGTCGTTAGATCAGATGAAAGCAATGCAGGGACTCGAGAAGTACTCCAGGGTGCGAGTATTAGGCCTGGTCGGACTCAGCAAGCGAGGCACAGAGAACGTCATCCCGACCGTCGATAGGATAGAAAATCTTGGGAGCCTGAAGGTTGCTTTTCAAGACCTAAGCTCAGAGATGAAAGACTACGCCTCTCGAATGTTTGTAAGCAGGATCTCGCATGCTTGCACGGCGATTCTGAGGGAGCAGCGATTCGACGAGTTCGAGTCCAAGGTCATATCGTCAGAATGGGTTGACGGAGGTCTTGAGCCTCTCCAGGTGATTTATCCTGGTTTCGGAAATCCGGCAGTCCTTGTGACCTCTCCGAATGCCCAGGTTATGGAGTTCCTCAATGCGACAGGAGTGGGAAAAGCATTCACCGTTGCCCTCTCCTTCACTAGCACGTACCGACATCCTGATAATTCTGCCGAAACCAAGGTCATTCTTGCAAAGGCCTCTGATATCCCTCCAGAGGAACTAAGGTCTCTGTCGATATCGGTATGTAAACGCATAGTGGAAAAACTATCAATGCCGCACAGTGATCCAATCGCAGAACAGCACCTTGATGCAGTATGGCCAGACGCTCTTTCTGGTTTGCCGGGAAACAGCACATTGGCGCTTTTCCAGTATGACCGGGGCATCATGACCGGTGGCACAGGCTGGAGAAACATGCTTCTCGAAAGTGTGATTCAGGTAGTGGGAAAGACTGGCTTAGTCTTGATAGACGGCGCGATCGAACGCATCGGCCAGCGAACTGTGTCTACACTTGCTATCTATCCCGCGCGTTTTCTCTCCCTTATTGATTCCCCATTGCCGCGTCGACGTCTCAGAAACCTCGGCCAATACAAGAGCTGGCACTGATGAGCCACTCCAAGAACGTTCATAGTGATGAGCCCTTTGGGCACCTAGTTCCAGAAACTAAGCTTGAGCGGTATTGGGCTCAATGCTCAAGTTTACTAAGTCTATCAAGGCCCCGGGTCGTCAGGTTTGATCCACACGCCTGCGCCACGTATGTCCCGACGGCGTATGAATCGGCCCCGGCAGCAATCAGGTCTGATCTTCCAACCGATGAATGGATGGTTGAGGCGACCCGTGCTTTTATTCGAACGGAGTTTGGTTCGGAAGACGGAAAGCGCTTACAGCCGGACCTGAGTTCGCCACAGATCGCCGAACTTGAAGTCTCTGATGCGATTCTTTACTCCCTGGCGAGTCAAGTCGATTCAGAAATTTCTGAAATCAGCAACAGCTTTGCGTTGGACGTTGAATCCGATCGACCGGAAGACTTGGCCCGGCAGATCTACCAGCTGATTTGTCATCCGCAGGTCGGATCTAAGGTCAATTCGAGCAACGTAGAGGTGTCCGAATTCGTCGCCGCTGTGACACCTAGAATTGCTGCGCAGGAGAGGCTCCTCTTTGTTCTGTTGGGGTTCCCATTCAAAGATCAGAACCGTTTCCGAGTAGATGGTGATGCCGATCAACCAGACCTTGGTGAAATCGCCTTCCTGCTTCGCCTATATAGAGCCGTCCAAGCGATATATCAGTTGCACACGTATGGTGCTGACATCCTAGTGTTGACCGATGGCAGGCTGTACCAAGAGGTGTTCGGCGTTCCGGCGGCTAAGGTGGACCGCTACGCCGAAATTCTCAAGGCTTATCGTTCTTCCCTGAACCTGCAGGGCGCGGTGTCATTTATTTCCTTGAAAGACTTGGTGGACCGTGCCTCTGTTGCTGCCGACGGTGAGGCAGAGACGTCTGGGGCAAAGGCCGTTCAACTGCGGATTCGTGAACGTGTTGAGGTGCTTGTCCGTTCAGAGCCGTCCCTACGTGTACCGTTCGAATGCCTAGTTTCAGGGATGAAGTGGAACCATGAGTCTCGTGAGTTGCTCCATGATGCCACTCCGGACGGAGCGTGGAAGGTTCTCACTGGACCGAGAGAAGAGGTCGATCCTTCGCTCGTCGAGCAGTGGGATGATCTCCATAAGAAGGCGTCCGAAGCCGCGCTGAGTTACCTTTCCACAAACTTGATGTTGAGGTGGCTCGATTTGGTTCGATTGTATTTTCCGGATGCAATCAGGTGCACAATACATGCCAAACCGGGGCAAATTTGTTTAACAAGAACCAATGCTGCATTTCCCTGGAACGGGGTCGCGTGGACTTCAGACTGGCCGACCTCGATTGATGACTTCGAGGTGCGGCCTTGGCATACGTTGAATGAGTTGGGTCCTGTTCGTAAGGTAACTGTGAGGACGATCGGGCGGCCTTGTTTCTATACGACAGCTAGCGATGGGTCGAACATAGCTGCTGCGAGAGGCGTCCTGCCAGGCGGCGGATGGAAGTGTGGCGAAATTGAGGGGCGCTATTTGACTGCAGACGATGGCGCAGCACTCGCCGCGCTCGGAGTCGAAGACGAGAACTTCGCTTGGGAGAGACTGACGCGCAACCACGAGTACTATCAGAAGATCCTGAGATTTCGTCTCGCTCATTATCAGCAGTACGGATTTGGTGTGCATGGCATCTGGCTCCGTGGTGACCTGATCGGCCAGTGTGGCCTGCAGGTGCTGAATGAAACGAGAGATCAGGTGGAGTTCGTAGTGTTTTTGGGCAAGTCACATGTGAGAAAGGGTGTCGGTCGCAGGCTAACGGAACACGTTCTCTCTCGTTGCAGAGATGCCGGGCTGCGAACGATCTATGGAGTGGTGCGTCCTGAGAATCAGGCCGGAGTCGCGTTGCTCCGGCGCTTCAATGCGCGACCGGTCAAGACGCAAGTTCATTTTGGTTATCCTGCAACGGTCTTCAGTATACCGATCGGTAGGCGCTAAGATGCCAACGTGTTACGTGACGGTCTCTGAGGATAGTCCTGAGTTGTCAGAGCACGACCTTCTGTCGATACGCGATATTGTCGCAGAGGCGCTCAACTCGGGAGCTCGGCTCCTTGATAGAGAGCACATCGTGCTGCGCCTGCAGCGCGGCCGGCGTACACATATGCTTGGGGACATAGAACTAGAGGTCTTCTGCCAGTTCTTCATTCGCCGGTTCTTCTCAAGGGACCGTCGTGCCGAGCAGATCTCTGCCCGTGTCAAGGATTTGGTGTCAGCCGATTGTGCGACATGGATCAACATGATGGTGGTTGGGTATTCGAGGGTCGATGTTCGAGGAAGGTCGTTCTTCTCCGACAAAGCTAGCCAAGCCTCCCCGCGCCGCGGCTGAGTGAACTCCGGTGCCGTGCGACGGTGGTGGAGTAGTGCGAGAGCGCAAAGTGTGGAAGGCCTCTCCATTTCAGCTGTGATATTTGCCGGGTCGCGTGAGGAGTCCCAAATGTATCCACTTGAGGCCCGGACGGCGATGGGGGCGGCGTTCATTCGCGCCGCACACCGGCAGGTTGGCCATCCGCCGCTTGTGTTTGATGACTACCTGGCTGAAGCTCTGCTAGAACCAGACGAAGGTCTTCAACTGATGGAGTATTTCTCACATCAGTTCAGTAATTGGAGCAAGCAGCCGATCTTTGAAGCGATGGTCCGGGGATTTGATGGGGATCCGTTCTTAGGCTACATGCGGACGTCCCCGCTTGTCCCGGAAGTCTTGGCGCGACAGGCCTTTGCCGAGGGCCTTCTCAGAGACCCCAACGCCTACCGGCAATACTTGATCTTGGGAGCCGGCCTTGACACCTTTGCCTTCCGGAACCCTGACGCGGAACTTGAGGTCTACGAGGTCGATCGCGAGGAGGTGTCGAGATTCAAAAGATCCCGGGCTTCCTCGCTCAGAAACGTCGTCGGCCGTACTCCCGTTTATGTTCCGATGACGATCGATTGGGACGAGCTCGTGGAACGGCTGCTCAGTGCTGGACTGAAGCGCGATGCGCCAACTTTGGTATCGTGCCTCGGACTGACACCGTACCTTGGAGTGGGGAGTCTACAAGAGATGTTCAGCGCCGTGCGCCGCATCCTGAGTGAGGGAAGTGTTGTCGTCTACGATTATACGCTGCCAGACGCTCTGTCGCCTGAGGGTGGCTGCCCGTTTACAATTGAGCTCGCAGAGCGACTCCAGCGATTGGGTGAACCCCTTAACTTGGCACTGAATCAGCGAGGCTATGAGTCGCTGCTAGCGCGGTCTGGGTATGGTGTGCTCGAGCATCTAGCCCCCGCGGACATTCAGGCAAGATATTTTATAGGTCGTAGGGACGGCCTATCTGCTGCAAGCCATGTGTGCATGGCTGCTGCAACGGCGGTTTGAAGCGCGCTCCGGAGTTCGGGGAATTGTGGCACAGTGATCGTGGGCCGATGCCCCTCAGGTCGTCCCCAGGGTTCGACAGACGCATAAAGCGACCGCCTGTTGGACGTGCCAACTTGGTGGCAAACCAAGAGACAGATTCTAGGATCGAAAATGACCTGCAGGTCATAACCGCCGGCCTGTAAACACGGGTGCTACTCAAGACGGGGGGACGTCGGTCGACCAATTGTCGGTTCTGAGGTGTCCACCGAGGTTTACCTGTCTCGAAACTCGGGAGAACGTCCGGTCTACCGGCTGGCACTCAACGCGACGGGACTGTAGAGTGCAACAACTCGTTCATGAGCGAGATCGGAATCGCGCCGAGTCGCAGAGCTCGGTCGTGAAAAGACCGCAGTGAAAATGCTGACCCTTCTAGCCGCTTCATCTGGTTCCTGCATTCGGTCCACCTGCGCCAACCAACGTAGTAGGCGGGGAGGGTTGCAGGTGAGAGTTTCAGTCGCAATAGCGCGCTCTGCGCGTCCTTCGCTCGCCCGCGATGTCGATCGAGCAGAAAGTTCAGGGCGCCTGCCTCCGGCATATTCATCGCGTGTAGCTTGATGTCCAGAATCGCGTTCGTGGTGACGCGCATCATCTGCTCAAGCATCACTGACTTCATGCCTCGGTCATAGTCCTTATAGCCAAGCTCCACCATTAATTGCTGGCCGTAGAGAGCCCAACCTTCAATATAAGCTCGGTCGCCGTAGACTCGTCGCAACAACCGGCGGGAAACCGGCATTAGTCGATTCGCATACTCTGTCTGAAGAAAATGCCCAGGTATTGCCTCGTGCATTGCTAGATGCTGCAAACGACTCTCGGTGTCCTTCAAGGACGCGGTGCCAAGCGAGGTCGCAACGGGGTTCACCCAGAGTTGAGCTCGGTCGTTTGGGAGCAGGGCCGCCCTGGGATTCAGGGCGGCGGTAGCAAAGAATGGCCGCATGAACGACGGCATCTCGACAACATCTAGGTTGAATTGCGAGGGCAAACTAAGAAGCTGATGGGTATCTATGAATCCAGCGGATTCACTAAGGCATCTATTTATCGCCGCAATTAGGTCTGTCTGTTCTTGGAGGCTGGTCGGAGGCTCGCGGTCATCGACCTGCCGAGTTGCCCTGTTCAGTTCAAGTATCTGTCTTTGTATGTCCGAGGCGGTATCTTCGGCTTCGCGCAGCAGTTCTGCCGGAGACTGAGCGGTTCCGAATGTAAGCGTGAATTGCTGCTCGTACAGATCTCGGCCAAGGCGCCAATTCCTCTTCCCTGAGGGCAAGTCACGCGACAAGAAGCAGCGAAAACGGTCGGAGGCCGATAGTGCGTCCTCTACTGCGAAGACTGGCAGAGACTGACCTGCAGGGGGGGCGAAGGCCCGCTGTAGACCGAGCAGTAAGTGAACAACCGCAGCGGTGGTCCTAATTGCGGTTTCGGTTCGGACTGCCGGCGCTGCTACCAAGTTCGCTTCGGCCTGGCTAAAAAGCTTCGGAATGGCTCTAACGACCGAATCAGTTTGTTCGACTTGCCGTTGCCAGCTGGCAGGGCAACGGTTTTGTGAGGCATACAGGGCAGTGCAGGCAAGTAGAGGATACAGAGCGGGATCATGGCGATAAACCTGAATGGTCTCGCAGTCGAAGATCGCCCGTGATACCGCCGTCCGCATGATTGCCAAATCGGCGCGTTGCTGCGGAGCCAAGGCCGAGGGGGCAAAGTCCTTCAGTCGTTTGCTAGTATCTGACCAAAACTGGGATCGCGCTTCGAGGCCGGATGCGGTGTAGTCGCCCAAGCTGTCGGGGCGGTCGAAGTCGTTGCGCGCTTGGCCAATATCAAGCGCTTCGACCGGATTTAGGCGCAAACTATCAGCGACGAACCGTTCGCGGATCTCGTCAATCCCGGTCGTCGGTTCGAGAGCTTCCGAGCTACGCAGGACGATTCACACACCCCGTTATTGCGAACGCGCGGACGATTCGGGAGTATCGATTTGACCACCCGAAACACTCTGCAGCAACGCCTGGCGTACGTGGAGCACAACCTTGGCGATATCGTGACAAAAGACTGATGGATTCAAGAACCCTTGTCGAGTTGAGAACCGGTGAGGCAGATAGCCGCCGCCACATACGTCGACTAGGGGGCACCGCCGACACTCGGCGGCCAGAGTGTCTGTTCCCTGCATCCGCGACAAGATCGCGGGATGGCCGATTGCATCGTCGAGGCTATCTGTTTGAACGTTCAAGTTAAGCTTAGTGACGCCGTCGTACGCAACCTTCAGTGAGTCAAGGGCCTCGATATCGCCGTTCGTCTCAATAGTCACAATGTTCACAGGAGGGTGGCCGAGGCACTCCGTTTCACTCTTCCCCCCCAGTAGCAAAGCGATGATATTGTCAAAATACTTGATTCGAAATGACTGTGTTGACGACAGAAACCATCGGTCAAACACAGCCACAAGCCAGTCACCGTAGGTTGTATCGTTGAAACTCACCTTGCCTTTGGGGTAAGCATCATGAGTAGCATAGGGTAAAAGAAAGTCCAGGCTACGCGGCTTGTGGCTCGCCAAGTAGTCGAAGACCGCTAGCGGATCGGTACGAGGGTCAACAACCGCCAAGAGCCCGGATAGCACTCGTCTTCCAGTGTCGTCACTTGTCAGGAGTTGGATCGCCTGATGAGTCTCTCGAAATGAGGGCCGACCGTCGCGGAATACGCGGTGACGATTTGCGTCCTCATAACCATCAATACTGATACCTATCGCGGCATCGTATTTGGCGAACAGATCGATGGCCTCCTTGGACAACAATGTTCCGTTTGATTGCATGCTGAGTTCGAGGAAGCAGACGTCCCCCAACAGTTCAGTGGCTCTTTTTAGGAGATATTCGATGACATCAAGCCCTGCCAGTAGCGGTTCGCCACCGTGGAGAACCAGAGACACTGATGGTAGAGCGTGAGCCCGGACGTGCTCTTCAATGCGCTCAAGGGTGCTGTCAATAATTACGGTGGAGATCGCTTTCGGTTGACGTTTCCAGGAATCATCTTTGGAGTGATACACGTAGCAGTAGTCACAGTCGAGATTGCAGCGGCTCGACATTTTTATAACAAACGTGCTTAGAGGCATGCCGACTTGAGGCCCGCCCTGTAGCAGGCCCCATCGTGCCGCAGCGCCGCGATAGGCAGTGTCTGTGCCGTCGATCTCCATTTGGTCTCAGCTACGGTTGAAGGCGCGCCCTGTCGGGCACACCTTCAACCGTCAGAATGCCTACCAGCCTGAAGACGACGAGCAACTCGCCTTCGCGTTGGGGTCGCCGTTGTTGTAGTACGACGGCTGACGGCTGCTCATATTGCGCATCCGATTCATCACCCGCGTCACGATCGGGTGCGACACTGCTGCGTTAGCCGACAGACTTACGAGCACGCCCCCCTCGAGGCCGGGCATAACCGGTGCCAGAACGTCCGAAGACTCTTTGACCGTTAACATTCCAACCCTCCCAGAACCAAGCTGAAATCGTTCTTTGCCGCCTTGAGCGCCTACTTTTTATCCGAGGCAGCGATGCTAACACAGGTCGAACCTAGATGACTCTGCCCTGCGAGAGGAGGCGGTTCCAAACTGGCAGGGTCGCCACGGAGTTCGCCGAGTCGTCCAACCACGAGAATGGGCTACTACGACCTGGCTCCTTCGGAAGCCCCTTTCATTTTGAGCGTATCCTGTCGCGGGATGTCTGTCCGAGATTCGCTTACGCGTAGCCTCAGCCTCGACCTTGTCGGTCCGGGCAATGACGGGATACACGCTGAAGAAGTCCTGCCCCTCCCTCCATCCCGCTGGTATCTGACCGGCTTCCTCGCCCCTTGGAACGCGCCGTCGAGTCAGAAGCGCGCCGAGGACGACACCCAGGGCGAACTCGAATACGGCGAGGCCGGCGGGCCGGGCGACGACGATGAGGCGACGCCGGAACCGCGCGCCGCACGACGCAGCCACTTTCCGTCGTCCATGGGCCTGAGCGTGCTGGTGCCGGCCGGCGCCACAGAACTTCGCGTTGGCGTCCAGTGGGGCGACTACACGCCGGTGCTCAAACACAACATCGCCACCGGGGAATGGCAGCGCACCCAGCGGCAGGAGACGGTCGTCGTCCCACTAACGGACGGGAGCCCCGCCCCGCCGCAGCCGGTGCCGGGCAGCGACGGCCTGGACATCGTCACCTCCATCCGCGTCGTCCGCGAACGCGAAGACCTGCGCGGCATCCCGGCCGGCACACGCGCCGTGTCGGTGTTCCTCGTAAACAAACGCGAGGCAGACGCAGGGCGAGACGATGAGAAGGACCGGTGGTTTGTGTTCCAGACCGGTCTCGACGTCGAGTGCGACCAGCCCTTCGTGCCGCGCCCCAACCCCCGCGGCCAGGAAGATCACGACCCCGACGAACGCATCGCCGATCTGCAGTATCGAGACGCCCTCGAATTCGCTGTCGGCCACGGTGCTTCCGTCCACAGCGTGATCACCGACAACACGTGCCGGCGCGTGCAGACCACATGGATGCCCACCTGCGAAGTGGAACGCGTGGAGCCCGCCAGGCTGAAAGACGTCGAGCTCGGCATGGAAGCCCTGGCCGCCATGCCCGACGCAGCGGCCATGCGCGCGGCGCTGGCAGCGCTGCCGGCCCAATACAAGGAGTGGATCACCACACAGTCACGCGACCTGCCGGGTGAGCCGGAACGCGCCGAGGTCGCACAAGGTCTGCTGCAGGCCGCCGGTCGCGCGGCGACACGTATCGAAGACGGCCTCGCACTGCTCGATGATCCGAAGGCGTTTGAAGCGTTCACCCTGGCGAACCGCGCGATGGCCGTGGCCGCACGCCAACGACGCGCGCAGGAGACCGGCGTCACACCCGAACGCGTGGACGCGCCCACGTGGCGGCCCTTCCAGCTCGCCTTCATCCTGATGAACCTGCACGGGTTCGTGACGCCCCGTCACCCCGACCGCGAGGTGGTCGACCTGCTGTTTTTCCCTACCGGCGGCGGCAAGACCGAAGCCTACCTGGGCCTGGCCGCGTTCGTGATCCTTCTGCGCCGCCTGCGCCAGCCCGGCCTCGAATCCGCCGGCGTTACCGTGCTGATGCGCTACACGCTGCGCCTCCTCACCCTCGACCAGCTCAGCCGCGCCGCCACCCTGATGTGCGCACTCGAAATCCTGCGCGCGGAAAAAGGTGAGGCCGTGCTCGGCGCGTGGCCATTCGAAATTGGATTGTGGGTGGGAAAAGCGGCCACGCCGAATCGGATGGGCGCGAAGGGTGAAAAAGACCGCACCACCGCGCGCGCGAAGACCATCGCCCTCCAGAACAACAGCAAACGGCCGGCACCGGTGCCGATCGAGAACTGCCCGTGGTGCGGCGAGAAGTTCAAGGCGTATTCGTTCCAGCTCAAGCCGAACTTCGACAAGCCCACCGACCTGCGCATCGCCTGCGTGAACGCCTCGTGCACGTTCCGCGGCGCCAACTCCCTGCCCATCGTCGCCGTGGACGAACCGCTGTTCCGGCGTCTGCCGTGTTTTGTGATCGCCACCGTGGACAAGTTCGCGAGCCTGCCCTGGGTCGGACCCAGCGGCATCCTGCTCGGCGGCGCGGACCGTTACGACAACGCCGGTTTCTACGGCGCGGCGGATCCCGGGAAGGGGCAGCGGTTGACGACACCCCTGGCGCCGCCGGATCTGATCATCCAGGACGAGCTGCACCTGATCTCCGGCCCGCTCGGCACCATGGCCGGCCTGTATGAGGCCGCGATCGACGCGCTCGCCACTCGAGAGGTGGATGGCCACCACATCCGGCCGAAGATCCTGGCGTCCACGGCCACGGTCCGCCGGGCGTCCGATCAGATTCAGGCGCTGTTTGGACGCAACGGCGTGGAGGTGTTTCCGCCACCCGGTCCCGACCGGCGTGATTCGTTCTTCGCGCAGACGCGCCGGCTCGACGAACAGGCTGGACGTTTGTATGTGGGCCTGTCCGCGCAGGGCCACAGCCTGAAGAAGCTGCTGCTGCGCACGTATCTCGCGCTGCTCGGCTCCGCGCAGAAGGCGGGGGCCGACCCCTACATGACGCTCGTCGGGTATTTCAATTCCCTGCGCGAACTCGGCGGGTCCCGCCGCATCGTTGAAGACGAAGTCGCCTCGCGCCTTGCGGATTACTCCCGTCAGAAGCGCGTGAACGAGGTGGAGGGCAGCTTCGCCGACCGCAACATTGCCCGCGAGGTGGCTGAGTTGACCTCGCGCGAGAGCACGAACAAGGTGGCCGACACCAAACGCCGCCTCGCGCTGCCGCACACCGACAAGGAACACATCGACGTGGCGCTGGCCACCAACATGATCTCGGTCGGCCTCGACATCACGCGCCTCGGCCTGATGGTGGTGCTCGGCCAGCCCAAGGCCGCGGCCGAATACATCCAGGCCACCAGCCGCGTCGGCCGCGATGCCGGCAAGCCCGGCCTGGTGGTGACGCTGCTCAACGTGCACCGCCCCCGCGACCGCTCACACTTCGAACGCTTCGAGGCGTTCCACGCGGCGTTTTATCGGTCGGTCGAGGCCACAAGCGTCACGCCGTTCACGCCGCGTGCACTCGACCGCGCGTTACCCGCGATTGTTGTGGCGCTCGGACGCCACGGGCAGGCCGCGTTGACGCCACCGCGTGGAGCCCTCGGCGCCGCCGACCGCCGCGCCGCACTCGGACGGATTGCCGACATCCTCGTTTCCCGCGCCCGCGCGCATCGCTCGATGGACACTGCCGAAGAACAACGCCTCGAAGCCATCGTCCGCGCCCGCGTCGGCGACCTGCTCGACTCCTGGGCCAAGGTGGCGCAACGACAGAAGACCGCCGGTGCCCGCCTCGTCTACCAGCCGCACGAAGGCGCCGACGGCCCGAACCTGCTGTTTGACCCGCTGGATCCCGAGCTGCTGAAGAAGGACACTGACGCGCGCAAGTTCCGCGTCCCGCGGTCGCTACGCGACGTCGAGCCGCCGGTGAACCTGTGGGTCAAGACGCTCGAGGGCGTGGATATTGAGATGGCGGTGGAGGAGTGACGATCGGGTTCTTCGTAGGCCGGGTCTTCAGACCCGGCGTGTCCGGCGGACCTGAAGGTCCGCCCCACGTACGGATTGTCGACTGATGGCGAAGAAAAAGACACGCGATCAGGTGCGCCCCAACGGCCAGATCCGCCAGAGCCAGATCGTGACGACGTTCGGGCCCGGTGCGATGGTGGATTTGCCGGACCATGCGGTGATCGTCGGCGGTCTGGACCACTGGAGCGGATGGCGCGAGCACCGCATCACCGAGGACCGGCTGGCCGCCAAGGTGAAGGCGCTGCTCAACTTGCCGTCGGTGGACTTCTACGCGCCGCCGCCCGATGCCGAAGGCCCCGGCGCGCCCATCACCGGCATCACCGCATGGCAGTTTCCAGAATGGTTCATCGCGCAGACCGACGCCCGGCCCGTGGACGGCGTGCGGTCTCGGCCATTGGTTCACCGGGCCGACCTGACTCGTGGGCAGTACGAATTCAACCGCGAGAAATACAAGGTGGTCCCCGTCCGGTTTGTGCAGGCCTGCACACGCGGCCACGTCAGCGACATCAACTGGCGCCTGTTCGTACACGGCGAACACGACCAATGCCTCCGCTCCCCGATTTGGATGGACGAGAAGGGCACAAGTGGCGACCTCACCGCCATCACCATCCGGTGCGACTGTGGCAAGTTCAAGGCGTTGTCGGCAGCGACCAAACACAACGACGTGCCGCTGGGCTTCTGCAGGTGAGCGGCCCTGGCTTGGGGACTACGGCAAGGAGCATTGCGGCAAGGGCGGCGACAAGGCGCTGCCGAGCCGATTGCTTATCCGGTCGGCGTCCAATGCCTACTTTGCGCAGACGCTTTCGGTGATCTCGATTCCCGAGGCCGACACCGCCGTGCGGGCAGCCGTCGAGATGTTGTGGGACTTCCTTGAAGCGTGCGCTTCGGTGGACGACGTGGCCCATGAACGCAGAAAGCCACGGGTCAGCGCCGGCCTCGAAGGGTATTCGGACGCGGACGTGTGGGCTGAGATCCAACGCCGCAAGGGAGGCGGGGCCGGTGACGTCCCCACGCGGGGTATTCGAGAGGTCGAGCTTGAGACGTTGCTGTCGTCCGAGGCCGAGGTCGGCGAGGACAAACCCGACGGCGATTTCTATGCTCGGGCTGTGCCGCCTTCCGGGCGCCGCCCTGAGATCACTGGCAAGCTCGCACGTGTGGTCAAGGTCCACCGACTTCGCGAGGTCATCGCACAGGTCGGGTTCACGCGCTTCGAGGCTTCTGTGTCCGACATCAACGGAGAGCTGGATGTGGACGTCGAACGCGCTGCCCTCGCGCGCGACATGACCTGGGTGCCCGCCATCGAGAACCGCGGCGAAGGGATCTTTCTGGCCCTCAAGCCTGAGGCTGTTGACGCCTGGCTCCAGCGGCCGGCTGTGAGTGAGCGCGGCGTCCAGCTCATGCGCGGGTTCAAGCTTTGGGCCAAGGACCACGGCGGCGATGCTGTCAGGTTCCCCGGCCTGCCGTTCATCATGCTGCATTCGCTGTCGCACCTGCTCATCACGTCGGTTGCGCTTGATTGCGGCTACGCGTCCAGCTCCATCCGCGAACGCATCTATGTGGGCAAAGATGCCTACGGCGTGTTGCTTTACACCGCCAGTCCCGATGCCGAGGGCACACTTGGCGGCCTCGTCGAAGCCGCAGGCCGCATCGACCGGTACCTGCAGCAGGCCATCGACCTCGGCCGCCTGTGCGCCAACGACCCCGTCTGCGCCCACCACACCGCCGACAACCAGGAAGACGACCGCCTCCTCCTCGGCGCCGCCTGCCACGGCTGCCTGCTGCTGTCGGAAAGCTCGTGCGAAAAACGCAACGACCTCCTCGACCGCGCGCTCGTGGTGCCGACGGTGGACTCTGCGGATGCAGCGTTTTTCCTGGAGGAAGCGTGAGATCGTTTTCTGGCGAATCAGCCGGGACGTTGCGCCGTCTGGCCGACGTCCTCGCGTCTGGCCGGCTCAGCACGCCGCTGTCCGCGTTCTCGCTGAAGCGCGCCGCGCCGTGCAGCAATGAACTCGTCGCCGAAGTGCTGCGCCTTTCCGACGAGGGCATGTCTCCAGCGCATCTCGCGATGTTATTGAACGCGGCCGCCGAAGCAGCCGAAGTCCGCGCCGGTCAGACGTCGGCCGAACTCGTGTGGACCGGTCCCGAACTTCCCGGTGTGTCCAGCCGCGACACCTCGGTGGTCCTGCGCGAGTTGTGGGCTCAGGCCGAACGCGACGTCATCGTCAGCACCTTCGTCGTGCAAGGCATCGAGACCGTGTTTGAACCCCTCGCCGCTCGCATGGCCGAGCAGCCAGACCTGCGCGCGCGGATCTTCCTGCACATTGGCCGCCGCATCGGCGACACATCGCTCGACTCCGAACTCGTGCGCGAGTTCTCAGACACCTTCTCGCGACGATGGCCAGGCCAACGTCGCCCCGAGGTCTACTACGACCCCCGAGGCCTATCCACCGACCCCGCCACCCGTGCCACCTGGCACGCGAAGTGTGTAGTTGTGGACGATGAGCTGGCGTTTGTGACGTCGGCCAACTTCACCGAGTGGGCGCAGGACCGGAACGTGGAAGCAGGAGTGCTCGTCCGCAGCCGGTCGTTCAACGCCCAGCTGCGTCAGCAGTTCGAGTCGCTTGTCCGCAGCGGATTGGTGCGGCGGATCTGAAACGGTCGGCGGGGCGGTATCCCCCCCCCCCCATCGCCGCCCCGGCGCCCCGCCACCAGTGGAAAAAGAAACAGATACCGATCCC
>BTVE01000037.1:0-38177 GCA_045862915.1 Acidimicrobiia bacterium
GCCGAAGTGCCGAAGTGCCGAAGTGCCGAAGTGCCGAAGTGCCGAAGTGCCGAAGTGCCGAAGTGCCGAAGTGCCGAAGTGCCGAAGTTCCGAAGTGCCGAGGTGCCGAAGTGCCGTCAGAAATCGATAATCACCGGCGTCGGCGTGAAGCAGGCGACGAGGATCGCGAGCGCGAAGAGCGCGACGAGGATGCGCCCGGGGCCGAGTGGTGTGTGGTCGTCGAGCGGCGCGGGATGGCGGAAGCCCATGAACCACGCCATGCCTACCAGCATCGCGGCCATCACGAGCCAGCTGTAGGAGTACCACACCAGCACCAGCACGAGCGCCAGTGTGCCCATGCCGATCCATCGTGCGCGCGGCCCGAAGACCGCATACGCGATGTGTCCGCCGTCCAACTGGCCAAATGGCAGCAGGTTGATGGCTGTGGCCAGCATGCCGAACCACGCGCCGAAGGCGATGGGGTGCACGAACAAGTCCGTGCCTTCCAGACGCGGACCATGAATGAGGTCGGCCATCCAGCTCAGCAGCAGGGGATCCCCGAAGTAGATCGCGCCCGCGCCTGGAGGCGGTGTGACGTCCACGTGGGACCAGTAGATGCCGATGACCAGAAACGGCAGCAGCGTCACAAAGCCCGCAATGGGGCCTGCAACGCCGACGTCGAACAACGCCCTGCGAGACGGAAACGGTTCCTTGATGCGAATGACCGCGCCAAGCGTTCCCGTTAATTCGAGGAACGGCGCCGGAATGAAATAGGGCAGCGTGCAGTCGATGTCGTGCCAGCGGCAGGCGAAGTAGTGGCCGAATTCGTGCGCGCCGAGAATGAGCAGAATCGCCACCGCGTACATCGGACCGGCCCATGTGAACAGGCTGGTGCTGATGGCGGTCAGGCAGAACAGGAACAGGGGCCACGCCCAGCCGTGCTGAAACTTCGGTGGCGGGGGAGGGGGCGGGTCCAGCGGATAGACCCAGAGCGGCTGCGGATCACTCACCGGAGATGTTCTGCAGGTCTTTCCCCGGCTTGAACCGGATGGTGCGTCCCGGGGGAATCTTCACTTCCTTGCCCGTGCGGGGGTTGCGGCCGATGCCGCGCTTGCGAGGTTTGACCTGGAACACGCCAAACCCCCGCAGCTCAATGCGGTCGCCCTTCATCATCGACGCGCGCATCGCGTCAAAGACCGCGTCCACGGCCACTTCGGCCTTGACCTTGGTGATTTCGGCGATGCGTGAAACCTCGTTGACGATGTCGACTTTTATCATGCGTTCGGGGCCACGCGGATATCCGTAAGTGACTATAGAGACAAGGACTTACGGAAGTCAAGCCATCGGCGTCCCTGCTACACTGTGGTGATGGCGATCGGTCGTACAGGTCCCACCGTGGTGCTGGTCGGCCGGCCAAACGTGGGCAAGTCCACTCTCTTCAATCGCATTACCGGCACACGCCGTTCCATTGTTGCGCCGGTCGCGGGTACCACGCGTGATGTGGTGTCGGCCGAGACGGAATGGGCCGGCCGGCGATTCACGCTTGTGGACACCGGCGGGATGTTCGGCGCGACGACGGATCCGCTGCATGACCTCGTATTCGAGCAGGGTCAGCGAGCGCTCGCGGCGGCCGATCTCATCGTCCTCCTCGGGGATGGACGGGAGGGGCTCGTTGTGGGCGACGAGCAGATCGCACAGGCCGTGCGCGCGACGGGGCGGCCGTGGCTCGTGGCCGTCAACAAGGCCGACGACAAGCAGACCCGTCGTGGTGTCCTGGAGTTTCACCAGCTCGGCACCGAGGCGATCCACGAAGTGTCGGCCGAACACGGCACCGGCGTGGCCGAGTTGCTCGATGCGCTGGTCGAGGCCTTCCCGGCCAAGTCGACAGAGCCGCTGCCTGAACCTGAGCCTGATATCGCCCTGGCGATTGTGGGACGCCCCAACGTCGGCAAGTCGTCACTGCTCAATCGCCTGGTGCGCGAAGAGCGGTCGCTGGTGAGCGACCTGCCCGGAACGACGCGTGACTCGATCGATGTGACGTTGCGGTGGCAGAAGCGTCGCCTGCATCTGGTGGATACGGCGGGCATGCGGCGTCCCGGCAAGGTCGCCAGCGCCGGGCAGGTGGAAGCCGTGAGTGTGGTGCTCGCCAAACGCGCGCTCGCCAAGGCGGACGTCGCGCTGCTGGTGATTGATGCGTCAGAGGGCGCCACTGACCGGGATGCCGCGATTGCCGGTGAAGCGGAAGCCGCCGGCTGCGGCGTCGTGATCGTGGTGAACAAGTGGGACCTGCAGGCCGGGCACGACCAGGAGTGGGTGCGTGAGTGGGACGATCGGCTGCGCTTCCAGTTGAAGTTCCTCGAGTACGCACCGGTCGTGCACGTGTCGGCGCTTACGGGTGAGCGCACGGCCAAGATCCTGGAACTGGCCGTGAAGGTGGCCGAAGCGCGTAGGCGCAAGGTGCAGAGCGCGGAGCTCAATCGGTTTGTGGAGCAGATCACTGCGGCGAACCCGCCCGTGAGCAAGATGCGGCGTGCCGTGCGCATCATGTTTGCGACGCAGGTCGGCGTGGCGCCGCCCAAGTTCGTGTTCTTCACGAACGTTGCGAGCGAGTTCCACTTTTCCTACGAGCGTTTCCTCATCAATCAGCTGCGCGAACGGTTCGGCTTCATCGGGACGCCGGTGCGATTGACCGTGCGGCGTCGCAAACGCGCGGAGAAATGACGCGGAAAAGCCACCCGACGTCTTATACTATGGACGCACGCGTGGACGCGGTCTCGATCCCCAATCGGCCGGCATTCCGGGTTCAGGAGGTCTGCGAGATTGCGGGGGTGCCACCGTTCGTATTACGGGGGTGGGAAGCGGAGTTTCCCGACCTCGGCGTGGCAAAGACAGCGGGTGGCCCGCGGATTTACCGGCGGGCCGATGTCGAACGGGTGCTTCGGCTCAAGCGACTGATTCTGGTCGACGGCCTGACACTCGCGGGTGCGCGCCGGAAGCTGGCGGAAGAGGCTGAGCTCCTGGAAGTGGGGGAGGCTGAAACCGCCGAGTCCGCGCCGCCCGGGGCCGCGGTACTGGCTGAAGACGCCAAGGCGCATCTTCAGGAAGTTCGTCGAGGACTTCACTGGATTCTCGACACCCTCGGTGGGAGCCCCTCCTCCGAGTTCGTGCTGGAGCCGGACACATCGGCCCCACGGGCACGACGCAAGGCGAAGAAGTCGTCGGACGGGATGTAGCGCAGCCTGGTAGCGCACTTGACTGGGGGTCAAGGGGTCCCGAGTTCGAATCTCGGCATCCCGACCACTTTCTTCGCCCCATTTTCCTGACCATTCACACCCTGACCTGCCCGCCGAGGGCCCGAATGGCGTGTGCGTCCTGCCGCGCGATGCCGGACACCCAGCTCCTGTATCTGCCCGGGTATGGACGTCCAGGAGTTCCTGTATGAACGGTAGTCGTCTCATGTCTTGACAGGAGGTGTCCGGCCCCAATAGATTCCCCTGCAACCGTTCACCCGGAACCACTTGCCGTGATCCGCGGTGTGCGGCGCATTCAGGAGGAGAGTAAATGAGACGTACCCTGTGGCGGGTACTGGCCCTGGCAGTACTTGTCGTCAGTAGCTCGACCCTTGCGTTCGCGCAGTCCACGTCGTCGATTAACGGCGTCGTGAAAGACTCGGCCGGAGGCGTCATTCCAGGCGCTACCGTCGTCGTCAAGAACAACGCCACCGGCGCCACCTCAGAGGCGGTGACCGGTCCCACCGGCGCATTCACGGTTCCGGCCCTGCAGGCCGGCACCTACACGGTGACCGCGTCACTGGGCGGGTTCAAGACCGCACAGGTCAACGACCTGCGTCTGGCGCTGGGGTCACCGGCGACCGTGGACATGACCCTTGAGGTCGGCCAGCTGACCGACGTCATCACCGTCACGGCCAGTCAGGAACTGATCAACACAACGAACGCTGCCGTGCAGGCGACGCTCAACTCCGATCAGCTCAACCGCATGCCCACGCCGACGCGTAACGCGCTCAACGCCGTGACGTTCCTGCCGGGCATCAACACGGCCGGCACCAACCGTGACTCCACGATCAACGGTCTGCCGGAGTCGTTCATCCAGATCACGATGGATGGCGTCAGCAACAACGACAACTTTCTGCGCACAACGGACAGCTTCTTCGCGTCGGTCACACCGCGGCAGGACGCCGTTGAGGCTGTGACGGTCACGTTGGCAGCGGCTGGCGCCCAGCAGGGTGGCAGCGGTGCGGTGACGATTGGCTTCCAGACCCGGTCGGGCAGCAACCGGTTCTCCGGCAGCCTGTACGAGTACTACCGCAGCCCGCAGCTCAACTCGAACTACTACTTCAACGAGATCAACGACCTGCCGAAGAACGACGTCAAGCTCAACCAGTACGGTGGCCGCGTTGGTGGTCCGATCTACATCCCGGGCGTCGTGGATGGACGGGGCAAGGCGTTTTTCTTTGCCAACTACGAGCAGATTCGCTTCCCGAACAGCTTCACGCGCACCCGGACGGCGCTGCACCCGCGCGCGGTTGACGGCTGGTTCCGGTACCAGGTCGGCACGACGACGCGAGAAGTGAACGTGCTCGCGCTGGCGGCCGCCAACGGCCAGATCTCCGCGAAAGACCCAACGGTGGCGTCCATCCTGGCGAAGATTCAGGCCGGCATGGCCACGACCGGTGCGATCAATGAGACGGCCGACCCGCTCCTCAACAGCTATGTCTGGCTGAGCCCGAGCAAGTTGTTCGAGCACCAGCCGACGACCCGCCTCGACTACAACATCACCGACGCCCATCGCTTGAGCGGCACGGCCGCGGTGATCTGGGCCGAGCGCACCGCCGACTATCTCAACGGCACTGATGCGCGGTTCCCCGGTTCCACGAACGTCCGCGACTTCAAGTCGAAGCGTCCGCTCTTCACGTTGACCCTGCGATCGACGCTGTCGCAGAACGTCGTCAACGAACTGCGCGGCGGCATCACGGCCAAGTGGGGCCAGTCGAATTTCGGGTACGGCAAGGACACGCCGTCGCGGAACAACGTCGACTCGTTTGCCGACCAGGACGGCTATGCGATCGACTTTGACGCGAACATCGGCCTCACCAACTGGTGGGTGACCAACGGTCCGAGCTGGCGCGCGGCGCCGACCTACAGCCTGACGAACACCCTGAACTGGCAGCGGGGCAGCCACAGCCTGCAGTTCGGCGCTGAGTGGGTGAAGTCCACCGCTCAGGAAAATGCCGAGCAGATTGTTCCCGGCATCAACCTCGGCTTCAGCACGCAGTTTGATCCGGCAGCCGGGCTCTTCACCACCGGCAACTTCCCGAGCGCGTCCACGGGCCAGCTGACAGACGCGCGTGAGCTGTACGCGCTGCTCACGGGGCGCGTGATCTCCATCACCGGACAGGCGGCACTCGATCCGAACACGAACAAATACGTGGCGTTCGGCCCACGCACCCGCGCGGGTCACATCCAGATCTTCTCGGGATTCGTGCAGGATTCGTGGCGTGTGACGCCGACCCTGACGATGAATCTGGGTCTGCGGTACGACGTGCAGACGCCGTTTGTGGCGACCAACGACATCATGTCGGCGGCGTCGCTGGCTGATGTCTGCGGCATCTCGGGCATCGGGCAGAACACGACGGTCTACAACCGTTGCAACTTCTTCCAGCCTGGCGCCAACGGCGGCAAGGCGATTCCGGAGTATCAGCAGTTGACGGCCGGCACGCAGGGCTACAAGACCGATTGGAACAACTTCGCGCCGTCGGTCAGCGTGGCGTGGCGTCCGAACGTGCAGGACGGCATCCTCCGCACGATTCTCGGCAACCCGGACCAGGCGACCATTCGCGCGGGCTGGTCATTGGCCTACTCGCGTCACGGCATGAGCCAGTTCACCGGCGTGTTCGGCGCCAACCCGGGCAGCACGATTACGCTGACCCGCGACACCAATACGGGTCTGGTGCCGGCAGGCGAAGCCTGGCCGGTGCTGTTCAGCCAGAAGAACCGGCTGTACAACGCGACGTTCAACGAGACGCCGGTCTTCCCGATTCAGACGCGCGAGAACCGCGCCGACACGATCAGCGCGTTTTCACCGGATCTGAAGATGGAACGCGCGCAGACCTGGAACATCGGCATCAGCCGCGCGATCGGCGACGACATGGCGGTGGAAGTGCGCTACGTCGGCACGCGTGGTGACGAGCAGTGGTCCACCCTCAACTACAACGCGATTCGCACGGAAAGCCTGGTGAACAACGGCTTCATGCAGGAATTCACGAACGCGATGGCGAATCTGAAGGCGAACAACGCCGCCGGCGGCAGCCGCACGGGGTCCTTTGCGTACTTCGGGGCGGGGACCGGCACGGTGCCGCTGCCGATCTACCTCGCGTATTTCGCGGGCCGGACGGATGCGACCAACGCCGCCGCGTACACCGGAGGCACGTCCACCTGGGCGAGCACGACGTTTGCGGCACGTCTGTCGCCGGCGTCGCCGAATCCCACTGGAGCGGCCGGCGACCTGGATGGCAACTCCACCCGTCGCGCCAACGCGATTCGCGCTGGTCTGCCTGACAACTTCTTCATCCCGAACCCACGCGTAGGCACCGTGAACGTCACCGACAGCGGCGCATTCAGTGACTACCACGCCCTCCAGATCGACCTGCGTCGTCGCCTCTCCAAGGGGCTGTCGGCGGGTGTGAACTACCAGTACGCCATCGAGCGCGGTTCCGCGTTTGACGGATTCTCGTATGGCCGTACGATGGTGAATGGTGCCAACGTGCGTCACGCCATCAAGGGCCAGTGGGACTGGACGCTTCCCGTGGGTCGCGGACAGCGCTTCGGCGCCAACATGCACCCGGTGCTCAACGCCATCCTCGGTGGCTGGAGCATGAACGGCGTCGGCCGTATCCAGGCCCGCACGCTCAACTTCGGGAATGTGCGTCTGGTGGGCATGTCGGTCGATGAACTGACGGACATGTACAAGTTCTACAAACGGCCAAACGCCACCACGGGGCGGACCGAGATCTGGATGCTTCCGGAGGACGTCATCCTCAACACCCGCCGCGCGTTCAGCGTCAGCAACTCGACGACCGATGGGTACTCGGCGAGCCTCGGCGCGCCGACAGGCCGCTACATCGCGCCCGCCAACGGCAACGGGTGCATCCAGATGGTGGCGGGTGACTGTGCGCCGCGTTCAGTGCTGGTTCGCGCGCCGTGGTTCACGCGGTTCGACATCGGCATGACGAAGCGCTTCAACCTCAAGGGCAACATGAACATCGAGGTGCGCGGTGATGTGTTGAACGTGTTCGACAACATCAACTTCAACCCGGTCGCCAACCCGGGCTCGGGCGCGACGATCTTCCAGGTCACCAGCGCCTACACCGACGCCAGCAACACCTACGATCCAGGCGGCCGCCTCGGCCAGCTGATGATCCGGTTCAACTGGTAAGGACCGACCGGTAACACACACACCTCGGGGGTGGGTTTCGATGAAACCCACCCCCGAGTGCTTTTTGGCGGCTAGACTGTTCCGATGACAGCACATCTGACGCGAGTGGCGTTGGCGGCAGCTGTGGCCGCCTCAGGTGCAGGGCTCCTGCAGGCGCAGGAGGCGCCGGGTCGTCGTCTGGCTGTGGACTTCAAGGTCTTCGGCCCCGCGGGGAACTTGCTCGACACCCTGTCGCCCGACGACGTGGAACTGCGGATTGATGGCAAGGTGCGCGAGGTCAAGGCGCTGCGCCGCGTCGTGGCCGGCGCGAGAGCCGTCACCACAGACGCAGGGCTGCGGCAACCGTTTGGCACCAATGCCGATGCCGCCGGCGGCCGGACGTTCCTGTTCATCCTCGATGAGGACTCGTTCCGCGCCGGCAGGGAAGAGCCGTTTCGGAACGCACTGACGGGGCTGCTCAGTCGCATGACTCCGACCGACTTCGTCTCGGTCATCGCGGTGCCGTACGGGGGCACCAAGGTGCCGCTGACTAACGATCACGCGAAGGCTCGACACGCCATCGAGGCCACCACCGGACAGCGGGCCGTCGGAGAAGACGGCTCGGCGATGGCGTGTCGAACCAGGCTGGTGCTCGAGTCGGTGGAGAACATCCTTCGGGGGCTGGCGGGGCGTGCGCACCCCACAGCCGTGGTGTTGCTGACGGCGGGTCTGGCGGCGCCTCGCCGCGATGCGCCAATGGCCCTTGCGCCAGGCATGTGTGAGCTGCAGAGTGAGGCCTTCCGGCGTGTGGCTGCCGCCGCCGGCGCGGCCCGGGCCAACTTCTACATCGCGCAACCGGACGATGTGGGCACCATCGGGGCGCCTCGAAACGAGAACATCTCCGGCGTGGGCTTCACCGGGTCGGACAACCCCCTGGCCGGGATTGAAGATCTCGCGGGCATCACTGGCGGTGTCCGACTTCCGTTGACGGCGCTCGGTACGTCTGCGCTCGATCGGGTCGATCGCGAATCGGCCGCGTACTGGGTCGCCGAGATCGATCCCCAGTTGAGCGACTTTGATTCCCGCAGCCGTCGCCTGGAGATCGCCGTCCGAATACCTGATGTCACCGTGCGTGTACGTCCGGAGATCACCTTTGCACGCCAGTCAACAACCGCCGCCTCACGCGTGACGGTGTCCGACATGTTGATGTCGACGGGCAGTTATCCCGAACTGCCGCTTCGAGTAGTCGCGCACACGTTGGGCACGCCCGACAATGACGTGCAGGTGGTGCTGGTGGCCGAGACCGAGCCTCGTGGTGGCGCGTTGTCGGCGGCCGGTGCGGTGCTGGTTGATGGTGACGGCCGTGTGGTGAGCCGCTGGAACGCCGTGGATGCCGGCGAGTCTCCCCTGGTGGGGGCCATGCGGGTGCCGCCCGGTGCGTATCGTCTGCGGGTGGCGGCCGTGGATGCGGGCGGACGCGGTGGCGCTGCCGACTATCGATTCGACGCATCGCTGATTGACGTCGGTCCTCTCAAGCTCGGAAGCCTGATCCTCGGGCTGTCGCGGGATGGGGAACTGACGCCGCGCCTCGAGTTTGGTGACGAGCCGTCTGCCCTGGCGTCGTTCGAGTTCTACGGCGGCGCGGAGGGAATGGCGGTGACTGCGGCGCTCGAGATTTCGCAGACCGTCGACGGGCAGCCGTTGCTGACGCTACCGCTGGCCATCCGGGCGCAGGGGAGTGGCCGCTACCTGGCCATGGGCACCGTGCCGTTGGGCGCGTTGCCGGCGGGCGACTACGCCGTACGGGGCGTGTTGAGACTGGCAGACGGGCCGTCGGGCCGGACCATCAGAACGCTCAGAAAGTCACGATAGGGGGCCGGAGTTCCGGAGTTCCGAGGTTCCGAGGTTCCGGAGTTCCGAGGTTCCGAAGTTCCGAGGTTCCGAAGTTCCGAAGTCCGGCTAACCGCTGCAGGTGGGTAGCGTCTATATTGTTCAATATGTCGTCATTTTCTGAGAAGGGCCTGCTTGGCGAACTGGAGCAGCTGGTGCTCCTGGCCGCCATGCACGGCGGTGGAGACGCGTACGCGGTGTCGATTCGCGACGAGATCGAGGCGCGTACCGGCATCGTGCTTGGACGAGGCAGCGTGTATGTGACGCTCGATCGCCTGGAGCGGAAGGGGTTTCTCATCTCGGCAATGGGTGCACCCACGCCGGAACGTGGCGGCAAGGCGAAGCGGTGCTTCGCCATTACGCCGGCGGGTCGCGCGGCGTTGGCAGCGGCGGAGTCGGCGCTGGCGCAGATGCGCCAACGCGCGCCGGTGCGGGGGACACGATGAAGGTCGCGGAGTGGATCATCAGACGCTGGGCGCCGGAACACTGGCGCGAGTCCATGCTGGGCGACATCGCCGAGGAGGCCGGAAGGAGACACGCGAGCCGGCGTTATGCCGGCGTGTGGTGGCAGGCCGTCGCAGCCGTGGGCGCGTGTCTGGCGCTGTGGGGCGAACAGCGGCGCTCATCGCCGCGTCTCGATTGGTCCGGCATCCCTCGCGACGTGCGTCATGGCGCACGTGCGTTGTGGCACGCGCCGGCGTTCACCGCGGTGGCCGTCGCCGTCCTCGGGCTTGGCATCGGCGCGACGACGGCGATCTTCGCGGTGGTGGACGTATCGCTGCTCAGGCCGCTGCCATATGCCGATCCCGATCGACTGGTCATCGTGGGTGAGGTGGGACGTGACGATGTGCTCCCGTATCCGGAGTACGTCGCCAGCGCCGCCGTGCAGAACTACCGCGACTGGGAACGCATGCAGACATCGTTCGGCGCCTTCGGGGCGGCGGCCTCAGGTCGGCTCACCGTGCGCGGTGGAGATGCGCCACAACAATTCTGGTCGTTGCGGGCGACGGCCGGATTTCTCGACACACTCGGCGTGACGCCGCGACTCGGGCAGCCGTTGACGCAGGTCCACGAAGATCCGGGCAACGAACAGGTGGTGCTCATTGGTGACCATATCTGGCGCGCGCACTTTCAGAGTGATCCTGCCGTGGTGGGCAGGACGCTCGATACCGACGCCGGCCCGTACCGCGTCCTCGGCGTCCTGCCTCCGGAGTTCCGCTTTCCGGCGACACAGGCGCGTCCGACGGATGTCGTGATTCCGCTGGTGCGCTCCGCACGCGACACTGTGCGCGACCGCCGTCAGACCGGCCGAACCTACAACCTGCGGATCGTTGGCCGGCTGAAAGCGGACGTGTCGTATGCGCACGCACAGGACGAGATGTCCAGGATTGCCGGCACGCTCGAGGCCGGATATCCGGACTGGTTCGAGGATCAACGTTTTGCGATGGCGCCGTTGCACGCCAACACCGTTGGACGCGCCCGTACCTGGATGTGGCTGATTCTTGCGGCGGTGTTGTGTGTGCTGCTGGTCGCTGCGGCCAACGTTGCGAACCTCATGCTCGTCCGGGCCACCAGCCGCGTGCGCGAGTGGCACGTGCGGTCGGCGTTGGGCGCCAGCCGATGGCAACTCGTGCGGGGCGCCCTGGTCGAAAGCCTGCTGCTCGCCGCACTCGGGCTTGGCCTGGCTGCGGTGCTGGCGAGCTGGGGTGTCAATCTTCTGCAGGCGGCGATGCCCGCATCGATGCCGCGCATCGCGACGCCTGCCGTCGACGCGCGGGCGTTTCTGTTTGCGGGTGGTGTGGCGTTGCTGGTGGGACTGACGTGTGGCCTCGCGCCTGCGTGGCAGGTCAGTCGCGGCGTGCGCAACGACAGGTTGCGCGAAGACGGTCGGCACGGGACGGCGACCCGCGCACGCCAGATCACACGCGCAGGCCTCATGACGGCCGAGGTCGCTCTGGCAGGGATGCTGGCTGTCGGCGCGGCGCTCTTTGCGCTGAGCTTTGCGCGAGTGACCGCAGTGCATCTCGGGATCGATGTCCGCAACGTGATCGCCGTCTCAGTCAGTTCGGGCGTGCCGCTGACCGACAGCGCCTCCAGAGCGCGGGCACAGTCCGTGGCCGTCCAGCGTGTCACCGACGCGTTGTCACGTATTCGCAGCCTGCCTCAGATCGAGTCGGCGGCCGTGGTCGGCAGCGGTGAGCCGTTGTCGGGTGGGTGGCGCACCAATGCCATCGTTGTGGACGGCCGGGAGTTTGCCGGCGACGACGAGGTGCAGATCAAGGAAGTGTCGTCCGCGTACCGCGAGGTGCTGCGCCTGCCGCTGCTGTCTGGTCGGTTCATTCAGGAGAGTGACACCAGCGGAACTGCCCCCGTGACGGTCGTGAACGCCGAAGCCGTGCAGCGCTACTTCGGCGGTCAGGATCCGCTGGGGCGTGTGATGACCCTGGAAGGTGTGGGATACACGGTGGTGGGCGTCGTCGGCAATGTCCGCGCACAGGGCCCCGAGAGCCGCCAGTCTCCAGAGTGTTACCTGCCGTACGCGCAGCGCCCGGGATATGGGGCCACAGTGATCGCGCGAGGCAGAGAGGGCGACGGCACGTTCGAGACCGCCGTGAAGGCGGTGGCGCAGCACGTGATGCCAGAGGCCGTGGTGACGCCGCGTTCCCTGGAGGTCGCCCTACGCGACATGACGGCGCAGCGCCGCTTCAACATGATGCTGGTCGGCGCCTTCGGAGTGCTGGCCATCATCATTGCTGCGGTGGGCATCTACGGTGTCATGGCCTTCACCGTGAGTCAGCGCACGCGTGAGATCGGCGTGCGCATGGCGTTGGGGGCCGTGCCCCAGGGCGTGTTGCTGCTGGTGCTGCGGCAGGCCGCAATGCACGTCAGTCTGGGCCTGCTGCTGGGACTGGGCGGGGCATGGTTTGTCTCGACCCGCCTCGACGCCTTTCTCTTCAGCGTGTCCGCGCGCGATCCCCGGATCTTTGCCGCATGCGGCGTGTTGCTGATGTCCGTCGGCCTGCTCGCGGCGGCGGTGCCGGCGCTCCGCGCAGCACGAGTCGATCCGGTGACGGCACTCAGGCAGGAGTAGGCGAAGTTCCGGGGTTCCGAAGTTCCGAGATTCCGAGGTGCCGGAGTTCCGGAGTTCCGAGGTGCCGAGGTGCCGGAGTCAGGGTCGGAGCGCGCGTAGGGGATCGACGCGGGAGGCGCGCCAGGCGGGGCCCAGCGTGGCGGCCGCCGCAACGAGCAGCAGGACAAGGGGGACGGCGACAAACGTGATCGGATCGTACGGCGACACGTCGTGCAGCAGGGGCGTGAGTTGTGGCACGACGATCGCGGTCAGGGCCAGCCCGACGGCGATGCCGACCATCGTCAACAGCAGGCCACTGCGCAGCACCAGCGCCAGAATCTGTCCGCGGCCCGCGCCAATAGCCAGTCGCACGCCAATCTCCTGCCGCCGCTGGCTCACCACATACGACAACACACCAAAAATCCCGATGCCCGCGAGCAGCAGCGCGAGTCCGGCAAACAGCGCCAGCACGGACCCCGTCAGCCGTGGCGTGGCAATGGAGGTCGCCACGATGTCGTCCAGTGTGCTGACCGCGGCGATGGGCAGCTGCGCGTCCAGCGCACGAATCCGCTGTCTGACGGGCGTCGCCAGCGACATGGGGTCACCGGCCGCGCGAATCACCAGCGTCAGGTTTCGCGCGGGGTTTCCCGTGGATCGGTGGAACTGTCCATACGGGCGGTAGAACTTCGGCTTGATCTCCGCGGTGACGCCGTTGTGCGTGATGTTGCCAACGACACCTACGACGGTGATGAGTGGGCTGCGTTCGCTGTTGCCCATGCGGAACCGTCCGCCGATGGGATTGCGTCCGTCCCAGTACTTCCGCGCCATCGATTCGTTGATGAGCGCCACATCCTGCCCGCCGTCGGTGTCGGCTGCGGTGAGATCACGCCCTGCCACCAGACGCGCGCCCATGGCCTCGAGCGCACCGTCGGAGGCCACCTGCCAGTCGCCCGGCGCCCCGACTCCCGGAGGCGGTTGATACCCCTCGACCTGCAGACCCCAATCGCCGATCGGGGTGGCCAGCGGAAGGATGCGCAACAGGCCTGCATGCTCCACACCTGGGAGGGCGCGCACCTCGGTCAGCAGTCGCTGATAGAAGTTCACGACCCGTTCGGGTGTGTCGTAGCTGCTTGCCGGCAATGCCAGCCGCATTGTCAACACATGGTCCGGCGCGAAGCCGAGGGGGACCTGCTGCAATTGCCAGAGACTGCGCGTCAGCAGGAGAGCGCCTGCGAGCAGCACCACGGCCATCGCGGTTTCGCCCACAACCAGCACCTGCCGGTGCCGCTGGCGATGTCGTCCGGCCGTCGCGCTTTGGGAGCCATCCTTGAGTGCATCGGTGATGTCCACACGCGCAGCCCGCAGGGCGGGTGCGAGTGAAAACAGCAGGAGCGTCACCAGCGTGACCGCGAGCGAGAAGACCAGCACGCGTCCGTCGATGCTGATGTCGGACGCCCGGGGAATGCCGGACAACCCGCTGGCTGATAACAGCGCGAGCGCGCCGTAGGCCACGGCGATCCCGAGGATGCCGGCGACCCCGGCCAGCCAGAGTCCCTCGCTCATCAACTGGCGCAGGATTCGCGATCGATCGGCGCCCAGCGCCGAGCGCAGCGCAAACTCGCGCGCACGACCTTCGGCGCGCACGAGCAGCAGGTTGGCGACATTGGCGCTGGCGATCAGCAGCAGGCAGGCGACAGCGCCAAACACCAGCCACAACGCCGGCCTCACGCGCGCCAGGGCTTCATCGGTGGTAGATACGGCGATCGCCGTGAACTGCATCGCTTCCGGGTACAAGCCCTCCTGTGTGAGGGTGTCGGTGAGCGTGGCCAGTTCGGCATTGGCCTGCTCAATCGTGACTCCGGGCTTGAGCCGTGCGACGGCGTGATAACTGTGGCTGCCGCGGTTCTGAGGCTGCAACTGCAGCGGCAGCCAGAGGCGCGTGGGTTCCTGCGCGTCCTGCACATAGTCGGTCGGCAACCTGAACCCGCGAGGCATGACCCCGATGATGTCGTGCGCCACGCCGTTGATCAGTGTTGTCCTGCCGGCAATCGGTTCGCCGCCAAAACGTTGCTGCCACAGTTCGTAGCTGAGGATGACGACGGTTGGCGCGTCGGCGGCGGCTTCTGCCTCGGTGAACCCTCGTCCGACGAGCGGCGAGACACCAAGCACTGTCAATACATTGGGCGTGATGCCACCGGCGCCGACGCGTACCGGCTCTTCGGCACCGCCCGTCAGATTCACCTGCCTGGTGCCCCAGGCCCCCACGTCCGTGAATGAAGACGTGCGCGTGCGGTAGTCGAGCACCTCGGCATCCGACACCCAGGTTTTGTCGAAGCCGCGCCAGCGGCTCCAGATCATCACCGCGCGATCCGGATCCGCATACGGCAGCGGAGCCAGCAGCACGTGCTGGATCACACTGAACACGGCGGTCGTCGCTCCGATGCCCAACGCCAGGGTGAGCAGCGCCGCGGCCGTGAAGCCGGGCTGACGCCGCAAGGAGCGGGCGGCGTAGCGCAGGTCGCGCCAGAGGTCGGGCAGCAGACGCCGGCGGGGTTCGCCTGTGGTGATCGTCGGCGGCACGTGCGCTTGTCGCAGGCGCGACAGCCGGCTCGTCAACGCATCGTCAGCCGCAAGTTCGTCGAAGGCGCGTTGTCTGGCGGCGGAGGAGGGCAGGCCTTCGGTGGTCAGTTCCAGGACCCGTTCGTCGAGGTGGGCCGAGAGTTCCTCGATGATCTCGGCTTCACGCTCCGGCGTCAGCCGCAGGCCGCGGAGCAGGGCGACGATGTGGGGGCGCCAGTCAGCCATGGTCCGGCTCCGTGATGCGAGCAACGGATTCAACGAAGAGGCGCCACGTTTCCCGCTGCGCGGCGAGCACCTTCTTTCCTGGAGGCGTCAGCCGGTAGAACCGGCGACGCCGCTCTCCGGGTTTTTCGACCCAGGTGCCCTGAATCCAGCCCCGTTCCTCCAGGCGATAGAGCAGCGGGTACAGCGACGCGATGTGGAACTTCAGATGCCCGCCGGAGCGGGATTCAATCAATTTGGAGATTTCGTAGCCGTGCCTGGCCCGGGCCTCCACCAGGGAGAGGATGAGGAGTTCCGCCGAGCCCTTCTTCAGTTCGCGGTCGAGTATATCTGCCATAGCCACATATCCCTGTGGCATAGACGACAGTCGATCGGGAAAGGTTGGGGCTCATTTCCCCATTTCCCCATTCGTTACTTGCCCGGCCACTCCTCGTACGGCCCCTTGAAGTCCTCAATGCCGGCGGGCGTGAAGTTCCAAAGGCGGGTGGCGACTTCTTCGATGAGGTCCTGGTCGTGTGTGACGAGCAGGACGGTGCCCTCGAACTTCTGGAGGGCGATGTTGAGGGCGTTAATCGACTCGAGGTCGAGGTGGTTCGTCGGCTCGTCGAAGACGAGGACGTTGGGCTTCTGGAGCATGATCCGGCAGAAGAGCAGCCGCGCCGTTTCGCCACCGGAAAGCGCATCGGTCGGTTTGAGGCCCTCTTCGCCGCGGAAGAGCATCTGGCCCAGCAGGCCGTGGATGTCCTGACGCGTGAGGTCGGGATCAAACTGGTGCAGCCACTCCGCTGCGGTCATGCCTTTCTGAATCGCGCCGGTGTGGTCCTGCGCAAAGTAGCCGATGGACGCCTCGTGGCCCCATTTGACCTTGCCTTCGTCGCGGTCGTGCGGATGTTCCGGCTGCCCGGGAGCGTCGGCCAGCAGCGCCTTGAGCAGGGTGGTCTTGCCCACGCCGTTACGGCCCATCAGCGCAATCTTCTCGCCTCGTGAGACCACGGCGCTGAAGTCGGTGATGACGTCGAGGTTTTCGTAGGCCTTGCTGACACCTTCCACCTCGAGGATGTTCCGGCCCGAGGGGCGGTTCATCTGGAAGCGGATGTAGGGGCGCTGGATGTTTGACCGCGCGAGGTCGGTCGTCTGCAGCCGTTCCACTTCCTTGCGCCGCGACGCGACCTGCGAGGCGCGTGTGCCGGCCGAGAACCGGGCGATGAAGTCGTTGAGCTGCGCGATCTTCTTTTCGCGCTGGGCGTTCTCCGACTCGATGCGCGACCGGATCTGCGTCTTGGCCAGCACCATCTCGTCGTAGCCGCCGGTGTAGGTGATGATCGTCTCGTAGTCGATGTCCGCGGTATGGGTGCACACCGCGTTCAGGAAGTGGCGGTCGTGCGAGATCACGATCAGCACACCGTCATAGCGCTCGAGAAACCCTTCCAGCCAATGGATCGAGTCGAGGTCGAGGTGGTTGGTCGGTTCGTCGAGCAGCAGGGCCTGCGGTTGTCCGAACAGCGCCTGCGCGAGCAGCACGCGCACCTTCTGGCCGCCCTGCAGTTCCGACATCTGCCGTTCATGCAGGTCGTTGGGGATGTCGAGTCCCTGCAGCAATACGGCGGCATTACTCTCGGCGGAGTAGCCGTCCTCTTCGCCGACGATGCCCTCGAGTTCACCGAGGCGGATGCCGTCCTCGTCGGTCATTTCCGCTTTGTTGTAGAGCGCCTCGCGCTCCTGCAGGGTCGACCACAGGCGCGTATTGCCCATGATCACGGTATCGATGACGCGGAACTGGTCGAACGCGAACTGATCCTGCTTGAGCACGCCGAGCTTCTCGGGCCGCGACACCGTCCCTTTTTGCGGGGCGAGTTCGCCGGTGAGCAGCTTCATGAAGGTGGACTTGCCCGCGCCATTCGGTCCGGTCAGCCCGTACCGGCGGCCCACCGTAAAGGTCGTGGTCACATCGTCGAAGAGAACCTTCGACCCGTATCGCATGGAGACGTTCGCAACGGAGATCATGAACCTCCCATTGTAAATGGGGAGGTGTCAGCCCGCGACGCCCAGCAGCTCGATTTCGAAGATCAGCGTGGCGTTGCCCGGGATCGGGCCACTGCCTGACGAGCCATAGGCCATGCCCGGAGGGATGATGAGGCGGCGCTTGCCGCCCACACGCATGCCGGCGATACCTTGGTCCCATCCCTGGATGACCTGGCCGGCGCCCAGGGTAAAGCTGAAGCCGGTGCCCGAGGTGTTGGCCTCAAACTGGGAGCCCTTGTTGTCGGTGGCGCTGGTCGAGTACAGCCAGCCGGTGTAATACACACGTACGGTCTGGCCGTTCTGGGCTTGCGTGCCGGTGCCGACGGTCAGGTCGGTTGCAGAGAAGGGGATACCGAGATCCGGGTTGGTCGGGGCTTCGGTTTCGTTGGAGCAGGCGGTCAGGGTCACAAGAAGAGCTGCCGCGAGGACGTGCTTCATCAAACGCATATCTGCCGATGATAGCCGGGGTAGAATGGCGGTTGCCAGCCGTCAGCCTCAGGGACCGCATGCGACCACTCCTGGTTGTCAGTCTCGTCATTGGCCTCGCCGCCGCTGGCAGTGCCCAACAGCGGCCGATTTTCAGGTCTGACGTCAACGTCGTCACCGTCGATGTATACCCGCTTCGCGAAGGGCGGGTCGTCACCGACCTTACCCGCGAAGACTTCACGTTGCTTGAGGACGGCAAGCCGCAGGCGATCGAGACGTTCGAGTTCGTCTCTGCCACCGAGCGGATGACATCGGCCGAACGCCGAGACCCCCGCAGCCATGGCGAGATGCTCGAGCAACTGCAAGATCCGAGAGCGCGCGCGTTCGTGGCGTTTCTTGACGTCTCTCACGTCGGGATTCCCGGCGCCTATTACGCTCGACAACCACTGGTCGAACTGTTTCAACGCATTCTGGCCCCGGCCGACTTGATCGCACTCACGACCTCACGCGCCAATCCGCGTGACATGACCTTTGGCCGGACGACGGAGGTCGTCGAGCAACAACTGACGAAGTGGTGGACGTGGCTCGGAGCCACGGTGCGGGTCGAAGACGCTGAAGACGCCGCGTTGGAGTTGTGTTATCCCGAGGCAAAGAGCCTGGTCGCGGAGCTGATTGCGCGTCGAAGGCAGGACGAACTGCTGTCAACGCTGGAGGGCACCGTCGAGTATCTGGGGGAAGTGCGGGAAGGGCGCAAGACACTCTTTCTGTTCTCGCGTGGGTGGCAATGGTTTGCGCCCAATCGTGACCTCCTGAAAGTGCTGGAGCGTCCCGGCTACACCCCATCCACCGGACCGCCCGTTGGCCCCGCGCCCCGCAATCGCCCCCCGGTCGGCAACGAGCCGGCCGGCAACCTGGGCATTCGGTCTTCCCTTTATGAGGGGGAGCGCAGCACATGCGAGACGGAACTGATGCGTCTGTCCAACCTCGACTCCGCGCCGAGATTTCGCCGCCTGGTCCAGGCGGCGTCAATGAACAACGTTGTCGTCTATCCGGTTGACGTCGGGGGACTGGTGGCGCAGAGCGGACCTCGGGAGACCGGACCAAGCAGCGATCGACTGCTGGAGTTCGCCCGCAACACAGGAGGCACCGCGGTCACCAATCGCAACGATCTGGTCCAGGGCGTGATCGACGTCAGCCGCGAGTTCTCCGGCTACTACCTGTTGACCTACACGCCGCAGAACCGCAAGGCCGACGGCACGTTTCGGCGTATCGACGTCAAGGTGGCCCAGCCCGACCTCGATATCCGCGCGCGCGGAGGTTATCGCGCTCTGACGTTGGAGGAATCGAGTGCGCGCTCGGCCGCCTCCACATCGCCTTCGCGCGACGACGCCCCGGCCGCGCACGCCGAGGCGCTCGCGTCACTCTCACGCCTGCGGCCGGATGCGCCCGTGCGAATGCGCGGAGTCCGGGCCAACGGGCAACTCGTCGTCGACCTGCAGGTCGTCCCAGCCGTATCCGCATCCGCGACCGTCTCGGTGACGGTGTCCACGGCCGCTGGCGATATGGTGGCGTCCGGCCGGGAAACGCTCGCGATCGGCGAGTCTTCCACCACGGTGCTTCTGCAAGTCCCCCCGGGCGCCGGACCACTGCGGGTCACCGCCAGGGTTGAGCCCGGGGGTGGCGACATCCTGACCGGCGCAGTGCTCGTGACGGACGCTGACGATGTGCGGATCGTGCGCGGGCGCTCGGCAGTTCGCATGACGCCAAGCGGCGACGTGCAATTCTCACGGGCTGAGCGGCTCGTGATGGTCTGGTCAGGCCGGCAATCGGGGGCGATGGTCTCCGCGAGGGTGCTCGATCGGAGTGGACGGCCCACGCTGGTCACCGTCAATTCGCGCACATCGGTGGCGGCCGACGTGTGGGAAGGGGAACTCAGCCTGGCGCCGCTGGCGTACGGCGACTACGTGATTGAGCTTTCTGCCAGTGACGCGGACGGTCAAGTGACCGACCGGCGGATGCTGGCGATTCGGGTGACGCGATGAGACTGTCGACAACCACCGGTGTGGGACTCGTTCTTGGCGTTGCCAGTGTGGCGGGCCTTTTGGCTCAGTCACCTGCAAGCCCGCAGCAACCGCAGGTCTTCCGCTCGGATGCGCATTTTGTGCTGGTGGACGCCTATCCCATTCGAGAGGGTCGGGTGGTTGAGGGTCTTGCCGCCGCAGACTTCACCGTTCGCGAGGACGGCGTGGAGCAGAAGGTCGAACTATTCGAATACGTCGATGGGGGAGCTGCGCAGCCCGAGTCCGCCCGCCGCGATCCCAACACCGTCGCGGAGTCGCGAGCGGCCGTGGCCGATCCGCGTGCTCGGGCATTTGTCGCGTACCTCGACCTCGACCACGTGTCGACGCCTGGCGCACATCGCATGCGTGTGCCGCTGGTCGAATTCCTGAATCGGGTCATCACTCCCAACGACGTGTTTGGCGTTATCTCGACTGCGCATGAACCCGAGACGGTGACGTTTGCACGCAGAGTCACTTCAGCGGAGGACCAACTCGCGCGGTACTGGGCGTGGGGCCGGCGCGACACGTTCATCCAGACCGACGATGAGAGCGGCCTCTGGGCGTGTTTTGGCACCAACGACTCGGCGCAGGTGCGCTGGGTGTGGGACGGCAATCGCGAGCGGCCTCTCGATGAGGTGCTCGTCGATCGCTACCGCACCGATCGCGCCATTGAGCACCTGGAAGACACCGTGCGTTATCTGGGGCACCTGCGTGAAGGTCGCACGTCAGTGCTGCTGGTGTCGGAGGGGTGGCGTCAGTTTGTTCCTGACTCTGCACTGAAGTCGGAAGTGGAACGGACGAGCAACGAGCGGCCCAGTGTGGTGAAGCAGGGCTCCGAGATGATGATGTTCAACCGGCTGGACCAGGGACAGCGACAGGCGTGCATCATGGAGGCCGTTCGCCTGGCCGACCTTGACGTCCGCACACGATACATGGAGCTCATCCGGTTGGCCAACTCGATGAACGTCTCGTTTTTTGCGGTCAATCCGCTGGGCCTGCCGGCCACGGACTCGAGTCTCGGTGATCGGATCAGAGGCATCCGCGGCAGTGGTCTGGTGGCTGACGATTTTGCCCGCCTGCGCGAGCGCCGGGAGTCGTTGATGGCCGTCGCCGAAAACACGGACGGCGCCGCCGTGGTCGACAACAACGACCTGCGTGCTTCGATGGAACCGGTGATCGAACAGCTGCGGTCCTTTTATCTGCTCGGGTACTACTCGACGAACCGGAAGTTTGATGGCGGGCTCCGACGTATCGAGGTGGCTTCGTCAGCGCCGGACGTGGCGGTCAAGGCTCGGCGCAGTTATCGGGCGCCCACCGAAGAAGAACGCGCCGCGCGCGCCAATCCGGTCGCCGCGCCCGAATTGAGCACCCTCGAGAAGGTCATGGACGTGCTGGCGAGCACACGAGCAGGTGCTGAAGGTGGCGCAGGTGTGGCCCGGTACCTGAAGGCCGGCGCCGAGCCCATTCTGGGGGCACCGAAGGTGTTTCGCGCCACGCCGTCGCCGCGGTCGCCGATTCTGGAAGCCACCTCGTTTGCGTTCCGTCGCACGGAGCGGCTTCGGGCGGAATGGCCGATCTCCGGCGGTGAGCCACTCACCTCGCGCACGGCGAGAGTGGTGGGCCGGGACGGCACGCCGCGTGCGGTGCAGGTGGCCCTGTCCGAGCGCTCGGACTCCGGCCTCGTGCTTGTCATCGACGCCATCCTCGCGCCGCTCGCGCCAGGCGACTACGCCCTTGAGGTCGAGGTCTCGGCGCGGGGGGAGACACGGCGCACGTACGTGCCGTTCAAGGTGGTACCGTAGGGCATGCGACGCCTGTCCGTGGTTCTCGCGCTTGCGCTCCTGTTGGAAGCGGGCCTGCCGGGCCAATCGCCCCAGCCTCCGCAACAACAGCAGCCGCCGGTCTTCCGCACCGACGCCCACTTTGTGACGGTCGACGCGTATCCCACACGCGACGGCAAGATCATCGAAGGCCTCACCCCCGACGACTTCATCGTTGAAGAAGACGGCAAACCCCAGCGCGTCGAGAGTTTCGAGTTCATCGACCGGACGACGGCGTCCGCGGAAACCACACGCCGCGACCCGAATACCGTGCGCGAATCGCAACTGCTGGCGTCCGATGCGCGGTCGCGTGCGTTTGTGGTGTACCTGGACGTCGAGCATGTGTCGGTGGAAGGCGCCAGAGCCGCGCGGTTGCCGCTGGTCACGATGCTCAATCGGATGATCGGGGACAACGACCTCGTCGCGATGACCAGTTCGCAGGTGCCGGTCGACGCCGTGACGTTTGGCCGGCGGACGGTCGGCATGGAGGACATGGTCACGCGCAACTGGAAGTGGGGCACACGCGAGAACGTCCGGCTGACTCCCTTCGAAGAAGAACTGCGGCAGTGTTTCCCTTCCGATCCCAACGGCAATGAGGGCTGGGTGCGTGATGGCGGCGCGGTGCGTGAAGTCTGGCGCGTGCTGCGTGATCGTGCGCGCGAGGAGGCGGTCCTTGAACACCTCGACAATCTCGTGGCGTATCTCGGCACGCGACGAGAGGGCCGCACGTCAGTGATCGTGTTTTCGGAAGGGTGGCGCCTGTTTCGCGGCGACTCGGGTCTGGTCGGGTACAGCGGGCGGATCATGCCGGGTTGTTCGCAGTACCTGACCCGATACGCGTATGTCGACGGCATGGCGCGTGTGCGCGACATCATCGATCGCGCCAATCGCAACAACGTCGTGTTCTATCTCGTGAATCCCGCCGGCCTGACAGCGTTTGACTACGCGATCTCCGAACGTGTGCTTGGCACTGGAGACATCACCCAGTCGCCGATTGCGCAGGGGATGGACAACATCCGCGACCGCCAGAGTTCCATGCAGACGCTGGCCGAGAACACGGACGGTATTGCCGTCGTGAACACCAACGACCTGAAGGCCGGTGTCACGCGCATTACCGATGCATTGTCGGCGTACTACCTGCTCGGGTATTACTCAACCAACACCGCGTTTGACGGCAAGGTGCGCCGCATCCGCGTGCGTGTGAAACAGGACAACGTCGAGGTGACCCATCGACGCGCCTACACGGCACCAAGCGCGGAGGAGCGGGCGGCGATGGCTCGGGCCGCTGAGTCCGGCGACGCTCCGGGCGGGCCATCGCCGGTGGAAGAGGCACTCGGCAATTTGGCGCGCCTCAGACCGTCGACCGAGCTCTACGGCCACGCGACGTTGACCGGTGACCGTGTGGTCGCCGTGGCCGAGATGGGCAACGTGGAGGCCGTGCGGACAGCGCTCGCCAAACCGGCGACACTCGAAGTCACGGTCCTGGGGCCGGACGGTGCGGAACTCGGCAAAGCTGAGTCGCCGGTATCGTCAGTGACGCGTAGCGGCTCGGTAACGGTCCCGGTCGCAGCAACCGTGTCATCGATCACCGTTTCTGCGAAGGTCCGCACGTCGGAGGGCACCTTTGAGGTCAAGACACCCACCAGCCGCGACGACGGGGGAGTGCTTGGCGCGCCGGTCACGTTCCGCGCGACCCCGTCCTCCCGGTCGCCGCTCGTGCCCGTCGCAAGTTTTCAGTTCCGGCGCACCGAGCGCGTCCATATCGAGTTGCCGCTGTCAGGCCCGCTCGAGAACCGGCAGGCACGCCTGCTGGGCAAGGATGGCGAGGCCGTGGCGGTCTCCATTGCGTTGACGGAGATTGAACGCGATGGCCGGCAGGTGCTGGCGGTGGACGGGTTGCTCGCACCCCTGGCGCCGGGTGACTATGTGTTTGAGGTCACCGGCAGCGGTGGCGGGAAGTCGGATACACGGTTCGTGGCAATTCGTGTCACGGGGTGAGGGAGGGACAAATGGACCGACGAGTAATCGGGACGTTCGTGTGTGTCGTGGTCGCGGCATCCTCGCAACTGGCCGCGCAGGCCCCGGCACCGACGACGCAGAATCTGGCGCAGACAGCGGAACGAGTCGGCCGGTGCTTCACGCCGGTTGCCACCAAGGGCGTCTACTTCGAGGTGCTTGCCGAGAGTCCGGCGGCCGACCTGCTGAGAGCCCCAACATCGGCCACGCGGCGCGTGCACGTGACCTCCATCAGCCGGGTACAGGTGCCGACATCCGACGACCTCGAACTCGCAGAGGAGCAGTTGAACGTGGGCGTCCGTACGCACGCGCTGCCCGTGCATCGCATCGGACTGCGCACCGCGCCGGATTCACCGCTGCTCACGCCCGTCACACTGCCGGACGCGGCCCCGCCGACGTCAGCCAGAAAGCACGCACACCACACGGCGTTTGATGTGCCGACACATGCGACGGCGGTTGATGTGGCGCTGGAGATCCCCACCGGCACGACGGGCTGCCGCCTGCGGTTTCGGTGACGTGCCTTGAATTGGGGCGCGCCTCTCGCGTATCGTGAAGGGGTTCGTTGCGCCCCATAGGGCGGGCTTAGCATAGTGGTAATGTCCTGGCTTCCCAAGCCAGTCAGACGGGTTCGATTCCCGTAGCCCGCTCCATCTTCCTCCGGGTGGCCAGCGAAATCCTGAAACGGAACTTCTCGACGGCCTTCGTGGCTCCATGGTGAACAACAGCGCCCGGGCCGCCTCTAGCTACCGGATTAACCCCAGCACCTCATCCCGCTTCTGCGCCATGAGCTCGGGGGTGGTGGCTTCGAGGTTCAGGCGGAGCAGCGGTTCGGTGTTGGACGCGCGCACGTTGAAGTGCCAGTCAGGGAACTCGGCCGAGAAACCGTCAATCGTGTAGGTGTGGCCGTCCTTGTATTTCTCAGCCAGCTGCGCGAGCCGGCCGGGGATGACGTCCATGCTCGCGACCTTGGTGTTGATCTCGCCGGAGATGAAGTAATTCTCGCGCAGCGGCGCAAGCAGGTCGCGCAACGTCTGCCCCTTGCGGGACATCAGTTCGAGGATGAGCAGCGCGGGGATGAATCCGTTGTCGGCGTAGTAGTAGTCGCGGAAGTAGTAGTGCCCCGTGACTTCACCGCCGAATACTGCGTTCTCCTCGCGCATGCGGCGCTTGATGAACGCGTGGCCCACGCGGTTCATCAGCGCGGTGCCGCCGTACTTTGCCACGGTGTCCTTGACGGCGTAGCTGGCACGCACGTCGTACACGACCTTGTCGCCGGGTGACTTGATGAGTGCCGCTTCTGCAAGCAGGGCCGTGATGAAGTCGCCGGCGATGAACTCTCCCGAGCCGTCGATGAAGAAACACCGGTCGGCATCGCCATCCCACGCAATGCCGATGTCAGCCTTTTCGGCGACCACACGCTCGACGATGTCCTGACGGTTTTCCTCGATGAGCGGATTCGCTTCGTGATTCGGGAAGGTGCCGTCGATGTCGAAGCACAGGCGGATGGTCTCGCACGGGAGGTGTTCAAACAACTTCGGCGCCACCAGGCCGGCCATGCCGGATCCCGCGTCCAGCACGACCTTGAACGGACGAATCACCGACGGGTCGATGAAACTCATCACCTTCTGTGCGTACGCGTCGAGCATGTCGCGCGTCTCATACCCGCCCGCAGCCCGCGCCGGCGCCGGGATGGCGTCATTGCAGACCATCTCGCGGATCTCGCCGATGCCCGCATCGCCCGACAGCGGAAACGCGCCACGGCGCACCATCTTCATGCCGTTGTACTGCTTCGGATTGTGCGACGCCGTGACCTGCACACCGCCATCAAAGTCCTCACTCGCCACCGCAAAATAGAGCATGTCGGTGCCGGCCAGGCCGTAATCGATGATGTGGGCGCCCTGCGCCCGCGCGCCCTCGATGAAGGCCTTGGCGAGCGACGGCGAGGACGTGCGCATGTCGCGCGAGACGGCGATGCGGAGCGGCGCCGTGCGGCCCGGCTCCAGTGATTCGAGGTACGCGATGTAGGCGCGTCCGATCCGTTCTGCGGCGGTTTCGTGCAGCTCGGACGGGTAGAGGGCGCGAACGTCGTAGGCCTTGAAGATGTCTGGAGAAATCGTCATGAGCGTGAATAGTCCGTGATGATGGATTTGTCGCCGAGCAGCGCCGAGCCGCCGACGTGTACATTCCTGCCGAATTGACAATGACGGCCCGCCACCAGCGGACCAAGATGGGCGTGGTGGTCGACCCAGGTGTGCGGCCAGAGAATGGCTCCGTCGATGACCGCGTGTTCGCCGATATGGCAATGGGCGCCGATGACGCTCTGGGCGCCGATGCGCGCGCCGGCACGCACGACCGCGCCCGCATCGATGAAACACGGGCCTTCGATGATGGCCTCTGGATCCACCCGCGCGTCCGGAGAGACCACCGCCAGCCCGGCACTGGCGTCAAACGGCGGCGCCGCGAACCTGCCTGTCATGATGTCGTGGTGCACCTGCTGATACTTCTCGCGGGTGCCGATGTCGATCCAGTAGCCGCTGTACGTGTAGCCGACAAACGTCTCGCCGCCCGCAATCAGCGACGGGAAGTACCCGCGTTCGATCGAATACATCGTGTCGGCCGGGATGCGGTCGAGGGTCTCCGCCTCGATCACGTAGATCCCCGCGTTGATCGTGTTGCACGGAATCTGGTCGATCTGATCGGCGGATGGCTTCTCCAGAAACGCCTGCACGTTCTGGTCCGCGTCAGTCTGCACCAGGCCGTATGCCGTGGGGTTGTCGACCGGCGTCAGCACGATCGTGGCGCGCGCCTGGCGCTCACGATGCAGCGCGAGCACGGCCGGCAGATCCACCGACGTCAACACGTCACCGTTGAACACCACGACAGGGCCTCGCGTGCCGGACCCGGCCGCAAACTTGATCGCGCCGCCCGTGCCCAGTGGCTGCGGCTCGACGACGTAGGTGATGCGCACACCGAGATCGCTGCCGTCGCCAAACACTTCTTCGATGCGCCGAGGCTGATAGTTGAGGCTCAGCACGATCTCATCGATGTCGGGCACCTGCTTGAGCAGGTCGATCTGGTACCGGAGAAATGGCCGATCGAAGATCGGCACGATGGGTTTCGGAGTGTTGAGCGTCAGGGGACGCAGTCGCGAACCCTGTCCACCCGCAAGGAGGATGGCCTTCATGTCAGCCTTTGATTGTACGCCCGGCTCACGGTGACTGCGAACGGGTAGAATGGCCGAGCCCGTGAATCTGCCGAACGCCCTGACCATCAGCCGGATCTTCCTGGTACCGCTGCTCGTCGTCGTCCTGCTGACGAAGTTCGAGGGGTGGCATCTGGCGTGGATCAGCAAGGAAGTGCTGGGCGCCGCAATTTTTGGTGTCGCGTCGTTGACCGACTGGCTCGATGGATACCTGGCGCGCCGCCGCGGTCAGGTGACGGGGTTCGGACAGTGGATGGATCCGCTGGCCGACAAACTCCTGATCACGGCCGCACTGGTCTCACTGGTGCAGATGGGACTGGCGCCGGCGTGGATGGTTGCCGTCATCCTCGGCCGTGAATTTGCCGTCACGGTGCTGCGCAGCATTGCCCACGCACGAGGCCAGTCACTGCCGGCCTCGCCGTTGGGGAAGGTCAAGATGGTGTCGCAGGTGGTCGCGATCCTCATCCTGATCCTCGGGCGCAATCACATGCAGGGATTTTTTGTCGTCGGGCAGATTGCCCTGTGGGTGGCGACGATTACCGCGCTGGTGTCAGCCGTGGACTATTACCGGCGGTTTCCACCACCTCGGCCGGATGGCTCGACGTGACCTTGATCTCGGCGACACGCCGACGCGCCCGTTCCAGGTATTCACTCTGCTCGAATTCCGAGAGCACCCGCTCGAACCAGGGCAGTGCCTCGGCGGGACGTCCCATCTTCAGCAGGCACTCCGCCATCTGGAAGTAGACCGCATCACGATTGGTGAAGGCCGGATCGCTGACCAGAATCCCCCGGAAACGGGAGAGCGCGCCGTCGCAGACGTTGAACCGCGCGTAGAAGTAGCCGATCTCGTACTCCGACTGTGACAGGCGATCGCGCGCTTCGCGCTCGATGACCTGCACTTCGTCGCGATATTCGCTGTCGGGGAACCGCTCGAGGAAGGTCTCCACCTCACGGATCGTGTCGCGCGTGGCCGTCTGGTCGCGCTGTGGATTGAGCATCTGGCGCGAGTAGGCCAGCGCAATCCGATACTGCGCGTAGTCCGCCCGGCGCGAGACCGGGAAAAACTGCAGGAACTCGCGGAACTCGTTGATGGCGAGCACGTACGCCTCGGCGCCGCCGTCGCCCAGATAACTGTCGCCGATCCCCAGTTTGGCGTTCTCGCGGTGGGTGCTTTGTGGATATCCATCGACCAGGCGACGGAAGTACTCGCGGGCGGCGAACCAGTTGCGATTTTCCAGCGCCTCGGTGCCGCGCTCGAACAACCACTGGTCTGGAGCCATGAGACCTGCCGGGGGCAGGCGGGGGTTGGCGCCGCCACAGGCGGCCGCCACGACGGTCAGGGCCAGAACGGCCGCTGCCGTCCACCGTTGCACACACATGCTCCGCATTATCCCCGTAATCCCTTCAACCAATCGAATTCGGCCCGCAAACCCGCTGCCAGCGACGTCGACGGGGCAAATCCCAGATCGGCCCTGGCCCGGCTCGTGTCGGCAAACGTGTCGCGCATGTCGCCCTTCTGTGCCGCTTCCCGCCGGATGTCGAGGGGATGGCCGGCAATCTGGGCAATCTGGTCGAGCACCGCGTTGATCGATACCCGGCTGCCGCCGCCAATGTTATAGACGCCCCCGGCCGGGCCCCGGTCGCCCGCCGCGATCAGGGCCGCAACGATGTCGTCCACAAAGGTGAAGTCCCTCGTCTGTTCGCCGTCCCCGTACAGGGTGATGGGGGCCTGGTCGAGCGCCGCCCGCATGAACCGGTGGAAGCCCATGTCCGGACGTTGCCTGGGGCCGTACACCGTGAAGAACCGCAGCGACACCGTGGGCACGCCATAGTTGGCGGTGTAGAGCAGGCACAGGTGTTCGGCAGCCAGTTTGGTCACGCCGTAGGGCGACAGCGGCTGCACCATGGCGTCTTCGCGCATGGGAATCGCCACCGCGTCGCCGTAGACCGACGAACTCGACGCATACACGAACCGGGTGAGGGCGCGCTCCTTCACGGCCTCGAGGAGCCGCTGCGTGGCGTCCACGTTGTGGGTCGTGTAGGTCAGGAAGTCGCTGCCCCAGCTCTTTCGGACGCCCGCCTGCGCCGCAAGGTGGAACACATGGGTCACGCCCGAGAGCAGGTCGTCGAGATCGACGGTCTGCAACGGGGACTCCACGAAGCGGAACCCCGGCTGCTGCCGGAGCCACGCCAGATTGCGCTCCTTGACGTCGCGGCCGTAATAGTCGGTGAAGCAGTCGATGCCGACGACGGTCTCGCCGCGGCGGATGAGGGCTTCAGCCAGTGTGGATCCGATGAAACCGGCTACGCCGGTCACGAGCATCGTCATGCAAACAGGTCCCGGACACGCGATGGAAGGCGGCTGGGGCGACCGTCGGGCCCCAGCGCCGCATGGCGTGAAAAACCCGTCGCGACGACCTCGTTGTCGGCACGGCGGGTGACTACGTACTGGAACTCCAGGCGGACCGGCGACAACAGCCGGCCTTCCGCCGTAATGTCCAGCTCGTCATCGTATCGCGCCGGACGCCGGTACGTGCAGCCGACCTCGATGACCGGCAGGCTCGTACCCTCCGCCTCCATGTCGCGGTAGGTCCAGCCGGTAGCCCGAAGAAAATCGGTGCGGGCCACCTCAAACCAGACCAGGTAGTTCGCGTGGTACACCACGCGCATCTGGTCGGTTTCGGCGTAACGGACGCGAACCGTGGACGTTGTCCGCCGCATCAGCCGGTGACCGCCTGCCGCAACGCCCGTGTCGCAGCGCCCGGGTCGGCCGCGCCGAAAATGGCCACGCCTGCCACAAGCATCGTGGCGCCGGCCTCGGCCAGAGCCCGGGCATTGGACTGATCGACGCCGCCATCAATTTCGATGTCGACCGCGCGCCCGGCGAGCATGCCGTGGATGGCGCGGATGCGGTCGTACGTGCGCGGGATGAACGACTGGCCGCCAAAACCCGGGTTGACCGACATCACGATCACCTGATCGATGACGTCCAGCACATCCTCCAGATGGCCGACGGGAGTGGCGGGATTGATGGCCACACCGGCGCGTGCGCCGAGTTCGCGAATGCGCGTGAGCGTCCGGTGCAGGTGGGTGGCGGCTTCGATGTGCACGGAAATGGTGCCGGCGCCCGCCTTGGCAAACGCCTCGAGGTAGCGGTCCGGGTCGGTGATCATCAGGTGGACGTCGAGCGGCAGCGACGTGGCGCGCCGCACGGCCTGGACCACCAGCGGACCCATGGTGATGTTGGGCACGAAGTGGCCATCCATGACGTCGATGTGGATGACGTCGGCTCCGGCGTCAGCGACCTCGGTCACCTGCGCGCCCAGACGCGTAAAATCGGCCGCGAGGATGGACGGCGCCAGCTTGATGTTCATCGACTGATCTCGAGGGAAATGGGATCGCCCGGCGCGATCTGGAATCCGGCGGCGGGGGACTGCCGCACCACAATGCCGGAGGGCAGACCGGGATACGGCACTTCGCCCAGAATCGTCACGCGAAACAGGCGCCGCCGCAGCAACTCCGCGACACGCGCGCCCGGTGTGCCAATCAGATCCGGCATGACGTACGTGGCGGCCGCCTCGCCGCGATTCACCAGCAAGGCCACAGACGCGGTGGTGGCACCGGCGGGAGGATCCTGCGCGACGATGAGGCCGGGCGGGTAGGCGCGGCTCTGAATCTGCGCGGCTTCGCGGATGGCGACCCGTTCCTGCGAGAGTCGAATCTCGGCGGCGCGTTCCGATTCGCCAACGACCTGCGGCACCACCGCCGGCTGGATGGCTTCACTCAGCCTGAGGCGCACCGGCCGCTGCCGTCGAATCACGGAGCCGGGTGTGGGGTCCTGCGTGAGCACGTGATCGGGCGGCAGGGTTTCGTCGGGCCGCTTGACCGGATCTACCGTCAGCGCCAAGCCGGCGTCCTCGAGCAGCGCGGTGGCTTCTGCCACGGACTTGCCGCGTACGTCCGGGACGCTCACCTCACGCGCCTTCACGGCAATACGCATCGACGCCAGCAGGAAGACCAGGTAAGTGGCGGCCAGCCCGGCCAGCAGCAGCATCCATCGCCCAGCCGTCCACACGCGCGTGCGCAAGGTCGGTGAGGGCGGTGGTGGTGCAGGTGTCGGCATGCGTGAAAGACCGGGCCGGGAAAAAGTGTACTACGCGGGTCCGCGCCGCAGACGCATGGCAAAGAAGGCGTCCGTGCGATCGCGTGGGGGGAGCGTGCGCAACGCGCCGTCTTGGGCCGCGGCCGCGCCGGTCCACGGCACAAAGGTGAACTCCGGATGGGCCGAGAGGAACCGTGCGATGACCCCTTCGTTTTCTTCGGGCTCGCTCGAACACGTGGCGTAGGTCAGCAGGCCCTCAGGCGCGAGGACCCGTGCAGCCTGCGTGAGCAACTGGAGCTGCGCGTCGGCCAGCGCCGGCAACACTTCCAGGGAGGACGACCACTTCAGATCGGGATCGCGGCGCAGGGTGCCCAGTCCCGAACACGGCGCATCCACGAGGATGCGATCAAAGACCGGCTCGACCGCCAGTCCCTGGAGTCCGTCATGCGCCACGACGCGAGGCGGTACCCCCGCCGCCCGTAGTGTCTGACGCAGCAGGCGCACGCGCGCCGGCCGCACGTCACCGGCAATGAGCAGACCGCGGCGTTCCATCGCGCGCCACAGGCGCACGGCCTTGCCGCCGGGCGCGGCACACACATCGAGCACCCGATCATCGGGCCGCGCGTTGACGGCGTCCGCCACCAGCGCCGATCCGTCGTCCTGCACGGCCAGTTGTTCGCGGAGCTCCGGGGGTAACTGTCCAAGCGTGCCGGGCAACAGTCGCGCCATGTCGGGCACGAGCGGACTTGGCGCCGCCGCAACACCCTGGCCGACGAGCCACGCGGCGGTGTATTCGATGGTTGGATCGAGCGCGCGCACGCAGGGTTCGGGCGGCGTGTTGTTGAACTGGCACCACGCTTCGGTCATCTCGAAGCCGTACCGATCCAGCCACCGCGCCACGAGCCAGCGTGGATGCGACAACGTGATGTTCAGGTAATCGATGTGTTGCCGACGCGAGGCCGACTCGTCGGGACGCGGAGGGAGTGTGGCCGACTGCGGCGCGCGCAGGTAGGCGCGCAACACCCCGTTGACGAATCCGCCCGCGCGGTCGTTGACCAGCGCCTTGGCGGCGTCCACGGCCGCGTGCACGACGGCATGTGGCGGCACCCGATCGAGATGCCGCAGCTGGTACAGCGCCACACGCAGGCACGCCTTGGAAAACTCGTCGATGGCGGCCAGTGGCCGGGCGCTGAACTGACTCAGGACGGCGTCACATTCCGCCTGCCAGCGGCACGTGCCGACGGCAAGTTCCATCAACAGCCCTCGATCGCGCTCATCGTCGAGGTCCCGGCGCGCCAGTTCCAGTTCGGCCGCGAGCGTGCGGCGTCCGCGCTCCACGGCCACCAGCGCCATCGCCGCTCGCCGGCGCACGGGGCTCACGTCAGCACCACACCCACGGGCACGGGTGTGCCGTTGAGGAAATCACGTACCGCCATCGGCCGACGGCCTTCGGGCTTCACGCGGGTCACATGCAGAACACCGGTGCCGCAGGCGATGCTGATGGCGTCGCCTGACACCGCGAGCACCTGCCCGGGGACCACACCCGCCGGAATCGCCCCCGCGTCGTCGGGACGTACTTCCAGCAGCGCAAGCCCTTTGCCGGCGCATTGGGCCACCGCCAGCGGCCACGGCTGCAAGCCGCGCACACGGCGATCGATGACCGACGCCGGCAGCGTCCAGTCAATGCGGCTTTCTGCGCGTTCGAGCTTTGACGCATACGTCACCGCGGAGGAATCCTGCGGCTCCTCATCGTGGGGCCCGGAAGCCAGAGCGTCGAGTGTGTCCACGAGCAGGGCGCCGCCAAGGTCGGCGAGGCGCGTTTCGAGCGTTTCACTCGTGTCGTCCGCATGGATCGGCGTGGACACCTTGCGCAACATCGGGCCAGCATCCAGCGCGCGCACCACACGCATGATGGTGATGCCCGTTTCCCGATCTCCGGCTATGACGCTGCGGTGGATCGGGGCTGCACCACGCCAACGCGGCAGCAGCGAGGCGTGCACGTTAATCAGGCCGAGTGGCGGGGCATCCAGCAAAACCTGCGGAAGGATGCGGCCATAGGCGGCGACGACTCCGATGTCCGTGCCGAGCGACTGGACGTGCGCAAGAAACGCCGCGTCGGACAGAGAGTCCGGATGCATCACCGGGATGCCGTGCTCGAGGGCCAGCACCTTGACCGGGCATGGCGTGACCTGCTGGCCGCGGCCTCGCGGCCGGTCCGGCTGAGTGACGACGCCGACGACCTCATGCCGTGAGGCAATCAGATGGGCGAGCGACGGAACCGCAAATCCGGGGGTGCCAAAAAACAACACACGAAGGGCGCGCGGCGTCACCATGTACCCAATCGCTGTCGTTTGCGGATCTTGCGCACGATCATGTCGCGCTGAAGGCCTTTCATCCTGTCGAGAAACAGCCGGCCGTCCAGATGGTCAAGTTCGTGCTGCAGCGCCCGGGCAAGCAGTCCCGTGCCCTCGACGGTCACCCACGTGCCGTGACGGTCCTGGCCGCGCACGACGGCTCGTTGCGGGCGCGCCACGCTGGCCTGGTAATCCGGCACGCTCAGGCAGCCTTCCTCTTCGAACTGCACGCCTTCGCGCTCGACGAATTCCGGATTGACGAGTTCGATGACCTCGCCTCCACGTTTGCCGACCGACAGGTCAATCACACAGACCCGCAGCGGCACATCGATCTGTGGCGCGGCCAGGCCGATGCCCGGCGCGGCGTACATCGTTGCGATCATGTCGTCGAGCAGCGTGTGCAGCGTCGAGTCGAATGTAGTGACGGATTCGGCCGGTCGCTGGAGTCCGGGGGACCCGAACTTGACGATGGGTCGGATCATGCGTGACCAATCCGCGACGCGACGCGACTGCGCCAGTCGGAGACGGCAGCGCTGAGCGCACGCAGGGAGTCCCCCCCGAACTTGTCGAGGACGGCGTTGGCCAGCGTCAGCGACACCATGGCTTCGCCGACGACTGCAGCCGCCGGCACCGCGCACACGTCGCTGCGTTCGATCGCCGCCTTCTGTTCGGACATGGTTGCCAGGTCCACCGATCGCAGCGGCTGCATCAACGTGGCGATGGGTTTCATCCACGCGGTGACCCGGATGTCCTCGCCGTTGGTGATGCCGCCTTCCAGGCCGCCGGCGCGATTGGTCGGACGGGCGAGGTGGTGCTGTTCGAGCACGATCTCGTCGTGTACACGCGAACCCGGCAGGTCCCCGACCGCGGGACCCACGCCGATGCCAACCGCCTTGATCGCATGAATGGACATCAGGGCCTGGGCGAGCAGCCCATCGAGTTTGCGGTCCCAGTGGGTGTGGCTGCCGAGCCCTGCCGGCACACCGTGCGCCACGACTTCAAAAGCGCCACCAACGGTGTCGCCGGCTTCACGGGCAGCGTCGACGGCGTCGCGCATTTGCTGGGCAACGCCCGCATCCACACACCGCACGTCATCGTCGGCCGCCAGAGCTGCGATGTGGTCAAACGGGATGTCGATTCCGCCAGGCAGCGACACTCCGCCGATCGTGGTGACGTGGCTGCTGATCTGCACACCGACGTGGCGCAGCAGGGCGCGGGCCACGGCGCCGGCGGCCACACGGGCCGCGGTTTCACGCGCACTGGCGCGCTCGAGGATGTCGCGCATGTCCTCGCGTTCGTACTTCAGACCGCCGGACAGGTCGGCGTGTCCAGGACGCGGACGGGTGACGGCGGCACGCCGCGCACCGGGCAGCGACGCATCGGGCTCCGCCTCGATGCTCATCGTGTGTTGCCAGTTCGTCCAGTCCTTGTTGCGAATCAGGAAGGCGACCGGACTGCCCAGGGTTTCACCCCGCCGGATGCCCGACAGCACTTCAACACGATCCTGCTCGATGGCCATGCGGCGGCCGCGGCCATAGCCCAGTTGCCGCCGCGCGAGATCCGGATTGATGTCGTCGGCGGTGAGGGGCACACCCGCAGGCACGCCCTCGATGATGACGGTCAATGCGGGGCCGTGGGATTCACCGGCTGTCAAAAAACGAAGCATCCAGTCGGCATTTTATCGAAGAATCTGCGATCCCTCGTGCGTGTTGCGCCGGAAATCGCGGCATGGATCGGGCCGCGATCTTGCACTGTGGTCATACATGAGCACGGCCGAACGATGGCAGGCGTGGATGTCTGCATGTGATGTGGATGGCGTCGGGTGTCGTGTGGTCTGGCAGCCGTCTGCGCCGTCAGGCGCGGATGCCGATGCGCGATGCACAGCGTTGGCGAGCGCCGGGTATCTCGCGGTGTGTCCCCGCACCTCGCCCGCGTTGCACGTACACGATGAACGTCTGCGTCGCCATGTGGCATTGCTGGTGGACGACCGGTGGGATGGCCGCGCGCGTCAGTGGGTGCGCGCACTGGCGCGCAGCAGCCCGCGCGCGCATCTCGTGATTGTGACCGGCGACCCACCAACGCGTTGTCCGGTTGTCGTGCGTGAACGCGCGATGGTCTGGGACGCACCCGTGGCGGTGGACCGTCGCTGGCGTCGCGCGGCCGCGCTGGCTGCGCGATCCCGCCGCGACGCCGCAGCGCGCTGGTTTCTTGCGTCGGTGGTGGCAGCCGCCCGCCGGCGTGACGCGGACCAGTTTGTCTCGCATCTGAACGCCGCGTGGAACGCCGCCGGCGCACACCCGGGTCACACACGTGTGGCGCTTGGCCGTGAAGCGCGTCAGGCACTCGAGTGGCTTGTTGACCGTGACCACTACGCGCTGGCTGCATGCCTTGCGGCGTGTGATGCCGTCGACGACGCGTTGTTTGACCGCGCGGAGGCGTGGTGCGCCGGGGTCGAGGTCGAGTGTCTCTGTGATGGCGACGAACCTTCGGCGATGGTCTGCGCCGTGCAGATGGACGTGGCGTTGTGGACGGGCCGATTTGCGGAGGCCGAGGTGTTGTGCGCCCGGACGCCGGAGGGGGAGCACGCATATCGCCGCAGCGTCCTCGCCTGGTTGCGTGGAGACCCGGCGTCGATCGACGAAGGCGGCGAGACGCCCTCGGTGTGGACACACGCGATGACTGCGGCCGCGACAGGCCGGTGGCCGGTGCGACCGGTACATGAACGACGGGCCGCGCGCCTGTTGCGCGAAGCGGTGACACATGTGCCCGGCGCCCTCGCGCGTGCGGACGTGTGGGGCGCACATGGGGTGCGCCGATGGTGCCTGAGGAGGGACACGATGGGAATGTGGGGTGGTGTGGCGGCGTTGCTGGATGTCCTCAATGAAGCGAACGATGAACGGGCGGTGCTGGAGCGAGGCTGTCGCTGGGTAAGGACACACACCGGCGCAGAGGTTGTCCGGATTATCGAGGCCGAGCGGAACACGGTCATGGCCGTGGAGCCGCCAGGCGCAGTGGCGCATGACGCCGACCTGCAGTGCGACATCCGCCACGGTGGCGTCACGATCGGATGGGTGGCGGCGAGAGCAGGGCGGCAGGTGAGCAGCCGCGACGAACTCGATGGCTGCCTGAAAGCCCTCGCGGCCGCCTGTGCGCCGGCCCTGCGAGCCCGCCTCGATACCGTGCGCGCACACAATTCCGGTGATGCGCTCTCCGGCCAACTATTGGGCCGAAGCCCGGCCATGCAGGCCCTGCGCGACACCATTGCGCGTGTGGCGCCCACGACATTTCCGGTGCTGATTGAAGGGGAGAGTGGCGTCGGCAAGGAACTGGTGGCGCGCGCGATTCATCGCCTCAGTCCACGACGTGAGCGCACCTGCGCGGCCATCAACTGCGCCGCAATCACCGATGAGTTGTTTGAGGCCGAGGTGTTCGGCCACACCCGCGGGGCATTCACGGGTGCCGTGACCGGGCGTACGGGACTGTTTGAAGAAGCGCATCAGGGCACGCTGTTTCTTGACGAAGTGGCAGAACTCTCACCGCGCGCGCAGGCCAAGCTGCTGCGCGTGCTGCAGGATGGTCAGGTGCGGCGGGTGGGGGACAACGCCGGACGTGCGGTCGACGTGCGTGTCATTGCGGCGACCAATCGTCCGCTCGCGCAGGCCGCGCGTGACGGACAGTTCCGGGAGGACCTCGTGTTCCGTCTCGCGGTGGTGCGCATCCAGGTGCCTCCGCTGCGCGATCGCGTGGAAGACATCCCGGAACTGGCGGCCGCCTTCTGGGCACGCGCCGTGGCGCATCGGCCCACCCGGGCCTGGCTCGGGCCTGATGCGCTCGCCGCGTTGTGCCGGCACCGCTGGCCCGGCAACATCCGCGAACTCCAGAACGTCGTCGCGGGTCTGGTGCTGGCGGCGCCTGCGCGGGGCCCGGTGACGGCCAGGCACGTCGCCGATGTGCTTCGTGGTGAGGATGAGGTGGCGGTGGAGTCGCTGGCTGCCGCGCGCAAGCGGATGGATACTCGGCTGGTGACTACGGCGTTGGCGCGGCATTGCGGATGCCGTGCGGCCGCGGCGCGTGATCTGGGGGTCTCACGACAGGGGCTGGGCAAGCTGATGGCACGCCTGGGCATCCGCGAGGAGGTTGCCTCCAGCCCCGTCTTGCGGTGATCATCGCAGCGCATGTTGCGTTTTATGGTCCGCCGGCTGGCCCTGACCATCCCCGTCCTGCTCGGGGTGGCGACGCTGGTGTTTGCGTTGCTGCATCTGGTGCCGGGCGACCCGGCGCAGGTCATGCTTGGCGAAACCGCGGCCCAGAGCGACATCGATCAGCTGCGTGCCACCTTGGGGCTCGATCGTCCGCTGCCGGCCCAGTACGGTCACTTTCTCGCCGGGCTGGTGCAGGGGGATCTCGGCACGTCGTTCCGGTACGGCACCCCCGTGGCCGGCGAAATCACGCAGCGGCTGCCGCACACCATTCAGTTGGCACTGGCCTCCATCAGTGTGGCGATTCTGATCGCCGTACCGCTGGGCATTCTCGGCGCGTTGTATCGGGGACGCGCAGTGGACCAGATGGCGATGACCGTGTCACTCGTCGGGATTTCGATGCCCAACTTCTGGCTGGGGCCTCTGCTCGCCATCGTGTTTGCCGTCGGGCTGGGCTGGCTACCGGTGTCGGGCGCGGGTGACTGGCGGCATCTTGTGTTGCCGGCCGCGACGTTGGGTGCCGCGCTGGCGGCGATGCTCGCGCGTATGACTCGTGCGAGTCTCATCGAAGAGTTGCGCGAACTGTATGTGGTGGCCGCGCGCGCGCGTGGGTTGTCACAGACTCGCGCGGTGCTCAAACACGCGTTGCGTAACAGCCTCATTCCCGTGGTCACGATCCTCGGCCTGCAGTTTGGCGCGGTGCTGACCGGGACGATCATCACGGAAACCATCTTTGCGTGGCCGGGTGTGGGACGCCTGCTGATTCAGGCCATCAACTTTCGCGACTATCCGCTCGTGCAGGGC
>BTVE01000038.1:0-38081 GCA_045862915.1 Acidimicrobiia bacterium
GAGGGCCGCGCGTGAACCACATCATCGCGGTTGCCATCAAGGAGTTCCGGCAGATTGTCCGGGATCGTCAGACGCTGCTCGTGATGTTGTTCCTGCCGGCGCTGTTCCTGCTGTTGTACGGCTACGCGCTCAACTTCGACATTCGTCACGTGTCGATGGTCGTGCAGGATCGCGATGGATCGCCGGCAAGTCGTGATCTGGTCGCCCGATTCGTGGCGTCCACCTACTTCACACACGCGGGCGTCGCGGTGTCGGATGCTGACGTGACCCGCGCGCTCGACAGTGGGGACGCGCGCATCGCCCTCGTGATTCCCGAGGGGTTTGGGCGTCTGCGGATCGACGGCCGCGACGCGCCCGTGCAGGTACTGCTGGCCGGCGACAACGCCAACACCGCGTCGACGGTGCAGGGGTATGTGAACGGACTTCTGCAGGAGGCCTCGCTGGGTGATGCCGCGCCCGCGGTTCCGCTCGTGACCGTACAGCCGCGGGTGTGGTTCAACCCGGAACTGCGAAGCACGTTGTTTCTCGTGCCGGGCCTGATTGCGTACATCTCGATGATCACGGCCGTCGTGTCGACGGCAATTTCCATCGTGCGCGAGAAGGAGTTCGGCACGATGGAGCAGATCCGGATGGCCCCGATTTCCACGCCGGCATTCATCATCGGCAAGACCGTGCCCTACCTGCTGGTGTCGCAGGTGTCCGGGCTGCTGGTGATCCTGGCGGCACTGGCGTTGTTCGACATGCCGATGCGCGGTTCGTGGATCGACCTTGGACTGGTGCTCGGAATTTTCCTGGTCGGCGCGCTGGGCACCGGCATCCTGGTGTCGACCATGGCCGACTCGCAGCAAGTCGCGTTTCAGGCGGCCACACTCATCGCGTTCCTGCCCACGTTCATCCTGTCCGGCTTCATCTTTCCGGTTGCGAGCATGCCGGTGTTCCTGCAATACGTCACCACGATCGTGCCCGCGAAGTACTTTCTGACGGCCCTCCGGGGTGTCGTGCTGAAGGGGACACCGTTGGCCGCCCTCTGGGAACCGTTGCTCGCCCTGGTGGGCTATGCGGTCGTCGTCCTGGGCATCGCATCCGTGCGGCTGGCGAGGACACGATGAGCCTCCGGCGGATCATGACGCTTGTCTGGAAGGAGTTTCTGGAACTCCGCCAGGATCCCCGCCTGGCCGGCATCGTCATCGTGGCCCCGATCCTTCAGCTGACGATGCTGGGGTACGCGGCGACGACGGACGTTCGTGATGTGCCGGCGCTGGTGGTGGATGGGGATCGGTCGCCGGCCAGTCGCGATCTCATTCAACGGTTTGCCGGGTCGCGCTACTTCACGGTCGTGGACGAAACCGACGATCCGCGCGAGGCCGACGCGGCGCTCGAGTCGGGCCGGGCGTGGATCGCCGTGGTGATTGGACCCGGCTTTGATGCGAGCCTGCAGGGCGGCGCGGATGCCGCGGCGCGCACGGTCCAGCTGCTGGCTGACGGCACGGATTCCAATTCGTCAGGCCAGGCGCTTGCCTACGCCTCAGGCCTGATCGCGGAATTCAACCGGGATCGCCTGGAAGCAGTAACGGGCAGCGCGGTTGGCCGAGTCGTGGCTGAGACCCGCGTCTGGTACAACCCGGAACTGGTCAGCAAGGACTTCATGGTGCCTGGTGTCCTCGCGCTCCTGCTGCTGGTCATCACGACCAACCTGTCGTCGATGGCGATCGTGCGTGAGCGGGAAGTGGGCACGCTTGAACAACTCAACGTCACCCCGCTCAGTCGTTGGGAACTCATCCTCGGCAAGTTGCTCCCGTACGGCGTCCTTGGGGTGATCGACGTGGTCCTGGTGGTGGCGGTGGCCGTGTTCTGGTTTCAGGTACCGCTCAACGGGAGTCCGGCATTGCTGTTTGCGGGCTGCCTCGTGTACCTGCTGTGTACGTTGGCGCTCGGCCTGTTGGTGTCCACGCTCGCCTCCACCCAGCAACAGGCGATGATGACCGCGACGTTCTTTTTCCTCGTGCCGATGATCTACCTCTCCGGGTTCATCTTTCCGATCGAAAACATGCCGTCGGTGATTCAGGCCTTCACGACGGTCATTCCGCTGCGGTATTTCCTGGTCATCGTGCGGGGCATCTTCCTCAAGGGCATCGGCTGGGACCTGCTGTGGCCGCAGTTCGCGGCACTTGGCGCCTGGGGCGTGGTGGTGTTGTCGCTGGCGGCGGCACGCTATCGAAAGACGGTGTAGGCGAGAAGCGGCAAGAAGCGGCAAGGGGCAGGGTGGTATCGTAAGCCTCGATGCAGATTCACATCGGCACGTCCGGATACAACTATCCGGAGTGGAAGGGCACGTTCTACCCGGAGAAGATGCCCGCGTCGAAGATGTTCGGGTTCTATGCCGAACGTTTCACCACCGTTGAGATCAACTACACCTTCTACCGGATGCCAACCACCAAGGTGGCGGGCGACTGGCGCGCGCAGGCGCCCGAAGGATTCACCTACACCCTCAAGACGCCGAAACGGATCAGTCACGATCGCCGCCTGGTCGAGTGCGCCGAGCCGATGGCGATGTTCGTCGACTGTGCGCGTACGCTCGGCGACACGCTCGCGTGCCTGCTTGTGCAGCTCGCGCCGAACTTCCGCGCCGACGCGGCACGGTTGGACGCCTTCCTCGGCCTGGTGCCGCGTGACCTGCGTGTCGCCGTCGAGTTCCGTCACGATTCCTGGCACGACGATGCGGTGTTCACCGTGTTGCGTAATCACAACGCGGCACTGTGCATCGCGGACTTTGGCGACAAGACGACGCCGCTGGTGCAGACGGCATCCCACGGCTACTTCCGCCTGCGTGACGAGGGCTATCAGCCTGACGACCTCGTGAAGTGGGCAGGCACCGTGCGCGACCTGGCGCCGGCGTGGAACGATGCCTTCGTGTACTTCAAACACGAGGATGAAGGCAAAGGGCCCGAATTCGCGAAAGCGTTCGAGACTGCGTGGCAGGTAGCGGCAGCTGGGGGAATCGATGCGTAGAGTCGTAACGATTGCAGTGGCGGCGGTGATGGGGGTGGGCGTGATGGCGCAGGGGCCGCAGGGCACGCGACCAACAACGATGGCGGGCCGGTCGACGGTGTACGCGCCCAACGGCGTGATTGCGACAAGCCAGCCCTTGGCCACGTCGGCCGGTCTGGCAGTGTTGCAGCGTGGCGGCAACGCCATTGACGCGGCCGTGGTGGCTGCCGCCGTGTTGACGGTGGTCGAGCCGAACATGACGGGCATGGGCGGCGACCTGTTTGCGATGGTCTGGTCGGCGAAGGACAAGACCCTCCACGGGCTGAATGCCAGCGGACGCAGTGGTGCGCTGATGACGCGCGAGACGCTGGCCTCTCGCGGACGCACACGTCTGAGTCAGGGCATCGAAGCCGTGACGGTGCCGGGGGCGTTGTCGGGCTGGTCGGCCCTGCTCGAGAAGTTCGGCACATTGACACTGGCCGAAGCGCTGGCGCCGGCCATTGCCATTGCCGACGCCGGTTTCCCGGTCACGCCGATCATTGCGTCGCAATGGGAGGCTGAGGTCGGACTCCTGCGTCGCGATGCCGGTGCTCGCGCCGCGCTGCTGGTGGATGGCCAACGCGCCCCAACGGCGGGGGAGTGGTTCCGCATGCCGGACCTTGCGCGCACCTATCGCGAGATCGCGGCGCAGGGCCCCGGACATCTGTATGGAGGCACACTGGGACGCCGGGTCGCGGCGTTCGTGCAGGAACAGGGCGGATTCCTGACGCCGGAAGACATGGCCGCGCACTCACCCGAGTGGGTGCAGCCGGTCAGTGTGCCGGTGTCGCTGCCTGGAGTGGACGGCAACTACCGCCTGTGGGAGCTGCCGCCCAACAGCCAGGGGATTGCCGCACTGGAAATGGTGCGGCTGCTCGAGGGCACCGACCTCAAGGCGATGGGCCACAACTCGCCGGCGTACCTGCACCGTTTGATCGAAGCCAAAAAACTCGCGTACGCCGACATCGAACACTACGTCGGCGAACCGCAGGCAATGACCGACCCGTGGGAGCGGTTCCTGTCTGATGAGTACGTACGGGAGCGGCGGCTGTTGATCCATCCCGCCAAGGCCGCCGACCGGGTGGATCCGGGACGTGCGTCGACGCAGAGCGACACGATCTACCTGGCGGTCGCCGACAAGGACGGCAACATGGTGTCGTTCATCAACTCCGTCTACGACTACTTCGGCTCGGGCATCGTCGTGCCGGGCACCGGTCTGCTGCTGCACGATCGCGGCGTGGGGTTCACGATGGCCGAAGGCCGCGCGAATACGGTGGCGCCGCGCAAGCGGCCGTTCCACACCATCATTCCTGCCTTTGTGACACGCAGTTCGGGACAACCCGGCGTGCGGCGCGATGCCTCGGGCGATGAACCGTACCTCGCCTTTGGCGTCATGGGCGGTGCGATGCAGCCGCAGGGACACGTGCAGGTGCTGCTGAACATGCTGCTGTTCGGCATGGACCCGCAGCAGGCGTCTGATGCCGCGCGTTTCCGTCACATGAACGGTCGCCGCGTGGCACTGGAGCCGTCGGTGCCCGACCATGTGCGTGACGCGCTGCGCGCGATGGGGCACGAGATCATCGACGAACGTGATGTCGCGTTTGGCGGCGCCCAACTGGTGCTGAAGTTGCCGCGAGGATGGGCGGCCGGCTCTGATTCGCGCAAGGACGGCCATGCGGCCGGATATTGATGCCACGGAGTGACACGATGACCCGACGACTTCTGCTTGCGGCGGTTCTGCTCACCACGGTCTCCGCGTCGGCGGTGATGACCTCGCCCACGGCGAGGCCGATCGCTCCCGCCCAGGGCGTGACGGCCCTGGTCGGCGGAACGTTGATTGACGGCTTCGGCGGTGTCCCGCTGCGCAACTCCGTGATTCTTGTCAGGGGTGAGCGCATCGAAGCCGTCGGCACGGTCGGCACGCTGGCGGTGCCTTCCGGCGCCACCGTGATCTCCACCGAAGGCATGTCGGTGCTGCCCGGTCTGTGGGACATGCACGTGCATCTGATGATCAACGGGCATTCCGACTACACACACTGGGACAAGACGTATCCCAGCCGCTTCGAGCGCGAGATCATGCCGGCATCGGCGGCCCAGCTGCTGCACGCCGGCGTGACGTCGGCACGCGACCTCGGCGCTCCGCTCGAGGCCTCGATCAACGTGCGCGATCGCATCAACCGCGGAGAACTCCCGGGACCGCGCCTCTATGTTTCCGGCCCGTTCATCCAGAAGGCCCCGTATCCAGGTACGGAGCTCTTCCGATGGGGCATCAACGGCGCAGCGGATGCACGCGCCAAGGTGCAAAAACTTGCCTCAGCCGGCGTCGACGTCATCAAGCTGATCGATCAGGACCAGATGACCGAGTACGAGGTGGCTGCCGTCATTGCGGAAGCCCACGCGCACGGGCTGCCCGTCGTCGGCCACTCCCACCGGCCTGAAGAGATTCGTCTTGGGCTGAAGTTCGGCGTCGACAACTTCGAGCACACCGGGCTGGCCACCGCGCCGGAGTATCCCGCCGACATCATGGCGGCGATCCGGGAACGTACGGCGCAGATGAACAAGGGACCGTTTTACTGGACGCCGACGGTGCAGGGCCTCTTCAACTACGAATACCTGCGCGACAATCCGGAATCACTCGATGACCCATCCTGGCAGGTGGGGCTGTCGGCCGACATCATTGCGGACATCAAGCAGTCCCTCCGCAAGCCCGGCGAACTCGGCTACTTCCAGCTGACGCCGGCTCGGCGTCCCACGCTCAAGCGCAAGATCACGCAGCTGCGCGATGCGGGTGTGACCCTGCTCATCGGCACCGACAGCGGAATTCCGACGCAGTTTCACAGCCAGAGCACGTGGAACGAACTGGACGTCTGGGTGCGCGAGATGGACATTCCGGCCATGGAGGCCATCCGGTCGGCGACCTACTGGCCCTCACTGATGATGGGCAAGGCCAACGACGTCGGCACGGTCACGCCCGGCAAGTACGCGGACATCATTGCGGTGCGTGGCGACGTGTTGAAGTACATCAACCTGCTCCAGGATGTGGACCTCGTCATCAAGAACGGTGTCCGGGTGCGGTGATGGACCAGAAGACGATCGACGCGGTCTTTGAGGCGTTTGGCCAGCGCCGTCGTCTGGGCCGCCGTCGTGAGGAGATCGAAGACCCGGACTTCTGGCGACGACTCAACCCGCAGCTGACGATTTCCGATGGGCCACTGGCACCGCGAGTCACTCCGCTGGACTTCCCGCCGGATCAGGCGCGGTGGCATGCCGACTTCATGCAGGAAGAAGGCTACCTGCAGACGAGGCCGGTGTTTTCGGCAGTAGAGCTGGCGCCGCTGCGCGAAGCCGTGGAACGGGTGGTCGCCGCGGACCTGCCGTCTGGCATGGTCTGGCTGTACGACGAGTTCTACCTGCTGCTGGCCAGGGTGGAGTCCATCCTTGAGCCGATGCTCGGGCGCGCACCGCTCCTGCTGCCAAAGGATTTCTGGGTGTTCTACGTGCCTGCCGGAACCGCGGGCCGGACCGGGTTTGGCGCATACGGCCCTCACCGTGACTACTACGTGGACGACGGGTTCGCCGCCGGTCAACGACCCAGCGTCGTGAATACCTGGATTCCGCTGACGGACGTGACCACGCTCGATTCGTGTATGTACGTCGTGCACCCTGAGGGCGACGCCGACTTCCGGGGTTCACTCGAAGCCGTGCGTCAGGATCAGCTCACACTCACCGACATTCGCGCGCTGCCGACGCCGGCAGGCGCGCTGATCGCGTTCACCAGCCGCATCGCGCACTGGGGGAGCCGCAGCAGCCGGTTCGCGACTGGACCGCGCATTGCGATGACGTGTGTGCTGCAGCGACGCGACGTCGCGCCGTTCTCGCGCGAAGTCATTGACCTCACGGCGCCGCTGCCGTGGTCACGGCGACTGGCGCTGGTGCTCGACAGTGTCGGTGAGTCGGGGCTGGAAGGCGGCCGCCTCCTGCCGCGCTGAGTGGACGTGCCGTGGCGGGGCTGAAGCCCCGCCCTACATGGTCAGGGTGCCGTAGAGCGGAGCTTCAGCTCCGCCATCACTCGAGATGTGACCCCACAAAATCGAGGACCGTCGATTCCGCCCAATAGCCGTCGAACCACTCGGTCTCACGCGCCACAAATCCGCAGTGACCCCCGTGCCGGCACACGTGGACCTCGACGCGCGGGTTAGATGTGATCTCCTCACGGCTGAACTGGCTGACCGGAACGAACGGGTCATCCGCGGCCGTGAGGATGAGCGACGGGACGCCAATGTCAGGCATCGTACGCAGCGACGTTGCTTGCGCGTAGTAGTTGGCGGCGGTGCCGAATCCGTTGTGCGGCGCGGTGTACGCATCGTCGAACCCGCGCACGGTGGTGATCCGCCGGAGGGGAGCCGTGTCGTACCGCTCGGGGAACAAGGCGGCCTTGCGTCGCAGGCGCGCCTTCAGCCCGAGGAGAAAATGCCAGCGATAGAGGGCATTCTCCGGCCGTCGATCGATGGCATCCACACACAGTGACAGATCGACCGTCGGACACACCGTCGCCACCGCAGCCAGCGGCAGCACAGGCCGGGTTGAGAGATCCGCCGCCAGTCGCAGGGTGAGATTGCCGCCGAGCGAGTAGCCCACGATGGCCATCCGTGTCAGCGGCGTGTCCGCGTGCAGGTGCGCGAGGGCCGCCAGCGGATCGGCGATGAGTCCCGAGTGATACAGGCCCGGTGTGAGGTGCTCAGTGCCGCCGCAGTTGCGCTGATTGATGAGCACCACGTTCCACTCGCGGGCAAACGCCTTGTCGGCCAGCCCGCGCAGGTAGTGCGAGTCGCTGGATCCTTCGAGTCCGTGGAGGCCGACGATCGTGGGCCGGTCGCGGCGAGCCTGCCAGTAACAATCCACGCGCACTTGTGTCTCGGTGTCCACGCGCAGCAGGCGGACATCGGGCGCCGGCAGGCGCGGCCACGTGCGAGGCCAGGCCCAGGCGGCCAGCGTCATCAGGTGGCCGTTGGAGAGTCCCGGCGCGGGGACAAACGGCTCACCGGACGTCATAGATGACGAACTGCGTGTTGCGATAAAGGACCGGCAGGTTCAGTGGCTGCGTGATCTCGGTAATGACCACGTCGAGGTCGTACTCGGCGTCGAGAGCACGCGCCCGGCTGTCGGTGAGTTGTTCGTAGTCCACAAGGTCGTCGATACGCGCCGACACACGCGCAGCGATGGCGGGGTCATACAACGCAATGGCGCTGTCCTTGACTGACTCGAGCACGGTGTCGCGCCCTGCGGCGACGCGCACGCTGCTGCCGTACTTCCAGGCATGCCCGGGATCGGCAAGCACATGCCAGTCTTCCGGTTGGCCGCGCAGCCAGGTCATCGCGTCGGTCCACGGCGTGTTCGGCAGCGAGACCTGCGCGAGCGTGCGTTCAGGCGCGTAGTGTTCGAGCAGGTAGTAGCCGCGTCCGAGGGAGGCCAGCGTAAGCACGGCGACCACCACCGGCGCCCAGCGTGTGGACCGTGTGATCGCCCATGCGAGGTAGCCCAACGCGAGGAAGTCGAGGATCCAGAAGACGCGGGAGATCTGCAGCTGCACGGCCAGGGCGAGGCGCAGCGCTGTCAGGGGCAGCGTCAGCAGGAAGATCAGCGTCAGTCCGAGTGCTCCCCACGCCAGTACCGTCTCCGCAGGAACGGCGTCGCCACGGCGGATGCGGACCTGCCACACCGCGACGATCACCAGCGGGTAGAGCAGATTCAACGCCCAGACATCTGCGGTCCAGTCGGTGGGGAAGAGATAGTCCTTCTCGGCGAGTACCGACAGCCATCGACCGTCCATTGTGACGAGTCGGCCATCGAGGGGGCCGGCCGTCACCGCCCACACGGCCACGAGGCCGGCCGCTGCCGCAGCGACGATCCAGGATCGGCGCCACTCCCGGGCCCATGCCAGGTGGCCACATGCCACGAGCAGGATGAACCAGAGGGCCGTGGTCGGGTGGAGCAGTGCCGCAGCCGCCAGCAGACCGGCACCCCACCACGGCCGCGCACGAACAAAACACGCGAGGGCGGCCACACCAACCCCAAAGGCCAGCTGGCGGGGATGCATGTATCCCTCGATGGAATTTGCGCCGGTCTTGGCAATGCGATGCCGGAAGGTCAGCAGCAGGCCGAACGCGGCCACCGTCCACCACGGGAAGCGCAGGCCACGCGCCAGTGCGGCCGACGCAAGACCGAGCAGCACCAGCGAGGCGAGGTACACCACCAGCGCCATCGTTTCCATCGACGCGCCCGTCACGTGACGCAACGCCGCGGTGAGGTCATCCACCGTCATCAGCCGGGATTGTGCGTCCAGCAGGGTGGCGTCCCTGGGGAACAGGTCCGCATCGAGGTGTTGTTCGACGGCCGGCAGGTAGTAGGCCTGGTCGGAGACGCCGTATCGATACCCGCCGGAGTTGGCCGTGGCCAGCACCACGAAAGCCACAAGCGCCAGCGCGGACCACAGGAGGCGAGTCACAGCGGTTCGTCGGCAGTCGGGCCGTACATCGGCGGCACGGGCACATCGCGCAGGCGCAGGTACACGCTGAGTTGCCCGCGATGATGGATGAGGTGGTTGAGTGTGTAGAGCTTGAACGCCTGCACGCGCGGTGCCGTGAACAGCACGTCACCATTTTTCGTGAGTGCCCACGGCGCCATGAGTTCCGCGTCGCTCAGGCCCGCGAGGCTGCGGCGTGTCATTGAAACCGACTCGTCGAAGGCGGCCAGCACCTCGGACACCGTTCCGAACGGCGGAGGCGACGACACATGATCGGTCACGAGATCGTGTGCCGCCGTGGTCAGGATCCGGCTGCCCCAGCGCGGTACCCGCGTCAGGTGGGTGGCCAGCGCGCCGAGCGTGAACGACTTCGGATGCGGGGCCCAGGTGAATGCGTCGTCGGGGCACCGCGCCAGCAGGCGGCGAGTGACCGCGGTTTCCTGATCGAACTCGGGCAGCAGCCCTTGTGCGATCATCGGCCTCCGAAGTTGACCGTCGGAGCCGTCTTCGCGCTGTCGGGGACTTCCCAGTACGGATATTCCTCGAAGCTGAACATCGACGCCGTGATGTTGGACGGGAACTGGCGGCGCAGCGTGTTGTACGCCTGCACACGTTCGTTGTACCGCATGCGCGCGGTCGCCAGGCGATTCTCGGTCCCGCTCAGTTCGTCCATCAGGCGCATGAACGTGGCATCGGACTTCAACTGCGGATAGTTCTCCATCACCACCAGCAGGCGCGCGAGCGCGGAGCTCTCGGCATTGGCCGCATCGATCTTCTGCGCGGGCGTGGTCGCCCCGGCCATCTTCGAACGCGCATCGGCGATGGCCGTGAACACGTCCTTCTCCTGCTGCGCGAAACCCTTCACGGTTTCGACGAGGTTCGGGATCAGGTCCGTGCGGCGCTGCAGCTGGTTTTCGACCTCGGCCCACTGCGCCTTGATCGCTTCTTCCTGACTGGTGAACGTGTTGTAGGAACAGCCGGAAAGCGTCACACCGGCGAAGCAGACAAGCGTGAGGAAGAGGCGTCGGCGCATGAGTCCAACTTTACCACCCGCCGGAGGCGCCACCGCCGCCGCTGCGTCCGCCGCCAAACCCGCCGAACCCCCCGCCGCCGAATCCGCCGCCACCAAAGCCGCCGCCACGGAATCCACCACTGCCGAAGCCGCCGCCAAATCCGCCGACGCCGCCATACCAGCCGCTCCACATCCCGTGCCGCCCACGGCGTCGCACACCGGGCCCGCCCTGGTTGCGATTGGCCGCGATGACAAGAAACAGGATCACCAGCACCGTCAGGATGGTGCGTGCGGTTGACGACGACGGCCGATGCGGCCGTCGCGTGGGCTGCGGTGGCGCGGGGAGGTCCGACAACGTGGTGCCGCGACCCTCCGCCAGGCGCACCGCGAGCTGCCGGACACCTGCCACGAGGCCCTGTCCGTAGGACCCCTCACGAAACGCCGGCAGCAGGCGGGTGCGAATGACCTCACCGGCGTAGCCGTCCGTGATGAACTCCTCGAGTCCGTAGCCCACCTCGATGCGGACCTTGCGATCCTCAACCGCGACCAGCACCAGCAGCCCGTTGTCGTTGGCGCGTGCGCCGATGCCGGCCGACTCGAACAACCGCACGGCGTACTCCTCGATCGACCCGTACGTGCCAATCGAGGGCACGGTTGCCACGACGATGACATCGCCGGTGCCGGTGTGGAGCGAGCGGATGATGCGATCGAGTTCCGCAGCGGACGCGCTGTCGATCACCTGTGCGAGGTCGTTGACGGGGTCGGTCAGCGCCGGGAGTGCGGGCTGCGACTGCGCGGCCAGTCCGGCCGCGAGCAGGAGTGCGAGGCACAGCGCCTGGGCGGCGCGCCTGATCATCGCCGCCACGAGTCGATGTAGGTCCACAACGTCTCGGCCGCCAGCAGGTACGCCGGCATGAACTCCGGCGCATGCAGCAGGTGCCCGGCGCGATCGGGAGCGGCGTCCAGCGCAAGCACGCCCGCGAGGACCGAGCCAGGCAGGCCGATGCGGTCTTCCACGGCTTTCACCAGCGCGGCGTCCTCGAGGGGCGCCCGGCTGGTGCCGGTGAGCCGCGCCACGTTGGACAGCAGTGCGCGCAACGGCGCCGCGGACTGCTGGAGCAGGACGATCTGGTCGTCGTGGTGGTCGGCCGCATGCACCCATCCCTGGCGCAGGTGGATGAGGAATGACTGGGCCTGCACTTCACAGGCGCGGCGCAGATCGGCGTCGTTGGGACGCACGTCGCCGAAGGGCAGGATACCCGCGATGAGTTCGTGGCGGTCGAGGATGGCCTCGTACTCGAGCGGGAAGGCGTCGAGTGAACGCGAGAACTCTTCCGGCGTCAGCAGCAACGGCGTATCGAGGCCTTCGCGGTGCCAGCGGTCAGCCAGCGGCGCGAGGGCGGCGAGGTCGTCGGCCCGCAACGTGCGCGCGAAACCGACTGTACGAGTGGGCCCATACGCCACCAGGGCGACAAACCGGTCTTCGAACACCCGCTGCAGATCGGCGGCGAGCTTGGCCATGGCGCGGCGCGCGGCATCGGTCAATGAGAGAGACACACTTCATTCTAGAATGCTCGGGATGCGGATGCGGGAGCTGGCCGTCGGGTGTTTTGGAGGCGGCACCGGTCTACCCAGCGTCCTGGGAGGGCTGAAGCAGAACCCCTGGGTCAACGTCCACGCCGTCGTCACGATGTTCGACAGCGGGGGGTCGTCCGGGCAGTTGCGTGATGAACTTGGCGTGTTGCCGCCGGGCGACATCATGAAATGTGCGCTGACGCTGGCCCGCAGCGAGAAGGATGCGCGCCGGCTGCTTCTGGCGCGCCTGCCGAGCCTTGAGCAACATGCCCGCCTGGCCGGCCACACTGGCGGCAACCTGCTGTTGTCGATGATGGCGCAGCACAGCGGCGACTTCCTCGCCGGAGTGGATGGCCTGCGCGCGCTGCTGGGCTGCCAGGGCCACGTCTGGCCCATCACGGATCAGCTGTCGTCGATTTGCGCCGAATACGACTCCGGCGCGCAGACGCGTGGTGAAGTGGAAGTGGATGCGGAGCAGGCGCGCGGCGGAGCGGTGCATAAGCTCTGGCTCGACCCGCCGGTGCAGATTCATCCTCGCGTGGCGGCCGTGATCAGCCGGCTGGACGCGGTGATCATCGGCCCGGGCAGCTTCTACACGAGCCTGCTGCCCATTTTCCTGGTTGATGGATGTCGTGAAGCCCTGGCCGCGATGGAAGGCCCGATCGTGTATGTCGCCAATCTGATGACGGAAGGCCAGGGCATGCAGGACTTCACGGTGGCGTGCGCCGTGGAGCGGCTGGAAGCGGCGATTGGTCGGCAGGTGGACGTGGTGGTCCACAACATCAATCCGCCCGATGGCGAGATTCGTGAGCGGTACGCCAAAGAACACAAGGCGCCCATGTCACTGGGCGCCTTGCCGTCTCACATCGAATTGGTGGAAGGGCGCTTCTGGCTCGGGACGATCGCCCGGCACGACCGCCGACGCCTCAGAGCCGCGCTCTGGGCTGTGCTCGCAAAGCGCCTCTTGTAGTGCACTCCGGAACCTCGGAACCTCGGAACTACGGAACCTCGGACGCCCGCTTCGCGATCCACCCCGCGTCGCCCATCCCGCCGAGATTGGCGGATCCCTTGATGACCGCGCCGGCTTCGTCAATTTCACCGGTGAAGTGCATCTTGGTTTCGGTGCCTTCGGCGTTGATGGTCACCACGAAGTCGAGCACGCGCCCTTTCACGGTGCCGGCCAGCGGGTACTTGCCGTAGCGTCCGGCGTAGGTGCCGGCCAGTTTCTCGCCGTCCTGCGTGAACTCGAGCGTGATGTTGGCGTTGCCCACTTCCATCTCGAGTACGGTCTGCCACTTGCCGGCGACCTTGGCGGGTGGGGCGGGTTTGTCCTGCTGCGCAGCGGCGATCACAGGCGAGATGACGGCTGCGACCAGCGCAACCGTCATCAGCGAAGCAAGAAACGTTCGACGAACAGGGGACATGACTAGCTCTTCGCGCGAACGGCGGTGAATGGGAAGTTCCCCATGTCGCCGAGGTACATCGTGCCGTTGAGTTTGTCTTCCTTCAGTTCACTCTCGAAGTAAATCTCAATCATCTGGCCGCCGGCGTCGAAGTTGATGGAGAAGCCAAGTTTGCCGTCCTTGACCTCACCGGTGATCGGGGTCGGGCCATTGGGACCGGACAGGGTGCCGGTCACTTTGTTCGCGCCGTCGATCTTCACTTCAAGCGGCAGGCTCATCGCGCCCTGAGGCGTTTGCGCCTCCATCGACCACTTGCCTGCGAACGACGGCGCGGCCTTGGAATCGCCGGCCGTTTCCTTCTTGGCCTCGGCCTGCTGGGTGGGAGGCGCCTGCTGCGCAGCCGCGACGGGAATGGCCGCTGCCAGCGCAAGGGCCGCGAGGGTGATGCTCGAACGCTTCATGATTTGGGCTCCTTCTGTATCCGTGTCTTCTTCTTCGCTGTGGGCTTCGACGAACGCGCCGCCGGCTGTGCGGGAGGCGTGGACGATTCGAGTTCGGCCAGTTTGATGGCCGCCGCCTGTTCGATAACGTCTCGAAGCATAGCACCAGTGGCCCCCCCGCCTCCGCCCTTGTGCGACACCCACAGGGCGGGATCCTGAGCGGCCATGATGGCGGGGAAGTCGTCGCCGGACTTGACGCTCAGCGGCGCAAATTCCGTGATGTCGAGGTCCCCGGACCATTCGTCCCGGTGTTTGATGAGCAGCCAGCTTGGCCCGGTGGATTTCTGGCCAGGACGGCTGTAGCCCCGGGTGCGGACCAGGACCCACGAGCCCTTGAGTTTGTAGCCGTCGAGCGTGAACTTCAGGTCACCCTTGGCAAGGGCCGCATCGATGTCGGGTGACTCGGGCTCCCACGTGCCCTCATCCCACAACATCACGACCCCGGCGCCGTAGCCCTCCGGGATCACTCCTTCAAACGTGCCGTATTCGATTGGATGGTCTTCGACCTGCGCCGCGAACCGTTTGATCGACGGATCAAGTGATGGCCCCTTGGGCACCGCCCAGGACATCAACACGCCGTCGTGTTCAAGACGCAGGTCGTAGTGCAGGTGGCTGGCCAGATGCTTCTGCACGCAGAAGAACCGGGCCTTCGCCTTCCTGCGCCGGGTGTTCGCCGTTCGCTCGTTGCCCTGCGGTTCGGGCGTCTTCGCGAAGTTCCGCTTCTGACGGTATCTGTCGAGCGGCGACATGTCCCCCTTAGTGGTTCGCTCCGGCCGTCGACTTGGCCATCATGTTGCGAATCGGAATGATCAACGCGCCGAGGATGGCGGCCGCGATGAACAACGAATACGCCGTGCGTTCAAAGAGCAGCGGCATCTGTTCGAGGCGTTCCGGATCGACCTGGCCGCCGACGATGCCGGCGATGAGGTTGCCGATGGCGGCGGCGATGAACCACACACCCATCATCTGTCCGGCGAACCGCTTCGGCGCGAGTTTGGTCATCGAACTCAGGCCCACGGGACTCAGCGACAGTTCGCCCCACGTCTGCAGCAGATAGCTGACCGTCAGCCACAACATCGACACCTTGAGTGCGCCCCCGCTGGCGAGCACGCTGTCTGCGGCGGCCACCATGATGAGAAAGCCGCACCCGGCCAGCGCCAGGCCAATCGTGAACTTGGCCGGGCTGGACGGATTCATGCCCTTGGCGCCCATCGACATCCACACCCAGGCAAACACCGGCGCAAAGAGGATGACGAAGAGGGAGTTGACCGACTGCAGCCACAGCACGGGGACTTCCCACCCGAACAGGGTGCGATCCGTGAAGTCGGCGGCAAACAGGTTGAGCGAAGTGGGCGCCTGTTCGAATGCCGACCAGAAGACGGCCGCAAACAGGAACAGCACCATGATGACGGCCACACGTTTCATCTCGTCGGCATTCAGTCCGCCGAAGATGAACAGGTAGAGGAAGTAGAGACCGGCCATCGCGATGACGACCTTGGCCAGCTGATCGGCCAGCCATGGCGCACTGAGCGTGAACATGCCGGTCATCGCGGCCAGGACCAGTGCGCCCAGGATTGTGCATCCGATCACGACCATGTTGCGGACCCGTCGCTGTTCCTCGGGCGGTGCCGAGGGTTGTTCCCCCAGCCCCCGCAGTGTGCCCGGCGCCCGCAGGCGGAAGGTGATCAGGCCGATGGCCATGCCCACGCCGGCCGCACCGAAGCCGTAGTGCCAGCCGACGCGCTCACCGAGATAGCCGGTGATCAACGGCGCGATGAAGGCACCCAGATTGATGCCCATGTAGAAGATCGAAAAGCCGGCGTCGCGACGCGCGCCACCCTCCGGATACAACTCGCCGACGATCGCCGAGATGTTGGGCTTGAGCAGTCCGGTCCCGGCCACAATCAGAATCAGGCCGAGGAAAAACACGCCGTGCGCGAAGAGGGCAGAGAGGCCAATCGCCAGATGCCCGGCTGTGATGAGGACGCCGCCCCAGAAGATAGAGCGCTGCAGGCCAAGCCACCGGTCGGCGATCCAGCCGCCGGGCAGGGAGGCGAGATACACACACGAGGCGTAGATGCCGACGATGGCCGATGCCGTCTCCCGATCAAACCCGAACCCGCCATCGAGCAGCGCGGCCGACATGAACAGGACCAGCAGGGGGCGGATACCGTAGTAGGAGAACCGCTCCCACATCTCGGTGAAGAACAGCGTGGACAACCCGCCCGGGTGTCCGAAGAACGAACGGTCGTTACTCATCTCTCCACCTCGTCATCTCGCCACATCGCCATCTCGCAACCTGTGTCATCCCTTTTCGGGCACAAACCCGGGCGGCAGGGCAGATCCCTTGCCGAAGAAATACTCTTCCATGTGTTTGGCCACCAGCTGCTGGGCTTCCTTCTGGAAGGGCAACAGGCGATACTCGTTGAGAATCATCTTCATCTGCTCTTCCCACATCGCCCACGCGTCGGCTGAGACGGATTCATAAATCCGCTGGCCAAGGGGGCCGGGCCAGGGAGGGGCCGGCAGTCCGGGGAGTTCGCGGTGCAACTTGACGCAATGAACAGTGCGGACCGGTGTGTCGCTCATGGTGCCCTCGCATCTTACTGTAGGTGGGCCCGATGGCGCGCCCTGCTCATCACGGGGCTGCTGCTGGTGATCGGTGCCACGACGGCCCAGGCCCAGTACTTCGGACGGAACAAGGTCCAGTACCGCACCTTTGATTTCCGCGTCCTGCCCACCGAACACTTCGACATCTACTACTACCCGGAGGAAGCCGAGGCGGCCCGTATCGTCGGCAGGATGGCCGAACGGTGGTACGCACGCCTGTCGCGATTTTTCTCCCACGACCTGCGCGGACGGCAGCCGCTGATCCTGTACGCCTCAGCGGCCCACTTCAAGCAGACCAACGCCGTCGAAGGTGCCATCGGTGAAGGCACCGGCGGCGTCACCGAGGCCCTCAAGCGGCGCATCGTGTTGCCGATGGCGGGGACGCTTGCCGACACGGATCACGTGCTGGGACATGAACTGGTGCACGCGTTCCAGTTCGACATCACCGGCGCCGACCCGCGCGACTCCGAGTTCAGCCTGCCGGACATCCTGCAATACCCGTTGTGGTTCGCGGAAGGCATGGCGGAGTACCTGTCGATTGGTCCCATCGACGCGCAGACGGCGATGTGGCTGCGCGATGCCGCGCTGTCCGAGAAGTTGCCGCACATCAAGGACCTGAACGATCCACGGCTGTTCCCGTACCGGTGGGGCCACGCCTTCTGGGCGTTCATCGGGGCCAAGTACGGTGATCGCGCGGTGTCGTCGCTGCTGCGTTCCGCAGCCAACCCGCGCTTTGACATGAACGGACTGGCGGCCCAACTCGGATCCGATCCCGATCGGTTGACGGAGGAGTGGCACGATTCGATTCTGCGATCGATGGCGGGCATTCGTGCCGATCTGCCCGCGCTGACGAGTACGCCGCGACTGCTGATCGACGAATCGCGCGGGGGTGGGCGGCTCAACGTCGGCCCTCGTGTCAGCCCGGACGGCTCACGGGTCGCGTTTTTCTCCGAACGCGATCGGTTCTCTGTGGACCTGTATCTGGCCGAGACGACGACGGGGCGCATCGAACGCAAGCTCATCAGTTCGGCGACCGATCCCCATTTCGACAGTCTGCAGTTCCTGCAGTCGGCTGGTGCGTGGCGTCCCGACGGCCGCCAGATCGTGCTGACGGCCGTGCGCCGCGGCCGTCCGACGCTGGCGTTCGTCGATCCGGACAACGGCCGCATCACGCGTGAAATTGTCCTGCACGATCTTGACGATGCGCTCGGGCCCTCGTGGGCACCCGACGGACGTTCGCTGGTGGTGGCCGGCAATCGCGGCGGCTTGTTTGATCTGTATCTGGTCTCGCTGCCGGCCGGCACGGTCACGCCGCTCACGCAAGATCCGTTTGCAGACCTTGAGCCTGTGTTCACGCCAGATGGCCGCCACGTGGTGTTTGTCAGTGAGCGGTTCTCCACCGACCTCGACACACTCCGTCCAGGAGCGCTGCAGCTGGCGGTCGTGGATGTCGAGACACGCGCTGTGCGCGCGTTGCCGGCTTTCTTGCACGGCAAACATCTGAGCCCTCAGGTCAGCCGTGACGGGCGCCACGTCACGTTTGTGGCCGATCCCGACGGGATCAGCAATCTCTATCGCATTGCGCTGGACGGCGGCCCGGTCCTGCGGCTGACCGCGATGGCCACCGGCATCGCGGGCATCACCACCAGCAGCCCTGCGTTGTCCTCGGCAACCGAAACCGACCGCCTGGCGTTCAGTGTGTTCGAGCGCGACGGACACTCGGTGTACCTGCTCGACCCGGCCGACACGGTCGAAATGGTGTCGCCTCTGGCGGATCAACGTGCGGCGGCCTTGACGCCGGAGGCCGCCTCTGGGCGGCCGTCCGGCCTCTCGAACATGGTGACCGGAGACATTCGCCGGTTGCTGGCCGATCCCGAGCGCGGATTGCCTCCCAGAGACGATCAGGCCGTCTCCGAGACGTACCGGCGTCCGTTGACGCTTGACGTCGTGTCGCAGCCAACGATCACCGCGGGTGTGGATTCGTTCGGGACGTTTGTCGGCGGCAGCGTGTCGGCCTTTTTTTCGGACATGCTGGGTGACCGTCTGCTGAGTGTCGGCGCACATGTGGCGGGTGACATCGATGACCTCGGCGCGCAGGTGTCGTACATCAGCCGGCGGCATCGGTGGAACTGGGCCGCGTCGCTTGAATCGATCCCGTACCGGGTTGGATACCTGACGTGGGAGCGTGATTCGGCCGCGGGTACCACCACGCTGCGCGAGACCATCGATCGTCAGACGTATCGCGGCGGGTCCTTCATCACGGCCTTCCCGTTCAGCCAGGCGACACGAGTCGAAGTGGCGGCGGGCGCGCACGCGGTATCGTTCACGCGCGACATCCGGGACCGCGTCTACGACACGGCCACTGAGCAGTTCCTTGAACGGCGCGAGATCGAAGAAAAGACGGCCGCGTCACTGGGGCTGGTCGAGTTCTCATCGGCGTTTGTGCACGACACCTCGTTTGCCGGCCCGACCAGTCCGATCGTGGGCAGCCGCTACCGGATGGAAATGCGCCTGACGCGCGGCTCGTTGCAGTTTCACACCGCGCTGTTCGACTGGCGGAAATACGTCATGCCCGTGCAGCCGGTGACGGTCGCCGTCCGTGTGCTGCACTTTGGCCGTTACGGCGGCGACGCCGAACACCCGCAACTGGCGCGCCTCTACGCCGGGCACCAGGAACTGGTCCACGGGTACGGATTTGGCTCCTACGAACCGGGGGAATGCACCGCGTTTGATCCTGACCGTTGCCGGGTGTTTGACCGCCTGATGGGCAGTCGCGTGGCGGTCGCCAACGCAGAGGTGCGCGCGCCGGTCATCGGGCTGATCAAAGGGGAACTGGAATACGGCTCGTACGTGCCGCTCGAGCTTGCGGTCTTTTTTGACGCCGGTGTGGCGTGGTCGTCAGGGTCGCGTCCGGCGCTGCTGGGCGGCACGCGCGACACCGTACGGTCGTACGGTGCCGCGCTTCGCGCCAATCTGTTCGGGCTGCTCACGCTCGAGCTTGCGCGCAGCCGCGCAATTGATCGTGCCGGCCGCCCCTGGAAGTGGCAGTTCGGCATCGTGCAGGGCTTCTGACGTTACTGCCGCCGGTCCCCGATGGCCCAGAGGTACGACGCGGTGCGAATGAACAGCTGACCGTCCGAGATCGCGACCGTGCTCAGGCAATACGGCGAACAGTCATCCGCCAGGCGGTTGGACGACAGGATTTCGAACTTCGGCCCGGCGCGGTACACCGTCGTGATGCCTTCTTCCTCGGTCGTCACGTAGATCTTGCCGTCGGCAAGAATCGGTGACGCGCTGTAGGTGCCATTCGGCAAGCGCTCCGGACCATACACCACCGCGCCGGTCTTCACATCCAGCGCAAACGCCACACCACCGTCCCGCACGATGTACAGCAACTTTCCGTCGCTCACGGGTGTCGGCACATCCGGCCCCTGCGCAAACGACCATGCCACGTGTGACGACGCCACGTCACCGGAACCGCCGGGCCGGATCGCCACCATCGGGTTGTTGCGCGTCGGCGCGATGATCAGGTCCCCGACGAGTGTGGGGGAGGCCACGATGCGGTAGTTGCGCGCGCGCTGCGGATTCAGCACGTCGGCGCGCCAGTACTCCTCGCCGGTGGCGGGGTTGTGACCGGAGATCACATCGCCGCCGGTGATCACCAGCTCCGGCCGCGACGGCGTGTCCACCCACAGCGGCGTCGTGTACGAGTCGGGCGACTCGGACAGGGCTGGCGTCGGTCGCTCGTGCCGCCAGATCGTCTTGCCCGTGGCCGCGTCAATTTTCAGCAGGTACGACGGGTCGTCGGTCTTCATGCCGTGCAGCACCTGCACGTACAACGCGCCGTTCTTGAGGAGCGGCGATGACGCGTAGCCCCAGTTGAGGCCAAAACGCCCGTAGTCGTCCTGGATGTTCCGGCTCCAGAGTTCCTTGCCGGCAAAATCAAACGCCTTGAGCGCGCCCACGCCCGTCATCACCCACACCGTCTTGCCGTCGGTCACGGGAGAGGGGGAGGACATGTTCTGCTTGCGCTCCATGTGATTGGAGTCCGCCAGCGGCCGCTTCCACGTCACGGATCGCTTCGTGCGATCGATGGCCCACAGTTCGAGCTCGCCCGTGTTGGCGGCGGTAGCGACGTTCAGGAAGATCGTGTCGCCGGAAATGATCGGCGTGGAACCGCTGTAAGCCGGCAGCGGGAGATTCCACGCCACGTTTTGTGTGTCGAAGGTCTTGCAGGCGAGCGGCACGAGCGGGCGGCCTTCCTGGCCACCGCCGCGGCCACCGCGCTGGCTGCCGTCGGGTGTGTCGGTCGCCATGGTCGGCGCGGACGCCGTGTCCGCTGCACATTTGGCGCCCCACGTCACGGGCAGGCCGGTTTCGGTGCTCACGCCGTTGTGGGTGGGGCCACGCCACGCCGGCCAGTCGTCGGCCAGCAGGACGGTGCCGGCCAGGGTCAGAAGGGAAGTCAAGCTCAGTGCAGTGCGCATGTCACAAACTCCTTGGGAGACGGTCGCACACACACGAACAACCACAAGACAGGCCGATGGCCGGCATCGATGTCAGTGGCGTGCGCGAAGTGCGATCTGGACCCGAGCATCATTAAAACACGCCCCGCCCCCGAGGTCGGTCAACGAATCGGGGACCAGGGCGTTGGATGTCGCGCCGTTTTCGGTGCTGCGCGCCCACAAGCCCTTGGGCAGCGACACCACTCCAGGACGTACTTCCGGCGTGATATCCGCGATACACCACACTTCACCCAGGTCGTTGAAGAGGCGGATGGCATCACCCTCCTCGATCGATCGCGGTCGGGCATCGTCCGGGTGAATCTTGAGGGCGGCGATGCCTGGCCTGAATTCGCCCAGCGTCGAAGAAACGGTGTGTGCGCTGGCAGGGGAGATCAGCGTCAGCGGATACGTATCGGTCGCGGGATCGGACTGGAATGTATACAGCCCGGCTGTGGTCTCGAGCGCCTCGGGGAACAACTGCACCTTGCGGTCGGCCGTTTTCGGGAACAGGTCCACGAACTGGATGGGCGCGCCATCCATGGGACCTCGAGCCACCTCACCCGCGTGCAGGAGGGCGCTGGTGTCGGGTGCCATGGTGCTCGTGACGTCGAGCAGTGCGCCGGTTTCGCCGAGGTCATCATCGGCGGCATCGGACAGCCCAAGGCGATTGGCCAGTTCGCGGAAGACCTCGTGATTGGGGCGTGCGTCGCCGACCGGTTCGATCACGGGCCTGACGACGTGGAGGTGATATGCGCCGTAGCCTTTCGCAATGTCGTAGTGTTCGAGGAACGTCGTCGCCGGCAGGACCACATCCGCATACTTCGCCGTGTCGGTCATCGTCTGTTCAAAGACGACGGTGAACAAATCCTCGCGCTCAAGACCCCGCTTGACGCGATTCTGATCCGGCATCGTGGACAGCGGATTGCAGTTGTAGACGAAAAGCACCTGCACCGGCGGGTCCTGCATATCGGTCAACGCGCGACCCAGCTGGTTCATGTTGATCGTACGCGTGGCGGGCAGCGGTGCGTTGATCCACCGTTCGGCGTCGAGTCCCCAGGCGCCGGAGTTGCTCATGGTGTAGCCGCCCCCACGCACACCGAACTTTCCGCCCACCGCCGGCAAGGCCAGGATGGCCATCGTTGCGGCGCCGCCGTTGCGATTCCGTTCCTGTCCCCAGCCGCAGCGGATGACCGCGGGAGACGTGGTCGCGTACCAGTCGGCGAGTAGCTGCAGGTCGGTCTCCGGAACGCCGGCCACGTCTGCGGCGCGTGTGAGGGTCCACTCGGCCGCCGTCCGTCGCAGCTGATCAGCGCCGTGTGTGTGCATGTCCAGAAAGGCCTGATCCGCGTGGCCGTGCTCGAAGAGATGCCGGATGAGCGCGAGGGCGACCGGCAGGTCCGTACCAGGGCGCACCGGCAGGTGCAGATCGGCCGTACGTGCCAGCGGCGTCCGGCGCGGATCGATCACCACCAGGCGCGCGCCGCGTTTCTGCGCTTCCTTGATGTGGCTGACCAGGTGAATGCTGGAGGCGGAGGGGTTCGCACCCCAGACCACAATCAGACGCGCGTGGGCGTAGTCGGGATACGCGACGCCGGCCATCTTGCCGTACATCGCCGTGGCGGCTGCCGTTGTGGGTGCGGCGCAGACCGTCCGAGCGAGTCGCGACGCGCCGAAACGGCGGAACAGTCGCGCATCCTCGAGTTCATTGGTGAGCAGGCCGTTGCTGCCGCCGTAATAAAACGGCAGGACTGATTCCGCGCCGTGTGTGTCGCGTGCCTCGATCATGCGTGCGGCAATCTGATCGAGCGCCTCCGCCCAACTGACGACGGAGAAGTCCCCGCGACCTTTGGGCCCTCGTCGCATCAGGGGATACAGGACACGTTCAGGGCTGTAGACGCGCCGATCGAATCCGCGGACCTTGCCGCAGATGAAGCCGTCGGTCGTCGGCGCGAGGCGGCTGCCGTCAATCTTTGTGATGCGTCCGCCTTCCACCGACACGGCGAGACTGCAGCTGTCGGGGCAGTCGAGCGGGCAGGCGGTATGCACCGTGGAGCGGCCCCACGAATCGGGCGGTGCGATGTCGGTCTTGGGAGCGGAGTCACGCGAGGCCATGCACTTGAGTGTACGATGCCCGTATGGCGAGCTTCCAGCAGCGGGTCATCGGCGCAATCAGGTTGAGCCCGGCCACCTTCGAAGAAGTGGAGCACGATACGTCCGCCACCGCACAGGCGGCGATCGTGGTGGTGGTCACCAGCATCACGACTTCGATGTCGTGGTACTTCGGGATCGGGTCGCCCGGGTGGATTCTGCGGGGCGCGATCAACGCTGTACTGGCGTGGGGCGTGGGCGCGCTCGTGTTGTGGCAGGTGGGCACGCGGCTGCTGCCGGGACGCAAGACGGAGGCAGACTTCGGACAGTTGCTCCGGTGTCTGGGATTTGCCCAGGCGCCCGGCCTGTTCGGACTCCTGGCCGTCGTGCCGGTGATCGGACTGTTCGCGCCGTTCATCACATCGGTGTGGGTGATCGCGGCCTCCTTCATCGCGGTGCGTCAGGCGCTCGACTATGACGACACCTTCCGCGCCATCATGGTCTGCCTGATTGCCTGGGTCGTCTCGGTGATCGTGTTCACCGCGCTGGGCCTGGGCACCAGCCGCGTCTTGTAAGGCCTCCCATGGCCGCGCCTCGCGTTGTCATCATCGGCGGAGGGTTTGCCGGCCTGAACGCGGCCAAGGCGTTTCGGGGCCGTCCCTTCGACGTGATCGTGCTCGACCGCAAGAACCATCACGTGTTTCAGCCGCTGCTGTATCAGGTGGCGGCCGCCGCGCTGTCTCCGAGTGACATCGCGTCGCCCATCCGGTGGATCCTGCGGTCGCAGGACAACGTGCGCGTGTGGCTCGCCGACGTGACGGCCATCGACCGGTCACGGCGGGTGGTCGTGGTGGATGGCGATCCCGGAGAGGTCCCGTACGACTATCTGATCGTGGCGGCCGGTGTGACGCACGCCTACTTCGGTCACGACGAGTGGCGCGAACATGCCCCCGGCCTCAAGACGCTGGAAGACGCGCTGGAGATCCGCGCCCGTGTGCTCCGGGCGTTTGAATTGGCGGAGATCGAAACCGATCAGGCAGAGCGGCGTCGGTTGCTCACATTTGTCGTCGTCGGGGGCGGGCCCACCGGAGTCGAATTGGCCGGCGCGCTCGCCGAGATCTCGCGTCATGCGCTGGTGAACGATTTCCGGTCGATTGATCCCGAAACGGCGCGTGTGATCCTCATCGAAGGCGGCGCAGGGGTGTTGCAGAGTTATCCGGAGCCGCTGCCCGCATTTGCCCGCCGTGCGCTCGAGTCACTGGGCGTGGCCGTCTGGACGCAGAGCGCGGTGACGGGGATTGACGACGGCGTGGTGCACGTCGGTGACGAGTCGATACAGGCCGGCACGATCCTGTGGGCGGCTGGTGTCGCCGCGTCGCCCCTGGGACGCGCACTCGGCGTTGAGGTCGATCGCGCCGGGCGTGTGCCGGTGACACCGGAACTGTCGATTGCCGGCGACGAGCGGGTCTACGTGGTGGGGGACCTGGCACTGTTCACGGGCACGGACGGCCGGCCGCTGCCGGGTGTGGCACAGGTGGCGATGCAGCAGGGACGTCACGCCGCGAGGAACATCGCAGGGCAGGAGCGCGGCGAGCCCCGCGCGCCGTTCGTCTACCGCTTCTACGGCAACATGGCGACGATCGGGCGCAACAAAGCTATCGGCGACTTCGGCTGGTTGCGGCTGAAGGGATATCCGGCGTGGCTCATCTGGCTGTTCATCCACGTCGGACAACTCATCGGTTTCCGGAACCGGTTGTCCGTGATGCTGCAGTGGGCCGTGTCGTACTTCACATATCAGCGTGCCGTCCGGCTGATTACCTCGTCGTCGCGCCGATCATGACGACGCGGCAGCGGGTGCGTGTGCCGGGCTGGCTGGCCTTTACGGTGGCCGCACTGGCGCTTGTCCTCGTGCCGTGGCCTGAGGCGCTCGTCGAACGTCTCTACACGCGCGGGATGTTCCCGGTGGTGCAGTCGGTCGTGACGACGCTGAGCAACAGGACAACCGTGGCGGTCATCGATGTTGGACTGATCGCGATTGCAGGCTGGGTGATCGTGCGGATTGTGCTCGCCGTCCGGCGTCGCACCTCGATGGGGTCGTGGCAGGCCGCGTGGGAACTGCTGCGCAGGGTGATTCGGGTCGCCGCTGTCCTGGCGGTGGTGTTCTACCTGAACTGGGGACTCAACTACCGGCGTGTCTCACTTCAGACGCTGCTGCAGGCGTCGGCGTCCACGGCCGACCCCGCGGCGCCGGGTGCCCTGCTCGCGGCCATGGAGGAGGCGGCCCGTGAGGCCTCGCGCCTGCGGGCCGGTGGTGCCGGCACCGACGCGGCGAGAACCGGCTACAACAGCATCGCCGCCGAGCTCGAACCGGCATTTCAGCGCGCGCTGGTCCGGCTCGATCTGCCGCCGCTGGCGCAGCCGGGGCGTCCCAAGGTGTCGCGGGTACTCACGCCGTTTTACACCGCGGCCGGTGTGACCGGGATGGTGAATCCCGTCGCGCTCGAGTCGATCGTACATCCCGACCTGCTGCCGTTTGAGCGCCCGATGGTGCTTGCGCATGAGTGGGCACATCTCGCGGGGTACGCCGATGAGGCCGATGCGAGTGCGATCGGCTGGGCCGCGTGTATCTCCGGAGCTCCCGACCTGCAGTACGCCGCCCACATGTTCCTGCTGCTGGAGGGCGCCGGCGATCTGCCGCGTGACCAGTGGCGTCGTATCCGGTCGGGTCTGCATCCCGGCATCCTCGAGGACTTCGCCGCGCTGGCCCAACGCCTCACACGACAGGAGCCGGTGGTGCGCGAGGCGGCATTCACGGTCTACGACCAGTACCTCAAGACCAATCAGGTGCACGATGGCGTCCGCAGTTACGGGCGAGCTGTGCGTGTATTGCTGATGCCTCAGATGCGCGCCCTCGCCGCGCAGTAGCCGCCAGGAGGGTCAGTCGAGTTTGTCGAGATCGTCCGGCGTAATCGGACGGGAGGACAGGCCCGTCCGCAGGTCTTCAGGCGCCGCATCGGGCCCTTCAGTCAGGGGGACGTAGATCAGATACCAGCCCCGGTGATTGCAGGCATGGCAGCGGTACGGCTGTTTTTCTGACAGCGCCCGTCGCACGCGCTCGCCGATGGATTTCAGGCGGGATGGGTAAATCCGTGAGGACCCACACGCCGGGCATTTCCGCATAAAGCCCTCGAAGTGTACTACATGGAGGGCGCTAATGTCCTACAGAGTCACTTAGACAGTCAGGGGAACGGCCAGATTCGTAATCTCCGCAGGGTCACCGAAGTACTGGCGATCGTGGTACGCCCGCGTCAACAACAACTGAACGTCGCTGACGTGCCGTTCCAGGAAGGCCGCCTCGCAATACGCGAGGTACAGGTGCCACATGCGCTCGAAGCGGCCGTCCAGGCCCAGCGCACGCACATGCTCGAGGGAAGCGAGATAGCGGCGTCGCCACTCCCGCAGGGTCAGCGCATAGTGCCAGCCGAGGTCTTCGAGGTGATACGGCCGGAACGTCGTCACGCGGGCGACCGACTGCAGCATCTCACTCACGGATCCGAGTTCGCCGCCTGGAAAGATGTAGGTCTGGATCCAGTCGGTCGCGCCACGGTAGGTGCGATGAAAGTCCTGATCGTTCATCGTGATCACCTGCAGGAGCGCCGCGCCGTCGGCCGCAGTCAGCCGTTCGCACACCCTGAAGAAGGTGTTGTAGTGCTCCAGGCCGACCGCTTCGAACATCTCGATGCTGACCAGCTTGTCGAAGCGGCCCGTCAGGTCGCGATAGTCCTCACGCAGCAGCGTGATGCGGCGGCCCGCGTCACCCAGGCGGGCAAACCGTTCCTGCGCGCCGTCGTGCTGGCGGCCGCTGATCGTGGTCGTGGTGATGCGGCAGCCGTACGTTGTGGTGGCGTAGGCGGCAAACCCGCCCCAGCCTGTGCCGATCTCGAGCAGGTGGTCGGCGGGTGAGAGCTGCAACTTGCGGCAGATGCGGTCGTACTTGGCGATCTGCGCCTGTTCGAGCGTGTCGGAGGCATGCGTGAACCACGCGGCGGAGTATCCCAGGGATTCGTCCAGGAAGAGGGCAAAGAACTCGTTGCCGAGATCGTAGTGGGCGGCAATGTTGCGCTGACTGCCGGCCCGGGTGTTGCGGCGGCGCCAATGATTGACGGCCGCCATCTGCCTGGCGACCCACGATGCGGGTCCGTTCAGGGCGTTCAGGACTTCGGCATTCCGCACGGCCAGGCGCAGCAGGGCCACCAGGTCCGGTGACGTGAAGTCACCGTCCATGAACGCCTCACCCATCGCCACATCACCGCCCCAGAGCGCACGGCCAAAGACCCGCTCGTCGTGCACAACGAGCGTGGCAGCAGGTGCGGCACCGGCCACGCCGAACGTGTGTGTGCCGTCCGCGCAGACGACGGTCAGCGACCCGACCGAAATGCGGGAGGCCGCGGCGAAGAAGGTGCGTCGGGCAAAAGCGTGTCGTGACGTCATCGTCTGGTCGGATGGGGAATGTAGGGCAGGCCCTTCCACCACAGGCGCAGCGCCTCGAAGTGAATGGCGCCGATGACCTTGGCGGTCATCGCGGGATGCCGGCGCAGCGCGCGGTGGATGTCCGCACGCGTCCATGGCTGCCGCTCAAGGGTGAGGGTGGCGTCGAAGAACGCATCGCCCTCGGTGTTGACTGTGGTCATGTGCGCCGTGAAGGCGGCGCCCGGTGGGCGAATCGCGAAGGTGTAGTCGAGGTCCATCCGGTTGAATGGCGACACATGCATCGTTTTTGCTGTGCGATGGGTGATGGTGCCGGACGTGGGGGAGGCCCCGGGCAGGGCGTAGACGGTCTGCTCTCCGAACGTCGAGTGCACTTCGACGAGGGTGGTCCGGACGTGCCCGTCGGCATCACATCCGAAGTAGAAGGAGATCGGATTGAAGCAGTAGCCGAGGTAGCGCAGGTGTGTCAGCAGGTATGTCGGGCCGTCGGGCCAGTCCACGCCGTGGGCCGCAGCGGCCTGGTGCACGCGAGCGCGCAGCGGCTGCGCCGGGTCGCCGAGGTAATCGCGGTCGTCATACGTCGCCCAGTTGAACCGGTTGACCGACAGCCACGGCGACACCGACATCGCCGCCTCGATCTGATCGATGTCCAGCAGGACAAGGAACAGGCGGTACGTGAAGGCGTGTGCGGTTGGCCGAAATCGGCGATGGCGCAGCTGCCCCGTGTACAGCGCCGGACCGGCTACCACGTGACTCCGAGATGTGCAGCCACCCTGACGGCTGACCGCAGCCCGTCTTCGTGGAAGCCATAGAACCAGTACGCGCCGCAGAAATGCGCTCGATGGACGCCGCTGATCTCGTGCCAGCGCTGCTGGGCTTCAATCGCCGCGTGTGTGTACAGGGGATGCCGATAGGTCATGTGCGCGATGACATGGCGGTCGTCAATCGGGCGCGGAGGGTTCAGCGTGACGCAATACTGCGTCGTGGACTGCAGGCGCTGCAGACGGTTCAGGTCGTACGTCAGGCAGGCATCATCGCGTTCCCCGAGCAGCGCGTTCCATGACGCGCCCGCGGCCTGCCGCCGGGGCAGGAACGTCCGGTCCGTGTGCAGCCACGTTTCGTTGACGCTGGTCCGGAACGCGGAGAGCACCCGCTGCTCCGCAGGCGTGGCGTCCGCCAGCAACGGAAGCACCTCGTCGCCGTGGCAGGCGAAGACCACGTGGTCGGCGAGCAGGACCTCGCCTGACCCGAGATCCACACGCACGCCGTCCGGCATCCGAACGATCCGCACGGGAGCACAACCGGTCCGCACCTCGAACGTGCTGGTCTCGCGCATCCGGTCGATGTAGCGGGCACTGCCGCCGCGGACCACTTTCCACGTCGGGTGGTCGGTGACCGAGAGGATGCCGTGATTGTAGAAGAAGCGGATCAGGGTCTCGGCCGGGAACGCCCGCAGGGTCGACGTGGCCGCCGACCAGACGGCAGATGCCATCGGAAACAGGAACCTGTCGAGAAACTCTCCGCGGAAATTGTGCGCGTCGAGAAAATCTCCGAGTGTCGTGAACTGCGCTGGCTGCGACAGACTCTGTGTCGCGATACGGTTGAACCGGAGGATCTCAGCCACGAAGCGGTAGTGCGCAGGCCGCCACAGATTCCGCCGCTGCGCAAACAGGCCGTTGAGGTTCCGCGTACTGTACTCGAAGTCGGGCCGTCGCGAGGTCACGCCAAACGACATGTCCGAGTCGAGCCGTTCCACGCCAAGTTCGTTGAACAGGCGAATGAGGAGCGGATACGTGCGGTCGTTGTGAACGAGAAAACCTGTGTCGAGCGCCAGCCGGCCTCCGGGGGCCGACGGGTCGTCGCGCTCGTGTGTATGTGTGTGCCCTCCGAGCCGGGTCTCCTTCTCGAGCAGAATGACCTGATGTGTGCGTTGCAGCAGCCAGGCCGCAGACAGGCCGGAAATGCCGGCGCCGATGATGACGATGCGTTGAGAAGTCACGATGGACAATCCACGAAGACAGGCATGGCGTAGAAGGGACGATGACTGAACAGGTATCGCCGTCGGCAGCACAACGGGCGCTTGAACGGGGATGGCTGCCGGACTGGCTGATCAGAATCGGCATACGCCGCACGATTGCGGCGCGTCTTCGCGAGCAGCAGGCCGGCGGCGCGGACGCCGTCCAGGCGCGGCTGGCGGCGTTTGTCTCGGCGAGAAGGCTGGGGGCGATCGCCGAACAGACGCGCGCGGCCAACGCCCAACACTACGAGCTGCCGACGGAGTTCTTCGCACACGTGCTCGGGAGCCACATGAAGTACTCCTGCGCCTTGTGGGAGTCCGATACGACCACGCTCGACGAGGCGGAAGGGCGAATGCTGGCGCTGACCGCCGAACGTGCCCAATTGCAGGACGGGCAGCGCATCCTCGAACTGGGGTGTGGGTGGGGTTCGTTGTCCCTGTGGATGGCGCGTCGGCTGCCCAACAGCACCATCGTGGCCGTCTCGAACTCGCGCACGCAGAAAGCGTGGATCGACGAGTGCGCGAGGCGGGATCGGCTCGGCAATCTCGAGGTCATCACGGCCGACATCAACACCTTCGAGGCGCCCGGCACCTTCGATCGCATCGTCTCGGTCGAGATGTTCGAGCACCTGCGCAACTGGGATGCGCTGTTTGCGGCGCTGGCTCGCTGGTTGCGTCCGGACGGCCGCTTGTTCTTTCACATCTTCGCGCATCGACAGTACGCCTATGCCTACGAGGTGCGCGACTCGTCGGATTGGATGGCGGCCCACTTCTTCACGGGCGGCATCATGCCGTCCCATGACCTGCCGCGGCTGGTGCAGCAGTCACTGGTCGTCGACGAGGCCTGGGTTGTCCCCGGGAGACACTATCAACGGACGGCCGAGGCGTGGCTCGCCAACATGGATCGCCGGCGGGACACGTTGTGGCCCTTGATGGTCGCCACGTATGGCGCCGAGGCTCAGGTGTGGTGGGTGCGGTGGCGCGTCTTTTTCATGGCCTGCGCCGAGTTATGGGCGTGGCGCGAGGGCGACGAATGGATCGTCTCGCACTACCGCATGCGCCACCCGGACGTCAGCCGGTAATCGGCAGGTCGAGCGCTGACGCAAACGCGCGCAGCCAGCGCTCGATGCGGGCCCGCGAATCGGGTCCGACCAGCAGCAACTGCTTCTGCACCGGCCGGAGGCTGCGCAGGGCCGGATCGACGTGTTCGTAGTACCCCGGCCGGCGCAGTAACACCGGCTCTCCCGCAGGCACGGGTGTGGCGAGCAACACATCGGTCGCCTGGGTGAGAGCGGTATCGAAGTTGCCGCCCGGATGCCCGAGTTCGGCCCAGGCCGCGTCAAACAGCGGCTTGACGTTCACATACAGCTGCGCGGCTTCGGCCGGGTTGACTGACGCCAGCGCATCCACCGCGGCGTCCCAGCGCTGGTAGGACCGCGTGTCGATGGCGCCTTCTTCGCCGCCGGTGATGGTGAGGCGTGTCGGCGGGCGCAGCGACGTCAACTGCGCAGAGGGCGTGCGCCCTTCGGCAATCTGATTAACCGCAACCACCGCGCGCCGCACCAGTCCGTCAGTGGCCATCAGCCGGGCCAGTTGAGGATGCCTCGACAACACGCCGACGAGTTCCCGGAACAGCGCATCCGATCCGTCCAGCGTCGGCAGGTCCATCGGCTGTGGCTGCGGGCGGGTTGACGTGCGTGTACTGTCAGCGGCGGTCGTTGGCGGAGGCACGGGACCGCTGGGCCGTGCCCGGGTCATCCACCAGTAGGTGACGCCGGCGCCGGCGGCCAGCGCAATGATGGCCACGACCGCCCAGCGCACGGGCGAACTGCCGCCGGGCCGCTCGGGCGGCGCGGCAGGGGTGCCCGTCGAAGACGACGAAGCTGGGTCGGAGCGCAGCGGCAGGTCGTCGATGGCCATGCCGTTATCGTAGCGCCATCAGCGGTCGGGGTCGATCTGCTCGATCTGCTGGGTCGGCAGCTCGGAGGCCGGTAGTTCCGTACCGGAGCTGAAGCGCACCAGAATCGGCGCGGAGACCCATCGCGTCCAACCGCACGCAGCACATCGCACAGGGTAGCGGCGGGTGATCCGGGTGCGCCATCGCTCGAAGTTCGAGTTGCGATGGGATCGCTGCAGGTACGGACCGTGACATTGCGGACACACCGTCAGCGTGGCGACGTTGGCCTGGGCGGACGGCTCATGCACCGGGGTGGCCGGCACCGGCGCCGGCGCAATTGGCGGCGTCGGCGTGGTGGCCGCAGGCGTCACCAGTGTGTCGCCGTGCCAGTGACGCGCGATCACGCCGAGCATGCGCGCGCCGCCCTCGAGATTGCCGCTGTGGACGGTCGGCGGCAGGCGCGGCCAGTGTCCGCTGCCCGCCATCCAGCTCACCAGGTCGTACCCGGTGGGCGTGTGCGGGCAATGGCGCTGGCCCGTGTGTTTGAGATGTTCGCCGCGATGAATGCAGTCGGCGCACCAGCCCAGGTCATAGTCGAGCGAGATCTCGTCGACCATGCCGGCTTCCAGCAGTCGCTGCGCGCTGTGCACGGTGGTCACACGCAGCCAATCCTCAGGCGCGGGCCGGCTGTCATCGAGCCACACCTTCAGCGTGCGCTGCACCTGCTCCTTGTGCGTCAGCACCAGGTCCACCAGCGCCTCTTCATCGCGCTGCTGGAGTATCTCGATGTCCAGCTCACGACCCAGCCGCAGCGGCGGCAGGTCCGGAAACGCCGCGTCAGGACTCCAGAGATCGCGAATGCGGCCTCGCCAGTCGCACGTCTGACACCTGAACCACCGTGTCCGTGTCCACCACGCCAGCACGTGTTCTACCCACGTGTGCGGCCGCGAGGACCGCAGGTGGGAGAACCCGCACCGGGGACAGACCCGAACGCCCTGGTTCATTGCACGATGGCCCGCGCCCAGTCCCAGCCTTCCAGACCACGCGCATTGATCGCCTTGACCGCGACGTGGCTCCCTGCCGGCAGCGCCGGCAGGCTGGCGGTCGGCGTGCGCACGGTCACGCGCGTCCGCATCGGATCATCAGCCGGTCCATACGCGACGAGGTACTCGCGGATGTTGCTTTCCGGCGCGGCATCCCAGGTCACGGTGGTCGCGTTGCCGGCGGCGGACGTCCGCACGTTCTTCAGCCGCGCAGGGCTCGACGCGAGATACATGAGCGTGGCGGCCGTCACCTTCGCGGTTTCGGTGACCTGATGCTGGTTGATCGTGTCCAGATAGTCGGTGGGCTGGTGATAGTTCGGATTTGCCAGAATCGGGTACGAGCCGATGCCGCCGACGATGTCGCCCCAGCCTTCATAGAAGGCCGCCGCATCGGTGCCGCGGTAGTACTTCGTGTCGAAGAGCACCAGATCCGTGAACAGGAAGGCGGCCGCGTGCTGCAGATCGCGGATGCCCGGGTTCGAGTACCGGATGGTGTTGTTGAGCTGCGGGCCTTCACCGGCCCAGCCGATCATGTCGTTGTTGAGTGCACCGCTGATCTGCCATTTGTCGGCGGCGGCCTGACGGACGAACTGACGGCTGCCCAGCAGGCCCGCCTCTTCACCGGTGAAAGACGCGAACACGATCGTCGCCGGCATCGGCGTCTTCGCGAGCAGCCGCGCCGTCTCGAGCAACGCCGTTGTTCCCGACGTGTCATCGTCGGCACCCGGCCCGATGGCGACGGAGTCGAAGTGACTTGAGACGACGTAAATCAGGTGTGGGTCGACCGTACCGCGCAGCGTGGCGAGGACATTCGCCGTGCGGCCACCGAACGCGTTCGGCTGATCGAACCACTGCTGCTGCGGCTCGTACCCGAACGAACGGTAGGCGTTGGTCAGATACTCAATCGCCTTCGCGTTGCCCGGCTGCGTGACGTGTTTCGAGTCGAAGTCATACAGGTTTCTGGCATGCGCGTAGACGCGCTCGACTGAGGCGGCCGACAGCACCTGTCGCACGGTCGACGCGATCGGCTCGAACATGCGTGTGGTGCGCGTGCGAAGCTCCGTTTCGTGCGCGAGCTGTTGAGTCAGCCGCGCACGGAGGTCTGCCGCCGAGACCGTCTTCGTGATGTCGGACACATGCAGGCTGCGTTCGGGCGTGATGGTGTCGCCGTCGTAGTCGGCCACCGTCAGGATGATGCGGCCGTCCATGGACGCCTGCCACGAGTACTCCGGCACCACGGTGCGAATCGTGTTGTTGTGCAGGAGGCGACGACGGGCGCCGGTGTTCAGGTCGTAGACCTGCGAACGGCGATGCCGCGCTTCACCCATCATGCCGAGCAGCGTGTCGTTGGTCAGGAAGCGGGGCAGCAGGTCATGCTGGATGTCGCGTGTGACGCGGGTGTGTGTCGTACCGCGGCTGAGGTAAATCTCCCAGTCGGTGAACTCCATCAGCTGATACGCCACCGCCGACCCATCGGGCGACAGGGCCGGCGCATCCAGACGCAACGTGCCGGTGCGCACGGTGGTCGGTGTGTGGGTGAGTGTGGGGGATGTGTGCAGGGCATACGTGGCGCCGTCGCGCGAGATCCACGCGAGAGTGCTGCCGTCAGCCGACATCGTCAGGCCAGAGCCTGTGATGTCGTGTGTCGCGCCTGTCGCGAGATTCACCACGGTGGAGACTGGAGCCGCAGCGCCCTGTCCGCCTCGGCCGCCGCCTCGACCACCCCCGGCCGGGGGCGTCCCTGGCGCGGGGGGCCGCCGGAAGGTCGGCTGCGTGCTCGTCGTGTACACAATTGCCGCGCTGGACGCCGCGACCAGAGCCTTGTTGCCGGCAGCTGCCGTCAACCGTTCGGGGGCTCCAGTGGCGCGTGTGCGGTAGATGTCGGAGCGCGCGAGGTCCGCTTCCTCGGATCCCACAAACAGCAACTGTGTCCCGTCGGCCGCCCATTGCGGCGCTGACTTGAGCAAGCTGCCGGTGTTGGCGACACGTTCCGCGCCCGACTGGAGGTCGCGGATGACCAGCTGGCCTTCAAGCGCCGTGGCCCACGCGGCGGCGAGGGTGTTGGTCTGAGCCGTCTTCCACGCCTCGTTGTCGACCGGGCGGATGTACGCGATGTGAGTGCCGGCCGGGCTCACGACGGCCCCGGAGCCGCGGAACTCGGCGACAGGAGCCCCACCGGCCTGCGCGCGCACGACGCGGGTCACGGGATCAACCGCCGGGCCTGTCTCGAACGACACGAACCGGCCGTCCGGGGAGAGGCGCGGATTGCGCCCGTCGGCCGCCACCTGCACTGACGGGAACCATTCGCCGGTCAGGAGCGCGATCGACTCCAAGTGGGCGGCCCCGCCCGGGGCATCAATCAGTTTGATGAAAATCGGGAGGGCCTGGTCGTACCGCCCGGCCTGCCAGTGCTCAAATCCCGCCGCATAATCGTCGGCCGGACCGGTCTGGGCGGTGATTCCGGGTGTGAGGCTGAACGCCGCCACGGACAGCAGGGCGGCACCGGTCAACAGGGCAAGAGGGCGAGTGAAGCGTGTCATCGCCGTGATCATAGGCCATACTGAGACACATGACTGCCTCCGTCCTGAGCGCGATCAACAAGCAGATTTCCGCCGAATTCTCCGCGTCGTTTTCCTACCTGGCGATGGCGGCCTGGTGTGAGCACCATCAGTTCACCGGTGCCGGCCACTGGTTTCGTCTTCAGAGCCAGGAGGAACATGCCCACGCCATGAAACTCCTCGACTTCCTGATTGCGCGGCATCATCCCGTGCAACTGGGCGCCATTGAGCAGCCCCGCAGCGAATTTTCTTCGCTCCTCGAGGTCTTTCAGACCGCGCAGGCGCAGGAACGCACCGTCAGCGCGCAGATTGATGCGCTGTACGAAATGGCCTTCACCGAAAAGGTCTTCGCGGCCATGGCCGAGCTGCAGTGGTTCATCACCGAGCAGGTCGAAGAAGAAAAATCGGTGCGCGAGATCGTCGCGAAGCTGACGATGGTGCAGGACGACCCGGCGTCAATTCTTGATCTCGATCGGGAACTGGGCGCGCGTGTCGCCGAGGCGGCCACCGGCGCGTAGGGGCTACGCCTCGGTCAGGGCGTGCCGGGCGTCGTCAATCGTGAGGAACGTCTCGAACACGCCTTCCAGGCCCGCAATCTTGAGGAGGGCCGGAATCCTGCCTGACGGGCACACCAGCACGAGCCGGCCCTGCTGCCGGGTCACCGTGATGTGCGCGGTAATCAATTCGCCGAGACGGGTGCTGTCGATGTAGGGGACCTTGGAGAGGTCGAGGACGATGGCGGTCGCGCCCTGCGCCATCATCTCCTGCACCGCCGCTTTCAGGCGACCGGGCGCATCGGTGACCGTCAGACGGCCGGCGAGCGTCAGCGTGGCAATCGAACCGTCCAGCGAGCGGGCTACGTCCATGACAACCGTTCGTATCGTACCCGAAACGGCTAGAATTAGCGGCATGTCTTCGATCGCATCCATCAGCGCTGTACGTCGTGTTCCTCCGGCCGTTAATGAACCCGTCAAGTCGTACGCTCCCGGCACGCCCGAACGAGCGGAACTGAAGGCGCGTCTCGCGTCGATGGCGACGGAACGGGTGGACATCCCGCTCATCATCGGCGGCAAGGAAATCCGCACCGGCAAGACCGGTCAATCGGTCATGCCGTTCGACCACGGGCACGTCCTTGCGGACTTCCACATGGCGTCGCCCGAACATGTGCAGCAGGCGATTGATGCGTCCATCGTTGCGCGCCGCGAGTGGGCGAACTGGCCGTGGGAGGATCGCGCGGCGGTGATCATGAAGGCCGCCGACCTGCTGGCAGGGCCGTGGAAGGCCACGCTGAATGCCGCCACGATGCTCGGCCAGGCCAAGACCGTCTATCAGGCCGAGATCGACGCGGCCTGCGAGCTCATCGACTTCTGGCGCTTCAACGTGCAGTACGCGCAGGAGATCTACCAGGAGCAGCCGGTCAGCAGCCCGGGCATGTGGAACCAGCTCGAGTACCGCGCACTGGAAGGTTTCATCTACGCGATTTCGCCGTTCAACTTCACGGCGATCGGCGGCAACCTGTCGAGCGCGCCCGCGCTGATGGGCAACACGGTGGTGTGGAAGCCTGCCTCCACCGCGATGTTGTCGGGGTACTACATCATGAAGATCTTCGAAGCGGCCGGCCTGCCGCCCGGAGTCATCAACTTCGTGCCGGGCAACGCCGGACAGGTCAGCGACGTGCTGCTCAACTCGCCGCACCTGGCGGGCATCCACTTCACGGGCAGCACGGAAGTCTTCCAGAGCATGTGGAAGACGGTCGGCGCCAACATCGCGAAGTACCACACCTATCCGCGCCTGGTCGGAGAGACCGGCGGCAAGGACTTCATCGTTGCGCATCCGTCGGCGGATCCGGCGGCCGTGGCGGTGGCCATCGTGCGCGGCGGCTTCGAATACCAGGGCCAGAAGTGCTCGGCGGCCTCGCGTGTCTACATCCCGCAGTCGATCTGGGGCGAAGTGCGTGATCGTGCAGTGGCGATGATGCGCGAAATCAAGATGGGTGACCCGCGCGACTTCCGCAACTTCATGAGCGCCGTGATCGACAAGAAGGCGTTCGATCGCATCAGCGGCTACATCAGCGACGCGAAGAACAGCGCCTCGGTTCTGCAGGGCGGCGGCTGCGACGACTCGAAGGGGTATTTCATCGAGCCGACGTTGATCGAGACGAAGGACCCGTCCTACCGCCTGTTGTGCGAAGAGATCTTTGGACCGGTCGTCACCGCCTATGTCTACCCGGACAACAAGTGGGCGGAGACGCTTGATATCGTGGATCGCACGTCACCGTACGCACTGACCGGAGCGATCTTCGCGACCGATCGCGCGGCCGTGCGTGAGGGGACGAGCGCGTTGCGCAATGCGGCCGGCAACTTCTACATCAACGACAAGCCCACGGGCGCGGTGGTTGGTCAGCAGCCGTTTGGCGGCGCGCGCGCGTCGGGGACCAACGACAAGGCCGGCTCGAAGGCGAACCTCACGCGGTGGGTCAGCACCCGCACGATGAAAGAAACGTTCGTGCCGCCGACCGACTACAAGTACCCGTTCATGGGCGAGGAATAACCGGCACCCCTTCTGCCTGATTCCAGCGCGCGATGAGCGCGCTGGAATCAGCCAGGTGTCGCAGCACCAGGTCCACCGCTCCCACATCACCCGTCGCCGCCAGCAGCGCGGCAGCTCCTTCAATCGATCGATACCAGGCGCGCAGTCCGCGGCCGCTGTACGCCGTCCAGTTGGCAAACGCGTGCGCCGCCAGCAGCCGTCCCGCCACACGTGGCGACGGGTCGTCGCCGCGTGTGGCCAACGCGTGCTCCGCGGTGCCGCGCCACGGCGCCGGCACCGCGGCGA
>BTVE01000039.1:0-37730 GCA_045862915.1 Acidimicrobiia bacterium
CTCGCTTCTTTCTGCCTCAGCACCAGAACGTGCGGTACACATGACGACACCCGAGTACGACGCAATCGTGATTGGCGGCGGTCCCTCCGGCTCGACCGCGGCAGCCCTGCTTGCCCAGTACGGCCACAAGGTTGTCATCCTCGAACGCGAGCCGATGCCCAGGTACCACATCGGCGAGTCGTTGATCCCGTACACGTGGTTCACGCTCAATCGGCTGGGTGTGATCGACCAGCTGCGCCAATCGGCCAATCCGAAGAAGTACAGCGTGCAGTTCGTGTCGATCACCGGCAAGGTGTCGCAGCCGTTCTACTTCTTCCAGACAATCAAACACGAATGCGCCGTCACCTGGCAGGTGGTGCGCAGTGAGTTTGATTCGATGCTGCTCAATAACGCGCGTGCGAAGGGCGCCGAAATCCGTCAGGGCATCCACGTGCGCGACGTCATCATGGACGGCTCGCGAGTGGTTGGCGTCACCTATGACGAAGTCGACGGGCGCAAGGGACTTGAGCTTCGCGCACAGGTGGTGGTCGACGCTTCTGGTCGCGATTCCCTGCTGTCGCGCAAGTTCCAGTGGAAGGACCGCGATCCCGAGCTGAACAAGATCGCGGTGTGGAGCTACTTCAAGGGCGCCAAGCGTGATCCGGGCGTGGACGAAGGTGCGACCACCGTTGCCTACGTCCCGAACAAGGGCTGGTTCTGGTACATCCCTCAGCACTCCGACATCGTTTCGGTGGGTGTGGTCGGTGAACCGGGCTATCTGTATCGCGATACCCGGAATCCCGAGGAGATCTTCGCGCGTGAGGTGCAGGCGTGTTCGTGGGTGCACGACCACGTGAGAGACGCCGAGCAGATCGAACCGGTGCGTGTCACCGGTGAATATTCGTACCACTCGAAACACATCGCCGGTGACGGCTTCTGCCTCGTTGGTGATGCGTTCGCGTTCCTCGATCCGCTGTTTTCAACCGGCGTCTTCCTCGCGCTCAAGAGTGGCGAGATGGCGGCGGACGCGATTCATGAGGGGCTCGCGGCCGGAGACGTCAACGCCGCGTGTTTTGCGGGCTACCTGGACCGCCAGCGCCACGCCGTCAAGAGCTTCCGCGCGCTGGTGACGGCCTTCTACGATCTCAGCTTCAGCTTCCGCGAGTTCCTGCAGGTCTATCCCCACCTCCACAGCTCCATCGTCGACACCCTGGTGGGCAACGTGTTCACGGATCTTGACCCGCTCTACAAGGCGCTGGGCGAGTTCAACAGTCGCGACACCAAGAACGAAATCGCGATTACTACGGCCTGAGCCAGATTCACCATGGAGGCGTGAAGTTCATGGAGTATTTTCTTCAAAGAATCCTCTCCATGTGCTTCGTGTCCCCATGGTGAATCCGTTTGTCTACCGTCGTCGCGTGCAGTTTGCCGAGACCGATCTGGCCGGCATCGTCCATTTCAGCTGGTACTTCCGGTACATGGAGGAGGCCGAGCACGCGTGGTGGCGGTCGCTTGGGCTCAAGATTGCGCCGGAGGGCAACCAGCTGGGCTGGCCGCGCGTGTCGGCGTCCTGCGACTTCAAGGCGCCGCTGCGATTCGAAGACGAGTTCGAAGTGCACGTACGCATCGAGGCGGTCGGCAAGCGGTCCTTGCGTTATGGCTTCACTCTCCAGCGAGGCGACCAGATCCTGGCAACCGGCCGGATGACGTCCGTCTGCGTCCAGAAAGCACCAGACGGCACGGTCACATCCACGGACCTCCCGCAGGAGGTTGTTGCAAGGCTGGGATAAGATCGCCGTTCGGTTTCGGCCAATGACTCCCGCAGATCTGTTTGTCCTGAGCAACGCCATCGTGCTTCCCGGCTGGATCCTCCTTGCGATCCTTCCCGCCTGGAAGTGGACCCGCATCTTGGCGGCCTACGCCATTCCAGTCGGCCTGTCGGTGCTGTACTCCATCGTGATGGTCAGCGACGTCGGCCGCTTCTCCGGCAGTTTCGCGTCCATCGAAGACGTCGGCCACCTGTTCCAGAACGAATGGCTGCTGCTGGCCGGCTGGGTGCACTACCTCGCCTTTGACCTCTTTGTCGGCGCGTGGGAAGTGCGGGATGCGCAGCGGCTTGAAGTGCCGCACATGTACGTATTGCCGTGCCTCGCTCTGACATTCATCGCCGGGCCGATCGGACTCACCGCCTACTTCGTCGTCCGCGCCGCGGTGGTCCGCAAGTGGCCGGGCGTTGAGCCGCCGACCTCCCATCGCACACCACGTTCGCGTCCGACCGTCACGCCCCCGACGACATGACGCACGGGGCATGGGATAATCCGCGTTCCATGCCACACCTGATCCGGCCGCTCACCGTGGCGCTCATCGCCACGATTGGTGACTTCATCTGGTTCGAATTCGGCGTACGTCACACCGCCATGGCCGGTGTGATCCACGGCGCGGTCCTGCTGCTGGCCGTCGGCGTGACGCTTGGCCAGGCCGCCGGCCGTCTGTGGAGAGGTTCGCTCGGTGGAATCGCTGCAGGCATCGCCGGGGCCGGAGCGTTTTATGCCGTCGCCGGATCCCTCGGCTACATCGGCGCGCTGATCGCCGCGTGGTCCTTCATGTGGCTCGTGCTGGCCGCCATCAACGCGTGGCTCTATGACGAACTCTCACAGCCACAGGGTTGGCTCGTGCGGGCTGCCGTGGCCGCTGTGGGCAGCGGCGCGACGTTCTACTTCGTCGCCGGCATCTGGACGGATCGGATTCCCGACGGCGCACGCAACTACCTCTGGCACCTCGTGGCGTGGACAATTGCCTGGGCACCCGGGCTGGCCGCACTGACGCTCAGGTGGACGGATGAGGAGGTGGCGAGATGAAAAGCCTTGTCGCGTTCGTTGCGGCTTGGGCGGTCCTCTCAGTTCACCTGCCTGCACAGGCGCCTGCGCAAGCGGATCAGCTGCAGGCTCGACTGCAGGCCGTCGTCGACCAGTGGCACGCGACATCATCGGCGCCCGGGGTGAGCGTTGGCCTGGTCACCCGTGATGGGCGCACGGTTACGGCGACCGCCGGTGTGGCTGACCGCGCAGCGAACACGCCAATGTCGCCAACGCACATCATGCCGGCCGGAAGTACGGGCAAGACCTTTTTTGCCGCCCTGGCGCTGCAGCTTGTTGCTGAAGGGCGCCTGGATCTCGAGGCGAAAATCTCGACGTGGTTCGGCAACGAGCCGTGGTTCTCACGCCTGCCCAACGCGTCGTCAATCACGGTTCGTCACCTCATGACGCACACCAGCGGCCTGGTGCGCTACGAACTGAATCCGAAGTTTCTCGAGGATCTGAAGAAGACGCCGTATCGAACGTGGACGCCGGTTGAGCAGCTGTCCTACTTGTTCGATGCGCCGCCCCCTTTTGCTGCCGGCGAGGGCTGGGATTACTCGGACACGAACTACATCGTGCTCGCGATGATTCTCGAAAAGGTCAGCGGCCGGCCCGCCTACGACGAAATCGCCCGGAGATTCCTCACACCCCGCAAACTCACCGGCGTTGTTGCGCAGACGGGACCCGCGCTGCCAGGCCTGGCCAACGGGTACGCCGGACCCAACAATCCGTTCAGCGCCTTCGACGCGATGGTCAGTGACGGCCGCATGGCGCTCAACCCCGCATTCGAATGGGGTGGCGGCGGGTTTGCCACGTCGCCCCAGGATCTCGCGCGATGGGGCCACGCGCTGTATTCAGGCGACGTGTTGCCCGAACCGCAGCGTCGACAGATGGTCGACGCCGCATTACCTGCTCAGCTTGGTCCCGGTGTGCTCTACGGCCTTGGTGTGATCGTGCGTCCCTCAACGCCGGTGGGGCCGACCGTCGGCCACAGCGGCTTCTTTCCCGGCTACATGAGCGAACTCGTGCACGCGCGTGATCACGGCATCACCGTGGCGGTGCAGGTGAACTCGTCAGCCGGCGTCCGTGGCCTGTTGCGCCTCGCCTACGACGTGATCAACCTCGTCATCTCGCCACCTCGCCATCCCGCCACCCTACTCATTCCTGAGTCCCTCTACGGGGTTCACACGCATCGCCCGTAAGGCCGGAGGCACACACGCAACGACGGACGCCGCGAGTAGCACAAGCGCCGCCGACGCGAGCGACAGCGGATCGGTGGCCGTCACACCAAATAGCACGGACGTGAGCCAGGTGTTCACGCTTTGCACGGCCACAACACCGAAGACGAGGCCGATAGCGGCCAGGGCCAGTCCCTGCACAATCACGCTCGTGCCGACCCTGGACGGGCGCTCACCCAGCGTCAATCGAATCGCGAGTTCGCGCTTTCGCAACGCGACAGACCACGAGAAGAGTCCATACACGCCGAGTGCCGCCAGCAGCGCCGCTAATCCACCAAATACACTCAGCATGGTCATCAGTAACCGTGGCTCAGCCGTCCTCGCGGTCAGGCGGTCCGACCATGTTTCCACGAGTCCAAGCGGCGTGGATGGCGACACCTCGCGGAGCGCGTTCTTGATCGCTGCTGTGGCGGACTCGGTGTCCCTGGCGTTCACGGCAACATGGAGGGCCGAGAAGGGAAACTGGCGCGTCGGAAAAAACACGGCCGGTTCCGGCGCCATCCCGAGCGCGACGTTCTGGATGTCGGCCACGACGCCGACGACGCGGACGGTCGGCTGCACACGAGCGCCTTCGGGTGTCACGGCCCATGTCAGGTTGCGGCCGAGTGGACCAATCTGCGACGACCACGATCGCATCTGACGGCCAACCGGCGACTCCATACCGAAGTACCGTCGCGCCGCTGTTTCGTTGAGGATGACGACGGGCTCGGTGTCGGAGCGGTCTTGAGCCGTGAATTCGCGGCCTTCCACAATCGATGCGCCCATCGTCGCAAAGTAGCCTTCACTGACGGAGATGTGCTGCGCCTGAGGGGCCTCGTTCTGTGGAACAGGTTGATCCGCGCGAATCAGCGGACCTCGCCATCCGTTGTCGAGCGGCAATCGATTGGTCGTGGCCGCGGCGATCACACTTGGCTGTTCGCGAAGGCGATCGAGAATCCGGGTGTGGACGGTGCCCACCTGTTGCCATGCCAGATTCGAGTCTGCCGCGTTGATCTGGATCGAACTGAGTACGGTTCCTGAGGCATCCACGCCGAGTGGCACAGCCATCATGCCATTGACGGTCCGCACGAGCAGCGCGCAGCCCACCAGCAGGGCGCACGCCAGCGCGACCTCGCCGATCACAAGTCCCTGATAGATGCGTCGCGCGCCCCGTGAGCTGCCGCGCTCGCCCGACCGCAGGTCCGTGGCAATCTGGCGCTTGAGCAGGACAATCGCCGGGACCAGCCCGAACACAAACGTCATGGTGATGACCAGGCCCAGGCAGAGCGCGAGTACGCGGAGGTTGATCGTTGCCTCCGCGAGCCTCGGCACGTCCACCGGTGTCAGCGCCACGATGAGCGGCAGTGAGATGAACGCGATAATCAATCCGGCTGTGGCTCCGGCGATGGAAAGCACCAGACTCTCAGCGACCAGCTGCGTCACGATTTGCCGCGGTGCTGCGCCAAGGGCCGTGCGGACGGCCATCTCCCGCTCGCGCGACAACGCCCGCGTCAGCAGCAATGACGCGACATTGAGGCAGCCGATGAGCAGCAGCAATCCGACGGCGCCAATGAGCACGAACAGGGCGGGTTGGTAATAGCCCAGCTGGTCGTCGAGCAGCGGGGTCATCGAGAAGGCCCAGCCCTTGTTGCTTGCCGCGAATTCGGTGCCCAGCCGTTCGGCCAGGGCGCGGCCATCGGCCTGCGCGCGCTCGAGCGTTACGCCGTCGGCCAGGCGGGCCACTGCTTCCATGAAGTGTGCGTGCCGGCTGTGTTGTGCGAGGTCCCACGTCAGCCGCTGCCACACGTCCACGTCGTCTGGAAAGCGGAATCCGGACGGCATGACACCGACGACAAGGTGTGCTTCATCGTTCAGCGACAGCTGCTTGCCGATGATGTCCGGGTCGGCGTTGTATCGTGAGCGCCAGAGCCGATCGCTGATCACGACCTGCAGGTCGCCGCGGTGATACAGCTGCTCTTCCTGCTGAAACCCCGGCCCCAGCTGGGGTGTCACGCCCAGCAGCCTGAAGAGGTTGCTGCTGGTCTCGATCGTGGAGACGCGCAGCGGGTCCATCCCCGGATCCACCAGGTTGATGTCCGGACGCCACCAGGCGGCGGCGTCGGCAAACGCCGGCAGCGCTCGATAGTCCATGAAGGTCACGGGAGAAATCGGATCCCGCGTCAGCGAGCGCTCCTGATTGGTGTCCCAGAACGTCACCAGGCGGTCCGGAGTGGTGTACGGCAGCGGCCGGAGGACGACCGCGTCCACGACGGTGTACACCACCGTGGCTGCGCCCGTGCCGAGGCCGAGCACGAGGACGGTCAGCAGCGCAAACGACGGGTGCAGGCGGAACTGGCGCAGGGCCATGCGGATGGCGAACATCATCGAAAAACTCCCACGGCTGACGAGGTCTGGTTGTGGCGGTCTGCGCAGGGGCAACAGGCCTGAGCGCTCAAGGGCAGCGAGGGCCGCATGTGCTGCGGCCGCATGTGACGAGCCCGAGTGGCGGGCGGAGAGATACAGGTCTTCCAGATGTGTGGCGAGTTCGTCGATTGTCTGGGGCGACAGGTCGATGCCATTTGTCCTGGCATGCCGCATCACCTCGTCGCGCCACTCGCGGACGGTCACGCGAACCTCACTCCCGCGACGTCCTGCAGCGCGGTGACGAACCGGGCCCAGTCCTCACGTTGTGCGGCCAGCACCCGCCGGCCCTCCGCCGTAAGGCGATAGTGGCGGCGTCGGCGTTGTCCGGCCTTTTCAACCCATCGGCCGGAGATCCAGCGCCTCCCTTCGAGCCGGTACAAGGTGGCATACAGGCCCGCGAGGGTGAATGTCAGGGTCCCGCCCGAGCGCACCTCGATTTGCCTGGCGATCTCATAACCGTGCAAATCGTCGTGTTCCACCAGGGCCAGGATCAGCAGCTCGGCGCTGCCGCGTTTGGCTTCGTCTATTGCAGATCGCTCAGTCATACTCAAGAACGTGATGTATCACGTTGTGTGAGCTTTGACGGGCGTCTGGACAAAAAGGTTGTTCGGGGGGATTACTGGCCGAAGGCGTAGATGCGGCCGTCACCGTCACCGATGACGAGCCGGCCGCCGGCAACCGCAGGGGAGGCGGTGAACGGTGCGCCGGCCTCAAAGTCCCAGGTGCGGGCTCCGGTGGCGAGATCCAGCGCATACAGCCGGCCGTCACTGGACCCGACGAAGACACGATTGCCGACGATGGCGGGGGAGGACTCGACGCGGGCGCGTGTAGCAAAGGCCCATCGGGGTTTTCCCGTTGCGAGATCGATGGACCGCACCATCTTGTCGCGGCCACCCAGCACCATGGCGCCGTTGCTGATCGCGGCTGACGAATAAAACGGGAACTGTCGATCCGGATCCATGAACCGCCAGAGCACCTTCTTTGCCGCGATATCGACCGCAACGACTTCATTGGCAAAGGTGCCGTAGTACGCAATGCCGTTGGCGATAGCCGGAGAGGCCGCCGTGTAGGCCTGGGTCGGCAGTGACACCACGTGCGCGCCGTCGCTGATGCGGACGCCATGGAAGATCTCGTCACATCCGCCGAAGTACGCAACACCGTTCCAGACGGCCGGCGTTGCGTGCACGTAGTTGTCGGTCTGCACCTTCCATCGCGGCTTGCCGCTTGCCGTGTCGATGCCGTACAGGTGTCCGTCGTACGACCCGATCAGGACGGTATTACCGACGACCACGGGCGACGATTTGATCTCCGCACCGGTCTTGAACGTCCAGCGTGCCTTGCCGGAGCCTGCATCCACAGCGTGGAAAACACCCGACAGGTCACCGATGTAGACGACACCGTTGGAGACGGCCGGCGACGACTCGCCGATGCCGTAGTCGTTCGACACCGCCTGATAGGCCCATCGCAACTTTCCGGTGCCCCCGTCGATCGACAGCAGCCGGCCATCACCGGCGCCGACGTACACAATGCCGTCCACGATGGCGGCGGAGGAATCCACCGCCGCTCCCGCATCAAAGGTCCACAGCAGTCGCGGGTTCGCCGGAAGCGTGCCCTCGGCGACACCGGTCAGCGTCGCCGTGCGGCGGAACTGGGACCAGTTCGGCGACGCCGCCGGTTGGGTGACGAGGTGGCGAGGTGTCGGTGTGGTGAGGTAGCGAGATGATGAGTTGGCGAGATTGGGAGATGCGGCGACCGACGCAATCGAGGCACCGGCCAGCATCGCCAGGACGCCGCAGACCGCGGCGTACCACGTTGTCGCCTGATTACCTCGCCATCTCTTCATCTCGTCACCTCGCCATCTCGCCATCCGGCTATCTGTCCGTCTTGGTGCCCTGCGCAATCGCGTACAGGTTGTTGCGCGTCATGATGAACATCGTGCCGTTGGCCGTGACGGGCGTCGAGTAGACCGAGCTGCCCATGTTCACTTCGCCAAGCACCTTCTTTTCCCGGCCGTGCTGGAAGATCGTGACGTCGCCGTCTTCGTCACCCAGATACACCTTGCCGTCCATGACCATCGTGGAACTCCACATGGCGGCAAACATGTCGTGTGTCCAGAGCACCTCGCCGGTCTTGGCGTCGAGCGCGTGCAGGAAGCCCGAGAAGTCGGGATGGTAGATGATGCCGTCCTTCACCGACGCCGTCGAGATGCTGCGACGAATCTTGTCGTAGTGCCACAAGCGGCCGCTCTGCGTGATGTCGCCACGTTTGGTGGCGTCAATCGCGTAGAGGTGGCCGATGCCTTCACCATGTTCCGGGTCCTGACCGTTGGCGATGTAGACCACGTCACCCACGGCCACCGGCGTGCCGATGATTTCGTTGCGGGTCTTCGGCCACACCGCGTCCTTCGGATTGGTGTCGAATTCCCACAACTTCTCGCCAGTCTTTGCGTTGTAGCCGCGGATCCATCCATCACCCTGCCCATGAATGGCCTGTGTGACGCCGCCGATCGTGGCGATGGTCGGTGTGGACCACTGCCCGTGCAGGATGCGATCACCGGGTGATGCGTCTTCCCACACCAGTTCGCCGGTCACACGATCAAGCGCGATGATAGCCGGCGCATTCGGCGACGGGATGTTCACGTGGCTTTCGTCCTGGCCGTTGCCGGTCGAGACGTAGATCATGTTCTCGAACACGACGGGCGACGAGTTCGCCAGGTTGTGCGGGAACGCGCCGACTTCCTCCATCATGTCGAACTGCCAGATCACGTCCGGGTCGTGCGTGCCTTTCAGTTCCTCGTCCTTGACCACACCATCGTTCTCGCCATCGTGGAACCCGTGGATGTCCACGGCGTGCACGATGCCGCGATTCGACACGAAATACGCGATCTCGCCAATGACCAGCGGCGACGAGGCGATGCCCTGGAAGGGCCAGTCATTGGCGCGGCCCGACGACAGCTTCGGATACGTGGCCTGCCAGAGGAACTCGCCGTTTGATTCGCGGAACGCCATCAGCACGCCGCGGTCACCCGCCTGCTTGGGATCACGCGTCGCTTCGTTGTTGGTGCCGACCAGCACCACACCGCCGGCCACCACCGGGTTGCCGTAGCTCTGCGACCCAAGCGCTGCCACCCACTTGATGTTCTGGCCGGTCTTGACGTCCCAGGTGGTCGGCATGCCTGTGGCGTCCGACACCATGTTGCGATCCGGCGACCCGCCCCACATCGGCCACTCGGTCACGCCTTTGCCCGCGCCAGTTGAGCTGGCGGCGGCCGCCAGTGCGCACACGACTACTGCAGTAAATTTCTTCATGACCGTCCCTACTGGTTCCGATAGACCTTGAAGTTGTCGAACATCACGTCGGAGATGCCGTCGCCATACAGGCCCGGCGCGCCGTGACGATGGCCGATACGATCCACCTTTTCGATCGTCCACGCGGCGGGCTCCGGCTGGTCAGCCGGCCACACCTTGCCCTGCGCGAGCGTCGTGCCGTCGGGACGATTCTGCACACGCAGCTTCATGCGGTACCACGTGTCCACCGGCCACGTGAACTTCTCGGCCGTCACCGTCATTTCATTCGCGGCCTGCCATGGCTGCAGTTCGATCTTCTGGTTGTTGCCGAACATCATCAGCACGTACCGCTGATTGATGATGCCGACGTCACCACGCTGCCGGCGCGCGATCGCTCCGCGCACATCAACCTCGACCGTGTAGTCGGACCACTCGGGCTTGCCCATCAGGAACTTCGTCCGGCGTCCGACGGTGTCGTCACGCGGGCGCACAAGCGCCGTGTTGCCGTCCAGTGCGCGCGGCGACGCCTTGAGGTTGGAGATCCACCACGACGGCGTGGCCGTCACGCCTTCAAAATCCATCGACCAGGGCAGCGCCGGCACCACACGCACCCGCGCCTGACCGGTCACGCCACCGACGGTGGCCTTCACCAGCCCAGCCGTGCCTTGAGCGGGCGCGACGTATCGGCCGGCCGCCGTCACGGTGCCCGCGAGCTGATCAACCGACCACTGCACGTCAGATGCGGCGGCGTTGCGCAGGAAGTTGCCCTTGTCGTCGAAGAGCTTCACCGTGAAGTCGACCGACTGACCGGGATCCAGCAGCGACTCGTACGGGAACACCTGCACCTGCGCGACGGCACCGCTGCCGGCCATTGGTGCCGCAGCTGCCGCCTGCGTGGCGGTGGTGTTCGCCGGCGCTTTCGGGCCGATGGCATACAGGCGGTCCATCGACGTCACGTAGACACGACCACCGGAGACGATCGGCGTGGCGACAATGACCTCCGGATTGCCGGGTGTGCCGAGCAGGTCTTCGTCGAGCACTTCAACACCCGTCGCCGACGGCCGCAGGATGAAGAACTTGCCGTTTTCGGTTCCGACGTACAACTTGCCATCGGCAAGTGTCGGTGAGCCCTTCTGCAGCGTGCCCAGCGTTCTGGTCCAGAGCTGTGCACCCGTCTTGCGATCGAACGCGCCGACAATGGCGCCGTTGTCGAGCGCATACACACGGTCGTTGTCGATCACCGGCGACGCAAACGTGGGCAGAAATCCCAGTGTCTTCCACTGCATCGCCGAGAGCGGAATCTCCCCGGTCTTGCCCGTCAAGTCCACGGCACCCACCATGCCCATCTGGGTGGTGTCCATGTTTTCTTCGCCGTGTGTGATGTACAGCGTCTGGCCGCTGATGACCGGGCTGCCGAGAATGGCGCGTTTGCTGACTTCAAGCCTCCAGACCGGCTTGCCGGTGTTCAACTGCAGCCCGTGAAACGCGCCGTCGGTGCCGCCGACGATGAGCTGACGGACACCGTCAATCGTCGCGACAATCGGCGCCGAGTAGTTGGTGTCGTAGTGCCGCGGCTGGGGTCCACTCACCCAGATCGTCTGTCCCGTCTTCTTGTCGAAGGCAAAATAGCGGTTGCCCGGCCGGCCGAGGTCGCCCCATCCCTGCAGCAGCGTGTTGAGGATGACCATGTCGCCTTCAACGACAGGCGACGTCGTGCGGCCACCATGGGTCGTGATGGCGCCGTATTCCTCCGGCAACGACCGCGACCACACCACCTTGCCGTCCGGCGACAGGGCAAACAACTCCGCCGAGATCGTGAACATGTAGATGGTGCCGGTCTGGGGATCCACGGCCGGTGAGGCCCACGCGGCGCGGTGTTGTGGTACGTCCGACAGGTACTGACTGGCCTTGTGTTCCCACACGACGCGGCCCGTGGTCACGTCCACGGCGACCAGCCGCTCCTGTGTCTCGGACACGTCGCCGTCCGTCGTCGTCTGCAGGTAGAGGCGGTTGCCATGGACGACCGGAGCCGACCGGCCCCCGATCGGCAACGTCCAGGCCAGGTTTTCGCCCGACGGCGACCAGCTCGACGGCAGGTTGCGTTCGGCCGACGTGCCGTTCCGGTTGGGCCCACGCGATTCGGGCCACTGGGAAGCGCCCAGCACGGGCGCGGTCATCAACAGGGCAAGTGTTACGAAATGTCTGCTGCGCATGGGATTACCCGCGACGTTACCTTGATGAGCCGTGAGGGTCAATTCCTCTGGGGTGAATCCCGGACGGCGGTAAAATGCCCTCGGATGGCGCCCCCCAGCCCCCTCAGGAGTTACGCCGCCGGCCTCACCGGCGTTGCCCTCGTGGCGGGCATTCTGCTGGCCGCCGCCTGCGGTCCCAGTGCCGAAGAGCAGCGGCTCCGAACCACCTCCAAGGGATCGTACGACCCTCAGACGGGTCAACTCCGCGCCATTACCTACGACCGCAACAAGAACGGCCGCATCGACACCTGGGTACGGATGGAGGGCACCCGCCCGATTTCCGCCCAGCTCGATACCAATGAAGACGGCACCATCGACCGCTGGGAGGAGTACGGCCCGGCCGAGGAACTCGTGCGCGCCGGCTGGATCCGCGCCGAGTCACTCACCCTGCCTGATGCGGCCGCGCTCGAACTCCCCGCGACAGCGGCGCCGGGGCCGCTGACGACACCGCCGCCGACCACCGCTCAGCCCGACAGCTGGCTGTATCCGGGCGCCGACGGCCGTTCCCATCGGATCGAATATCTCGACATTGATAACGGCGGCAATCAGGTCGTGGCCCGCCGGGAATTTTTCGAAGACGCCCAGCTCGTGCGGGTCGAAGAAGACAAGGACGGCGATGGCCTGATCGACCAGTGGGAGGTTCACCAGAACGGCGTCATGACCTCCGTCGAGTTTGACGATGGCCGGGACGGCAAGCCGGACCGCCGTTTTACCTATTCGAAGGGCACGTTGGTCTTAATCGAGAGCGAACCCGACGCAAGCGGCACATACACCCGCCGCGTCACGCCAGGAGGGCGGTAGGGATGCTGAGGATCGGCTGCGATCTCGACGGAACATTGGCAGATCTCGCGACGGCCTATCAACGGGTCGCGGCAAACGTCCACTCGGATTCGGACGCCCATGTGTGGGACAGCATCCGCACGATCGAAAACTTCTGGATGAGCCTCGAACCGCTGGAATCCGACGTGATTCATCGCCTCTATGAGGCCTCACGCCAGGCCCAGTGGGAGATCTTCTTCATCACGCAACGGCCGAATACCGTCGGCGAATCGGTGCAGCGCCAGACGCAGCACTGGCTCATCAAGCAGGGATTCGAATCCCCAAGTGTGCTCACCGTGCCAGGCAACCGGGGCAAGGCGGCGCTGGCGCTGGAGCTGGACTATCTGATTGACGACCTGCCGCGGAACTGCATCGACGTGGCAGCCGAGTCACGCTGTCATCCGTTGCTGGTCTGCCGGCACCCGGATCCGGATGCCGAAAGCACGGCGGCGCGGTTCAAGATCAGCGTGACGCGGTCGGTTGGCGAAGCGATCGACTTCATTCACGCGGCATTGCCATCGCCGCAGACCCAGGAGACCGGCTCACGCTGGCTCAGGAAACTCGGCCTCGCGTAGCCCCAACGTCCGGAGCCACGTCAGGCTGACCTCATCCAGCGAGTCAATCACCGTATCGGCATCGGTCAGCGCCGCCTTCGGATAACTGGTGCTGATGCCAATGGTGCGCAGCCCTGCCCCGCGGGCCGACTGCAATCCCCATGGCGAGTCTTCAATCGCGACAGCGCGTCTTGGCGCCACACCCAACGCAGCCACGGCCTGGACGTACGAGTCGGGTGCCGGCTTGCCCGCCGCCACATCGTCGGCACCCACGATGACCTGAAAGTGATGCCGGAGGCCGTTGGCCGAGAGGATGTGCTCGATTTCGCCGCGCAGGGATCCGGAGGCAATCGCCAGCGGCACGTCCTGCGCGAGTCGCTCGATGCACGGACGCGCGGCGGGGAACAGGACGTCGCCCGCCGCCAGCAACGCGAGGTAGCGGCGCGTCTTGTCTTCGAGGACCTGCGCGGCAACGTCGGCCGGGATCGTCAGTCCTTCGCGCTGCGCAAATGCCGCGATGCAGCCACGGTCGTCGTAGCCGAGGTAGTGCGTGAAGTAGTCGGCCTCGGTCAGCGTCCAGCCCCGCAGGGCAAAGGCCGCGGTGAGCGCGCGCAGGTGCAGCCGCTCCGAGTCGGCAAGCACGCCGTCGAAGTCAAAGACAACGGCGTCGATCACGGCTGGCTCTTTGGCGTGGCGTACCGTTCGCCGGCCCGGATGGCGACGTCGAGCCGGTTCTCGCGCGGCGGCACCGGGCAGACATAGTTGATGTTGTAGACGCAGTACGGGTGATACGCGCGATTGAAGTCGAGGTCGTAGAACCCGGTGGGCGTGCGTGTCAGGTCGAGGTACCGTCCGCCCTGGTATGTTTCGGTGCCGCTGGTGAGATCGCCGAACGGCACGAACAGGCGGGTGATCTCGGTGACGCCTTCGTCGGCAAACGCGGTCAGCGTCAGGGGACGTCCAGCAAACGAAAAGTGCAGTGAACCCACACGCTGCATCCGACGCAGTTCGGTGGACGAGGTCGGCAACTCGATGATGTGGGTATTGGACCGGTCTTCCTCCAGACGCGCCGCCATGCGGAACGTGGAGTTGACCGGCCAGTACGGCAGTCCGGTGAAGCCGGCCCGATCGGCGGGCAGCAGGGGGCTATCCGGCTCGGACGCGAGCATGGCGTTTTTGGCCGCGCGCCACGCCATGATTTCGCGCTCGTAGCCGGACTCATCCATCGGCTGCGGGCCCGAGGTGCAGGCGGCAGCCGCAATGACGACAGCACAGATCAACAGACGCACGGCGTCCATTGTCGCATTCCGGCGCGGGCTCAGGCGAAGAGGTACTTCTTGCGCTCGAGCGCCGCGTCGGCCAGCCGCCGGCGCGCCGCGATGGTGTTGGCGGGGCTGATCTTCAGCACCTTCCGCAGCGCCGCCAGCATGGTCCGTTGTGTGTCGCCTGACGTCATGTGCTGGATGGCCGTCCGCGCCGCCGCCTCCGCGCGCAGGCTGCCGTCGTGCAGCAGCACCGCCGCCGCGTCCGCCTGCAGCGCCGCCGACGGAAGCCCAAGCGCCGTGCTGCGTTCCGCTCGCAGCACCGCGCTCTCGATGATGAACGCCTCCATCAGGATGTCCGCGGCACTCATCAGGACCTCCTGTTCCTGTTCCACCGATGTGCCGTAGGTCTGCATCGCCAGGCCCAGGATCATGATGGCGGCCTTCTTGACACCACCCACGCCACCTGCACCAGCCGCGCCACCCACACCACTCAGTACTTCTTCCTGCAGCGCTTTGGCAGCCTGCACCAGGGGCAACCCGCCCTTGAGTCCACGCTTCATCAGCATGCCCGGCACGAGCAGGCGGTTGATCTCGTTGGTGCCCTCGAAGATGCGGTTGACACGGGCGTCGCGGTAGTGGCGTTCAGCCGGATAGTCACGCACGAAGCCATTGCCGCCGTGAATCTGGATGTTCTCGTCGAGGACGAAGTCCGTCATCTCGCTCGCGGCCACCTTGAGGATGGACGCTTCAATTGCGTACTCCTCCAGAGCTGCGAGGGCCGCCGCCGATGTGCCGCCACCCTGTTCAATGGCGGCGTCGATCAGTCCGGTCGTGCGGTACAGCGCGCTTTCCACGCCAAACGTCCGCGCCGTCATCTCTCCCAGCTTCGTCTTGATCGCGCCAAACGCACCGATCGGCTGGCCGAACTGGCGTCGGGTGCCGGCGTAGCGGGCCGCTTCACCGATCACCCGCTTGGCGCCGCCGGTGCACATCCCGGCGAGCTTGAAGCGGCCGTAGTTGAGGACGTTGAAGGCGATCTTGTGTCCCTTGCCGATTTCACCCAGCAGGTTCCCGGCCGGCACACGCGCGTCCTGCAGGATGACCGGTGTCGTGGATGAGCCGTGCAGGCCCATCTTGTGTTCTTCCTTGCCGTGCGACACGCCGGGGAAATCCTTCTCCACGATGAACGCGGAGAACTGCTCGCCGTCCACCTTGGCGAACACGATGTAGACATCGGCGAAGCCGCCGTTGGTGATCCACATCTTTTCGCCGTTGAGCACCCAGGAGCCATCCGGTTGTTTCGTGGCGCGTGTGCGCGCGCTCAGCGCGTCCGACCCCGATCCCGACTCGCTGAGGCAGTACGCGCCAACGAGTTCGCCGCTGACGATGCCCGGCAGGTACTTCTGCTGCTGGGCCTCAGTGCCGAAGCAGAGGATGGGAATGATCGCCAGTCCGGTCTGCGCGCCGAACGTCGTGGCAAACGAGGCGCTGCCTCCGATGGCTTCACCCACAACGATGGCCGCGGCTTTGTCGAGATCAATGCCGCCAAAGGCTTCCGGGACGTCCGTACCCAGGAGGCCGAGTTCGCCGCAGCGTTTCACGAGCTGCCGGGCAAGTTCCCAATCCTTGGCCTCGAGCCGCTCGAGGGCGGGCAGGACTTCCTTGTCGAGGAACTCCTGCGCGGTCTGCGCCATCAGCCGGTGTTCGTCGCTCAGTCCCTCCGGCGTCAGCAGTGTGTCGTGAGACGACGCCGTGAACAACCAGTCGGCGCCGCGGGCGGTGACAGCAGGTGCAGTACTCATCAGAAACTCCGTTCGAGAAGGGCAGCCGCGCCCATGCCGCCGCCGACACACATCGTGACGAGTCCGTATCGTCCCTGGCGACGGCGCAGTTCATGGAGCAACGAGGTCGTGAGGCGCGCGCCGGTGCACCCGAGCGGATGCCCAAGCGCGATCGCGCCACCGTTGACGTTGAGGCGATCCGGATCCATCGGCAACGCGGCCGTGCAGGCGAGAACCTGCGCAGCAAATGCCTCATTGAGTTCAATCAGGTCGATGTCTGCGAGCGCCACACCCGTGCGCGCGAGCAGCTTCTGGATCGCGGGCACCGGACCGGTGCCAAACAACTCGGGCTTCACTCCGGCAGTGGCGTACCCCACCCAGCGCGCCATCGGCGTCAGGCCCAGCTCCGCAGCCCGTGCGGCCGTCATCACCAGCACCACCGCAGCGGCGTCGGATGTCTGCGACGAGTTACCGGCCGTCACCGACCCCCGCGCGTGAAAGGCCGGCTTGAGCGCCGCGAGCGCTTCAAGGGATGTCTGCCGCCGCGGACCTTCATCAACGCTGACACGCCGCGTGCCGTCGATCGTCGCCACGTCAACGGGCACCAGCTCCTCATCAAACCGCCCATCGTCGATCGCCGCCACCGCGCGGCGGTGGCTTTCAAGGGCAAACGCGTCCTGTGCCTCCCGGGAGATGCCGCTCTGGTGTGCGTGGTTCTCGGCAACGAGTCCTGTCGAGAGATACACGTCCGGATAGGTCTCGACGAGCCCCGGGTTGGGCGCGATGGTGTGTCCACCCATCGGAATCAGGCTCATCGATTCCGTGCCGCCCGCAATGATGATGTCGGCCGATCCGGTGGCGATGCGACCCACCGCCTGTGCAATGGCTTCGAGGCCGGAGGCGCAGAACCGATTGATGGTGACGGCCGACGCGCTAACGGGCAGTCCAGCCCGAAGACTCGCGATACGCGCGACGTTGAGGCCTTGCTCAGCCTCAGGCATCGCACACCCGAGCATCACATCGTCGACCAGCGCCGGATCAAATGAGGGCACCCGCGACAGGAGGCCGCTGATCGCCGTGGCTGCGAGGTCGTCCGGCCGCGTGGTCTGGAACACCCCTTTGGGCGCCTTGCCGATCGGCGTACGCGCGGCAGCGACGATGACGATGTCGGTCATGAGAAATCTCCCAGCAGGTCTTCAAGCGCCTGGCCCAGTTCCTGCGTGCGGCCGGTGAAGAGGTGATCGGCGCCCTCGACCACAACCAGTTCTTTTGGCTCCGGCAGTCGCGCGTAAAACGCGCGCAGGTCTTTCAACAGACACAGCTCATCGAGATCACCCTGGATCAGGAACTTGGGTGTGTCTGATTCGAGCGAGAGAGGAAAGGACAGTCCGTGTCCCTGCACCGGCGGCGCAACCCCAACGAGTGCGCTGACGCGCGGATCGGTCGCCCCGGTTTCCATCGCGACCCAGGCGCCAAACGAAAAGCCGGCCGCCCAGAGGGGGAGTCCAGGGTAGCGGTCAGCCATGTCGTTGAGTGCTGCGCGAAAGTCGTCCACCTCGCCGACGCCCTGATCAAACGCACCTTCACTGATGCCCACGCCGCGGAAGTTAAAACGCAGTACCGCGCAGCCGATACGGGTCAAAGCCTTGGCCGATTCGAACACACCGCGTGTGTGCATCGTGCCGCCCAGTGTCGGCATCGGGTGTCCAAAGACCACTGCGGCGCGCGGAGCGTCCACAGGCAGGTCCAGTCGCGCTTCAAGCCGTCCGGCGGGTCCGGGTATCACCAAGGTCATCGAGAAAACGTCCTACAAGAGCAGCAAATCGTTCGGGACGCGACACCAGACCGATATGGCCGGTGCGCTCCAGACGGGAAGTTGTCGCGCCGGGAATCAGCGTGACGTAATCGAGTGTGCTGGTGACGGGCACGACACGGTCCAGCGTGGGCTCGCCGGTCATCACGTGTGTCGGCGCGGTGACCTTCGTGCAGAGCGACGCCAGATCGCGCCCCTGCCAGTTGCGCACCCACCGGGCCGTTTGCGCCGGCGCGAGCGGCCACCGGAGCACTCTCCAGCCGTACGTTGTCAGGAAGGTTACGCGGGCACGCCAGGTGGGGAGCGCCGCAAACACCTCCGGCAGGAGCCGCCGCAATCCACGAATCGCAAACAGCGGCAACAGCGCAATCGGATGTGCGAGCAGCTGCGACTCGTCGTGTGTCAGGGTCTGCCTGGGTGACGGGGCCGAGACCAGCACCAGCGCCGTCACTCGATGGGGACGAGTGGCCGCGTAGTACATCGCCACCAGACCACCAAACGACACGCCCACGAGCGAGGCCGCCTTGTGACCGGTCGCCGCGATCTGTCGATCGATCTCGGCGGCCCAGGCTTCAAATGGATCCGTCGCGTCCTTGCACACATTGAGTGAAAACGCGCGCACCGTGCGATCCTGCGCCAGCGCATCAATCGCCGGCGTCATCCACTGCCAGTGTCCCTGAATGCCGGGGATGACGATGATGGGCGACTTCATGGTCAGTTCCTCAGCGTCTTTCCGGTCTTGAGTGTGTACGCGATCCGCTCCTGCGTCTTGGCTTCTCCGCAGAGACTCAGGAACGCTTCGCGCTCGAGGTCAAGCACCTGATCTTCGGTGAGTGTCGTCGCGTGCGGCACGCGGCCGCCTGTGAGAATCCACGCCAGCTTGCGGCCGATGACCGCGTCGTGATCGCTGATGCGACCGGCGCGGTGCGCCAGGTGGACACCCAACGACAGGGTGGCGTACGCGGATGGACCGCCCACCGGAATCGCGGTCTGTTTCACGGGAGGTTGATATCCGGCAGCCGCCAGTGCACGCACGGCGGTCCTGGCATCGGCGATCAGCCGCTCCCGGTTCATCGTGATGCCGTCGCTGGGGCGCAGATACCCCAGCTCTTTCGCGTGTGGTCCGCTGGTGGACACCTTTCCGAACCCGATGGTCTCGAACGCGGCCTGGACATTCGGCGCGCGCAGCAGCATTTCTTTGGTGCCGCCTCCACCGGGGATCAATCCGACACCAACTTCCACCAGTCCCATGTAGGTTTCGGCTGCGGCCTGCACTCGATCTCCGTGCAGACTGATTTCGCATCCTCCGCCAAGCGTCAACCCGCCCGGAGCGACAACAACCGGCACGGCTGCGTACTTGAGCGCCATCGTGGCGCCCTGGAACGCCCGCACCATCATGTCCACGTCGTCCCAGTTCTCCTCCTGCGCTTCAAGCAGGAGCAGCAACAGGTTGGCGCCGGCAGAGAAGTGGGGACCGTCGTTACCGATGACCAGACCGGCAAATCCAGCTTCCGCTTCGCGAACGCCGGCGTGCAGCATCTCGATCATGTCGCCGCCGATGGCGTTCATCTTGGAGTGGAACTCCACGCACAACACGTCGTCGCCCAGATCGATCAGGCTGGCGCCGGCATTGCTGCGCACGACGCGCTGGTGTTCGCGCGACGTTTGCAGGAGCAGGAGTCCTGGACCGGCCGGCGGGAGCGCGCCCGCGCGGAAGCGATCGCGACCGTTGAGGAGGCGTGTGACGACCTCCGGCATCGGTTGACCCGTGGCGTCGATGACCGTGTGGACGCCGATGGCGTCCCACAATTCGAAGGGACCGAGGTCCCATCCAAAGCCCCAGCGCATCGCCCGGTCGATATCGTCGATGGAGTACGCCACATCGTCAGCGATGTGTGCCGCGTAGAGCAGGGTGGGCGCCAGCGTTTCGCGCAGGAGCTGACCTGCCTTGTGGTGGCCGATGAACAGCTGTCGAATGCGTTCACCCATGTCGGTCACCGACGCGGCGACTTCCAGTTCGGGCAACTTCGCGGATTGTTTCTTGCGGTACGTCAGGGACGCGAGGTCAAGCGTCTGAATCTCGGTGCCGTCGACGGACTTCACCTTCTTATAGAAGCCCTGACCGGCCTTGTCGCCGATCAGCCCGGCAGTGAGCATTCCTCCAACAAACGACGGCACGACGAAATGAGCACGATCGGTCGTGCGTGGCAGGCGGGCAGCCAGATCCGCAGCAACCTTCGAGAGGATATCGAGCCCTGCGAGATCGATGGTCCGGAAGGTGGCGCTCTTCGGGCGGCCGATGGCCGGGCCCGTGATGGCGTCGATTTCTTCGATCGTGTAGCGGCCCGAGCCGACCGCGTCGAGCAGCCGCACCACGCCGAACATGCCGAGGTGATTGGCGATGAACGCCGGCGAGTCCTTCGCGGTTACCACGCCCTTGCCGAGGTGCCGGTCGATCCACGCGCCCAAGGCAGTCGCGACTGCGGGGTCGGTGTCGGCGGTTGGAATCAGCTCAAGCAGGCGCAGGTATCGCGGTGGATTGAAGAAGTGTGTGCCCAGCCAGTGACGACGAAATCCTTCGGAGCGGCCTTCGGCCAGCGCCGCCAGCGGAATGCCGGACGTATTTGACGAGACGATCGTCTCTGGTCCTCGAGCCGCATCCACACGTGCCAGCAGGTCGCGTTTGATCGCCAGGTCTTCAACGATGGCTTCGATGATCCAGTCACACGAGTTGAGTACATCGAGCGCATCGAGTGCGCCGGTCTGAATCAGCGCGCGGGCCCCTCTTGTGAAGAACGGATCGGGCGACAACTTTGTCGCGCGGGTCAGGCCAGCTGCCGCGGCTTCTGCCGAGACGTCGAGCAGGTGGACGCGCACGCCCGCGTTGGCCAGATGGGCCGCGACCTGTGCGCCCATCACGCCGGCGCCCAGCACGGCCGCGTGTCGAATGTGCAGGCTCATCACGATCTCCCCGCCGCCACGCCGTGGAGAAACACGTCCACGATGGTGTCGGCATCCTCGGCCAGCGCGTACCGTCGCTCGCTCAGAATCCAGTTGGTGGCCATCTCGTCCAGCGCGCCGAAGAACATCTTTGCGGCAAGGGTTGGCGGGACGCCCGTGCGGAACTCCCCGGAGGCCTGTCCCTCGGCGATCGTGTCACGGATGAGGCCGAGGTAGGTGCGCAGTCTCGTGGCCGACAGTCGCGCCATGAACTTGGTGGACTGCCGAAGTTCGACTTGAAAGACGATGGCGAGGGCGCGATCGCGTCCCAGGCGCTCCAGGTGCACGCGCGCGATCTGGCGGAGCCGCTCGCCCGGGGTGTTCGCGGCGGCGATGGCGTCTTTGCCTTCGCGGATGGCGTCCTGCATCGTGCGATCGAAAAGCGACGTCAGGATTTCGTCCTTGCTGCGGAAGTACAGATACACCGTGCCGGCGGCGATGCCTGCTCGCCGGGCGATGTCGGCCACCTGGGCGCCGAAGAAACCGCGTTCGGCGAACACGTGTGTCGCGGCGTCCAGGATGAGTTGGCCCTTGTCGACGTCGGGGCTGGGGCGGGCGATTTTGAGGGCGCGGGGGCTTGGCACTGAATGAATAGTCATTCATTTTGGTGTGTCCCGTCAAGGCATGAAACACCTCTGGAGGAGGGTCGTAATGCCATTCATGCTCGACGCCACACAGCAGCAGCTTCTGGTCACGCGTCTCAACAGGATTGAAGGCCAGGTTCGGGGAATCAGGCGTATGGTGCAGGAACCGCGTCTGTGTGTGGACATCCTGCAGCAGCTGGCCGCGGCCGAAGCCGCGCTCAACAGGGTCAGCCTCGCGGTCCTGAAGTACCACGTCGAACACTGTGTGCCTGAGGGGGTCTCCCTCGGACCGGAAGAAAGCAACCAGCGCCTCCGGGAACTGGTCGACATCTTCGACCGGTTCACGTCCTAGGAAGCCCCTTCCGACGCCAATCCAGCCGGCGTCCCTCTCCAAGTCCTACCCTTGATAGTGGCCGCCGAGGCCTCCGCGGTCAGGCCTGTACGAAATTCAACAGTTTGAATGACCCGATCCGGTCATCCGGGCGCCAATCGTCCCTGAGGGGCGTGTATTGGTCACTTTTGGGCCATTTTCGGCCTGTTCAGCTGCTCCGAAAGTGGACGTGTACTTGCAACAGCGGTGAAACATCGGTCCCTCCGGTCAGACGTAGTGTCTGACCTCGGGGGGAATGGAGGACACATGACACAAAAGATGGTGCGGATTGCCGTACTGGCGCTCTGCTCGGCCTTCGTGGCGTCGTATGCCACGGCCCAGACCTTCACGGGACGTATCGAAGTCACCGTGGTGGACGGCACCGGCGCGGTGCTGCCGGGGGCGACGGTTGAGCTGACCGGCCAGCAGGCCGCCAACACCGTGACCGACGAACGGGGTGAGGCCCGATTCCTCAACCTGGCGCCGGGCAAGTACATGGTGACGGCCAAGCTGAGCGGCTTCAGTGATTGGAAAAACGACAACGTGATGGTCAGTGCCGGCCAGAACGTCGCGCTGCGCGCGGCGATGGCGGTCGGAGGGGTCAACACGACGGTGGACGTCACGGCGACGACCCCGACCATTGACGCCAAGCGCACGGCGCAGTCGACCAACATCACCTACGAGGAACTGCAGTCGATCCCCTCGTCGCGTGACCCGTGGGTCGTGCTGCAGACCGTCCCGGGCGTCATCGTCGACCGCGTGAACGTCGGCGGCGCCGAGTCGGGCCAGCAGTCGAGCTTCATCGGCAAGGGCGCGGCGGGCGGCGAAAACACGTGGACCATTGACGGCGTGCCCATCACGGACATGTCGGCCCTCGGCTCCTCGCCCACCTACTACGACTTCGACATGTTCCAGGAAATGCAGGCGACCACCGGTGGCGCCGATGTCAGCAACGCCACGCCAGGGGTGGCCCTGAACTTCGTGCTCAAGAGCGGCACCAACGCCTACCGCGGGTCGGGTCGCCTCTACTTCGAAAACGAGAGCATGCAGTCCAACAACATGCCCTCCAACCTCGCGGCCACCATCGGCGGCACGTCGGGCAAGGGCAACCGCATGAAGGAGTACAAGGACTACGGCGGCGAAGTCGGCGGTCCGATCCTTCGCGACCGCCTCTGGTTCTGGGGCGCGTACGGCAAGACCGACGTCACCGTCCTGACGCTGTCCAGCACGCCTGATCAGACGATTCTCGACAACTACTCGGCCAAGCTGACCGGTCAGGTGTCGCAGAACCTTCGCGCGAACTTCACCTACTACCGTGGTGAAAAGCAGAAGTTCGGCCGCAGCGCCGGCCCGTCGCGTCCGCCGGCGACCACGTGGAATCAGGGTGGTCCGACCGAGATGTTCAAGGGCGAAGCCAACATGACGGTCGGCAACGACATGTTCGTGACCGCGCGCTACGCCAACACCAAGGGCGGCTTCTTCCTGACGCCGCAGGGTGGTCTCGACGTCAACATGATCTTCGCTGACGACGCCGGCATCGGCCGCAACTCCTGGTACGAGTACCGCACCGACCGCCCGCAGCACATCGCGCTGGTCGAAGCCAACCTGTTCCGTGGCCGCCACGAACTGAAGGCCGGCTTCAGCTACCGCACGGCGGACGTGGATTCGTTCTACACCGTTCCGGGCAACGGCATCATGACCTATCACGCCGGCTACCCGAACATGATCGCGGAAGTGACCGCGTGGGACCAGGTCACCGGCACGCAGGGCAAGTACGTCAGCGGCTTCGTGTCCGACACGATCTCGCTCGACCGCATGACGATCAACCTCGGTCTCCGCTGGGATCGCCAGAGCTCGTCTGTGCGCGCGTACTCGCAGAAGGGCAATGCTCTGCTGCCCACGCTGCTGCCTGACCTCACGGGCAAGGCTGCCGATGACGTGATTGTCTGGAACTCGCTCACGCCGCGTGTTGGTGTGACGTATGCGATGGACGAAGACCGCAAGACCATCGCGCGCGCCAGCTACGCGTCGTTTGCGTCACAGATGAACGCCGGCCAGGGCGGCTTCTTCTCCACGGTCGGCTCGTTCCGCGGTGTGTACATCTACGATGTGCGCGACCTCAACGGCAACGGCACGGTGGATGCGGCTGAAATTGCCGGCCGCGGTGCGGACAACTGGTACGGGTTCAACATCAACAACCCGTCGAACGTGTCGACGCCGAACCATGTGGTGGGCGACTACAGCACGCCGATGACGCACGAAATCATTCTTGGTCTCGACCGGGAAGTGGCGTCAAACATCGGTCTGAGCGCCAGCTACACGTTCCGCCACTTCAACAACTTCAACTGGCGTCCGGTGGAGGGCCTGCGTTCGGACGATTACGTGCAGCGCGGCACTTTCACGGGGTCGCTGTCGCCCGTGGGCTCGTTCTCGGTGCCGTACTACGGCGTCGCGAGCCTCCCGGCCGACCGCACCCGCACCGAGTACGTGAACCGCGAGGGCTACACGCAGCGCTACAACGGCCTGGAACTGTCGCTGACCAAGCGCATGTCCAACCGCTGGATGGGCCGCTTCGGCTTCTCGTGGAACCAGCACAAGGAGTACTTCGACGGCGCGAACGCGCTGGGCGATCCGACCTCGACGCTGGCCAACCCGAACATCGACGGCGGCGACGTCATGCGCGCAGCCGGCGGCTCCGGCAAGAGCCAGATCTACCTGGTGTTGCCGAAGTACCAGTTCATCCTGAACGGTGCGTATCAGGCGCCGTGGGGCATCAACCTCGGCGTCAACATGGTGAACCGTCAGGGCTACGCGATGCCGTACAACCGCTCCCAGGTGGCGACGGGTGATCCGCTCGGCAACAACAAGACGCTGCTGCTCGTGAACAGCGTGACGGATTTCCGTCTGCCGTCGGTGACCTCGCTCGACATGCGCCTCGGCAAGGAGTTCGCGTACAACACCACGCGTCTCAACCTCGACCTCGACGTGTTCAACGTGCTGAACTCGGCGACGGTGCTCGGCCGTCAGTACGACCTCCGTGTGACGACGGCGGATCAGGTGCGCGAGATCATGAACCCGCGCATCCTCCGTCTGGGCGTCCGGTTCTCGTTCTAACGCCGGCGTCTGTTCGACCTGCCCCGGAGTCGCGCGAGCGGCTCCGGGGCAACTTTTTTCCGGAAAGGCCATCGCCATGTCTTCTATCCGCCGCTTCCACAGTGCCCTCATTGTCCTGAGTACCCTGATCGTGCTGACCACCATCGCGACCAGTGCTGCGGCACAGGCGTGGCGCGGGCAGGGGCGTATCGCGGGCAAGGTGACCGATCCTGATGGCAAACCCATCGAAGGGGCCATGGTCACCGCGACGTTGCCGTCGGCAGAGAATCGAGGACCGGCGCCGCAGAAAACCAACAGCAAGGGCGACTGGTCGATTGGCGGCATCGCCGGCGGCACCTGGTCGCTGGATGTCAGCAAGGAGGGGTTCATCACCCGGACCCTCAGCGTGCCCGTCAGTGAAGGCAATCGCCTCCCGCCGATGGGCATCACGCTGGAACCTGCGCCGGTCGTGGTGGATCCCAACGAAGTGATCCGCGAACGCCTGACCGAAGCGGCCGCGCTGATGACCGCACAACGTTTTGCCGAAGCGCGTGAGATTTATGAGTCGCTCGCGAAGCAGTACCCGACGGTGACGCAGTTCACGCCGCTGCTGGCGCGTGCCTACTATGCGGAAGGGAACTCCGCGAAGGCCGTTGAACTCCTGCAGCAGGCCGTCAAGAACGACCCTGCGGCCATTGACGTGCAGGTGCTGCTTGGCACCGTGCTGATTGAGGCCGGCCGGTTGGAAGAAGGTCAGCAGGTGTTGTCGTCGATTGACGCCAGCAAAGTCACCGACCCGCTGGTCTTCGTCAACATCGCGATTGGCCTCATCAACGATAAAAAGCAGGCCGACGCGATTACCTGGCTGGACAAGGCCATCACGGTTTTTCCCGCTGATCCCAGCGCCTACTACTATCGCGGCATCTCGTATCTGGCGCTCGACAAGAAAGCGGAAGCCAAGGTGGACCTTCAGAAGTTCGTGTCCATCGCTCCCGCGGATGCGCCGGAGCTGGCTACGGCGAAGAAGATCCTCGAAACGCTGAAGTAGCGGCCGGGCTCAGCGTCCGCCCCGGAGTGCGCGGAGCGCGTCTTCGGCGATCCGAAGGCCTGGTTCGATCCGCAACGCCTCGACATAGTGGCGTTCGGCCTCGGCCAGCCTGCCCTGCATTGCCGACAATTGACCAAGCGCCAGGTGCATGCGTGACGGCTGGTGGCCGGCGTCGAGCAGTGTGCGTAGCTCCGACTCCGCGGTCGCGAAATCCTTCAGCTGCGACGCCACACGTACGAGCATCATGCGCGGCCGTGGCGCCGCGGGGTTCAGTGCAATCGCCCGGCGGTAGGCGGCCATTGCGTCAGCCGCGCGGCCTTCCGCCTCCAGAATCAGACCTTCCACCAACGCCACGTCGAAGGACTGTGGCGCCACTGTATTTGCCTGCGTCCATCGCGCGCGTGCATCGCGCAGGTTGCCGCGCCGTAACTGCAGCTCTGCCGCCGACAACAGCGGAGACGCCGCAGCGGGATTGAGCAGCGCCGCCATTTCGAATTCACCCAGGGCGGCGTCAGGGCGATTCTGCCTGGCGTAGACCTCGCCCAACATTTCGTGCAGATCGAATGCGCGGTCGTTGATTCGGATGAGCTCGCGCAGCCCGCGCTCGGCCTCGTCGAGGCGACCCGCCCCCATCTGGTCGATGACAGTGGTCAGCAGGCGTTTGAACGTCCGCCGTTCTTCGATGCGGTCTTTCGGATCCGGACCACGATCTGACGAATCGAGCTGCGGCGCGGACGTGCCCACGTACCCGAGGCTCCGGAGCCGCTCGAGTGTGTCCGGGCTGGGCGCCGCGGCAGCGACGGTGCGGCCTCCGGTGAAGCTCCGCTCGAGCGCCTGTGCTTCGGCAATCATCCGCGAGGCCAGCGCCTGCTGTGAGGTGAACAGGTTGGCAGACTCACGAGCGTCCTTGTCGATCGCATACAGCTCGGGGCGTGGAGCATCGATCACCTTCCAGCCGTCTGCACGCAAGGCGCGGAGTTCACTCCAGCCGTAGTGCCACTTCGGGTAATACGACTCCGCGTAGGCCACGGGCACCGTCGTGCGTGATCCGCCCCCGAGGAGTGCCGTCAATGACTCGCCATCCGCGTCGTCCGCCTTCGGCAGTCCAACAAGGTCGAGCACGGTCGGCGTAACGTCGATCGATCTGACCTGTTCGGATACAGTGAGCCCCTCCTGGACGGAAGGGCCGGAGACGATGAATGGGACGCGGATGACGGGTTCGTAGAGAAACACGCCATGTTCGTCTTCCCCATGTTCGCCCAGCGATTCGCCATGGTCCGCGATGGCGAGGATCAGACTGTCGTCGAAGAGGCCGCGCGTCCGCAATCCGTCGAGCACACGCCCAATCTGAGCGTCCATGTACGCCACTTCGTCGAGGTACGGCTGATCCGGATGGCGGCCGGCAAACGGCACCGGTGCGGCGTACGGCGCATGGGGGTCGTAGAGGTGCACCCAGAGGAACACCCGCTGGTCCGTGCTCACGCTGCCGAGCCACGCGATCGCCTCGTCGACCACCGCGTCACCTCGCCGTTCGGCATTGGCTTCGCGCCCGGACTCCACGCGGTCGAAGCCGCCAAACGTGCCAAACCCCTGCGCGAATCCGTACGGGCGATCGAGGACAAAGGCGCCGATGAATGCACCGGTGGCAAAACCCGCGTCCCGGAGTCGTTCCGCGAGCGTCACCGCCTCCTCCGGCAGTGGCGTCGTAGCGTTGTCGCGCACGCCGTACCGTGCCGGATACTGTCCAGTCAGCAATGCCGCATGCGCGGGGCCGGTGATGGGTGATGGCGAGATGGCCGCGTCAAAGCGCACACCGCTCGCCGCAAGCTGGTCGAGGTGCGGCGTGACGGTCGCGCGGCCACCGTAACTTCCCAGCGCGTCGGCACGGGTGGTGTCCAGCGTGAACAGCACGACGTGCTTGGGCGGCGAGTGTGTGTTGTCGCGCTGCCCGGTCATCACGAAGGTGATGACGGCGCCGGCGGCGATTGCGCCCCAGAACAAGAGGCTGCGTTGCAACGTGGACATCAGGGACGACGTTTGATCGGGGCCGGAGTCAAGAGCGACGACGAAGGCAAGGCGAGATAGCCGCGCCGCGCCCGCACCTTGACGCCGGGCCGCTTCACCCGGACGTCGATGGCGTGAAAGCTGCCGTCCAGCGTCAGGCCCTGGGGTTCGTACGCCAGCACGTAATATTGGGAGGTGTCGCGTTCGACCAGCGTCAGCGCGTCCGACAGATTGTTCCGATGCTGAAGGAAGAGTCCGCCGGTGTCGACAGCGAGGCTGTTTGGCGCATCCAGCGAGAGGTCAAACCGTGCCGGCGCGCCGGCGGTGTCTTCAACGGCCGCGCGATCCCCGATGTCAGCTGACCGCCCGCGGTTCAGACCGCGCACGTCAATCGCATAGATCCGCGCGCCTGCCCGTGTGGTCTGACCAACGGTCGACCGCAAGGCGCCTTCCAGTTCCTGCGTGACAAACCCTTCGCTGAGCAACACGACGGTCTTGGGGCCGGGCACGCGCGCGAGTCCGTTGGCCAGCGCCGTCAGCGTGTTCAGCGAGTCGAGCGACGATCGTTGCATCAACGCACGGAAGCGTTGTGCCTTTTCGCGCAACATCATGTCGGCGTTCTGGCACAACTGCGCGTCCTCGGCACAGGCGCGCACGGTTGCACGCTGCAGGGCGTCGGAGTTGCCCGACGCGATGGCTAACGCTTCCGAATCGTCCAGGATGCGCGGGAACTCGCGCGTCAGTTCGATGGCTCTCGTTCGCGAATCGGGGTTCGTCTTGAGGGACGTGATCGCGGCTTCCAGTTCCGCGCGGACACTGGTCAGACGATTGCCGACCATCGTGCCGCCCGCGAGGACACCACCCAGGTCACCGTCGCGGAAGCGATCGCGCAGGAAGGAGAGGACCGCCGTTCGCGCGCGATCAAATCCTCCCCCTGGCGGCAGGTGATTGAGATCAAACGCGAAGATCCATGTCTGTCGGACCGCCGTGACCGGAGGGGCCGCAGCCAGAGCCGCCGGCGCACCACGCCAGCTGATCAGTGGTGCCGCGCGTTCTGTTGCGCCTGGTGCGGGCGCCACGAAGTACACGCCACGCAGCGGCTGCCGGGCATCACGTTCGAAGACTTCGAAGTCATCCATCGTGAGGTCGTCGACGAAGCGGCCGTCGGCGTCAAAGACGCGAACATCGACCTCCACCAGCTGTGTGGACGCGCGGAACGTCGGTGCTTGTGCCTGGGTCGTGGATGACGTCTGTGGCCCTGCGGCGTCCACCGCGACCCACGCCGCCGACACCACGGCTGCACCCACGACGGCCCGCACCAATGGGGTCACAGCCCCCCTTCGATCGCGCGCAACCGTGTGAGCAGTTCGGGAGAATTCGGGATCGCGTCGAGTCCGGCGCGCAGCGCCTGCCGCGCCAGGGCCGGCTGTTTGAGCTTGAGGTAACCGTCGGCCAACGCCAGGTGTGCGGACGTCATCAGCGGGTCGATGTGGGCGGCGCCACGCCACGAGGTCAGCGCCGCCGTGGTGTCCCCTGCGCGATCCTGCGCCCAGCCCAGGAAAAACAGCGTCAACGCGTGTTGTGGCTCAGCCGTCCTGGCCTCCGTCCACGCATCCACTGCGCCGCGGTAGTCTTCCCGCACAAAACGCGCGAGGGCACGCAATGAGGCGCCGACAAACGCCGACGCCCCGGTCGGTGTGGACTTGGCCGCGGCTTCGACGCGTTCCCACTGCCCACGCACGGCATCATCTGCCGCGCCAGAGAGCGCGGTGTCGCGCGACCGCTCGAGGAGTTCAGCGACCAGCGCCTGTCCCAGCTGGCCTTCAACAATTTCTGCGGGCGTGATGGCGGGCGCAGGCGCCGGCGGCGCCGCGCCAGGGCGGACCGGGGTCATGCCTGACGTCCCGGGCAGCACGTCAACAAAACGCGTTCGTTCGGCGAGGACGCCTCCACTCGAGACGACCGTGGCATACACGACGTAGGCGCCAGGGGCGATACCGGTCAGCGGGACCTGGAATGGCGCGCGGATGATGAACCCGCCGCCATCGGCCACCGGCGACGGCAGTGGCGAGGTGTAGGTGGCAAACGCCTGTGTGCCGTCGATTGTGCGGACACTCACAGTCAGCGACAGGTCCTGCAGCTGATTGGCCGCGCGTGCGTACGACTCCAGGACCCCCGACAGGCCGTCTTCCACATGTGCCGCGGCCCGCACGGGGATGGCGGTCGCGCTCGACCCGAGAATGAGGTCGCTCACTGCAATGTTCGGCGTGTCGAGCGCGCGTACCTCCAGCCGCCGATCGGCGCTGCCGGCCAGGCCGCCAGGTTCACGGACGACGGCGCGCATGAGGTAGTTGCCGGCGGGCACCGAGAACTGCACACGCCACACGCCGGTGCCCGTCGCCGAGCCCGGAGCCGGCGCGGCCGGCAGCGGCAAGCTGTCGGAACCGCTGGCCACGACGCGGCCGTCGCGCACGTCGCGCGCGACAAACACCACATCGGCCGTCTCACCTTCGCGCGAGCGAATCGGCAACTGCGCCGCCAGACTCACGATGACACGTTGCTGGCCCGGGACGTCGGCCTTCATCAGATACGTCGTGTAGTCGAGCTTGAGGCCCTGCTGCACAAACGGCGCGCCGAGCACGGCAGAAATCGCGCGCTGGCGGTCGGCGGCAATCGCATTCGACCGGAGCGCGTAGCCGGTGCGCGAGGACACACGCGCGCCAGGCCGTGTGACGCGCACTGTGACCCGGCGATACTCGCCTCGCTTGCTGAGCGCCTCGGCTGACGGTTCAAACCCGACGAGGTAGTAGTCCTGAGCTTCCGCGGCAATCTGCGTCAGCGCGTCGTCCACCCTCGTCGACGCGTCGATCACCAGCTCGCCGTCCGTTTCGGTGACAAGTGTGCCCAGTGGGGCCAGCCGCGCCTGGAGTTCCGATCCGAGGGGCGCCGATGCCGGCGACGCTTCGTTGATCGCCAGCATGCGGCTGTTGAGATCAAGCGCGTAGAACACCGAGTACGTCTGCGCCGCCGCAGCTGCGACGTCCTCGAGTTCATCCGACAGGTTGTCCTGAAAGAACCCCTCGGAGAAGTAGATCACGCTCTTGCGACCTTCGATGTCGCCGAGACCACGAATGACGTCGGCGAGGCGCTGGAGCAGCTGACGTGATTCGGCGTCGGTCTGCTTGACGATCGTCTGCGCGTTTTCGATGAGCAGGCGCCGTGCGATCGCGGGGTCTTCCCCTCCAATGGCGCCGCCTCGTGTTGTTGTGGTCGCGGCCGACACGCCGAGGACATCGCCGCCGCCTTCTTTGGCCAGGCGCTCCATCGTGTCGTTGATCAGCCGGTCGTCGCCCTGCGCGATCCGGTGTGCGTCGTAGATCGGGAGGTTGCCGAAGGGAGTGGTGGCGACGCGCTGATAGGTGCCGCGAATCCGCGCCAGTTCGTCCAGCAGACGCGTGCGGTCCGCAGTAAACCCAATCTGAGGGCCCGGTCCCGGAATGGCAAACAGCGCCACACGATCTGACGGTCGAACGTGCCGGCGTACAAACTGTTCGGCCGCCAGCCGCGCGCGCTGTTCGTTGCCTGTCGTGATGTGCGCCTGGTCGAACACCAGCAGGTACAGGTGGCCGCGCGGAAACGCCTCGTTGGAGGAGACCTCCGCTGTGATCGCGCGGGCCGCCTGGTCGACAAACAGGTCTGCGGGCTCGCTGACGCGCTGGAAGTACACCGTCGGTCGAGCACGACCTTCTTCAATGATTTCGATTTCGTCCTGGCGCAGGTCGGTGATGGGGCGACCTGCGTTGTCCACCACACGGACGTCCAGCCGGACGATATCGGTGCCGGATCGGAAGGTGGGTTGCGCCTGCCCGTGCAGCACCGATGCTGCGCTCAGGGCCGCCACCCCGACGATGAGAGTGCGGAGCGGAGTCACAGGTCGATCTTACCGCCCAGCGCGCGCGCGTGCAGCCGCAGCCCGCGCGGGTTCCCCGAGCACGGTCCACAACTGGGCGGCCGCCTCGAAGGCCTCGCGGCTGGCCGACGTGGGCCCGGCCGACTCAAGTGCGAGCACCGACTGGATTGCGTCGTTGCGGCGGCCGGTGGACAACTGCACGAGCGCCAGGCCGACTCTGGCGCGCACGTGACCCGGGAACGCGGCGATCTCGGCGCGGAACCAGCGTTCGGCTTCTGGAAACTGCTCCTGGCGCGCCAGGGCGTCCCCCAGCACGTACCGGACGTCGGCCACCTGCTCGGTCCGTCGCTCCAGCGCCTCGGCCGCTTGCCGGAGAGGCGGCACTGCGGCCGCATACGCGCCCTGGTTGTAGAGAATCAGGCCGTCGATGAAGGCCGGCATCGGCAGTGTCGAATCAGCCTCGGCTGCCCGCCGCGCGTGCAGCCGCGCTGCGTCGGCGTCGCCCCGTTGCACGGCGAGCCGTGCGAGCAGTTCCTCGGCCGCTGCCGGCGCCACGTCGACGGCCAGCTCGGCGTGTGCGCGCGCCTCATCGAAGCGTCCAAGCGCCACGAGCAGCGACGCCGCACCGGTAAGCGCCGCGGCGTTTTTCCCGTCCCGTGTCAGAACGCTGCGGTAGGCGTCGAGAGCCGCGGTCTGGCGACCCGCGCGTTCTTCGGCCTGCGCGAGTCGCAACCAGCCGTCGAGCATGTCGGGTTCCTGGGCGAGCAGTGTGCGGTACGCTTCGGCCGCCTCGGGCCAGCGGGATTCAGTGGCGAGCGCATTGGCGCGCTGATAACTCCGCAGGACCTCACGCTTGTCCTTGGGATCGGCACGCTCAAGCGTCGTAGAGGTGCTGGTGCCGGTCTGTGACCCGATGTAGCCAAGCGCCGCGAGTCGCTGCCGGTCTGCATCGGACACCGCGGACGGTGCGCCCACCTCGGCGTTGGCAAGCAGGGTGTCCAGCGCCGCGCGCATCGCGAGGTGGACCGATGCGCGATTGTCGTGCACCGACTCCAGCTCGCGCGGGTCCTGCTGCAGATCGAACAACTCGTCCCGTGGCGCGCGAATGAGCCGGTACCGCTCGTCCGTCAGAGCGTAGAGCTCACTCCAGCCGAAGTGATAACGCGCCGACATCGCCTCCGCATAAATCGGCGCCGACGGCAGTGTGGTCCCACCCTCCAGAACACTCCGAAGGCTCCGCCCGCGCAGGCTGGTGTCACCGCCCAGCCCGTGCAGGTCGGCCAGGGTGGGCGCAAGGTCAATGTGTTGCACGGGCAGCAGGGCCACGCGGTGACCTGAAACTGCCGTGGCGTGCTTGATCACCAGCGGTGTCTGAATCGTCGTGCGATACAGGAACAACCCGTGTTCATCTTCGCCGTGATCGCCGAGTCCCTCCCCGTGGTCCGAGAGGAGCACGATAGTTGCGCGTTCGTAGTCCCCCTGCGCCTTGATCGCGTCGATCAGGCGCCCGACGATGCGATCGGCATCGGTGACTTCACCGTCATACCGATCACCACTGGCCGGCACGACGGTCGGGGTGTACGGCGTGTGCGGTTCGTAGATGTGGAAAAAAAGAAAGTAGGGCCGTTCGTCCTGTCGCCCCTGCAACCAACGAATCGCGGCGTCGACCGTCTGCGTGCCCGGACGCTGCAACTCCCCGAGCGGGGTGTCCGCGCTCGCCGAGGGCAACGAGTCGTCGTAGGTGTCGAAGCCCGCCGCCAGGCCCACCTGTTGTCGCAGCACGTAGGTCGAGACAAATGCCGCTGTGGCATACCCCGCGCGGGAGAACCGATGGGCGAGTGTCTCGGCCCCCGACGGCAGCGTGAAGCCGATGTTGTCGCGCACGCCGTGTTCAAACGGCAGACGTCCCGTCAGGATCGACGTGTGCGCCGGCAGCGTCTGCGGGGACTGTGACCAGGCCGAGTCGAAGACGACGCTGTCGCGCGCCAACGCATCGATGGCCGGTGTCAGGCCGTCCGTGTATCCGTAGATCGGCAGGCGATCAGCGCGCAGCGTGTCGATCGAAATGAGAATGACCGGACTCGGTCGTGTGTTGTGTTTCAGCCACTGTGGGACGAACAGCAGTCCGGCAACGAACAACGCCGCCGCGCCGATCAGGACGGCAGGCACGGACCAGCGGTGCGCATGGGCGGTGGCAGACACGACTGTTGCCAAGTATAGCGACCCTGCCTCGACCGGTTCGCTCCTCGACAGTTTGGATATTCACATCCAACCGCTTGGGAGGCCGGTGATCGGAGATGGCCGGAAGCGCGACAGATGAGACTCCGATCCCGGCCGCAGTGTCACGCATGCGAACGGTTCGGAAATGTCCCGCCGCTTGCAGTGAGTGACCTATCGGTCCAGAGCGTCGGCGATGGTCGTCGAAGCGCTCTGGAGTGGAGGAACACATGACACAACGCATGGGACGAGTGCTCTTGCTGGCACTCAGCCTGACGGTCTGTGCTGTGCCCGCATTCGCACAAGTGTTTACGGGACGCATTGATCTGATGGTGACCGATGGTACCGGTGCGGTGCTGCCCGGGGTGACGGTCGAGCTGACCGGCCCACAGGCATCAAGCACGGTGACCAACGAGCGCGGTGAAGCCAGATTCCTGAATCTGGCGCCGGGCCAGTACACGGTGGTGGCGAAGCTGTCCGGCTTCAGCGACTATCGCAACACGAACGTGCCGGTTGGCGCCGGCTCGATCGTGACGCTCAAGGCGACGATGGCGGTCGGCGGGATGGCGACGTCGGTGGACGTGCAGGCCACGACGCCGGTCATCGAGACGAAGAAGCAGACCATCTCGACCAACGTCACGCTGGACGAACTGCAGAACATCCCGACGTCGCGCGACCCCTGGGTCGTGCTGCAGACGGTGCCCAGCATCATCGTCGACCGCGTGAACGTCGGCGGTGCGGAGTCGGGGCAGCAGTCGAACTACGTGGCGAAGGGCGCCACCGGCGGCGACAACACATGGAACATCGACGGCATTGCCATTACCGACATGGGATCGCTGGGGTCGTCGCCGACCTATTACGACTTCGACATGTTCCAGGAGATGCAGGTCACGACCGGCGGTGCCGACCCGCAGACGCCCACGCCAGGTGTGCAGCTGAACTTCGTGCTGCGCGGCGGCACGAACGTCTGGCGGGGTTCGGGCCGCTACTACTTCGAGAACAACGATCTGCAGAGCGACAACGTGCCTGATGATCTGCGCGGAACGCTCGCCAGCTACAACCGCGTGGCCAAGTACCAGGATTACGGCGTCGAGATCGGCGGCCCCATCCTGCGCAACCGCCTCTTCTTCTGGGGCGCGTTCGGCAAGACGGTGCCCGAGATGGACGTCTTCGCCTACAGCGGCGGCGGCGCCACCCGGATCGTCCCGTCGAAGGGCTGCGGTCCGACCGAGGCGGTGACGGTGGCGGCCGGCAGCTACGGCCTCAGCGCGCGCGACTGCACGACGCTGGAGAACTACTCGGCCAAGGCGTCCGCGGAAATCGACACCAATACGCGCGGCAGCTTCACGTTCTTCTACGGCGACAAGATCAAGCAGGGCCGTGGCGCGTCGGGCACCCGGCCGGCCGAAACGACGTGGAACCAGACCGGTCCCACCAAACTCTTCAAGGGCGAACTCAGCCGGACGATTGGCAACTCCGCGTTCGTCACGGCGCGGTACGCGCATGTGGGTGGCGGGTTCAGCCTCTCGCCGCAGGGCGGCAACGACGCGGCGCACTATCGCGATGACGCCCGTGTGCATCACGGCAGCTACCTGCGGTACAGCACGGACCGTCCGCAGGACAACGCGACGATCGACGGCAACTACTTCAAGGGCAATCACGAACTGAAGTTCGGCTTCGGCTGGAAGCGCGCGGCGGTCACGTCCGAGAGCGGCTGGCCCGGGCTGGGCATCCAGACACGCCACTCGGGCTACCCGACGATGACGGCCATCGTCGTGCGTGACTGGGCGGCGGCGGCCGAGGGCCAGTACTGGAACGCCTACGTGGGCGACACGATCAGCCTCGACCGGCTGACGGTGAACGTCGGCGTGCGGTGGGACCGGTCGGCCAGCAGCATCACGCCGGCATCGGTGCCGGGCAACTCGGTGCTGCCGAACCTGCTGCCCGCGCTTGACGCACCGGCGGTTGAAAACGCCATCGTGTGGAACGCCGTGACACCGCGCGTGGGTGTGACGTATGCCCTGACCGAGTCGCGCAAGACCATCGCGCGCGCGAGCTACGCGATGTTCGCGTCGCAGCTGGCGGCGAACCAGTCATCGCTCATCGCCTCGGCCATTCCGTACTACTCCTACGTGTACTACCGTGCCACCGACACCAACGGCAACAATGTGGCGGACGCGTCGGAGATCGCGGCGGGCACGTTCCTCGGCACAGCCGGCTTCGACCCGAGCAATCCGCTTGGCGGCAATCCGGACACGATTGGTGACTACGGCGTGCCGCGCACGCACGAAGTGGTGCTCGGGCTCGAGCACGAACTGCGCGCCAACATCGGTCTGTCGGGTTCGTTCACCTGGCGTCGCTACACGAACTTCAACTGGCAGCACCAGCGCGGAGTCACGGGCGCCAACTATACCCGTGCCGGCGATGTAACCGGCAGCCATCCGGCGGTCGGCAACTACTCGGTGCCCTTGTACATGGTCAACGAGGCTGCGCTGCCCGACGACAACGGCCGAGTGTTCGAAAAACGTCCCGGATACCACCAGCAGTACTGGGGCCTGGAGTTGTCCGCAACCAAACGTATGTCGAACAACTGGATGATGCGCGCCGGCTTCTCGACCGGTGAACACACCGAATACTTCGACAACGATGAGGCGCGGTTTGACCCGACCGCGAACCTGCCGCTGGCCGCGGCACCGCTGGCGTCCCCGAACGTCAACGGCGGCCTGGTGTTGACGCAGACATCAGGCAGCGGCAAGAGCAACGTGTTCCTGGTTGCGCCGAAGTACCAGTTCATTCTCACGTCGGCTTACCAGGCCCGCTATGGGATCAACCTGGGCATGAACTATGTCGCGCGTCAGGGGTATTCGACGCCGTACTACCTCGGCGAACAGGCCGGCACCGAGGATGCCCTCAATCCGAGTGGCAGGAACATCCTGGTGACCACCAACATCGGTGATGCACGCCTGCCGATGGTGCACTCGTTCGACGCGCGCATCAGCAAGACGCTGCGCATCGATCGGGTGTCGGCCGATCTGGACCTCGACTTCTTCAACCTGTTCAACGCTTCGACGGTGTTGGGTCGCCAGTTTGACCTCAACGCGTCGACCGCTGATCAGCCGCTGGAGATCATGAACCCGCGCGTCGTACGCCTCGGCGTGCGCGTCCGGTTCTGATCCGGGGTTCGTACAACACGAGAGGGGTGGGGGCGGGGGTGGCCGGCGGCCCCCCCCCGGGAGTTGGGGGGGGGGCTACATC
>BTVE01000040.1:0-37706 GCA_045862915.1 Acidimicrobiia bacterium
CGGCCTTCCATGCCTTCACCCCGCGCCGTCTGTCCGCGGCACCGAACGTCGGCGGGTCGATCACGATGAGATCGAACCGCTCATGGTCGTGCCTCGCTGCATACGCCAGGTACGCCTGCGCATCTCTGCGAGCGTAACGGACGTGCGCGGGTTCGATGTCGTTGAGCGCATGATTGCGGACGCCCCATTCGAGGTACCGCGCCGACACGTCCACATTGGTGACATGGGCGCCCATCCGCGCCAGCGGCACTGAAAACGCGCATGTATAGGCAAACAGATTCAGCACACGGACGGCGCCGCGTTCTGCCAGCATCCGGCGATGTTCGCGATGCTCGAGGAACAGCCCGGTCGAGAAGCCGTCGTACGGCCGCACCTCGAACAACGTGTCGTACTCGTGTACCACGATGGCGTCGGGCTGCGCGGTCCCTGCCCGTGGTAACGCCTCGCGCGTCTCTTCCGGCGGCTGTCCGCCAAGCCGGCTGCGGTCACGCGCAAACGGCTTGACGTACACGGCCTCCACGCCGAGCCCGGCCATCTGATGGAGCACCTCATCCGCCGCCAGGCTGACCTCATCGTCACTCCACCCGGCATCGTCGTACACGCTGAGAATGGCCGCGGTGGACAGGCGATCCACATAGATGCCCTCGAGCCCGTCGCCCGGGCCGTCACAAACGCGCCAGGCATCGGTGGCGGCGGTCAGTCCTTCTTCGCGCCTGGCCAGCGCGCGGCGAAAGGTCTCGGCAAATGACTGACGGTCAAAACGCGGCACCGGACGATCCTAGCGCGGAGACCCGTGGGATATCCTGCACTCGGGCAATGGCCTCTCGGTTTCCTGACGCATTCCGGTGTGGTGTGGCCGCTGACACGGTGCAGCTGCCGACGGGTGCCCCGATCGCCGGGTATGGCGGACGTGGAAGACGCGTCCTGCCGTGCCGAATCGAGCGGCATCCGCCGTTCGTGCGTTTCTTCAAGCCGTCAGCAGGCCAGCGCGATCCCATTCGCGTGAAGGCGATGGTCGTGATTGAGGGCGATCACCGCCTCCTCTTCCTCAGCCTGGATGTGGTTGCGGTGCCGCCCGATCTGCACGACGAGATCCTGCGGACGGTCGAGCCGCTGGGCTTCCCTCGCGACGGAGTCATGGTGTCCGCGACGCACACCCACAGCGGACCTGGAGGACTGACCCGCGCGAGGACGTGGCAGCTCGTGGTCATGGACGCATTCAGCCGGCTCGTGCATGACGCCATCGTCACCGCCGTCATCGGTGCCGTGCGCGGGGCAGTGGAGCGCGCGGAACCGGCGTCGCTGTCGACGGTGTCGTTTGCTGCCGACGGGCTCCAACGCAGCCGTCGGCATGACCGCTGGTTTTTTGATCCGACCGTGAACCTGCTGCTGGCGAGGTCCACCATCAACACGCGCTGGATCGGCGCAATGGCGAACATGGCGATCCATGGCACGGCACTGCAGGACAACAATCTCCTCCTGAGCGCGGACGTACCTGGCGCCATCGAACGGTCGCTGGAGCGGCAGCTTGGTGCACCGGTACTTTTTGTCAACGGCGCAGTCGGCGACGTCTCCCCCATCATGGCGGGAACCGAAGGCATCAACTACATCGCGCACGCGTTTGGTCAACAATGCGCCGCGGCGATTCCGCGCGCGAGGCGTGTCACACCGCGGTGGTCAGTCTCCCGTCGGCGGGTCCGTCTTCCGGCGCCTCACCTGCTGTCGCGGATGCCGATTGGCGGCCTTGTTCCGCGTGAGGTTGAGCTCAACCTCATTCGATTGGGAGATCTCGCCATGTTGACCTGGCCCGGTGAGCCAACCACGACCTTGGGTCTGGCCGCCAAGGGCGTCGCCGGGGATGCCGGCACCGGCCAGCCGTGGATACTCGGTCTGACAAACGGGTACGCGGGCTACTTCGTTGCGCCGGATGAACATCGCGCCGGTGGATACGAAGCGGCCAAGTCGTTCTACGGAGCGACAGCGGGCATCACACTCGTGGAGGCGTACCGTGCCTTGTTGTCGGGCTCTGATACATGACGCGCGACCGCATTCTGATCGTGAAGTTGTCGTCGATCGGGGACGTGGTACATGCGATGCCCGTGGCCGTGGCGCTGAAGGCGGCGAGGCCCTCTGTGAGAATCACCTGGGCGATCGAACGATGGACAGCGCCGCTGATTGCGGGTCACCCGGCAGTGGATCGCATCGTCGTGTTCCCACCGATGATGCGATGGCCTCGGCGGCCTCGGGCATGGTGGCGGGAATACCGTTCGGGTGTCCGTGCGCTTCGCGAGGAATCCTACGATCTGGCGCTTGACCTCCAGGGCCTGGCCAAGAGCGCGATCATCACCTGGCTGTCGAGGGCTCCGATGCGTCTGGCGAGGGCTGGACAACGCGAAGGCGCGCACCTGGTGTCCAGGAGCGTACCGCTGCCCGCAACGCCGGGCCACGCCATTGATGAGTACCTGCATGTCGTCCGGACCCTGGGCGCCGCGAATGGGGAGGCGGAGTTTCACCTCCGCCCGAGTCCCGACGCTCGAGCGCGTGTGGATGACCTGCTCGCAAGACGGTCGATTCAGCCAGGGTCGCCGCTGGTGGTGGTCAATCCGTCGACGGCGCAGCGCTGGAAGGAATGGCCTGGGGAGCGATGGTCGGCGGTCATCCGACACATCTCGGACCTGGGCACCGTGGTGATGATGGGCACTGCAGCGCAACGGCGGGCGCACGCAGCGATCGCGCAGACGGTCGGGGCGGCGGTCGTGGACATCACCGGACAGACCTCACTCGAGGACGTCATTGCGCTTCTGGATCGCGCGGATGTTCACGTCGCCGCAGACACCGGCACCGTCCACATCGCCGCTGCGCTTGGCACATCGGTCGTTGCGCTCTACGGCCCGACATCACCGGTGCGCGTCGGCCCCTATCGGCAACCCAACGCAGTCGTGTCGGGCCGGGACGCGTGCGGGTCAGTGTGCCCGGCCGTCTGCGTCAGGCAGCGACGATGTCTGACGTCGATCAGTGTTGAGGAAGTGGTAAACCGGGTGGCTCAGGTGCTCGCCCGTAGGGAAGCGGATACGGGACAGTCAGAGGCGCACACCGGTAGAGATACAGCGTGACGACGGGCACATCGGCGCGAAGGACTGGGACAGCATCGATCGCCTCAAATGTGCCGCAGTAGGAGCCGTACTCCCAGCGCAACTCGTCTAGGCTGGGCCGATGACTGACAAGAATGCCGTCGTGCCCGATGTGCGCCGCCGGGGTGTCGAAGAACGCGTACGCTCGCGGATCCTGGCCGAACACCATGAATGGCGCGCGTCCCCGCAACGCGTAGTCCACCTTCCCCGCGACATGGTGGCGATCAGAAAACACGAACACGTCCGTTCGATTAAGCAGGCCGTGCCGTTGCAGCGCCGGCACCAGGGCGTCATAGTCCACCAACTCAATCGTCGGGTCGTGGTCGCCGGCCAGGATGGTGGCAATCACACCGGTGCCGCGGCTGAAGACACCCGTCGCGGCCTGGATGGTCGGCAGAATCATGATGGTCGTCGACGCCGCGGCCATCAGCACGATTGTGGCCGTCATGACGCGTGGCCGGCGCTGCCAGCCCTCGTGGAGGGTGGCGCCAAGACTGACCAGCAACGTGAGGTAGCCCGGCGTACCCCAGTGAAAGTGATTGCCAACGTCGGCGTAGGCGGCAACAGCCGTGAACACGACGACCGGTGGCAGTGCGATCACGACCAGAAAGCGTCTGGCGGTGCTGTGTGCTTCGTGGCGGCGGAAGGCTCTCGGTACTTCGAGCAACACGAGCAGCCATATCCACGGTGACACTTCGAGCAGCTGGCCCCCGAGGTTCTGGAGGAGCCAGGAAACATGCAGCCCCTTGTACGCTGTGGCTCTGCCTCCCTGCCAGATGAACGAAAGCCACTCGTGCTGGGCGTTCCACCACAATACCGGCGCAAACACCGCAGCGGCGGCCACCAGGGCAAGGTATGGCTCCGGCCGTCGCAGCCACGCACGCGCGTCGCGTCGAACGCTCATCCACATCGCAGTGCCACCAAGCAGAAAGATCGCACTGTATTTGCTCAGCAATGCCAAGCCCAGCGAGACGCCGGCCAGCATCCAGTAACGACGCGTCGCCTCGTGTGCGGGCTCGCGGAGCATCACGCGCGCGAGCAGGTGCACGACCGCCAGCCAGAAGCACATCAGCGGGCCGTCCGGCTGGAAGAAGAGGCCGGCGCTCAGTGCAAACACCGGCGTCAGGTTGAGCATCAGCGCGGAGAGAAACCCTGCCCACGGACCAAACAGCATCCGGGCCGTGGTGAACATCAGCCAGGTGGTTGCGGCAAAACAGGCGATGAACGGAAGCCGCAGCGCCAGGCTGGATCCCTCCGGCGCGACCTGCAGGACCAGCCAGCCGATCCACGCGGCTGCGGGCGGCTGGTCGAAGTACGACAACGCGGGATGCATGGCGGCGCCGTAGTAGTACGACTCGGACACGCCAAGGCCGATGGCGTCAGCCGCGACGATGCGCAGCAGGGCCCCGGCGGTGATCAGAATGAGCGTAGAGGTCTGCGGCGTCAGGCGGGCTCGCGACACTCGGACTGTCGCGAGTTACGCCGGCGTGCCGGTGGGATCCTGGCGGTGGCGGGACAGGAACCAGCTGCCCGTCAGGCCAATCAGGATCAACAGCATCAGGCGCGCCACCGGACCCATCGTGGGCACCGACGGCGCCGCGACGACAGGCCCGCTGTAAATGTCAGGATCGGCGGCGCCGTTACCGTCGAGGTCGAGCACCACCGAGTCTCCACGTCCGTCGCCATTGGTATCGGCGAGCGGGATCCAGATCTGCGGCAACGCGCCGGCGCCCGAGCACGCGTAGTTGGTGTCGATGCCGATGCTGTTGGCTTCCGACCACGGAATGCTGACGTTGTCGCCGTTGAACACGAGACTGATCGTGACGTTGTACTGGCCCGTGAAGGTGATCGTGTCGAACACGCCGTCCGAGTTGAGATCCACCAGGTTGGCGGTGGTCGTGTGGACGACGGCACCGCCGCGCGTTTCAGTCAGCACAAATCGCTGCGGAGTTGATCCGGCGAAGTTGGTAATCGTGAGTTCCTGGTGGAGTGACCCAAGCTCGCGCATCACCGTGCGATAGCGGCCGCTGCCGTCCGGGTTGGCCAGCGTCAGCGTGTAGCTTTCGGTGTCGCCACACGCCCAGCGGGTCGGATAAAACACGCGAAGCCCCGACCGCGTGGGAACGATATTGTCGCTGCCCGCAGTGATGGGAAACAGCGGCCCCACCATGCGCGACGGGCCCTGCGCCTGCGGCGCCGCAGCAAACGGCGGTGCACTCGCGACGGCCACCATCAGCGGGGTCACCAGCGCAGCGGTCATCAGAAACTGCCGAATCCGCAGACGGCGGGCGCGTGTGGGCTGCGTCATGGACTTGGAGTATAGGATGGCACTCCGGACGGGTCAAACCGTACGAGCGATCGAGTGGTAACGCTTCAGCACCGCGAAACACGCGTCGCGGATGTAGAACGCGGCTCGATGTCGTGTGGAGTCCGGCAGATAGGCGCGGAGCAATGGGCGGCGATGCCACAGGACCCCGCCTGGAGACGCGGCAAACATCCGACTGGCGACAGCCACGGCAACCCGTTGGACGGCACGATCGGCGCTGACGCCGGCGGCCACCTCTGGTGGAACGCGCGCGCCAAACAGCCGTTGGCGCAACGCCAGGGCGCTCCACAACAGACGCCGCATGCCCCTCTCAGCTGCGCACGCCTCAACCACATCCCAGTGCTCAACGGACGCACTGACGGCATCGATGTCGCTGACAAGCCGGAGCGGCCACCAGTTGTGCATCAGCCCATGGATGACCGACGCCATCAGCAGGTCGTGCGGGTGAAGCGTGGAGATCTGCTCTCCTGCAACCTCAACAGTGACGCTGCGTGCAAACACGCCAGGGGCATCCGCGTGGATCCCGAACCGCCACGAGGCGAACGCGACATGAATGTCGACCATCGTCTGCCACGGCTGCGTCGGGGACAGGGTGTCGTCGCGACCGACGACACGCGTCCAGCTGTACAGCAGTGCGCCTTTGGCATCTGCTGCGGCGGCTGGAGGAACGTAGCCCAGTTCACGCAGCGCCGGGCGAACCAGATCGATATCGCTGGGCGCGACAAAAATGTCGAGATCGTTCGACACACGGCGCCCGAGGTGCCCGTATACGCCGGCGGCAAGGGTTGGCCCTTTGAACGCCAGCGCCCGAACACCGTGGCCGGCAAGATGCCGCAGGATCGACACCAGTTCCGTGGTGCGCTTGAGGTTTTCGCCGGTTGCTTCGATGACCTTCCGCTCCAGTGTGTCGCGAACGGTCCTGGGGACATCAAGATCGGGAGCCTGGAGCGCCTCGAACAACAGCTCGGTCACCCCGTGTGCGGCGGCGGTGCGGAGGAACCGGTCCCAGTCGATTGGGGCGGCCGCCAGCAAATCGCGTACGCGCTGTTCATCCGCGCGCCTGCGGGCACACGCGCACAGCAGTGCCGCCTCGGCAGGCGCCATGACATCCACCCCGGCATGCTAGCACCGGGGGCACTTCTATAATCGGAGCCTTGTCGGCCTGGGCCCGCGTGTTGTTCGGCATCTACGCCGTCGCGATGGAAATAGTCGTCTGGCTCGTTCTCGCGCCGATGTGGCTCGTGCGCGCAAAAGGGTCAGCCGCCGCCCGCGCGGAGCTGCACATGCGCCTGGGTCGAACCGCGCCCGTGTCGGCGCACGCCGCGCCGACCGTCCTGCTCCACGCCGTGTCGCTCGGCGAAGTCAACGCGGCGGTCCCCCTGATCGACGAACTGACGACACGGGGAATACGTGTCGTGCTCTCGACGGGCACGGCTGCTGGATTTCACGCAGCAGAAACACTCCGCGTGTCTCGACCGACCGTGGACGCCGTCACCTATCTGCCGTGGGATCGACGCGGGATCCAGCGCTGGCTCTCCAGAGTCGCGCCCTCGGCGGTGGTCGTCGTCGAAACCGAGATCTGGCCGCACCTGTTTCACGCGTCGCACCGGCTCGACATCCCGCTGGTCATGGTAAATGCGCGGCTGCGCTCTGCCGATGTGCCGCGATATCGCCTCGTGCGCAGCCTCTTCTCGTACGTCCTTGGATGCGTCACCACCATCGGTGCACGGTCCCCCATTGATCGCGATCGGTATGTCGCGATCGGGGCCGACGCAGACACCACGCTCGTCGTCGGCTGCCTGAAGACGGATGCGGCGCTGGCGCTGGCGTCGAGGCAGCTCACCGCGGTCGCGCTGCCGCCGTTGACGATTGTCGCCGGCAGCACACATCCATCGGAAGAAGCCCTGTTGCTCGAGGCCCTGCGTGTGCTGGACGCCCGGCAACGCGGCGTCCGTCTGGTGCTGGCGCCAAGGCACATCGAACGTGCCGTGAACGTACTCACGCTGGCGCGACGGCACGGTGCTCGCGCAGCGTTGTGGTCGGAGGATCCGCCGGCAGACTGGGAGGTCCTCATTGTCGACTCGTATGGCGACCTGACGCGCTTCTATGCCGGCGCCGCGCTGGTGATCCTCGGCGGCACGTTCTCGAGGATCGGTGGGCATAACCTTGTTGAGGCCGCCGTCCTGGGACGCCCGGTCATTGTTGGCCCTGACATCGAACACATCACGAACGCGGTTGACGCCTTTGTCCGTGAGGGCGCGGTCGTACGTGCGTCAGCGGCCACCCCAGGGGCCATCGCCGACGCGTGTCGGCAGCTGCTGGATGACTCAACGCTCGCGGAGCGAATCGGCAGACGCGCCGCCGCCGTGTGCCTCAACACCCCCCGCACGGCGCCCGTCTATGCCGACATCGTTCGTGCCGCCATCATGAGGGATGCCATTCACGATCACTGCGGACAGCAGGACATGACTGGCAACCAGCGACGCAAAGCACGTCGCAAACCCGAGGAAGGGCTGGGTCAGCTGCGGGAGGTTGAAGGTGGCCAGCACGACGGTGACAGCCACGCCGACCGCGGCCGCGCCGGCACCGTGGAGCAGTAGACGCGCGCTCGGATGCCAGGCACCGAGCACGCGCCCGGCGCGAAGCGTCCAGGCCAGAAGCAGGAGAAAGGCGCTGCCGTATACGACGATGCGCTGGAACACCTCGCCCTGTTCGCCGAGCACGGTTCGCAGTTGGACGAACCCGGCAGCGAGCCAGGACGTTGACGGTTCAAGGGCACCCACGAACAACAGGGGCCCCGTGATTGCCGCGAGCGCCATCACGCGGGAGCGTCCGTGCAATCGTGCGGCCCACAACACGAACAGCACGGACGCGAGTGCGGTTTTGATCCACGTCCACTGGAACTGCACGGACACCGGAGCACCAAAACCCGCGACGTAGCTGTCCCACCACACCAGACCGGCGCCGATCACGATCGCGTCCAGCACGATCACCGGCTGCGCCAGCGGCTGTCGCCACAACGACTGCGCCAGGCGGCGGACCGTCGCGGCGGGCTGCCGCTGATACCAGGTCAACGCGGTCGCCTGCAGCAATGTCGCGCACACGACCGTCGCAAACTGCATGAACGTGAGGTCGATGTGTTCCGACACCGCCCAGCGGCCGCCATACACCACCGCCACCGCAATCAGTGCGAGGCCAATCCAGTTCCGGATCATGTATGACATGGCTGCCTCGCGTGTTCAAGAATGAGCGCGGCCGCGCGGTCCAGAGTGCCGCACAGCGCAACCGCGTGCCGGACGCGGCCGAAAGCCGCCAGCATCCGCTCGCGCCGCTCCACCGACATGAGCAGCGCGGCCACTTCCGACGACAGCGCCGCCGCCGAGACTCTGGACTGCACGAACTCCGGCACGACACGCTCGCCGGCAATGAGGTTCGGCAGCGCCACCGTGTCGTCGCGAATCAGGCCCAGCGCGATGGCGGTGCGAACGATGGCGTACGTGACGCGCGAACTGCGATAGGCCACCACCATCGGCAGGCCAATCAGCGCAGCTTCCAGCGTGGCGGTCCCCGAGCAGAGAATGCCTGCGTCAGCCGCGCGCATCGCCTGATGGCTGTCACCAACCGTCGGCACGGTCAGCCCGCCGGGTGTCCGCACCGCGCTGCCGCCCGGCATGCCCACACACAGGCACTGGACGTCCGGCATCACCAGCCGAAGACGGTCCACCCCCTCGAGCAGCACGGGCAGCAGCCGGCGTCGCTCCTGCTCCCGGCTGCCGGCCAGCAGGGCTACAACGGGACCGTCAGGCGGCAACCCCAGCGCGGCACGCGCACTCACGCGTTGCTCGGCCGTCACGGCTGGAAGCAGGTCGGCGAGATAGTGGCCAACAAACTCGGTGTGGACGCCCACGCGTTGATAACACCGCGTCTCGTCGGGAAACGACGACAGGACGCGATCAAACGACGGGGCGAAGAGCCTCGCGATGGCCGCCCAGATCCACGTTTGTGGCGGGAAGTACCCGACGGTGCGAATGCCGTTCGCCCGCAATCTCCGTCCGAGCAACACGTTGAAGATGTCGTTGCCGATCAGGATGGCGAGATCCGGGGGAACGCGGCGGCAGTGGCGCACCGTGTCCCGAAAGATGCGCACCGCCGACGGGGCCACTGCGAGTCCTTCACTCACACCAATGGCGCCGATGTGCGTCGCTCTCGTAACCAGCGCCGCACCGGCGGCCGCAAGGTGGTCGCCGCCAATGGCGTCGACCTGCAGCCCCGGTTCGCGCGCGCGGAGCTGCTCCACGAGCCTGGCCGCCACGATGTCGCCGGAGACTTCGCCGGCGCTGATGAACAGCCTCACGGGCGGCGCCTGATCGCGCGCCACGCGAGAAACACCACGGCCTGCGTGAGCGGCACCGCGGCCATGAGCGCCAGCGTCGGCCCGTCGAGAGCAAACGCACCCAGCATCACCCAACGTGTGGCCAACACGCCTGCGATCCAGGCCGCAACGAGGACGAAGAAGATGCCGCGGGCGCTGGTCATGAAGTGGCGGGGTGCGCGGACGACGTGGTTCTCAGCGCCGACACAAGCGCGAACGGAAGGATCAACGCCCAGGCACGAATCAGCAGTGCCGGTGGTGGCTGCACACCCTGGGCGGACAACCAGCCAAGCGTGAGCAACGTGACCAGCTGCGCCACGACGAGCACCGACAGCGCCAGCCACCATCGGCTCCTCGGCGTGATGCCGGAGACAAGCAGCGTTGCCGCCAGCAGGCAAAGCTGGAACGCCGGCAGCAGGAGCAGTGCGCCCTGCCCGTCGCCATCCAGGGACGTCACGCTCAAGCCCGGGGGCACGGGTGCGCCCATCGCGGTGAGGAGCCAGGTCCACACACGTGCCACCAGCGGACCACTCGCGATCAGCACCGTAACAAATGCTGCAGAGACCGCCCCGGCAACAAGAAGCGTCGCTGGTCGCGTGTGCGGCCCACGCGGCCAGAGCGCCAGCGCGAGTACCGTAGCGACACCAGCCAGGATTTGATTGAAGGCGTGCGTCATGACGAGTGAAGGACCGGCCAGGGCCATCGGCACCGCGACAGTCAGGAGTCGAAGCACGGCAAGACACGCAAACAGCGGCACCGCCGCCGCGATGGCGGCCACGCGCCAGCGCCAGCCTGACGCGATGGACAGCACCGCCGCCAGGTAGAGCGGCAGCAGCGGCGTAACCACACAGTCAGGTGTGACCAGGTAGTGCATGGCGCCGACCTGCAGCAGTTGCTGATTCACGGTCGCCTGCAGGCCGGCTGCGTTCAGCACGAATGCAGCCGTGTCTGCCGCCGCGCGAGCCGCCGCCGTCAGCACCTGGGTGTCGGCGAGCAGGGCAACGATGACGGCGTAGGCGGCCAGCAGCACGGCAGACCAACCGACAAAGCGACGCACCGCAGGGTTCTCCAGCGCGCCACGTTGCTCAACCGAGCGGATCCACCAGAGAATCCAGCCGCCCGTGGCCACCACGAGCAGTGTCGGCCACACGTGCAGGTGCAGCGTCTGAAACAGGCTGCTCTGAGACGCGCTTGCCAGGGAGGCTATGCGCACGGCGTTCAGCGCCAGCAAGCCGATGATCCCAAGGAGGGCGCCCGTCAGGCGGCGGCTCCACGCAACGGGATAGGCCAGCGTGGCCGCTGCGCACAAGGCAATCACATCGAGGGCGCTGCAGGACGGATCCACGTTGACGGTCAACGGACCGCCAACGAGCAGTCGCTCGACGATCCGTCCTTGCCACCGGGCGAACGGCACGACGAGGTGCGCCTGCACCGCGGTCTGTGCCAGCAGCACCTGACCGAGCAGGGCCGCCGCTCCGCAGGTCACGAGATACCGAAGGGCCCCCGACTGGCGAGGACGCGGCGTGCCCTTCGTCACCGCTAACTGCCGAGAACGATGATTACGCCGTTGCCGTCACGCTGGCCAGGTGTGTGGGTCACAAACGTCGCGCCGGCCGCAGTAAACGAGGAGCCGCCGCCACCGCCGGCCCCAGCGGGCGCGATGATTGGGTCGTCAGAACTGGCGCCGCCGCCACCGCCAAACAGCCCGCCACCACCGCCGCCGCCGTTGGCGACCGTGCCGGCGCCGCCGGCGCCGCCCTGGAGCGCTGCACCCGCGGTGCCCGGCAGGCCAAAGGCGGCTGAGCCACCGTTGCCTCCGGCAACCTGCGAACCGCCGTCACCACCGGTGTTCGGCCCGCTGGACGCACCACTGCCACCGGTCAAGCCACCACCCGCGCCGCCACCGACGCTCCCGGCGCCGGCGCCGCCGCCGCCACCGGCAATGACCAGCGGAGTAAGGCCACGGAAAATGCCGGAGTAGCCACCGCCGCCGCCGGCCGCGGTGCCCGCGCCGGAACCGGCGCCACCGCCGCCTGCGAATCCGCCGGTGCCAGAACCCTGGCCGCCAACACGAATGACGAGCGTTTCAGGTCCGCTGACAGCGATTGTCGCTTGCACCCGGCCACCCTTGCCGTACCCAACGCCTCCGCCCTGTGCACCGAAGGCGTCAACGACGAGCGACGTCACGCCGGCCGGGATGTTGAGCGACTGGTCGGCGCCGGTGAAGTTGAACGTCTGACTGAGCAGCGCCGCGCTCGATGAACTTGAGGAGCTCGACGAACTCGAGCTCGAGCTGGACGACGAGCTGCTGCTCGAACTGGACGAGCTGCTCGAGGAGCTCGAACTGCTTGAGCTTGACGACGAACTGCTCGAGGAGCTCGAACTCGATGAAGCGGAGCCGCTTGAACTGGATGATGAACTGCTCGACGAACTGCTGCTGGAGGAACTGCCACCACCGCCACCACCGCCACCACCGCCAGGCGGAGTCATGAACTGCGCTTCGGCGGGCACCGCAATACTGGTAACCACGGGAATCAGCGCGGCCGTCAGTTTCAACATCCGGCGTCGCGAGATCGCCTCGTCGCTCAGACCAAGTCCGCGCAACAGCAGACCGCTGCGATCGAGCTCGCCGAGCGCAACCTTGACGAGATCTTCGTCGTTGGGCACGTCCGACGTGTCGTGGAGGATCTTGGCGATGTCGGCGACCGACCGCTGCCCGTCTGCCAGGCGCCAGACCATGGCGGCCGTACGATTGAGGCGGTGTGCGGTATGTGTCACCTGGTCGTAGATCACGACCTCCTGCCCGACGTCCTGCGCCAGAAGCTGATCTCTACGTGATTCCGGGGTCAAGCAATACTCCTCATCAGCGATCGGCTGCGTTCAGCACGCCGCAGGATGTCTGTCACTACGGCCGCGGCATCCCCGCGCTCGCTCTCGATGGCCTGGGCGCGCTCAGCGACTTTCGCGAGCATGCGAATGCTTCCCGCCGAGTCCACCCGCGCGCGCACGGTATTGGCCAACATCACAAGGACAGTCGCGCCCGGAGACAGGGTAACAGGATTCCACGACGATTCCGCCTCGAACCGGGTCGATACGATCAGTCCCACCGGAAGCGGCGACACTCCGACAGTGCCCCCCAGATCGGCGATCGACAACCTGAGCCGGCCCCCGGATTCCGTGCGTGCCATCAGTGGCTGGGCAAACGGAAACACCCGGCCGCGCGTATCAATGGCCGCAAATTCGTCGGAGTAGTAGGTCGCACCACCTTCGACCAGCGCCTTCACCAGCGTGGACTTGCCCGCACGGCTGAACCCGGGGATGACAATCGCGGTGTCCTGCCAGCCGACGACGCCCGCGTGTACGAACGTCCATCGCCGCGCGCGGCGCGCCACTTCGAAGCGAACGGTGGACTCAAACAGTTCGAGGGCAGGCCGGTCGCTGTAGGAACGCTGCAGCTCGAGGCCATCGAGCGCAACCACCCGAACACCATGTGCCCCGGACGGAGCACGTTCTGTGGTCACCGAGCACGTAAACGCGGGTCTCCCGCTGTGAGGGGTGCGAAGGCGGGTGCCCGGGGGCAGCCGGTCCAGCACCTGGCTCGTCAGTTCCGGGTCTTCGCAGGCCACCGAGAACCGGACGCCGTACGCCTGGCAGTGCTGCACCATCGCGGGCTAGCGTACACGGGCAGCGGAGCCGGTGGCAACGCTGACGACGCGTCACTGACGAACGAAGATCAGCCCGGACCGTCCCCAATAGCTGTGCGGGAATCGCTCGCGCGACATCATCGTCTCGGCAGGCAGCAGACGAAAACCTGCGGCCTCGAGATGTTCGACCCAATAGTCGTCGGCCTGGCAGTTCACATGGTGGTGCCCCCCCTGCCCGGGCAACGCGTGGGTCATGGCGACGTATCGGCAGGCCTTGAACGCGGCCAGGATGTGCTCGAGGTACCGCGCCTCGACGTGTTCGACAAACTCGCAACACCAGCAGAGGTCAAAGGCCTGGCGCAATGGCGGAGGTCCGGCGGTGAAGTCGTGTTGCAGGTGTGGAACTCCAGCCGCCCGGAGCACCTCGATGTTCGGCGCGTATCCGTCGATGCCAAACACCCGCGCTCCCAGCTGAGCAAACTCCGCGAGTGCGTGCCCTTCGCCACACCCCACGTCGAGCACACTGGTCACGCCGAGACGCTCGACCAGCCACGACCAGAGTTCCGGATAAAACGTCTGCGGATCGCCACCTGGAATGTTGCCTCCCAAATGGGCATCTGTCGTGCCGGGCCTCAACCGAAGGCTCCCGCCATCCACCGGCACAAACCCCTCGCCATCGTCAGCGCGCCGCAGGTGATCGGCCGGCCAGTGATACCAGCGCAGTGTCAGCTGGTCGCCGGCCAGCGTCCATGTGCCGTCGGGGCTGTTCATGCCGCCGCGAAACGTGCCGTCGTGCAACAGCAGGAGCGGGCCGCTCCATCCGGCGTGCTGCGCATGAAAGCGAAAGGCGACATCGGCATCAGTGATCGCCCGCACGGGCGTCTGTTCGTTCACCGAAGAGCGGCGAACCGGAAACGTGCGTTCACGTGTCTTGAGGAAGACCCACGTGCCGCGATACGTCTTGACGTCGAAGTGGGGCTCGTTCACTTCCTGTGCGAAGTCCACGCAGGCCTGACGCACGGCACCATAAAAAATGGAATCGTCAACCAGCATGTGCCCGCCGACCGAGAGCACGTTCCAGAAGTTGCGCAGGTCGGTCAACGCCCCTTCGTAGGAATGATCGCCGTCGATGTGGATGAAGTCGAACCGGCGCCCGCCCAGCAGATCGAGGCTGTCGAGCGACTGCGTGTCGACCTTCAGCAGCGTCACGTCGACGTGTTGCTGCTGCCGAAGCGCGTCAAGGTTCTCGCGGCTTCTGGTTGAGCTCGTCGGGTCGTAGAGGTCGTAGTCCAGCCCGACGTATTCGCGTACGGAGTTGCCGTGGATGAAGGCGACGGCCGAATAGCCGAACCGCACGCCGACCTCGAGCACACGTTCGGCCTTGAAGTCGCGCGCCAACGCGTTGAGGTAGGGGTAATAGTCAGGCGCGTTCAGATAGTCGGCGTCGGCCTCGACGTGCGGAAGTGTCTTGAGATAGGAAATGATGTCCATCAGGTACTCGTTGCGATCGCTGTCCGGCAGCGGATCGACAGCCAGCGAATGCTCCTGCTCTTCGACCGCGTTGAAGTCCCATGTGCGCTGGCCGGCATTCACGATGACCCGCGTGCCGAGCGCGGCGTAGCGACGACGGCTGTCGAGACCGGATTCCTCGAAGGCACCGACGAGATCGCCCAGGCGATACCCATGGTGCTGGAAGAAGTACGACAGGATCACGTCCTCGTACTTCATGCGGTACGCAAACCCGGGATAGTCGAATCGGACATACGGTTCCCGCAGGAACACGTAGAAGGCGCCGGCGCAGAACCACACCTGGAGCTTCTGATGCCCGTCGTTCCATCCTTCATGATTCAGTTTCGTCGCCGGGTCGTACCAGGGGCATCGCGCCAGAATGTCCTGTTTGGGCTGGTCCAGCCATTCATAGAAGATCAGACCCAGCAGGCCAACGGTGTTGCCGGTCATCGCGGCAAACCGCGCTTCTTTCTCCGGCCCGAAGTCGCCGAACGGCGCGAGCGCGCGCGTCTCGTAGGCCACGACCCTCTGCTGCAGCTGCGCCTGCCAGCCGTCGTGAATCGGAAAACTGTCGTCGTCAAACGAGATGACGTACGTCGCCGTGCAGCGTTGCACCAGCTCGCGCTGCATGCCGACCTTGTTGAGATTGACCGCCGAGATGGTCACCGACGCCAGGTGCGCACGGTACCGCTCGATCATCGCGACCATTTCGGGTTCAGGGGAATTGAGCCCGACGTGAATGCGCAGGCCAGAAGTGTTGGTTCGCACCAACGCGTGAATGGCTCGTTCCAGACGCCTCCAGAACGATCGGTACCCGATGACGATGATCTCGAAACGATCGGTCATGCGGGAGGCAGGCCGTCGAAGTCGCGGCGCCGGTAGACACCAGCGGGATGCGGCAGGCCGGAACCCGCAGGCTCCACAATCTGGCGCACGACCGGGTTGGCCGCAAGCACATCCGCGGTGAACAGCGGACCGACCGGCGCGAAGTACCGCTCAACCTCCCGGCGCAGGTTCACACCGAGACGGCGATCGTCCTCGAATCCCGGTCCGTCAAACCGGATGGCCATCCGGAAGTCGCTCGAGCAGTACACGAACAGGCCGCCGGGCACGAGATGCCGATGGATGCGCTGCAGGACTTCTCGGACCTCGATGGCGGGCACGTGCTGGAGCACGTACACGCAGTACGCCAGGTCCACCAGACCGTCGAGCTCCGTCGGATGCATCGCCGTGAACCTGTCGCTGCCCACATGATCGCGGGCAAACGCCAGCGACTCCACCGACTCGTCAACGCCGATCACTGTCACGTCCGGCCGCGCATCGATGACAGCTTTCGAGAGCCGCCCGACACCGCACCCGAAATCGAGAATACGCACGGGACCGGCAGGGGCCAGGCGGACGATCTCGCGCGCAAAGACCGGGGTCTCTTCCCTCCAGCGCACGTCCGCGGGAATCCCGTTGCAGGCGCCCACCACGCCTTCAATCCCCTCCTCCATCGTCTTTGGCTTGAAGAGAGAGTGAGCAGTGGTGCTGCCGCGACCCAGCGCCGCGTCAACCGCGGCGGTCTGTGCGGCCGTGAGGTACTGGAGCGCGCCGCCATCGAAGTACAACTCGATGCGCCGCGACACGTCTTCCGCGGTGATCAGGTGCATGCACCGCGGCAACGCGCCCACGACGTCCACACAGAGGTGCTCCGGACGATCTTTCTCGTCTCCATCACCCAGGGGCACCGTGCGTGCTTTCCAGCACCCGCCATCGTCACAACATCGGAGCGCTGCCGCCGTGTGCAGGAACTGATGGTGTGGGTACGCCTCCCACTGCACCGGCTCACGCCCGCCGGCAATGATGACGGCGGGACGGTTCCTGAGGCGATAGTCCGGCTTCATCTCGACTGCGGCCGCAAGGTGCATCAGCAAGCTGACGGGGCTGACCACTCCCTGTGCGTGGTACACGAGTCGAACCAGCTGTCGCAGATCTGTCTTGCCACGCAGGTCCAGCACGCCGTTGAGCGCGGGATGCGTATGCGAAGCGTCGCCCACCTGCACGAACAAGATCCGTCCGCGGAAGTGATCAACAACCTGCTGGTAGCGCTGCCAGTCCCACCATTTGATCGTGAAGTCGTGTTTGCCGCCCGAGACGATCAGCCAGAACGGGACGGCAGCCCCGACCACTTCCTCCACCTGGGAGATCCACGACTTCTCCAGGTCGGACACGTGAATGTCGCCCTTGAACGCGGTACTGCGAATGGGCACCTTCAGGCGGTCGCTGAGAAATGCCGTGAACCCCTCGACAAAATGCACCGGCTCCTGATTGCTCCGGTGGATCAGCGGGTAATGGCAGTCCACCTGCTCGACATCCACCGCGCGATCGTCCAGCGGCGTAACCAGCGGGTTGTGCTCCCAGAGTGCCGGGCAGGACGTGCGGACGTCCGTGATGAACTGTCCAGGGTGGCACACGTGAAGATCGCGCACCGCCGCCGTCAGCATGACGATGTCGCCGGGTGACTGATGATTACTGAGGATGAGTCGACGAGGCATCAGCGGGGGGATGGTGATGATACCCCAGCGCTTCCGGCCGATGGCTTCGTCACGACGGTGGCCAGCAGGTAGCCGTGCCGCCGGACGGCAGGCACATGCCGATCGAGCCACACGAACGGCCGGACACACACTTCCGTGATCGCCGCCAGCGGCGGGCACCAGGCGTGGCAGGCAAGATCAAGCATGCGCAACCAGCCAGGAATGAACAGGATGCCGGTCTCATGCACGATCTCGAGGCCGGCCGCGTGAAGCATCCGCCTGAGCGAAGCCCGCGAGTACGACTTCTCGAAACCGTAGCCGTACAGACCGACGGCGGACAAACCTGCCACAAGCAGGGGACGCAGGAATGGATCGTGTCGGTTGGGCACGCCGACAATGGCGCGCCCGCCCGGTTTGAGCACGCGGGCGATTTCATCCACCGCCTGCTGCGTTTCGTCGAAGTGCTCGATCGTGCCCATCGAATACACGATGTCAAACGTATCGTCGGCAAACGGAATGGCTCGGACATCAGCGCGGGTGACACGCAACACGCCTGGGCCGGCGTCCCGTTGTGCGAGCTGGATCGTCGGAAGCGACACATCGATGCCGAAGGCGCGCACGCCCTGACGAGCGGCCCACGTCAGGATTCTGGTGTTTCTGGCTTCATCCCACAGGTCCGTCTTGAGTGCGAGCCGCCCGTCAAGCGGCGACAGGAACTCGCGAAACAGCCACTGTTCGTTGGCGGCGTACAACCGCGTGGACGCGGCGCCGTCCAGCATCGGAAACTCGTCGCCGACCGTTGTCCAGAACGTCCGCTGCTCGGATAACGTCGAGCTCACCGGCGGTCCTCCGGCAACCAGTCCCATGCGCTCACGGCAAACGACAGGTTGCGTGTGTCGCCGTTGCCCAGCACCGAATCGGCGTTGGTCGGCGGCTCGACAGCGCGGAACAACACGGTGTGGCGCCCGGGTGGCAGCTCGGGAAACACAATCCGGTACGTGCTCCGCGCCGGCGCAACGTCGACGAACGCCACGGACTCGGCGTCGAGGCGGATCTCGAGGCGTCGCGGCAGGTGGAATGCCTGCAGGTCCAGCTGGAGGACGGCGCGACGCGGGGTTGTGGTGGTGTTGACCACAATCCACGCGGCCGACTGCTCCATCCAGCGCCAGAAGCGCACGCCGTCGCTCTCCAGTGGTGAAAACCCGATCTGCAGGTCCGTGTAGACCTCCGGCGTCGGCGTCGTCACCTCAAGCAGCCGTGCGTCCCGGGAATCTCGCGTTATGACAAGTCCGGCGGGAAGGGCTCGCGCGCTGAACCAACGCGCCGGTTCCGACCCGGGATGGAGGATCAAATGACGCACGCCTCTGGCCGCAAGGATGACTGGCAGATGTGGTTCCCGACAGTCCTCAACCACCGGGCCGAGTGTATCGATCCGCCCACCGGTCAGCCAGGGAATCGACTCGGTAGCTGGTGTCCGGGGGACGCAGTCGATCGCGCGCCTGTCCTGATCCATGAGCCATCGATGCGTGGAGGTCGGCAGGACGTCGCGTGATTGCTCCGACGGCAGGACGGCGTATTCCGCAGCTGCCAACATCACCAGCCCGGCTGCCAGGAGCTGGCGTGTCCGGCCGCCGCGCCGGAGCAGGTCCACAGCAATGCCTGCAAGGATCACTGTCATCAGATGGACCACGACGCCAAAACGTGCGTACGCCCGAAACATGGGCGCGACCGCATACAACCACGCCGAGGGCATTGGGACCGTAACGCCGGCGATCGTTCGCTCCGGCGAGAACGAACACAGCAGCGCAACGCCGGCCACGCCCACGAGCAGCGGCACCGCCCAGTCCGGTCGCCGCTCCGCGTGCGCACGACCCCGCTGCCAAAGCCGGCCGACGACCGCGATGCCGGCAAGCACGACGACACCGATGCCAAGCGAAACCTGTTGCTCCAGCAGCCCTGCACCGATCCCGACCCGTTCCCACGCGGCTCGGGCCGCGTCGCCCACCCAGGGATTGGCGATCGGTGGCATCAGGTACGCCCACCATGTCGCGCTGTAGGCAAAGAGGTCGCGGTACCGGGCCGCCAGCTGCGAGACATCTGCAAACGCCATCGGCGCTGTCCACCAGACGTACAGGCCGCCGCAGACTGCGGCAACCGCCAGGGCAGCCATCGTGCGGAGGGCAGCGCGCGTTCCCCCATCGTCATGGCGTGTCTTCAGACCCCAGTAGCCCGCGACCAGCGCCGGCGTCATCACGCCGGCGATGAATCCGCCGTAGAGATTTGACATGACCACGACCACAGTCGCGGTCAGCAAGGCTGTCGCCCTGCCGATCGACCAGCGCTCGAGGCAGCGCAGCACCGCGAGCACGTACAGCGGAATCCACTGCACCTGCGCGATGTGCGGGTGGTAGGCCGACTGCGCGAGATGGAACGGCGAAAACGCAAACAACAGACCGGTGACGGCGGCGGCGATACCGGAGAGTCCCAGATGACGACCAAGGAGGGACGCCGCGACTGCAGCCATCGGAAACGTCAACAGCACGATGGTGTTGTACGCAGCCACGGGACCGACAAAAGCGGCGAGCCAGGAGGCCGGCATGTCGGTCAGCGGCTGGGCGTACAGGCCGAGCGGTTGCGGCTCCACCAGCTGACGCATGAATGTGAAGGGATCGTGATGGCGGCCGACGTGTTCGGCGCCAAACATGAGCGTGGATGGCTGGAGGAGCACCGGCCACGCGATGACCACCGTCAGCGCGGCTGCCAGGACTGCAACGCCGAGCGCTTCACCGCAGATCTGTCGAGTGATGTCCGTCTGCACGCGGCACTTCCCGCACGGTCAGCCGCGCAGCGCCAAAGGCGCGGCCAATCTCGTTGATGGCGGCAAGACTGCGCAATCGCGCGGTACACGAAAAGATGTCGACATGCGCCGTGCCGCTTTCGGGCCACGAGTGCAGCACCGCGTGTGATTCTGCCAGCACCAGGACACACGTGGCACCGCCGCCTTCGAATTGGTGTGTGACCGACCTTACGACGGTCGCGCCCGCGCCTTCAAGCGCCGCGATGAACGCCGCCGCCAGGGCATCGGCCGCCATGGTTGCCATCTGCGAACACCCGATCAGATCGGCGGCAAACAGCATCGGCGGACCGGGACGCGACATCGGCTGACTATATCGCGGGCCTCACACACCTGCGTGCTATTCTGCGCCTGCGGCCTGCTCATGATTCGTACCCTGCACAATCTGGCGGACGCGCTTGGCGCGGACCTGGTTGGCGACGGCTCGTTCGTCGTGCGGACAGTGGCACATCCGCTCATGGCGACATCCCCTGACACGTTGGCACTCGCGATTCAGCCGGATGCGGAGCGCGCGCTGGCTCACACGAAGGCACGGTGCGCGATGGTGGCCGAAGGACGCGCGGAGGCGCTTGCGCCGCTGGCGGGAGGACTGGTCGTGCGGCGGCCGCGTTACGCGCTGGCCCGCCTCCTGTCGTTTTTCGAAATCCCGCCGCTGCAGGCACCGAGTATTCACCCGACGGCCGTCGTTGAACCCGGCGCGTCCGTGAGTGACGACGCGTCGATTGGGGCCTATACGACCGTCGGCCGCGGCACCGTCATCGGGCGTGGCGCGCGTATTCTGCCTCACGTCACCATTGGCTCCGGCGTCGTCATCGGCGATGGTGCGCTGGTGCATGCGGGCGTGCGGATTGGCGATCGCTGCACACTCGGAGCGCGCGTCATCCTTCACGCAAACGTCGTGATCGGCAGCGACGGGTTCGGATTTGTCACGCCGGAAAAAGGCGCCGTGGAATCCGCCATCGAAACGGGCCACCGGGTGGAGGCCTCGAACCTGACCTTCATGCGCATGGCGTCGCTGGGCACGGTGGTGGTGGAAGACGATGTCGAGATAGGGGCCGGCAGCTGCGTCGACCGCGGCACCGTCGGTGCCACGCGTATCGGGCGGGGTACCAAGATCGACAATCTCGTACAGATCGGCCACAACTGCACGATTGGCGAGAACTGCCTGATTGCCGGCACCTGCGGCATCTCAGGGAGTGTCACGGTGGGCAATCGCGTATCACTCGGCGGCGGGGTCGGCGTCTCGGACCACATCTCGATCGGCGATGATGCTGTCATTGCCGCGCGGTCGGGTGTCGCCACCTCCGTGCCTGCTCGGGAGGTATGGGGCGGTTACCCTGCGGTACCGTACAAGGACGCGATGCGTCAGTTGTTCAACACGCGCCGTGTCCCACGTCTGCTCAAGGAGCTTGAAGACCTGCACGCCCGCGTCGCGGCACTGGAACAGCACAACCGAAGAGGCGCCGGACATGACTGATCAGGAAATCCTCGAGACGGTGATCGCCATCATCGCCAGGCATGCGCGTGTCTCTCCGGACACGCTGAGCGCCGGCACGCGTATCGATGGCCTCCAGATCGGATCGCTCGACATGGTGCAGGTTCTGTTCGATATCGAGGAGACATTCGAGATCTACGTCGCCGAAGACGGACGGGACATGAAGGCTCTGACGGTCGGCGATCTCTGCGTGCAGATTCGACAACTGCGCGCGGCGTCACGGCCGACGGCGTAACAACTGGACATGCCTTCGGAGTCCACAGTCGTCGTCACCGGCCTTGGTTGTCTCTCTGCCCTTGGGCGCACGGTCGACGAGTTCTGGTCAGCGCTTGAAGCCGGCCGCTGTGGAATCCGCCCCATCACACGTGTGCCGCCCGACAAAGTGCAGATTGGAATCGCCGCTGAAGTTGACGACTCCCTGGTGGACGTGGCCGAGGCAGACCGCGCCACCTGTGACCGCTACTCATTGTTTGCGCTGGCGGCCGCGCGGGAGGCGGTACACGACGCCGGACTCGATTTCCCGAACGACGAATCGCTGCGCCGTGCCACGGCAGTCGTCGTAGCCAGCGGTGTTGGCGGCTGGGACACGCTGAATCAGGCCTTCGAAGACATCCTGGTCCGCGGACGAAAGCGGCCGCATCCGCTGACAGTGCCGCGGCTCATGATCAGTGCGGCGACCAGCCATGTGTCTCGCACATTCGGGCTGACCGGTCCGGCCTTCACGATTTCATCCGCCTGCTCGTCGTCCACCCATGCCATCGGCGAGGCGTATTGGATGATTCGAACTGGTCGGGTGCGTGCGGCGGTCGTTGGAGGTGCAGAGTCGGAGAGCTCGCTGACCTCACACCGGGCGTGGGAGGCCCTTCGCGTGCTGGCCCCGGACACCTGTCGCCCGTTCAGCCGCGACAGGCGAGGCATGGTGATCGGCGAAGGTGCCGGCATCCTCGTCCTCGAGCGCCTCGAGGACGCTCGAGCCAGAGGCGCGCACATCTACTGCGAACTGGCCGGTTATGGTGCGTCCGCCGACGCCGGCGATCTCGTTGCACCGGACGCCAGTGGTGCGTCGGCGGCAATCACGCAGGCCCTGGCGATGGCCCGTCTGAACACTGACGACGTCGACTACATCAACGCACACGGCACCGGTACCGTCGTGAACGACAGGACTGAGGTTCAGGCGATCAGGAGGGCGTTCGGAACGTCAGCCGACCGGCTGATGGTCTCGTCCACCAAATCGATGCATGGCCATGCACTTGGTGCAGCGGGCGCGCTGGAAGCGGTGGCCACCGTCAAGACTCTGGAACAGCAGGTCGTGCCGCCGACGATCAACTACCTGGGACCGGACCCGGAGTGTGATCTGGACCACGTGCCTCACAGCGCACGTCGAACCCCTGTCCGCGCCGCGTTGTCCAACTCGCTCGCGTTTGGCGGGCTGAATGCCGTTCTGGCATTCAGACCGCTGTAATCTGGGTATTGATGCCCAAGCGACAGCGTTACGACTGCAAGGAGTGGGTCAGCGTGTGCCTGTTTCTCGGTCGCGCGCTGAAAGCTCCCCGTGTCCGCAAAGCCACGCCCCGCTCCCTGTGTGTATTTCTGTGCCTCTTTGGGTCGGCGGTCGCTGACGCGCAAGCGCAGGTGCCCGTGCCGCCGATTCCAGTCATCGAAGAAGAAGTCGTCGTGGTCGCTACCACGAGGACGGGTCGGCGCGTCGAGGATCAGCCGACCCGCGTTGAGGTGATCGGCCGCGAAGAGATCGAAGAAAAGATGCTCATGACGCCCGGCGACATCGTCATGATGCTGAACGAGATGGGTGGCCTGCGTGTACAGGCGACGTCACCATCGATCGGCGCGGCAAGTGTGCGCGTGCAGGGCATGAAGGGACGCTACACCCGCTTCCTCAGCGACGGACTTCCGCTGTTCGGCCAGCAGGTGGGCGGTCTCGGACTGCTTCAGATCCCGCCGATGGACCTTGGTCAGGTCGAGGTGATCAAAGGCGTGGCATCGGCGTTGTACGGCGCCGGTGCGATGGGCGGCGTCGTCAATCTGCTCACGAGACGTCCGGGTGAGGAGCGCGAGGCAGAGCTGCTGCTCAACCAGTCGACCCTCGGCGCCTCGGACGCGGTGGGCTTCTTCTCAACCCCGCTCTCGTCGTCGTGGCGTATGTCCTTGCTCGGCAGCGCACATCGTCAAAGTCTCAACGACCGCGACGGCGACGACTGGGCGGATGTTGCGGGGTACGAACGCCTCGTGCTGCGACCGCGACTGTTCTGGGAGGACGGCGCCGGACGATCGGCATATCTGACGGCTGGGCTCACGGTGGAAGATCGCACCGGCGGCACGATGCCGGGAGCGGCACCTGCTCAGACAAACGGCTCGTACGTCGAGGCGCTTGATACCCGCCGCTACGACATCGGTGGCACCGCGCAGACACTCGTGGGCGGCCGGTACGTATTGACGGCAAGGGGCGCCGCCGCGTGGCAGCGCCACACCCACCTGTTCGGCGATGTGCGGGAACGCGACGAACACGACACGATGTTTGGCGAGGTGGCGGTCCGTGGCGCAGCGGGATCCCACACGTGGGTCCTGGGTGCGGCCCTCGAACGAGATGCCTACACGCCGCTCGATGTGCCTCGGTTCGCTTACACCTTCAACGTGCCAGGCCTCTTCGCGCAGGATGACGTGAACCTGACCTCGTGGTTGTCGGTGTCGGCCAGTGCACGGCTGGACCATCACAACGAGTACGGCACATTTTTCAGCCCTCGAGTCGCCGCCCTGATTCGATCCGGGGAATGGACGAGCCGTCTGTCAGTCGGTCGAGGTTTCTTCGCGCCTACGCCGTTGACGGAAGAGACGGAGGCTGCGGGCCTCACACGCCTGACGATTGACGGTCCGCTGCGCGCCGAACGCGGCACCAGCGTGTCATGGGATGTCACGCGTGAGGCCGGTCCCTTCGCGTTGACGGCAACAGCGTTCGGCTCCCGCATCACCGATCCACTCGCAGTGGACCGAGACACACGGTACGTGTTGTTCAACCGCAGCGACGCGGCCACCAACGTCGGTGTGGAGCTGCTGGCGACAATGCACCACGGTCCGTGGGTGGCGACGGGCAGCTACACATTTGTGCGGTCACGCGAGAGCGATGGCGGCGCGAGGGTCGACTCGCCGCTGACGCCTCGTCACAGCGCGGGCTTTGTGGGCATGTGGGAAGAAGAAGACACCGGTCGCGTTGGACTCGAGGTGTACTTCACCGGTCGACAGCGGTTGGAGGTCAATCCGTACCGGGCCGAATCGAAGCCCTACGTGATCGTCGGTCTTCTCGTGGAAAAAAGTGTCGGACGTGCCCGCCTGTTCCTCAATGGGGAGAACCTGACGAACGTCCGGCAGACGAAGTGGGATTCCCTCCTGCGCCCGTCGAGGGGTGTGGATGGCCGCTGGACGGTCGACGCGTGGGCTCCGGTAGACGGGCGCGCAGTCAACGGCGGCATTCGGTTCGGCTTCTGAAGGCCGGGCTCCACTGGCACCGTCCCTGCATTGATCCCAGGCGGAGGGATCCGCCATGGGGATGAGTTACTCGCGCTTTGCCGCAATGATCGCCACGTCGATGCTCGTGATGTTCGGGCTGATGTACGTCCACACGTTCGTCTGGGACCACGTCGAGTTCAGCGAAACCCGGGCTTGGATGACGGTCCTGATGGGCGCCATGATGGCGATCGTGATGCTTGGCTTCATGCGGAACATGTACAAGAACCGCCGCGTGAACGCCGCCATCTTCGTCGGTGCGGCGTTGACACTCGTCGTGTCCGCCTGGTTCATCCGCTCCCAGACCGGCGTCGACGATGTGGATTACATGGAGGCAATGATTCCACACCACTCGATTGCGATACTCACGAGCAGCCGGGCGGATATCGAGGACGCACGGGTCCGAAAATTGGCGGACCAGATCATCGACACTCAGCGGCGTGAGATTGCGGAAATGCAGGCGCTTATCCGGTCAATACGGGAGAACGGAGTCCAGCGTTAACCGAAACGGTCTTTGCCGGACGGGCGTAGAGTGATGACAGGACGTGAAACACCTCGTCATCCTCGCTCTGCTTGGCGTAAGCATCGTAGCTCCGGGCCCGTTCGTCGTCGAAGAAACCACGATTGCTCAAGTGCACACGGGGTTCCGCACTGGTGCCTTGACCTGTCGCGCCTTGGTGGCGACATACCTGACGCGTATCCAGCGATTTGACCAGAGCGGCCCGACGCTGCACGCCATCTCGGACGTCAACCCGACTGCCCTGGAGGAAGCGGATCGTCTCGACGAGGCGTTCGCGCGCAGCGGGCTCACAGGGCCCCTGCACTGCGTGCCGGTCATCATCAAGGACAACATCCTCACGGCTGGATGGGAGACGACGGCTGGTTCGGCCGCGTTGCAGGGATTCATTCCCGATCGTGATGCAAACGCGGTGACACGGCTGAAAGCTGCCGGCGCGATTCTCATTGCGAAGAGCAACATGCCGGACCTCGCGCTGAATGTGCTCGAGACGGTGAACCTGCTGCATGGATCGACGCGCAATCCGTATGCGGTCGACCGTGTGCCTGCCGGATCGAGCGGCGGTACTGCCGTCGCCATCGCCGCAAACTTTGGTCTCGTTGGACTCGGCACCGATACGGGAGGCTCAGTCAGAGGCCCTGCGGCACATGCGTCGGTGGTGGGCCTGCGGCCCACGTTTGGTCTGACCAGTCGCGCCGGCGTCGTGCCGCTCGATGTGGAGTCTGACACCGTCGGCCCCATCACTCGGTCGGTTGAAGATGCGGCTGCCGTGCTGGAAGTGCTCGCCGGCTGGGACCAGGACGATGCGGCGACTGATGCGGTGCGTCGCCTGGGCACGCTGGCGCCGTTCACGACGCGCGTGCACGAGGGCTTTGAAGGTACACGCGTCGGCATCCTCTCGCAGGCGTATGTGGGCGGCCCTAGGAAGATCGATCCCGAGGTGGCCCGCCTCTTTGCGCAGGCGCTCACCGACCTCTCAAGCCTCGGCGTCACGGTGGTGGACGACGTGACGTTGGGCGCCTTGCCGAATCTCCCGGACATGGCGCGTTGCCGCGGATTGCGGTTCAACATCGACGAATTCCTCGCGACACAGCCGAACGCGCCAGTGCACTCGTTTGCCGAGATTGTGGACAGCGGCAAATATCATCCGAGCCTACGCGAAGAGCTGATGCTGATGAAAGCCGGCTCGTTTGACGGACCAGGCAGCAAGGCGTGCAACGACGCCGCCGCATATCGTGAAGCGGCCGCAGCCGTCATCACCGCGGCGATGGATCGCCGCAACCTGGACGTGCTGGTGTACCCGACGTGGAGCCAACCGCCGCAACGGGTGACGGAAGTCGACCTGCGCGCGTCCGGCCGCACCCTCCTGTTTGCATCAGCAACCGGCTTCCCTGCCGTGACGGTGCCGATGGGTTTCACGACCGAGGTGTTGCCAGCGGGCCTCTCGCTCCTGGGCCGCAAGTGGAGTGATGCCGACCTCCTGCGGATCGCGCATGCCTTTGAGCAGGCCACACGCCACCGGCGTCCTCCGGTGATCGCACCGCCGATTCCCTGCGTCTGCCCTCAAGGGCAGTAGGCCCGCGACACGCCCATTTCAGCGCGCGGCGTGCGGTGAATACGGGTGTTATTCAACGCATTATGTGCGGTGTTTATCGACATCGGCGGCGTGGGCCACGTCGATCGCGATGTCGATGGCGTCGTCGAGATGATGCTCGACGCGACGCAGCGATATGACCAGCCGTTGACTGCCGAGCGGCTCTGGGGATGGCACGCGTCGTTGTTTCCGACTGGGCGCAGTGGCATGCAGCAGATCACTGTCGGCGGATGGCGCACGGACATGTCGTCGCCCATGCAGGTTGTCTCGGGCCCGATCGGTCGCGAACGGGTGCACTTCGAGGCATCTGGCGTTGAATGAACGTCAGCGTCAGATGATCACGCGGCTGCTCGACGGCTTTGAGGGCAACCTCACCACATCCAGGTGGGCGACGTTGACGAAGAGTTCTACCGACACTGCGCTGCGCGACATCCAGCAGCTGGTCGAGCGAGGTGTCCTGGTGCGAAACGCGGCCGGCGGGCGCAGCACGAGTTATTCGCTGGTGCGGGAGTGAGGGGGGCGCGTCTTCCCCTCGCGTTTTGCCTGCCGCTTGGCGCGGACGAACACGTCATCGGCAATCTCGATGGTCGTCTTCATGTGGGTGCCCACATTATTACTGCCGGCAAGATCGTCCCTGGGGCGTCAGTCATCAAATCCCGGCCTCCTGAACTCCATCGCCCAAGGGAAGGCGGTCACCAGTTCGGCATCCAGGCTATCGAGTGTCCGAATCATGTCGGCGGCCCAATTCGCCAGCGGTGTTGCGGTCCGAGCCAGCGTAATCCAGCCTTCACGCGACTCCCGGATCATCAAGCGCGAGATCTTCGCGCTGCCATTGCCGTCGGTCTGAACGCCACGTGGATCCAGAGTGCGGTCGTCCCCGTCCTTTGCCAGCTGTTGGTCGACGACCTGATGAATCGCTCTCGTGGTCTTGGCGCGGATCGTGAATGAGAGCGTACGCACACTGTCCCAGGCCATTGAGGCTACGGGATCCGCCATGGCGTCGTCGTGAAGGCTCAGGGCGAGACGCCAAACGGCTGCGGCGTACTCGCGTGCGAGCCGGCAGGCGGGATGCTGCTCTGTCAGTTCCTTCCGCCGGTCCATGAAGGCTGTGACCGCCGCTTCTTCGTCCTCGGTGACGGGGGCGGTCAGCGCATCCGACAGCCAGTCCGGAAGCTCGCGGGAGTCGAGGGAGGTGCGGTCACATATCCCGTGCATGTCCGCGTACAACCCGCAGACGGATCGCTGGAAACAACGGCTGCACCACCGATCGCAGTAGTTGAAGATCCCAGGAATGACCTCACGCACCAAACCACGCAGTGCACGGACCATGCCGTCGTCCTGCCGATCACGCCAGACAGGTTCAGCCCCTCCCGCGCCCGCCCGTTCACACTTCCATGGGTCGACAACGACCCCTGTGATCGGTCGTGGGTTAAGGCGGCCCGGCGAGAACAAGAGTGCAGTGTCGGGCGATCGCGCCTCGACACCCAGGCGTTCACTAGGACTGTGAGTTCATTATTAATGAACATGCTATGATGCTGAACATGGCTCGGCCAGCACCCGTGGCAGATCTGGACCCGTACCGGCCCACACTCGACAAGTGGATGCCCCGAGCCGAGGTTCGTACCACGGCCGGCCCGCTGGCGCGCTTCGACGGGCACCTTGCCTTTCGGGTTGGTGGCAAGGCCGTCCGCTACCTGGTCGAGGAGAAGCGGCACTTCCGTCACCTCGACGCTGCTGTCGTCGCCGAGCAGTTGATTCGCAGGCGGGCCGCTCTTCCGCCCAACAACACGGACGATCGGATTCTCCTGCTCGCACCGCACATCCGTGAGCAGCAGGCAGTCGTCCTCGAGCGCGCCGGCATCGACTACATCGACCTTGCCGGCAACGTGCACCTGGATGCGCCGGGCCTGTTCGTGCATGTCCAAGGTCGACGACCGCCGAAGGTGCGGGCCGCTGCCCCCGCACGCCCGCACAAGGGATGGGTGAAGACGGTCATGGCGCTGCTCCTGCAACCCGACCTCCTGAACGCGCCGTATCGCATCGTTGCAGACCAAGCCGATGTCGCGTTGGGCACGGTGGCGAAGTGTCTGGAGGACCTGACGATCAGGGGACTTCTGGCCGGTCAGCGGGGCGGTCGCAAACTGCCCGATCGAGCCGCACTTGTCGGGCTCTGGGTACAGGCGTACATCGAAGCACTTCGGCCCAAACTTGCTGAGCGGAGGCTCCAGATTCGCGTCGACGACAAAGCTCAATTGTGGGAGCGCTTGGACAAGGTCTTTGCCGAACGCGAAGTGCCATGGGCCCTGACCGGTGCAGATGCCGCGGGTCTGCGGGATCACTACTTCCGCGTGGAGGAGACGGAGATTTATGCGCCGATTCGTGTGCTTGAAGATCGCGAAGTCCAGAAGGCGCTGGTTGCGCAGCCCGCTGCTCACGGCGGCAATCTGCTGGTGATCGAGATCCCCGGCCACATGGCAATTCGGCAGACCCTCGGCGCAGCGATTCCTGCTGCGCCTGATCTGCTCGCGTACGCCGAGCTGCGCTACCGCGGAACGGGCCAGGCTCTGGAAGCCGCTGAACTCCTGCTCCCGATGGTGCTGGGCGATGCCGCGGCTTGAACCAGCCCTCCTGCCTGTGGTGACCGACCTTGAACGAGGCCTCCGCGCGCTCGGTGTCCCATTCGCCGGGGTCGGCGCACTCGTGCCGGAACTACTGCTGGACGTGCGACCGGCACGCATGACGAACGATGCCGACGTCACGGTGACCGTCGAGAGTCTCGCGGACTTCGAGACGCTCAAGGATCGGCTCGCCGATTTCGGCTTTGCGCGCATGCCCGCTCCTCATCGTGTGCGGCATCACTCGGGAGGGCGCGTCGATCTCTTGCCGTTCGGTCCGGCGATTGCACCCGAAGGTCGCCTCGAACTGGACAGATCTATGTCCTGCTGAAACTGGTTGCGTTCAGCGACCGAAGAGCGGCGAAAGACCTGGGCGGTGTGTCCCACTGTTTGCGCTTCTATCTGGAAGACGATGAAAGGCGCTACGGAGCCGAGCATGAAGGCGAGGGCGTGCCGTTCGAATACACCGGCGCTTGGCTTCTGGGGACCGACGGCCGACCGTTCGTCAGCGCTCAGGTTGCACGCGCCGTTGGTTCCGTTCTCGACCGATTCACGGACTCTGATGCTGAAGCTGTTGGAATGGTTATCCGTGAAAGTGGTCGTCTCGCCATTGACGATGCAGCTCGCACCGAGGTATTCGAGCAGTTCCAGTGGTACCGGCGTGGAATCGGCCTGTAGTTGAGCCTTGGATGGAGGAAATTGGCTGGGACGCAGGGATTCGCGCAGAGCGCTTGGCGTCCTTTGACTTTCGGGCGCTGCCGTTGGCTAAGTCATTCCAGCCGAGCGAGTTGGCGCGATTGTCGCTGTTCGTCCTGTCGCCACCGTTTGCCGGCGATGACGGGGAGTGCTCGTTCAATGACACTCGAGATGGCACTCGACGCGAACGACTCCGAGCGTCCGACGGAGTGATATTAGGTATATACTAAAGTCGTGTTCGAGTGGGATCCACGGAAGGCGCAAGCCAACGCGGATAAGCACGGCGTCAGCTTCGATGACGCCGTCACTGTTTTTCTCGACACCGATGCCCTGGATGGTCCGGATCTGCAGCACTCGGCGAAGGAGCCTCGTTTCCGTCGGCTCGGCCGCGTCACGGACGGACGCATCCTGATGGTGGTCTATACCTTTCGGAGAACCAGTCATGTCGAAACGATCCGCCTCATCAGCGCGCGTCGGGCGAGCCGTCGAGAGCGCACCGCATACGCGGCGAAAGATTGATTTTTCAGATATTCCAGACTCATCGCCGGCACAGTTGCGGGCGATGCGGCGAGTGGGACGACCACCTCTCGGTGATCGGGCGCGTCAGCTGATTGCCATTCGGGTGGACGCCGATGTGCTCGACACGTTCCGAAAGGAAGCGCGCAAACGCAAAATGGGTTACCAAACGCTGATCAACGAGATCCTCGCACAGCACGCTCGACGGGACGTCGCCTAGCCAGCCTTTGCTGAATGCGTGCCGGCGCCGGTCTCAACCCAAGATTGAGGCCTCCGCTTCGGTAACGTTGGCAAAGACCAGCCAACCCTGGAAGTCATAGGAAAGACGGAGGACATCGGAAGGAATTGGCTGGGACGCAGGGAGACGCTCGAAACGTTTGGCGTCTGCTGGCAGCGGTTCGCCGGCGTTTGCTAACTCATTCCATCTGGGCGGGTTGTCCGGAATTTGGCTTGTCGTCTGTTCGCCGCCGTTTGCCCGTCTTGGTAGGGAGTGCCGTCGCAATGACACTCGAAATGGCACTCGACGCGAGATCCTTCGGAGCTTTGGTGCCAGCAACTCGTATGTCGGTCTTGCAGACGACTACTTGGAGATTGGTTCGCGTGCGGTCCTCTGGTTTCTCGGGACGCTTACCTCAGGGCGCCTAGGACGATCGAAACGATGACCATGATGCCTCCCACGATCTTCAGGTAGCCTTCGAGTGTCCACCTACGGGCGAGGATTACAACGAGATCGAGAGGCGCCCACAAGACGTAGGTTGCCAAGTGGAGAGTTGACCGGAATATCTGATGCGGAAGGGTCGAAAGCAGAAGGAATCCGCGGCCAAGCACGACCTCTTGCCGGGTGGTAATCGGATCGTTCGGGTCCCGAATATCCTTAACTAGGAAACGATATCCTGCATGCCCAATCATCAACCAGAGCAAGAGCCGATACAGACCTCTTTCCTTGTCGAAGGGATTTCCGAACAGTAGAACTGATGTTCCGCTGCCAATGGCCCAGGACGCCGCGACATCAGTCAAGAAGGCTGCCTGGTTGAGAATGTACTTGTCGATGTAGACGTTTGCCCTCCTCGGGATATCTGTGAGGACTCGCCGGAGACGATCTGCTACGGAACGAGCTGTCGCATCCAAGTGTGCTTGCCGTTTTGCGCCAACCACGTCGCTCATTGCCAACATCGAACCGACGATTGCCAACGTCAGTTCGAAACCGCGCGCCAAGGCAAAGTGTTTGATGATCGACAGCTTCTCCGGATAAAAGATCAATAAGGAAACGACAATCGCGCCGACCCAGATCGGAATTGCGTTGTAGATACTCGCGATTGACGGATCGCTAAAAGGGTTTGATGGTATGGGGTACTGGGCAACTCCTGGTGTGGTCCACGTGCCAGAACGAGCCATCTCGGAGTTTTCCGGACTCGACTTGAGGCCGCGCCGCTTCGCTGAGGGCGTGACTAATTACGGTGGCCATCGCCTTGGCCATCAATGGGGGAACCGCGTTCCCAGCGGGCCTGCGAGGACTTTCCTCGCTTGGTGATCTCAATGACACTCAAGAATGTCACTTGCGCGGCCCGAAGCCCTTGAGGGGCCGAAAACGTTAGGGATTTCTGCGTTTTGGAGGAAATTGGCTGGGACGCAGGGATTCGAACCCCAATAAGCAGAGTCAGAGTCTGCTGTCCTACCGTTGAACGACGTCCCAGCACTGGTCGGTCGGCGGATCGAACATGTACACGTTAGCAGGTCCTGCGGGGGACCGGCAACCCCCTCAGCCGCGGATGAATTCGGCCGCGCGGTCGCCAATCATCACGCACGCCGCGTGCGTCTGGGCATTGACCACGGTCGGCATGACGGACGCATCCGCCACGCGCAGGCCGTCGATGCCTCGCACCCGCAGCTGCCCGTCCACCACAGCCATCGTCCCGGTGCCCATCCGGCAGGTGCCGCCCGGATGGTAGATGGTGCCCGCCGTGCGGCGTATGAACTGCCGCACTTGCTCGGGCGTCCGCACGTCCGCCTGCGGGTCGGCCGCCTCGCCGCGAATCGCGTCGTACGCCCGGCTCTCCGCAATCGCCCGCGCCAGGCGCACACCCTCAACAGCCGCGTCCATGTCGCGCGCCTCGGTGAAGTAGCCGGCCCGCATGAGCGGCGCCGCGGTCGGGTCGGCCGAGCGCAACGTGACCGCGCCGCGGCTGGCGGGACGGCACACGACCACCGAAAACGCCACAGCCGTGTCGGGCGCGCTCAACCCACGCCCTACGTAAAACTGCAGGTCCGGCGCTCCGCTGTTCACACCCGAATGTGCCAGCAGGCCCGCCGACACCGACGACCCCGGCAACGTGGTTTTGCCCTGCCACCGCAGGCCGATGCGCGGATGGTCATGCAGGTTCTGTCCAACACCGGGGAGATCCAACACCACCGGAATGCCGTGCGCCCGCAGATGCTCGGCCGGGCCGAGGCCCGACAACATGAGCACCTTCGGCGATTCGATCGCTCCGGCGCACACGATCACCTCACGCGCCACCTGCACGGTCTCAACAACAGGACGTTCACCGGGTTTGCCCGAACTGCGCAGGTATTCGACGCCGGTCACACGGGTGCCGGTGAAGAGCAGCCGGCTCACCACAGACCAGGGTCGCGCGGTGACATTCGGTCGCGACAAGGCCGGCCGCAGGAACCCATCCGCCGCCGACTGCCGGCGTCCCTCGCGGAGATTCTTCTGGTAGTAGCCGGCGCCGCGCTCCTGTTGCGCGCCGTTGAAGTCCCACTGCGGGTCGGCCGCAAAACCCAGCGCCTGCGCGCCCGCGAGAAACGCCTCGTGTCCCGCATGTGGATCGGTCGTGTCCGCCACGGCCATCTCGCCGCCGACGCCGTGATACTGCGACGCGCCGCGCACGTTGTCTTCAGACTTGCGGAAGTACGGCAACACCGACGCGTACGACCACGCCGCACCCACCTCACGCGCCCAGCCGTCAAAGTCGAGCTGATGTCCACGCACATACGCGGCGGCACTGATCGCGCTCGACCCGCCGTACGTCTTGCCGCGCGGCCACCGGATGGATCGTCCGTCCAGCCCCGGCTCCGGCTCGGTGGCGTAGTTCCAGTCCACCTCCGAACCCGACAGGCTCGTCCACTGGCCGATCACCGGAATCAACGGATTGGTATCGGGTCCGCCGGCCTCGAGCAGCAACACTCGCGCCTGCGGATCCTCACTGAGCCGCGACGTCACCACGCAGCCGCTCGACCCGGCGCCAATGACCACGTAGTCAAAGGTTTCGTCGGCTCGCATCACCTTCGGCGCCATCGTCATCACCGCAGCCATCGCGAGCGAGTCTTTCAGAAACCCTCGTCGTGTTTGATCAGTCACGCGCCGATTGTAGTCGTACCTCAAGCCCTGCCGAAGCCGGACGACTGAACGTCAGCTCCAGATGAAAGCGATGCGACACCTCGTGGACGATGGCGAGGCCGAGACCAATGTCGCCGCGCAGACCCGCGCCGCGTCCCTCGTCACCGCGGAACCGCCGGACCGCGTTGAGCTTTCGGAGCTCCTCATCCGGCAGCGCATCACCGGAATCCTGCATCTCAAGGATGAACTGCCCGGGACCGGTCGCCTTGAGCGAGAGGCGGATCTGTCCTCCGCGAGGCAGCCGCTCAAGCGAGAACGCCACCAGATTCCGCACAGCCTGACGCATCAGCGCCGGTTCCCCCTGCACAACCACACGATCGGCAAGCTGAGGATCAATGCGCACGCCCTGCGCGGATGCAATGGATCCGAATTCGCCGGCGACGTCTCGGATGATCGCCGACACGTCCACGGAATCAAACGCCATCCCGCCGCTCTCTCGCAGGCGCGCGCCCGTCACCACGTTGCTCACCCGCAGCGCATCGTCGGCCGCTTTGGCCTGGTTGTGATTGATGACGGTGGACTGCAGGAGCGATTCCGCATCCGCGCTCAGATACCCGATGAACCGCTTGTAGTCGACGTCACGATCCTTGAAGTCCGTGTGCAGGCGATTGATGTCAACGGCCGACTCGTTGAAGGCAAACCCGAGCTGGCTGAGTTCATCCTTGCCCCACACCGTGGCGGGCTCACGATATTCGGTTCGGGCAGACGCGCGCATCGCCTCGCCAAGTCGACGAATACGCCGATCAACCGGGAACGCCACCGCCATGATGACGATGAATGCGCCGACGGTGAAGCCGGCAAACAATATCGCACGCTGCGTCCATTGGTGCGGCGGTGGATACATGCGGAAGAGGATGAACGCGCACGGTCCCTGCCAATGTGTCGTCAGCACCGTCTGCACGCCGGTGCCCGTCGCCGTCAGGAAGGGTTCCGTTACGAGCAGCTCGGTCTGACGCAACTTCGCGCGCGTCTCGTTCGACAGCCTCGGCGCAGCCGTGCTCTGCCCGACCATTTCGACGTCGTACGGAAAGAACTCGAAGTCGCGCGGCTGCACATCAGGACGAGGAGCAAGCACGTCGGCGTTCGGGTCCGCCAGCAGTTCCGCGCTCGGCGCGTTTTCACGGGGCCCGGCCAGGAACCATCCGGGGTTGGCCTCACAACGGGCTCGAATGAGATCGGTCTGATGCGCGAGCGCCACACGTTCGATGGCCTGCGCCCGGTCGGCCGCGCGCACACGCTCAACCGCAAGAACAGCCAGGGCTGCCGCGGCCAGCGCCAGCAGCAGGGCATACAACAGCAACTTCCGGAGCAACATGCTGACCTCCGAATACGCCCGCCGCTACTCGGGCATTTCGAGGGCGCGCCAGAGGTACCAGGAGGCCACGGACCGGTAGGGCTGCCACGCTTTTGCCACACGTTCCATCGTGCGAATCGACGGCCGGGTCTTCATGCCCAGCACACGCTGCATCCCCTTCACGATGCCGAGGTCGCCGGTGGGGAACACATCCGGCCGATGCAACGAGAAGATCAAGAACATCTGCGCGGACCACACACCAAACCCCTTCACTTCGACGATGGCGGCAATGATCGCCTCATCATCCATCGAGGCAAGCGCATCGAGATTCAGGCGCCCATCGGCGACACGCTCCGAGAGATCGCGCAGGTAAAGCACCTTCTGGCCGCTGAGACCGGCCGCGCGCAGGTCGGGCGTCGGCACAGCAAGCAGCGAGGCGGGTGACAGCGCGGGCATCAATCCCATGACTCGCTGCCGGATGGTGTCGGCGGCCTTCGTTGAGAGCTGCTGCGAGATCACGGCTCGCACGAGCGCCTCGTACGCGCCGCGGGTGCCAAACTCCGGCCGCGCCTTTCCGGCCCAGCGGATCACCTCGGCCAGCCTGGGGTCGGTGCGCATGAGCCTCCGGCGGCCTTGCTCGAATTCCAGCGCGGGGTGGGATATGCGTGTGACTGCACGCGATTGCACACGGCGACGGGGGATTGCGGGAGAAATCGTTGGAGACATGGTGTGGCGAGGCCGATAGCAGCTTACTGGAGATGACGTTCACCAGTCTCGACGTGCCACAGGCCTCGGTGAACCTGGCGTTCACCCGATTTTTTTTCGTGCGCCCGGCGGCGCTCGACGAGGCAGTGGCGCTGCGCCTGCGCGGCATCGGCGACCAGTTGGCGCGCGGCTTCTTCAACATCTTCGATGTGGAAGGCGGCAGCGCAGACTCGCCACCACACGAAATGGTGCAGTTCCTGGCGATCAATGGCGTTGGCCATGACGCGTCAGCCACTGACGACCTGCCGGCAGCCACCCATGTCGCCCTGGTGACCTCAAAATATCGACCAAGCCTTGACGACGCGGAAAAGGACCTGCGGCGTCGCGTCGGAGATCTCGCGCTCGTGACGACGTGTACGGGCGCCGTGCGTGTGCCGCACTACTCAAGCGTGGACATGTACGCCTGGGCCTACGCGCAGGCGAAGCAGAGGACCTCAGGCCGGATCGCACAGAACGCGATCATCGTGCCGATGCGCAAGACGGCGGAGTGGTGGGCGATGTCTCCCATGGAACGGCATCGCTATTTCTACCCGCACCACGATGCCGCCACCGGACGTGACGTGGCCGGTCACGCGGAACTTGGACGCCCTGCCGTCTCACGCATTCATCGCCGGCTCTTCTACAACCCCGACCGGAAGGCAGAACCCGATCAGTGGGATTTCATCGCCTACTTCGAGTGCGCCGACGAAGACCTCGCGCTGTTTGACGAGACACTCGCCGCCATGCGCGACACCTCCCGCAACCCCGAATGGCGATTCGTCGAGGAAGGACCTATCTGGCGTGGCCGCCGGCAACTGCGATGGTAGCAATCACCATGGAGATACCGTGTTGAGTGTCAAGCGGTCGCCGTGGTCGCATCAAACGGCCGCTGATGCTTAAGGACGCCGTAGGCGACGTGCAGCAGTTTGCGCATCACGGCCGCGACGATGACCATTGGGCGTTTGCCGTT
>BTVE01000041.1:0-37470 GCA_045862915.1 Acidimicrobiia bacterium
TGGATGCACCGGCACCGCGCGGTGCTCGGCCACGCCGTTGCCATCGGCCTGGGCGCCTCGCTCGACTTTGCCGCAGGCCACGTGCGTCGCGCGCCCGCCTGGATGTCGAACGCCGGTCTTGAGTGGAGCTACCGCCTCGCACAGGAACCGGCGCGCCTGGCCCATCGCTATCTCGTTCGTGATCTCGCCATCGTGCCCATCGTCGCTCGCCAGTGGGCGCACTCGAAAGGACAGCAGTAATCCATGACCCGCCAGAGTTCTGAAGTTCTGATTGTCGGCACGGGCCCGCTGGCTCGTGCCACGGCCGCAGCGCTGCGTGAACGTCATCGCGTTGCCGGCGCGTTCGCCGTTCCCCGTGAGTCCCCCGTCGCCGACCTCGGCGTCACACGGCTGGGGACCATCGACGAACTGGGCGCCTACCTGATGGTCAGCCCGGTGGATGAGGTCTACTTCGCCACCGACATCCATCGCCACTACGGCCCCGTGCAGGAGGCCGTCCATGCCTGCGAGCGACTCGGGATTCCGTTTGCGCTGCCCGCGCACACCATGCGTCTCAACCGCGCCCTGCCGGCCAATCGCAAGGCGGTGGCGGACGGCTACCTGCACTACGTGCTGACGGTGACACGCCCGATGCAGGACGCCATCAAGCGGGCGCTCGATGTCACGCTCTCGGGCGCCGCGCTGCTGGCGCTTGCGCCGCTGCTGCTGCTGGTCGCGCTGGCCATCAAGCTCACCTCGCCGGGTCCCATCCTCTTCCGGCAGGTGCGTGTGGGGTTGCGCGGCCGGCACTTCCACATGCTGAAGTTCCGCTCGATGGTGGTGGACGCGGAAGCGCGGCTGGCTGCGCTCCAGGCAAGAAACGAACAGAGCGGTCCCGTGTTCAAGATGACGCACGATCCGCGCGTCACCCGCATCGGGCGCATCATCCGCAAGTACTCCATTGATGAACTCCCCCAGCTCATCAACATCCTCCGCGGCGAAATGTCCATCGTTGGCCCGCGTCCGCCCGTGCCGGCAGAGGTCGCGCACTACGAACCGTGGCAGCGACGCCGGTTGTCGGTGCGCCCCGGCCTGACGTGTCACTGGCAAGTACAGGGTCGCAACAGCATCGGATTCGATGAGTGGATGTACCTGGACATGCAGTATGTCGACCAGAGCTCGATCTCGACGGACCTCAGCCTCGTGGCCCGGACGATTCCGGTTGTGGTCACCGGACAGGGAGCCTCGTAATGACCGCCGCGATCCTCGTCCGGCAACTGCAGCAGAAGGCGAAGCGCGATGCGAACCTGCCGTTCCGGATCCGTCTGTCAAAAGGCCTGCGCTACCTGCGCGAGTTGGCCACAGCTCGTGTCTACCTGCGCAACCTTCAGCGGGTCGGCGCGCGCGTGCGCACGCTGGGCCGGCCGCGCCTGCTGCCAGACGGCCACATCGAGATTGGCGACGATGTGGTGCTGCGCAGTGTGATGGTGCCCGTTGAACTCGGCACCGGGCACCGCGGGCGCCTGGTCATCGGCGACAAGGTCTCGATCAACTACGGCACGTCCATCTTTGCCCAGCATGCGATCACCATCGGTGACCGCGTGCGCATCGGCCCCTTCGTGTCGATCGCCGACACCGACTTTCACGATGCGCACGACCGCAACAAACGGCCCGACGGACTGGCCATCCACATCGATGACGATGCGTGGATTGGGACACGGGCGCTCATTCTCAAGGGCATCCGCATCGGCAAGGGCGCCATCGTCGCAGCCGGCTCCGTGGTCACGCGCGATGTCGCTCCGTTTGCGGTGGTGGCCGGTGTGCCAGCCAAGGTAGTGCGCACCCTCGATCGCGACAAGTTCGTGCCGCAGGACACGCCATGACTGAATCAGTGCGCGCCGCACGTTCTGCGGTCACGCTCGGGTCGGCGCTGGCGGTGACCAGCGTCATTGCCCTGGCGGTTCGTCTGCTCCTGCCACGACTGCTCGGCCCGGAAGCCTTCGGTCAGCTCCGGCTGGCGGAGAGTTTCGCCGAGATGTTGTTTGTCGTCCTGACGCTGGGTGTGGACCAACACCTGCGCCAGCACGCCGCGATTGATCCCACCGGTGCACGAAGATACCTGACCGGCCTGAGTGTGTGGCGACTGGGACTCGCGGTGCTGACGACGCTTGCCGGCGCGTGGGTGCTGCGACTGACCGGTGCGGCCGGCGAGGTCGTCGCGATCTTCGTGGCGCTGGCCGTGGCCCAGACCTGCCTGGTGCTCAACAACTCGCTGGCGGCGTATGAACAGGCCGCGGGGGATGTTGCATGGCTGGCGCGAACCAACTTCGGCGTCAAGGTGGTGTGGGCCGGTGTGGTCCTGGCAACCGTAGTGGAACTGCGCAGCGGATTGGCCGTCGCCATCGCCGGCGCGATCGTCGAGGCGGGGCGGTTCGCGTGGATGTTGTCGCGTGGGCTCACGCGCCATGGCTTTGGCCGGCGTCCAGACCTGCGCCTGGCCGGCACGGCCATCGTGACCAGCCTGCCCTTCTTCGTGCACCTGCTGGCGCACTCGCTGTATGCGCGTCTTGGTGTGGGGTGGCTCGGCGCCGTCGGCACCGACGTGGAGGTCGGGCTGTTCGGCGCGGCAGCTACGTTTGCCGGCGTCGCCCTGCTGGGGATGCCGCTGCTCACGTGGGTGCTGGTGCCGTCCGCGGCGCGCGCGGACGCGCAGGGCGATCTCGACGGACTCGTGGCCGGCGCCTTGCGCACGTCACTGCTGATGGCGGTGCCGGTGGCGTTTCTCTTTCACCTGCTGGCCGCGGATTTGCTTGGTGTCGCGTTCGGCGACTCGTTCCGTCCGGCGGCGGCCACCCTGCAGTTGCTGTCCCCGACGTTCGCACTGGCGTATGTCTCGACGGTGTGCGCGATTGTCCTGCTGCAGCGCGGACGCGTGCGCTTGGTGGCCGGGATTTCCCTCGGCGGTCTTGTCCTCACCGCCGCCATCGACGCCATCGCCATTCCGCGCCTGATGGCCGAAGGTGCGGCGTTGGCCACACTGCTGACCGAGGTGGTCGTCACTGCTGTTCTGGCGTATTCCGCGCGCCTGCCGTGGTCGCGCCATCAGCTCGGCCGCACAGCCGTCGCGCTGGTGGCCGCGTCACTCGCGGGGGTGGCGACCCATACGCTCTGGCCGTCCTTTCTGCCGGCCGCGCTGTTCACGTTTGTTGCTGTCCTGGTTGCTTCCGGCGGTGTGTCGCGCGACGACGCCGGGTTTGTCCATCGTGTTCTGGTCCGGCGTGTGCCGGCCGCTTCGGAGGTTGCATGAAACGCCTGCTGTCATTCCTGATGGCCACCCTGGTCATCTCCATCGTTCCCTCCTCCCTGCGCGCGATGCAGGACACCGACTACGTCATCGGTCCCGACGATGTGCTGGAGGTCTCGTTCTGGCGCGACAAAGAGCACTCGGCCGAAGTGGTCGTCCGTCCAGACGGCATGATCTCGCTGCCGCTGATTGCCGAGGTACAGGCCGGCGGCCTCACACCGGGCGCGGTCGCGGAAACCGTCCGCAAGAAGGCGGCGGAATACCTGCAGGATCCGGTCGTCACGGTGGTGGTCAAACGGGTGAACAGCCGCAAGGCGTTCATCACCGGAGAGGTGGCACGGCCTGGCGCCTACCCGCTGAATGGGCCGACCACGCTGCTGCAGTTGATTGCCACGGCAGGCGGACTGACCGACTTCGCCGACCGTGAGCACATCGTGGTCATCCGTTCGGGCGACAAGGCGGAGCACCTGGTCGTGAACTACAAAAAACTCGCGCGGCTGGAAGCACTCGATCAGAACGTCGAGCTGCGCCCAGGCGACACGATTGTGGTGCGGTAGTCACCATGACACGACTCGCCGTCCTCGCTGCACTCGTACTCGCCGTCGCCGTGCCCGCCGCCGCCCAGCTGTCGAGCCGCAGACCGCCGCTGTTCAACGTCCACATGTACGAAGGCCACGAACGTGGCCAGGGCGCGTCGACAACGTACACCGGTGCGGCGATCGAAGCCACGCGGGCGAAGGTGGCGCGGCGGTACACCGTGAGCGGCACGCTGCGCACACGACTCCGGTGGTCGCAGGCGGACGGACTGGGCAGCGATGTGTATTCGCTGGAAGGCCACACACTCGTGCGACTGACGCCGCGGGCCACGCTCACCGGCACCCATCGCGCGTCGTATGCCGGACGCATGGGTGACGACTGGAGCAACCAGGCCGGCGCGACTTCGGGTGCGACGGTCGGCTCGGTCCTCGGGCTGACACAACGCGCCACCAGCCGTCTCACGCTGGGCCTCGCCTATCGCATCGACCGCGCAGGGTACGCGCACGAGGACCGGACCACACTCGCGCAGGGCGTCACGGCCGGCATCTGGCGCGCCTCGAGCCGGTACACGACATGGCAGGTCGCGGTGGATCGCGGCTGGGCCACCACGTCGGTGCCATCCGGGCGCACACACATGTCCACCAGCGCGGCCGTCGTGCAGTGGCAATACCGCCCGCACTCGGACGAACACACGACGCTGGCCGTCACGCTGCGTCCCACGGTCAGCCAGTCTGCCACCACCCGTACGATCGTCTGGGCCGGCAGCGTGCGCGCGGATCGCCGCCTGAGCGACACACGCCGTGTCAGCGTGTCGTACGAACGCGCGGTCTCTCTGCTCGACTACGTGGACGCGCCGCTCGTGGCACACACCGTCGCCGCGACGATTGACACACGCGTCCATCGGCGGACCAACCTCAGCGGCACGGTGTATTACTCCACCGGTGCCACACGCGCGGGTCAGGCCATCGGCCGGTCCACCCGGATGAACCTCTCCGCGCGAGTGGCCGTGCAGTTCACGCCGGCCACCAGTGCGTTCGTCGAGCTCACCCACATGGGTTCCGCGCTGCACACGACGGATGACCACGGCGCGTGGTCCTTCGGCCGGCAGACCGTCCGTCTCGGCCTCATGGTGCCGGTGGGCACACGCCGGTAGTACACTCCTCTGCGCATGGCAGAGGTGCTGGTCGTCGACGACGACCCGGTGACGGCTCGAATCATTGCAGCGACCCTGCGGCAGGCGGGCCACCAGCCGACCCTGGCGGCCACTGGTGCCGAGGCGCTCGACGCCCTCGAGACCCGCTCACCCGATGTGGTCTGCCTGGATCTCATGCTGCCCGACGCGAGCGGTGAACAGATTCTCGTCCGGATGCGTGACACCCACCCCGATATCCCGGTGATCGTGTTGTCGGCACAGGCGGATGTGGCACGGGCTGTGGACACCATGAAGCTCCGCCCGTTTGACTACGTGGTGAAGCCCTTCGACCCGGAGCGGCTGTTGCGATCGGTGGATGCCGCGCAGCAGGCCAGGGCCCTGCGCCAGCGTGTCCAGCAGCTTGAACGTGAAGTGCAGTCGCACCTGCGCTTCGACGAGATCATCGGACACTCGTCGCGCATGCAGCAGGTGTACGACCAGATCGACAAGGTGCTGGGCAATCGTGTGCCGGTGTTCATCCATGGCGAAAGCGGAACCGGCAAGGAACTGATCGCGCGGGCGATTCACTACCACGGCATCCGTCACTCCGGACCGTTTGTCGCCATCAACTGCGGAGCGATTGCCGAGAGTCTCCAGGAGAGTGAGCTGTTCGGTCACGAACGCGGGGCGTTCACCGGCGCTGCCACGCAGTATCGTGGTCGCTTCGAACAGGCGCACGGCGGCACGCTCTTTCTGGACGAAGTGGGCGAACTCAGCCCGGCTGTCCAGACACGGCTGTTGCGTGTGCTTCAGGAAGGCGAACTGCAGCGCCTGGGTGGCAGCCAGACCATCAAGGTCGACGTGCGCGTCATCTCCGCGACGCACCGGCATCTGGAGAAACTCGTCTTTGAAGGGCGCTTCAGGGAGGACCTCTTTTATCGCCTGATGGTCTTCCCAATCGAAGTGCCGCAGTTGTCTGCACGCATCGAAGACATCCCGCTTCTCAGCCGGCACTTCGCGCGCAAACACGCGAAGCAGCTGGGCATCAGTGATGCGACCTTCGACTCGGATGCCATTGACGTGTTGTGCCGCTACGACTGGCCCGGCAACGTGCGTGAGCTCGAGAACGTGATCGTGCGCACCCTCGTGTCGTGTGGCGGCGGCACGATCGGCGTCGACGCCCTGCCGCCCGCGCTCGTGCTGAAGGCCATGAAACTTGGCGTCACGCCTCTGCCCAGCCCCATGGCGTCGCCTGATCCCGATGAGTCCGCCGTGCCTGCGGCCCCCGCGCAACCACCGCCGGCCACAGCTGACGACATAGTCCCGCTCGACGAACTCGAGCGTCGCGCCATCGTCCGCGCGCTGGAACTGTGCGAAGGCAACATGTCGGTCGCGGCCAAACGCCTCGGCCTGGGCCGCGCCACCCTGTACCGAAAGCTTGCGCAGTACGGGGTCGTCGACCGGTAGGGTGCGGGCATGAGAAGGACGTCCTATCGTGCGGCAGTGCTCATCGTTGCCGCACTGACCTTCAGCCTCGGTTCGGCGCCCTCACAGGCGACCCAGCCGTGCAGGGCCGACGCGGCGTATCGCGGCCCTGAACGGCGCACGGCGCCGGCGTCGGTTTGGCGGGACACTCGGGGCAACGCCATCACCGGCGAACTACCGGCGGACATCCGCGAACGTCTCGACGCCACTGTCGACCGCCTCCTCACGCGGGTGCCCGGCGTCAGCGTGGCTGTCGCCATTCCGGGCGTGGGCCGCTGGGACACGCAGCGCGGCCGGGCGCAGACCACGCCGCCGCGTGATATCCGCGGCGACGAGACGTTCCATGCGGCCAGCACCACCAAGACGTTCACCGCCGCGGTCATCCACCAGCTCGTGGCCGAGGGCAAGCTGTCGCTGGACGACCCGGTCGCCCGCTGGATGGCTGACGTGCCGAACGCCGCCCAGACGTCCATCGACGATCTGCTGCGACACACCAGCGGCCTCGTCAGCTTCAACGCGTTGCCCTGGTTTGACGGCGCAACACACGTCGCACCGGCGGCCGCGCTCGCGCTCGGTCTGTCTCGTCCGCCCCAGTTCTGCCCCGGCACCAACTGGGCCTACACGAACACCGGCTACACACTGCTCGGACTGATCATCGAGCGGATCGAAGGGCGTCCACTCGCAGAGGTCTTCACGGACCGCCTCTTCACACCGCTGGGCATGACGCGTTCAACGTTGAGGCAACCCGGCGTGCCATGGCCCGTGGTCTCCGGTCACGCCACAGGTGTGCCCACCACGGGTGACGCTCACTACACGACCGCGTGGGCGGCCGGTGGCCTGGCCACCACCGCACGTGACCTTGTCACGTTCTGGCATGCGTTCCTTGGCGGCTCGGTGATGAAGGACTCAGCGGTGCGCGAGATGTTCACCGACATGTCACCCATGTCACCCGATCGGCGGATGTTCTACGGTCGCGGCGTGCAGCTCTACGACATCCCCGATGGCCCGGGCCTGATGCTCGGTCACAGCGGCGGCATCGTCGGCTTCACCAGCGTCGTCGCCTACCTGCCCACCGACAACGTGTACGTGGCGGCCATCGTGAACGACAAGGACGTTCCGGCAGAAGCCGTACTGTGGGCCCTGGTGCAGGCCGCGCGGACAGCCGGAATCCGACGCGCAGGGAGCGAGTGCTGCGAGCCTCGCTCCACCCTTTGGAGCGAGGCGATGCGCGCCAGCTTGCAGCACGAGCGGACGGAGCGGAGGATTCACGCGGCCGCTCCGCGGAGCGCATTCGGCACCTCCCGCCAGAGGCCAGCCTCCGAGCCGAGTCAACCTACACTACCCTGAAGCCAGTGCTGCGCACCCGCATTCCCCCACCCATCGTCGGCGTCCTGATTGCCGCCTCGATGCGCGCAGTCGCTGACGTCCCGCCAGCATGGGTAATTCCGACCCCGCTTGCCCGGGTCGTCGCCATCGCGCTGGTGGTGATTGCCGTCACCGTGGACGTTTCCGCGTTGGTGGCGTTTGGCCGCGCGCGCACCACCGCCAATCCGTTCAGGCCCGAACGCGCGACGCGCATGGTGACCGGTGGCGTGTATCGCATCACCCGCAACCCGATGTATCTGGGCATGGCGCTACTGTTGTCCGCGTGGGCGATCCGACAAGCGAGCGCCTGGGCCTTGCTGGGACCGGTCGCATTTGTGGCCTACATCACACACTTCCAGATCCGGCCGGAAGAGGCGGCGCTGACCGGGAAGTTCGGCGAGGAATACGTGGCCTACACCCGTCGGGTGCGGCGCTGGATCTGAGGGTAGACTCAACCATGGCCACACCACGAGCGCGTCTGTGTCTGACCGTTGTCGTGCTCCTGCTGGCGCTGAGTGTGCCTTCCGCTGGGCGCCAGGCGACTGGCCAGATCTCCGGCCGCATCACCGACGCAAACAACGGACCGCTGCCGGGCGTGACAGTCACCGTTGCACTTGGCTCCTCACAACACAAGACGGTCACGGACGCATCTGGGCGCTTTGCGCTGACAGGCCTTGCACCCGGCATGTATGACGTGACCGCTGCGTTGGCGGGTTTCGTGACGCGAACGGGCCGCATTGATCTGGCCTCCGTCAACAGCCGGGCCTATGTCGAATGGTCCCTCCGCATCGGGTGCCTTCGTGAAGAAGTGAGAGTTTTGCTCAATTCACGGGACGCCGCCCGACTCGCTCATGCCGTCATCAGGCTGCGCCTCACGCGACACGAAGGCGATGTGAAGTGGGGCACCGAACCCGACTGCCCGAGCCGCTGGCTGGATTTCAGCGCGACAGCCACTCGGGTCGTTGCCGGCAAGGCCGACCCGGATGCGACGAGTCTGCGGCTGTTCATCCGCCCGGATTCCGGCGATGCGGTCGTCGGCAGTGACTACCTGGCGATCGTATGGGAGACGACACCAGGCAGCGGTGTGTGGCACACAGACGCGCGCCAACTGTTTCCCATTAGCGCCGACGGTCGCGTAGCCGCACCATGGGAGCCGCTGCTGGATGGCCGCCCAGCTGAAGAAGCGGAAACCCTGCTGCGCGAGTGGTTCGCGAGCCGTTCCAATCGGCTACGCTAGGCGAGGCATGCGCCTGACGCGTCAGCAGTGGTTCTGGATCCTCGGGCTTGTCGTCGCCGCGGCTGGTATCGAGTGGTGGATGGGCCGGCTGCCGCTTGGCCCCGATGGCACCTTCGGCTGGTGGGAGCCGGACATCTGGAGCGCGCACCAATCCCAACGCGTCGTGGATCCGTACTCGATCAGCCACATCGTGCATGGCTTCCTGTTTTATGCGCTGTTGACGCTGACCGCACGGCGCACCCCGGCCTCCACCCGCCTGGTCCTGGCCGTTGCGCTTGAGGCCATGTGGGAAGTGCTCGAGAACTCCCCCATCATCATCGACCGCTACCGCGCAGTGACGATCGCGCAAGGCTACGTCGGCGACAGCATTCTCAACTCCGTCTGCGACATCGTGATGTGTGCGCTCGGGTTCCTGGCGGCGTGGCGGCTGCGCGTGCTGTGGAGCGTGGCGTTCGTCGCGACGTCGGAACTCGTGATGCTGCTTCTGATTCGCGACAACCTCACGTTGAACATCATCATGCTGGCCTGGCCCGTTGACGGCATTCGTGAATGGCAGATGGCCGGCCGCCCCTGATGACACTCCCTCCACATACAGCTGACGCCCTGACCCGGCTGGCGCTGGCGCTCGCGCGCGCCGAAGATCTCGATGCCGTGCTCTGGGCGGTGGCGCACGAAGCCATCGGCACCCTCAAGCTCGAAGACTGCGTCGTCTATCTGGTCGACCACGATCGGCGCCTCTGCATTCAGCGCGCGGCGTACGGGCCAAAAAATCCGCAAGGATTCGACATCCTGCACCCCATCCAAATCACCGTCGGCCAAGGCATCGTTGGCGAGGTCGCCGCCTCAGCCCGGGCGATCCGCGTCGACGACACACGCGCCGACCCGCGCTACATCGTCGACGATGCGTCGCGGGCGTCGGAGTTGGCGGTGCCCATCGTGCATCGAGGGCAGGTCATCGGCGTCCTGGACAGCGAACACAGCCAGCCGGCCTTTTTTACGCAGTCCCACGAAGACGTGTTTGCGGCCATCGCGGCGCTCGCGTCCACGCAGGTGGCCGCCGCGCGGCTGCGTCAGGAACTCGAGGAGGCACGCGATCGGGCGGAATCCGCGGTGCGCACCAAGCGCGACTTCCTGCTGATGATGAATCACGAGTTACGCACGCCGCTGCACGGCATCCTTGGCGTCACATCGTTGCTCGCGGATCGGATGTCCGATCCCGCCGACCGTGAACTCATCGAACTGGCGGACCGCTCCGCGCGCAGTCTGATGACCGTGCTCGAAGATGTGTTGACGATTGCCGATCTTGGACAGGACCGCGTGGACCTCGCGCAGGCGCCATTTGATCCGGTGCGCCTGGTGAATCAGGTGGTCGAGTTGTTTGCCGGCGTGGCACGCACGCGACGGCTCTCGCTGAGTCTGCTGCCGTCAGCCAGGCCTCCGGCGCCGATGATCGGTGACCAGGCCCGCGTGCGGCAGGTGCTCATGCACCTGGTGTCCAATGCGCTGAAGTTCACCGGTCGTGGCAGCGTGGACCTGCGTGTGGACGCCGAGGGCGACGGCGTGCGGTTTCTCGTGAAGGACACCGGCATCGGATTCTCTCCCTCACGCGTGCCGCAGCTGCTGGAAGCGTTCACGCAGGGCCACTCGGGCGCGGACCGTGCGTTTGAAGGGACCGGCCTCGGGTTGTCCGTCGCGCATGGCCTGGTCACCCGCATGGGCGGCACACTCGAGATCAGAAGTTTCCCCGGCACCGGCACCGAGGCGCGCGTGTGGCTACCGCAATCATCGTCAGGCGGCCGCTCGTAGGGCGCGTCCGCCCGTCGCTTACATTTGTGCGACTCCTCCGCTTACGCTGTAAGGACATGGTGCGTCGACGCCTCAGCGCAGCCTGGCTCGTGCTGCTCATTACCGTGACGTCGTCGGCGTGCGGAGGAGAACCCGAGGTCGACCTGACGCCCTTGCAGGCACAGCAGGTGCGCCTGGAACGTGAGCTTGCGGGCCTGCGCGAATCGGTGGCGCGGCTCGATGCCGGTCAGTCAATCTTCCCCGAGAACGACGTCGCGATAGGCATCGATCAGACGCTGGTGCAGCGCCTGATTGCCGCGCGGCTGCCGGTCACCACCACCATCGCCCCGTACACGCTGACGGTCGATGCGGTGGACGTCGGTTTTCTCGGCGCTCCCACCATCCGGCTCACGGGCCGGGTCACACGTGACGGACTCCTCACCCTGCAGGGCGCCGCTACCCTGCACGGCGCGCTGGTGGACATCGAGGTGGATCCCGCCAGTTCCACCGTGCGCGGCCGGATGTCGATCGACCTGCTCGACATCGAACGCGCGGCCGGCATCGAGTCCCTGGTGAGCGGGTCAACACTTGAAGAGGTGGCCGAGCGGCTGCGCCTTTCCGCAGTCGAGCAGCTGCCCAGGCTGGAACTGCCCGTGCGCGTACAGGAGGAGTTCACGATTCCCGCGCTCACCGACGGGCCGGTTCGCCTCGAAGGGCATCGACTGCCGATGACCGCCCGTGTCTCTCGAGTGTTTGCGACTGAAGGCCGGCTGTGGATCGGTATTCACCTCGCCGTCGGCGCCGAAGGAGCCGGATCGTGACGCGCCTGCTGACGGGCCTGCTGGTCGTGGCGCTGAGCGCAACGACGATCACCTCGTGTTCGGCGCGCCAGCGCCGTGCGCAGGCAGAGGCACTCCGCCAGGAGGTCAACGCCCTGGAGGTTGAACGTGACCGCCTGCGCGCGCGCCTCGATGAGGGCCTGCGCAGCGATCCGCGGCTGGCGGGCATGCCGTCACAACCCGTGCGTGTCGGGATTCCCACCGCGCTGCTCCGGGAGATCACGTCGTCACTGGTGACCTCTGTCGCCGATCGCGTGACACTGGAACTGGGCGGACTGCGCGTCCAGCGCTCAGGGGAAATCCACCGGGTGATCACACTCGGGGAATATCACCTCGACGTTCTGCTGACGCGCGTGACGGCCCGTCTCAAGGCCGATGCACCCACCATCACGTTTGGCGGCAATCGCATCAACTTTGTTGTGCCTGTCCGTGTGTTGTCCGGCTCCGGTGAAGCCGTGATCGACTTCGAGTGGGACGGCCGCGGCCTGAGCGGCGCCGTGTGCGGCGACATGGTGGTCAAGGAGAAGGTGGCCGGCACCGTGGCGCCGGCCCGGTACACCCTGCGAGGCGCGGTGCAGTTGACCGGCACGCAGGACGCCATCATCGCGAGGCCTGCCATCCCCACGCAGCGCATCCGTGTGCAGGTCTCACCGTCACGCGCGTCGTGGGCGACGGTGGAAGCGCTGCTGAACTCCAAGGGCGGCATCTGCGGGTTCGTGCTCGATCGTGTGGACATCGCCGGCGCCATCAACAATGTGCTGCGCCGGGGCTTCAATGTGCGCCTGCCCACAAACCGTATCTCGCCGCTCACGCTGCCGATCGGTATCTCGCCGAGCGTGACGATGGATGGTCAGACGCTCGTCATTGACGTCACCGCGGTGCCTCCGGCGATCACCGAACACACCGTCTGGCTAGGCGCGGACCTCACGGTCAGTGCCGCGCCTCAGCGCACGCCCTGACGCTGCACACGATCGAGGACGGCCTTCGCCGACGCCAGATTCGGATCGATCGCCAGAGCCCTCCGAGCCGCGTCGGCCGCGTCCTGCAATCGTCCGCCGGCCAGCAGCGCACCCGCCAGATTGGCGTGCATGACGGCCGACTGCGGCTGCAGGCTCGCCGCCCGCGTGAAGTGTTCGATCGCCTCTGCGTACCGGCGCCGCGCGAGTTGGGCCACCCCGAGGTTCACGTGTGCGTCCACGAAGTCCGGATTGAGCGCCAACGCTCGACGGAACGCCGCTTCGGCTTCCGCATGCCGGGACAATGCGGCGAGTGTGGTGCCCAGGTTGTACTGCAGCACCTCGTCGTCGTTGGCGAGCGTGACCGCGCGCTGAAAGTGCGGCAGCGCCGCCGACGGATTGCCCATGCCCATCATCGCCGCGCCCAGATCGGCCTGAGTCGCGGCGGTCCGATCGCCACGCCGCACCGCTTCTTCCAGATGCGGCAGCGCCTCCGCGTACCGCCCCACCTGTACGTAGGCACCACCAAGGAACGCGCGATACTCCGCGTTGTCCGGCTCATCACGCACGCGGCTCTCACCCAGGGCGACGTCCGCCCGCTGCTCGCGCTCCACCGCAGCCGCCTGCAGCACGTCGGCGTCGGCGGGGGTCTCGGTCAACATCTGCATCGCGAACTCGGCCATTTCGTCCGTCGACATCGGCCCCGCCAGCACACGCACCGGTGGTGTGCGGGGATTAAACGGATTGGCCGTTGAGTTGTCGTACGTATAGCGGATCGTGACGCGGGTACCGGCCGGCAGCGCGATCGGCGTCTCGAACCGGTAGTCCTGCTGCCAGTGGAAGTTCCACTGCGGAATGTGGAGCAACGTACGCGACGAGCCGTCCGGCATCGTGACGGTCGCCAGCATGTCCTTGCCGAGGTAGTGCGCGTGCGGGTACACACTCAGCAACTGCACCGGCACCGGCAGCACGTACGAATCCGTGACGAGATAGTCAGACTTGCCGGCGGGAATGTCGATCACCTTGCTGCCAAGCTTCAACGTGACTGGACGTTTGGTGGGCGCCTGATCGGTGAAGAAGATCCCGATCGTCGGGGCCACCGTCACATCCGCCTCGCCCGGAAGCATGTGCATCTCGACGACCAGATCGGCGCCGGCCTCCAGACGCCACGCCATCTCGGGTGGCGACAGGATGGGACCGCGGCCCGGCGCCCATCCGATGAACTGTCCGTCAGGATCGCTGGCAGTCACCGCCATGCCGGCAAACCCGACCTCCCCGTCACGCCCGTCGCGGCGTCGCGACGACGAGCTGCGATCGACGCGCACCACGGCATGGTGAATCGGCGCGCCATTGGTGCGGAATTCTACGGCCCGGACAAACCGAGTCCCGGTCACCGGCACCCGCACAAGGATGTTGCGATAGACGTCGCCGTTCTGCGGTCGCAGGACGTATGGCTGGTCAGGACGCACCACGAGGTCCGGCGGACCGAGTTCCCAGTCCTGCGTAAATGATGGAACCGGTGGAGCCTGGGCAGGATCACCTTCCGCCATCCCCTGCTTGATCCACCGCTGAAGCGTCTCGATCTGGACGTCGCTCAGACGCCGCGTACCTTGAATCGGGAATTCGCCCGGCGCTGGCAGCCAGGGCGGCATCTGGCGATTGAGCGTCGCACGGCCGATTTCCGTGGCTTGCTCCCGCGCGTCGGCATACGTCAGCAGCGAGAACGGTGCGATCTGGCCGGGCCGATGACAGGACGCGCAGTTCTCATACAGGATCGGCGCGACGTGTTCGGCATACGTCACGCGCCCAGGCACGTCATCGCTGCCGCCACACGCAGCGGAAAGAAGGAGTGCCGAGGTGCCGAGGTGCCGGAGTGCCGAGGTGCCAAAGTCCCGAAGTCCCGAAGTCCCGAGGCGCACATCGGCACGCCGGCACCTCGGACCCCCGGAACCCCGGAACTTCGGCACTTCGCCTACACCCCGATGACCGTCGTCAGTTCGCGAACGGCATTGGCGGACTTGGCAAACGCCGCCTTCTCATCGTCGGTCAGACGGATTTCGATGATCTCTTCCGCGCCGCCCTTGCCGAGCTTGACCGGCACGCCCACGAAGAGGTCCTTGACGCCGTATTCGCCCTGCAGGAACACCGAGCACGGGTGAATGACCTTCTTGTCCTTGAGGATGGCTTCGACCATCTCGGCCGCTGCGGCGCCGGGCGCGTACCACGCCGATGTGCCGACGAGCTTGGTGATCTCCGCGCCGCCGTTGGCCGTGCGGGTGCAGATCTCGTCGAGCTTCGCCTGCGAGAGCTTGCCCATGGCGACCATTTCGGTCAGCGGGATGCCTGCGACTGTCGAAAAACGCGGCAACGGCACCATGGTGTCGCCGTGGCCACCAAGCACGAAGGCGTGGATGTTCTCGACCGACACGTTGAGTTCCATCGCAAGGAACGTGCGCATACGGGCCGAGTCGAGCACGCCGGCCATGCCGACCACGCGCTCACGCGGGAAGCCCGACAGCCGGTACACCGCCTGGCACATCGCGTCGAGCGGATTGGCCACCGGCACGATGATGCAGTTGGGCGAGTACTTCACCACCTGCTCCACCACCGACTGCATGATCTTGTAGTTGACGTTGAGCAGGTCGTCGCGGCTCATGCCCGGCTTGCGCGGGACACCCGAGGTGATGACCACCACGTCTGAATCGGCCGTCTGCGCGTAGTCGGTCGTCCCGATCAGGCGCGAGTCCGACCCGTCAATCGGGCAGGCCTCATAGATGTCGAGCGCGATCCCCGCCGCCTTCTCGGCGGCGATGTCGACGATGACGACGTCAGCCAGTTCCTTCACTGCGATGGCCCGCGCCACCGTTGCGCCCACGTTCCCGGCGCCGCCCACCACTGTTACTTTGCGATTCATCTCTGTCTCCCCTGTTGTTTGCTTGTCCGGGAGAGTAGGCACTAGACAGGAGGCAGGAGGAACGCAGGAAAACTCTGGAGGTTCCTACGCACTACCCGCCTACTGCCTACCCTTCCAGACTAAAGTCTCTCAATCACCGCGTCGGCGAATTCCGACGTCTTCAACTCCGTGGATCCTGGAATCAGGCGCGCCAGGTCGTAGGTCACCTGTTTGTCGCCAATGGCCGCTTCCAGCCCGCGGATGATCAGGTCCGCCGCCTCGGTCCACCCCATGTAACGGAACATCATCTCGCCCGAGAGGATGACCGAGCCGGGGTTCACCTTGTCGAGGTCCGCGTACTTCGGCGCTGTGCCGTGGGTGGCCTCAAAGACCGCGTGGCCCGTAACGTAGTTGATGTTGCCGCCCGGGGCGATGCCGATGCCGCCGACCTGCGCGGCCAGCGCGTCGGAAATGTAGTCCCCGTTGAGGTTCAGCGTCGCAATGACGTCGTAGTCGGCCGGACGGGTCAGGATCTGCTGGAGGAACGCGTCGGCGATCGCGTCCTTGATGACCATGCCGTTGGGCAGTTTGCACCAGGGGCCGCCGTCAAATTCCACCGCGCCGAATTCGCGCTTCACCAGGTCGTAGCCCCAGTCACGGAAGCCGCCCTCGGTGAACTTCATGATGTTGCCCTTGTGCACCAGTGTCAGGCTCTTGCGGTTGTTCGCAATCGCGTATTCCACCGCGGCCCGGATCAGCCGTTCACTGCCCTCGCGCGAGACGGGCTTGACGCCAAACGATGACGACTCCGGGAAACGGACCTTCTTGAAAAGTTTCGGGAACGCGCCGCCGAACACGTCCGCAAACTTCTTCGCATCGTCGGTGCCGGCCTGGAACTCGATCCCGGCGTAGATGTCCTCGGTGTTCTCGCGGAAGATGACCATGTCCACCAGGTCGGGACGTTTGACCGGCGTTTCCATCCCGTTGAAGTAGCGCACGGGACGCAGGCACACATAGAGGTCGAGTTCCTGGCGCAACGCCACGTTCAACGACCGAATGCCGCCGCCCACCGGCGTCGTCAGCGGCCCCTTGATACCGACCAGGTACTGACGGAATGCGGTCAGCGTGTCGGCGGGCAACCACTCGCCCGTCTGGTTGAACGCCTTTTCACCGGCAAGCACTTCGAGCCAGTTGATCGCGCGCGCACCGCCGTACGCCTTTGCGACTGCGGCATCAAACACACGCACACTCGCGCGCCAGATGTCGCGGCCGGTGCCATCGCCTTCGATGAACGGAATGATGGGTTGATCGGGAACTACGAGCGTGGATGCTGTGCGGGTGATTGCGGCCGGCGCCATGTGCGAATCTCTTTCCGAGGAATTAGGTCACGTCCCTGCCGCCAAGGACCGGAACGTCACCGCGTGTTCACAGAAACTGTTGAAAACCATGTGGAAAAGTCGCCCGAGTAAAGGCGATCTCCGCGTGTTTGCTGAGGTACATGCGTATTGCACCACTTGTGTGCGATCCGCAGCCCGCGGCGAACGGGACATTATAACTGGTGGGCTGGTGGGCTCAGCGGAGCGTCAGCGTCTTGCTGGCGTTTCGCGTGACGTGGCGAAGTTCAATCGAAGCCGCGCCGATGGACACCACGACAAAATCGCCGATGCGCTGATTGACGCTGACGAACTCGACAGTCTCGTCGATCGCGAGCACCGCAGTAGTCGTACCGTTGTCGCTGAACATGCCGGCCAGCGTCGGCCAGAGGATGCCGGGATCGGCTGGCGCCACCGGTTCGGCCGCAGGCACCGTCGTGTTTTCGTCGGCAACCGCGGGTCGTGGACGGGGCTTGGGCTCGCCAAACGCAAACGGATCGCGACGTGGCGACGGCGGCGCCACCACAGTCTCGAGTCTGGCCTTCAGTTTTTCGGTTTCCTGGCCAACTTCCGCGGCCAGGGGCGCCATCGCGTCGATGGCCGCAATGACGTCGGCGGGAATCGGTGCAGGCATCGGCGTCGGCGCGGCCGGCGCAGACACCCAGGTCAGGAGCACAACGGCGGCGCCCGAAACAACCGCGGCAGTCATCCGTGGCATGGTCGTCGCGGCGATCGTAGCACCGGGGTGTAACGGCAACAAGACGGCCGGGTGGTCGTGCTAAACTCCCGTGTGCCAGTTGTCGATCCCGCTGGGCTCGCAGTGAACGGCCGAGTCGTAGCCATCATCCCGGCCAGATTTCACGCTACCCGTCTCCCTGGAAAACCTCTCGCTCCCATTGCCGGCAAGCCGATGATTGCGCACGTGTGCGCCCGGGCGTCGGAGGCACGGCGTGTGGATGCGGTCCTGGTGGCCACCGACGATGCGCGGATTGCGGAGGCGGTGGACGCCTTTGGCGGCACGGCCGTGATGACACGCGCCGACCACCCGTCCGGCACCGACCGGCTGGCGGAGGTGGCGGCCGCCCTCTCGGCCGAGATCATCGTCAACCTCCAGGGTGATGAACCGCTGCTCGACCCGGCGGCGGTGGATGCGGCCGTGGCGCCGCTGCTCGATCAGCCTGACATGGCCTTGTGCACCCTGCGCACGCCGCTCGATCCGGCAGACCGCGACAACCCGAACGTCGTGAAGGTGGTCGTGGACCACGCCGGCCGCGCGCTGTATTTCTCCCGCGCCGCGATTCCGTACCACCGCGCCGGTGTCACCGCCGCGCCCGGATGGCGTCACCTCGGCCTCTATGTGTATCGCCGCTCGACGCTCCTGGCTCTCGCGGCGTTATCCCCCACCCCTCTGGAAGTCTCGGAGGGCCTTGAACAACTTCGCGCGCTTGAACACGGCTACCACATGCACACCGTGGTGGTCGGGTCGGCGTCGCCGTCGGTGGATACCCCCGACGATCTTGCCCGTGTCCGCCAGCTGATGGAAGTGAGCCCCCATGCGTAACCTCGTGATGTCCGCCTCGAACCCGCAGCGCCCGGTGAAGTACATCTTCGTCACCGGCGGCGTCGTCTCCTCCCTCGGCAAGGGGCTGGCGGCGGCCTCGATTGGCTGCCTGCTTGAAGGGCACGGCTACAAAGTCGCCCTGCAGAAGTTCGATCCCTACATCAACGTGGATCCGGGCACGATGAGTCCGTTCCAGCACGGGGAGGTCTACGTCACCGACGATGGTGCGGAGACGGACCTCGACCTTGGCCACTACGAGCGCTTCACCAACATGGTGGCGACCCGCAACAACAACTGGACTACCGGCAAGATCTACGCCTCGGTCATCCAGAAGGAACGCCGCGGGGACTACCTCGGCGGCACGGTGCAGGTCATCCCGCACATCACCAACGAGATCAAGGACAGCATCCGATCGGCCGCCGCGGGAGTCGACGTCCTCCTGGTGGAAATCGGCGGAACGGTCGGCGACATCGAGAGCCTCCCCTTCCTGGAGGCCATCCGCCAGTTCCGGCAGGATGTCGGCCGCGAAAACGCGGTGTTCATGCACCTGACCCTGGTGCCCTACATCGCGTCGGCACACGAACTGAAGACCAAGCCGACACAACACAGCGTGCGCGACCTGCGGTCCATCGGTATCCAGCCCGACGTCCTGCTCTGCCGGACGGATCGCCCGCTTGAACAGGACATGAAACGGAAGATCGCGCTGTTCTGTGACGTGGACGAAAGCGCGGTCATCACGGCGCGCGACGTACCGAGCATCTACGAAGTCCCGCTCGCGCTGGGCAGTGAAGGTGTCGACGGCATCCTGCTGGAACGGCTCAACCTGCCGAAGACGGAAGCGCGCATGGACGCGTGGAAGAACCTCGTGGATCGTGTCCGCCAGCCGAAGGACGAAGTCGTCATCCACTTCGTCGGCAAGTACGTTGAATACGAAGACTCGTACAAGAGCATCAACGAGGCGTTGTACCACGGCGGTTTCGGGCACAGTCTCAAGGTCACGCTCAAGTACGTCGAGGCCGAAGCGTTGGAACAGCCCGAAGGGCTGCGCCTGCTCGAGGACGCGACGGGCATTCTGGTGGGTCCCGGCTTCGGTGACCGCGGCAGCCGCGGCATGATGGCGGCCGCCAACTACGCGCGCGCCAACCAGATCCCGTACTTCGGCATCTGTTACGGCTTCCAGTGGGCGGTTGTCGAGTTTGCGCGCAACGTAGCCGGGCTGTCCGACGCCGACTCGACCGAGGTCGTCGAGAATGCACCGCACAAGGTCATCTACAAGCTGCGCGATCTGCTGGGTGTGGACGACATGGGCGGCACGATGCGGCTCGGCAGTTACGCCTGCCGGCTGACCTCCGGCTCACTCGCCCACCAGCTCTACGGCGAAGAGATCATCCACGAGCGTCACCGCCATCGGTACGAGTTCAACTGCCTGTACGAAAAGGCGCTGACCGAGCGTGGCCTGAAGATCGTCGGCCGCTCACTGGACGGCAAGTTCGTCGAGATTGTCGAACTGCCCAACCATCCGTGGTACATCGCGGTGCAATTCCACCCCGAGTTCAAGTCCAAACCGCTGCGCCCACATCCGCTGTTTGCCGGCTTCGTCGAAGCGGCCTGGCGCAAAAAACTCGCGCGCCAGCAAGCCGAAAAGGGCGAGCAGGTCGCGGCGAGGTAAGGAGCGGCAGGGAGCGGCAAGAGAGTCGGCGGGAGTGAGGGATTGTGACGCAGGTTGAGATCACGAAAGACGTCGTGCTCGGTGGGCGCGACCTGGTGCTGATTGCCGGACCATGTGTCGTGGAAAGCCCGACACATCCGCTTGAACTGGGCAAAGAGATTGCCGCGATCGCGCGGCGCGTCGGCGTGCCGTACGTCTTCAAAGCGTCGTTCGACAAGGCGAACCGGACATCCGTGACGTCGTTTCGCGGTCCCGGCCTCGACGCGGGGCTCGAGGCCCTGCGAGCCGTCAAAGACACACTCGGCGTGCCGGTGCTGACCGACATTCACGCGCCCGACCAGGCCGCCGCGGTGGCCGAAGTTGCCGACGTACTTCAGATTCCCGCCTTCCTGTCGCGGCAAACCGACCTGATCGTGGCCGCCGCACAGACCGGGCGCGTCGTGAACATCAAAAAAGGTCAGTTCCTGGCCCCCAAAGACATGACCCACGCCATCACCAAGGTGCGGGCCAGCGGCAACGCGCGGGTGTGCCTGACCGAACGCGGCTTCACGTTTGGCTACAACAACCTGGTGGTCGACATGCGCGGGTTTCCGATGATGCGCGAACTCGGTGTGCCGGTCATCTTCGACGTCACACACAGCCTCCAACTGCCCGGCGGTGGTGATGGCGTCACCGCAGGCCTCGCGCAATACATCACGCCGCTGGCACGCGCGGGCGTCGGTGCCGGCGTTGACGGCATCTTCCTTGAGGTCCACGAAGACCCGACTCGCGCCAAAAGTGACGCGCAGAACGCCCTGCGGCTCGACGCGCTCGAGGGGCTCCTTCAGCAGCTCGTCGCCATCCACGCTGTGGTACGGTCACACGAGGTATGAGCGACTCCGCCCGCGACGCCCTGCAGATTGCCCGGCAGGTGCTCGAAACCGAAGCCGACGCCATCCGCGGCCTGATTCCGCAGCTCACGGACGCATTCGTGCGCGCCGTCGATCTCCTGCACGCGTGTCAGGGACGCGTCATCGTGACGGGCATGGGCAAGTCGGGCATCATCTCGCACAAGATCGCAGCCACGTTGTCGAGCACCGGGACGTCGGCGTTTTTTCTTCACCCGGCTGAAGCGATTCACGGTGACCTCGGCGCCGTCCGCCGTGAGGATGTCGTCCTGGCGCTGTCACACAGCGGCGAAACCGCGGAACTGGTGCGACTGGTCGAAGCCATCCGCCGCATCGGCGCGACCTTGATCGTGATGTCCGGCAATCCGGCGTCCACGCTGGGACAGGCCGCGGATGTCTCCCTGAGCTGTCACGTCGCGGAAGAGGCGTGCCCGCTCAACCTCGCGCCGTCCGCGAGCACTACCGCATCACTCGCGCTTGGTGATGCACTGGCGCTGGCACTGTCCAAGCGCAAGGGGTTCCGCGCAGAAGACTTCGCGAACCTGCACCCCGGCGGCCGTCTCGGCAAGAAACTGATGCGTGTGGAATCGTTGATGCACGCCGGCGCGGCGCTGCCCGCGGTACAGCCCGGGACCCGCATGCCGGACGTCATCCACGAGATCACCGACAAACGGCTCGGCATGACGTGTGTGGTCGACGCCGATCGTCGCCTGCTGGGTCTGGTCACGGATGGCGACCTGCGGCGCCACCTCACCGCGGGGCCGGCGATGCTCGAACAGACCGCCGGGGACATCATGACCGGCAACCCGGTCACGATTGATCGCGATACCCTGGCCGTTGAAGCCCTCCGGTTGATGGAAGAACGCAAGATTACGTCGGTGATCGTCGTCGACACCGAGTCACGCGCGGAAGGCGTCGTGCACCTGCATGACCTCTGGCGCACGGAAATGATCTGATGCCCCTCAGCCGGGAACAACTCGAGTCGCGAGCGCGCACACTGCGCCTCGTGCTGCTCGACGTGGATGGTGTATTGACCGACGGCACCATCGCCGTCTCGGGATCCGGCGCCGAGTTCAAGGCGTTTTCGATTCGTGACGGCGCGGCGATGGTGTGGGCCATGCGCTCCGGCCTCGAACTCGGCCTGCTGAGCGGGCGCGCGTCGGAGGCCACTGCACGGCGTGCCGCCGAGCTGGGCATTCGCCTCGTCGTGCAGGGCGTGCCCGACAAACGTGAAGCGTACCTGCAGCTGGCGACCACCCAGGGCCTGAAGGACGAACAGATCGCCTACATGGGCGACGACCTCATCGACCTCCCCGTCCTTCGGCGGGTCGGCCTCTCCGCAGCCCCACACGACGCCTGCGACGATGTGCGGCAGCGGGTGCACTTCGTGACCGCGGCCTACGCCGGGCACGGCGCGGTTCGTGAGTTTCTGGAACTGATCCTGCGGGGACGCGGCCGGTGGGAGGCCATCATCCGCTCACATCTGGTGTGATGGACTCCTCAATCATCCTCCTCATCGTCATCACCGCGCTGCTGGCGGGGATCGCCGGCGGCAAGGCGTGGGAACGCTACAAGCTCGTACAGGGCAAGTGGGTGGATCGCCGGCGTATCCGACAGACGCCGCACTTCATCGTCGGACTCAACTATCTCGTCGCCGGCCGCGTCGACCTTGCGATCGAACAGTTTGAGGCGGCGCTGGCGCTCGATCCCGAAGCCCTCGAACTGCGCCTCATGCTGGGCAACCTCTATCGGGAGCGCGGCCAGGTCGGGCGCGCCATCCAGGAACACCAGGGACTGCTGCAGCGCGCGCGACTCAATCCGATGGAGCACGCGAACATCCTGCTCTGCCTCGGACTGGATTACCGGCAGGCGGGATTTGTCGACCGCGCCAGCGAAGCGTTTTCGGAAGTGCTGAAGCTGGATGCCGCAAACGAGGCGGCGCTGAGCAACCTCGAAAAACTGCAGGAAGAACAGCACCAGTGGCACGAAGCCTACGCCACACGCCAGAGGCTGGCGGCGGTCGGCGGACAGGCGGCACAGGCACGTTCAACGACGATCCTGGCGTTTCTCGAACATGAGCTGGGCCTGGAGGCCGCACGTCGCGGTGACCACGCCGAGGCGGCCCGGCGTTTCCAGGCGGCCATCGACCTGGATCGATCAGTGATTCCGGCGTACCTCAGCCTGGGTGACGCGCGACTGGCCACCGGAGACACGGCCGGAGCCGCCGCCATCTGGGAACAGGCGGTCGACGTGTCGCCCGACCGCGCCTATCTCGCGCTCGAACGACTCGAACGCCTCTACCGGTCGCAGCAGCGTCCCGATCGATTTGTCGCCTTGTGCGAGCACCTCACGGCGGCGTCGCCGCGCGAGTGGCGTGCCCGTGCCGCACTCGCCGCACACCTGTCGGCGCAGGGACACAAAACTCGCGCCCTTGAACTGCTGTTCGGCGCACTGGAACACAATCCACACGCGATCGCGTTGCACCAGGCCATCTGGGCGCTGCTGTCGGAGTTGTCGCTGCCGCGCGAACTTGTGGCGCGTTACATCGACACCACACGCGAGGCCGTGTTTTACCTCGATCCACATGTGTGTACCCGCTGCCGGTATCGCAGCACGGGCCTGCTCTGGCAGTGTCCGCACTGCCACGAGTGGAATACGTTCGTGGAAGAACGCCTGACTCCGGCCGGCGACAGCGACGCCGAGTCCGACACGGCGCCATCTGCATGACCGAACACCCGCCGCTCCGCGTCGCGCTGACCGGCGGCATCGCCAGCGGCAAGTCACGGTGCGCCGCCGTATTCCGGGCTGCCGGCGTTCCAGTCATTGATGCCGACACCGTGGCCCGCGACGTGGTGGCACCGGGCACCGCAGGTCTTGCCGCCATTGCAACGCGGTTTGGTCCCTCCGTGCTGGCGGCTGATGGTTCTCTGGATCGTGACGCGCTTGGCGCACTCGTGTTTGCCGACGACGCGGCCCGACGCGACCTGGAAGCGATCGTGCACCCGCGGGTGTACGACGCCATTCACACCTGGTTCAAGCGACAGACCGCCCCGCTCGCGATCGCCGACATCCCGCTGCTGTTTGAAACGGGCCGGCACGGGGACTTCGACCGGGTCGTTGTCGCGGCGTGCCGACCCGACCAGCAATTGGCCCGGCTCATGGCGCGTAACGGACTCTCGGAGGGCGCAGCGCGCGCGCGCCTGGCGGCGCAATGGCCGATTGGCGACAAGATTGCCCTCGCGGATTTTGTGATCGATACGTCGGGCACACTCGACGAGACCGACGCGCGTGCCACCTCCGTGCTGGATGAGCTCAGGCGCGGCCTTCAGCAGCCGTAACGGTATTCTTCAGCAGCATCGCAATCGTGAGCGGGCCCACACCTCCGGGCACCGGCGTCATGGCCGACGCGATGGACGCGACGCCCGGATGGACGTCGCCCACCACGGCACTGCCCCTGGCGTCGAAGTCCGCGACTCGCGAGTGCTCTGCGCCAAACAGGCTCACCATCGTCTCGCGCGAGTCGACACGGTTGATGCCCACGTCCACGACCACCGCGCCAGGTTTCACAAAGTCAGGCGTCACAAATCCCGGTCGGCCAATCGCGGCGACGACGATGTCGGCACGGCGGCACGTCTCCGCGAGATCCGGCGTCTTCGAGTGACAGATCGTGACCGTGGCATCCCGCTGCAGCAGCAGCAACGCCATCGGTTTGCCCACGATCTCGCTCCGGCCGATCACCACCGCGTGTTTCCCGGCGATGGGCAGGTCGAGGCGGTCCATCATCTCGATCACGCCAGAGGGGGTGCATGGTTTCAGTGCCGCGCGCCCCTGCACCAGGAGGCCGACGTTGTGCGGATGGAAGCCGTCCACGTCCTTGCGTGGATCGATCGCGTCGAACACCCGCTCCGTGCCGTGTTTGCCAATGGCTTTGGGCAGCGGCGCCTGCACGAGAATCCCGTCCACCGCGTCGTCGGCATTGAGCGCCTGCACTGTGGCCAGGACGTCGTCGGCCGTGGAGGTCGCGGCGAGCCGATGCACCGTAACGGTCAGTCCGGCCTCGGTGCCGGCCTTCTCCTTGTTGCGGACGTAGATGTGTGACGCCGGGTCATCACCCACCAGCACGATATGCAGGGCGGGACGACGCCCGTGAGCCGAGGCAAATGCCTCGACTCGCGGGCGCACTTCCGCGCGGATGTCCTTCGCAATTGCCGATCCGTTCATCGTTTATTTCTCACCCGTCACCTTCGTGAGCACGCGGCCCGCGATAAAGACAACGATGGCGACGCCAAGCACCTGCAGACCGAACACGTCGGCCTGCTCGGCGGTCACGTTGATTTCGTGCCACTTGGCCGTCGTTTCGTTCGTGATGCCCCACTCCGTGAAGAAGCCGAGGATCGCCATGGCTGCGCCGTTGAAGATCGCCAGAGCGCCGAATGCCGTCGTGAAGTTGGCGAATGCCTGGCCCATCGTGCGACGTTCACGTTCCTTGGCGTTGGCGAGGCTCGAATGCGTGCGGCCGTACCACCAGTAGATGATCAGGCCCAGGTCGAGCCACACAAGAAAGCGCACCCACGTCAGCACCGGCAGGCTCAACATCAGCCAGAAACACGACACGATGCCCAGCACCGGCAGGACGTTGCCAAACGGCACCTTGAACGACCGCTTGGCGTCAGGCCGCGTGCGCCGCAGGATGATGACCGCGGCACACACCACGACAAAGGCGAACAGGGTGCCAATGCTCGTCATTTCGCCGACGGTCTGAATCTGCGTAAAGCCGGCCACGATGGCGACGATGACGCCGGTGATGATGGTGGTGATGTACGGCGTGCCGAACTTCGGATGCACGACACTGGCGCCGGCCGGCAGCAGGCGGTCGCGGCTCATCGCGAAGAAGATGCGCGGCTGGCTCAGCAGCATCACCAGCAGGACCGACGTGATACCGGCCACCGCGCCGGCAGACACGAGGTACGCGGCCCAGTCCTGACCGATGAGGCTCAGCGCGAAGGCGACTGGCGCGTTCAGGAATCCCGCATCGGTCTTGTATTCGACCACCGGAACGATGCCGGTCAGAACGGCGGCCACAGCCAGATACAACGCGGTGCACACGATGAGTGACGCGAGGATGCCGATGGGCAGGTCGCGCTGCGGGTTCTTGGCTTCTTCCGCGGTCGTCGAGACGGCGTCAAAACCGATGTAGGCGAAGAAGACCACGGCGGCGGCGGCCATCATGCCCTGCCAGCCGTAGGCATAGAAGGGGCTCCAGTTTTCGGGCTTCACGTAGGAGACGCCGGCGGCAATGAAGAAGATGATGGCCGCCATTTTGATGGCGACCATGACCGCGTTGGCGCGCGCCGTTGCCTGCACGCCGATGACGAGCAGGGCGGTAATGGCGAGCACGATCAGGACGGCCGGCAGGTTGATGATGGCGCCAATCGATGCGCCTGATGCGTCGAGCGTGCCGGGCGCCGCTGACATCCAGACCGGGAGATGAATACCGAAGCCGGACAGCAGCTTCTGCATGTACCCGGACCAGCCGATGGCGACCGTCATCGATCCCACGGCGTATTCGAGAATGAGGTCCCAGCCAATCATCCAGGCGACCAGCTCGCCCAGCGTGGCGTACGCGTACGTGTACGCACTGCCGGCAATGGGGATCATCGAGGCGAATTCGGCGTAGCAGAGGGCGGCGAACCCGCAGGCCAGGCCCGCGGCGAGGTAGGACATCATGATCGACGGGCCTGCCTGATTGGCAGCGGCCGTCCCGGTGAGAACAAAAATACCTGTGCCGATGATGGCCCCGACCCCGAGCAGGGTCAGGTCCCAGGCATTCAGGCTGCGCTTGAGGGCCTTGTGGCCGTGTTCAACGTCACCAACGAGTTGCTCGATCGACTTGGTCTTGAGAAGGTTGGAATCCATAGGCGGTATGAGGGTCCAGGGACACTGGCGCCGCCATTATAGGGGTAGAATCCCTGCATCACATTCAGCCCGGACGGGCATTTTGGAGGGATTGATGGCTGGAGCGCGCGGCGCTTTCGGGTCGAGGTTCGGGTTCATTCTTGCCGCAGCGGGGTCCGCAGTCGGACTCGGCAACATCTGGGGCTTTCCGACCAAAGTCGGACAGGGTGGCGGCGCGGCGTTCGTGCTGGTGTACCTGGGCTGTGTCTTCCTGATCTGCGCGCCCATCATGATTGCGGAACTCGCGGTCGGGCGTCGGTCCGGCAAAGACCCGGTAGGCGCCTTCCAGGTCCTGCGCCCAGGGACGCCGTGGTGGCTGACGGGTGCGCTGGGTGTCCTGGCCGGCGTCGGCATCCTCTCCTTCTACTCCGTCATCGCCGGATGGACCATCGCATACATCTGGTTCTCGGCGACCGGCGCCGTCACCGGCAGTTCGGCGCAGATCGGTGAGTTCTTCGGGCAATTCGTGGCGAATGCGCCGATGAGCATTGGCCTGACCGCCGTCGTGCTCGTCATCACCGCCGTCACGATCCTCGGCGGCGTCAAAGGCGGCATCGAGCGCATGACGAAGGCGCTCATGCCGATGCTGCTGATCATCATGGTGCTGCTGATGATCCGGGCCGTGACGCTACCCGGCGCCAACGCGGGCCTGCACTACTACCTCAACCCGGATTTCTCGAAGATCCTCGACATCCGCATCTTCAACGCGGCGCTCGGCCAGGCGTTTTTCTCGCTCAGCCTCGGTATGGGCGCGATGATTACCTACGGCTCATACCTCTCGAAGCAGGAAAACCTCTCGCAGTCGGCGATGTGGGTGGTGGTCATCGACACGCTCGTGGCCCTGACGGCGGGGTTGATCATCTTCCCTGCCGGTTTCAGCATTGCCGGGTTTGATCCGAACAGCTCCGGTCCCGGCCTGATCTTCGCCGTCCTGCCGCAGCTGTTTGCGACCATGCCCGGCGGGCAACTGGTGGGCGCCGCGTTCTTCGTGATGCTCACCATGGCCGCCATCACGTCGACAATTTCGCTGTTGGAAGTGCCGACGGCCCACCTGATCGACAGTCACGGGTGGGACCGGAAGAAGGCCGTGCTCATGCTGACCACGGTCACGTTCCTGCTGGCGATCCCCTCGGCGCTGGGCAACGGCGCCTCAGCGTTTTTCTCGAGTGTCCCCGGCATCGGCATGGACTTCCTCAGCTTCATGGCCGTGGTATGGAACGACTTTGCGCTGCCGATTGGCGGTCTGCTCCTCTCCATCTTTGTGGGCCACGTCTGGCGTGTGGACAAGGCTCTTGAAGAACTCAACACTGGTGGCCGGATGCCGGGCGCGGCGTTCTGGTCATTCCTGATCCGATGGGTCTGCCCCGTCGCGATTGCCATGATCATCGTCTTCACCGCGCTCGACCTGCTGGGCTGAACCGGCAGACGTTTTGAAGGAACCCCAATGGACCTGACACAACTGACAGAGCAAATTGGCGCAATTGACAGCTTCGTATGGCAGCCGTTTGCCATGCCCCTTATTCTCGTGATCGTCGGCGGTCTGCTGACGCTGACGACGGGGTTCGTCCAGATTCGGCGATTTCCGGTTGCGTTCCGGATGGTGTTCGCCGGTGCGTTCTCCAAGGACAAAGGCACCGGAAAGTCCATTACGCCCTTTCAGGCACTTTCGACGGCGCTGGCGGCGACCGTGGGCAACGGCAACATCGGCGGCGTCGCCACGGCAATCCTGATTGGGGGGCCGGGCGCCGTCTTCTGGATGTGGGTGTGCGCTACGGTCGGCATGGCCACCAAGTACGCGGAGGCGGTACTCGGCGTTCACTACCGCGTCACCCGGGAGTCAGGTGAACTGGCGGCCGGCCCGATGTACTACATCACGCGCGGGCTTGGCGGCAGCAGCCTTGGCAAGGCGCTGGCCTGGATGTTCGCGTTTTTCGGTGTGGCGACGGCGATGTTTGGCACGGGCAACATGGCACAGTCCAACACCGTCGCCCGCACGTTCGTCGAAGCGGTGCGCGTCAGCACGGGCGTCACACTCGACCTCTGGGTGCCGGGCCTCATCATCACGCTCGCCGTGGGCCTCGTGCTGCTCGGCGGTATCAAACGCATCGCCAACGTGGCCGAAATGATGGTCCCGTCGATGATCGTGTTGTATGTCGTGTCGGCCCTGGCGTTCATCCTGCTCAACGCCGACAAACTGCCGCACGTTTTCGGCCTGATCTTCACGGAGGCGTTCTCACCGACCGCCGCCGTCGGTGGCTTTGCCGGCGCGACGGTGGCGCAGTCGATTGCCGCCGGCGTCAGTCGCGGCGTCCTGTCGAATGAGGCCGGCCTGGGGTCAGCACCAATGGCTCACGGCATCGCCGAGGTGAAGCACCCGGCTGAGCAGGGTGTCGTTGGCGTGTTCGAGGTCTTCATCGACACCATCGTGGTCTGCTCGATGACGGCGTTTGTGATTCTCGAGTCCGGCCTCTGGACCGACCCCGCCTATCAATCCGCCAGCGGCGATTTGACCGCCGCTGCGATGAGCACCACCATCCCCTTCGCCACGGTCGTTGTGGCGATCTGTTCGTTCCTGTTCGGGTTCTCGACACTCATCGGCTGGTGCTACTACGGCGAGAAGTGCTTCGAGTACATCTTCGGCTCGGCCTACACGAAGATCTATCGCGTATTGTTTGTCGCGTTGATCATGGTGGGCGCGGTCGTCTCGGTCCCGCTGGTGTGGGCGATCGGAACGTTGCTCAACGGCTTCATGGCGTTCCCGAACCTCATCGGTCTGGCCTTCCTGCTCCCTGTCGTGAAGAAGATCACGGTGGACTACTTCAACGGTACCGGCAAGGAGTACGGGGTCAACCACCCGACGACCGGAGCCCGCATCGGTAACTGAGTCTGCGGCTGTGACCCAGCACCCTGAACCACCGACGTTGGTCGGCATGGTTCTGGGTGCTGGGTTCCTGGTTCCGGGTGCGTGGGTGCTACAGGTTCACCCACTCCTCCACCCGCGCGGCACACCCCTCCAGTGAGTCCCCCAGCAGGTCGCTGATGACGGCGACCGAATCCGCGCCGGCCTCAAAGACGGACGCGACGTTTGCGCGAGTGATCCCGCCAATGGCCACCAGCGGCAGGCCGGCGGCCCGAGCCGCAGACGCCGCCCGGCGCACCTGCTCCAGTCCCACAGCCCCGTAGCCTGTCTCTTTGGTCTGCGTGCCGAACACCGGCCCGATCGCGATGTAGCTGACCGGCTGCGCCAACGCGGCCGCAATCTGCGCGTCGGTGTGGGTCGAGAGACCGACGATGGCGTTGGCGCCGACAAGAGGCCGGACCTGCGCGGGTGTGAGATCGTCCTGGCCCACGTGTACGCCGTCAGCACCCGATAGAACGGCGATGTCTGCACGATCGTTGATGATGACCTGCGCACCGGTCGCGTGCGCGCGCGCCACCACCTGGTCGGCGAGCTCCTGAAACGCTCCCGACGACAGTCCTTTGGCCCGCAGTTGAATCAAGCGGATGCCGGCGTCCAGCCACACGTCGACGACCGCGAGCGGCGTGAGACCGCGCGCCGAGATCGCATCAACGTCGAGGATGGCGTAGAGACGGATGAACATCACCTGCCGAGTAGAGTAGCCAACAGGCAATAGACAGGAGGAGCCATACCCCTTCGAGTTCCTACGGCCTACCAGCTACGGTCTATTCTCCCGACAAGCAGTTCTCAGGCGCTTTCGGCGAGCGACTTCTTCTCCGGCTTGGCCGGCGGCATGAAGCGCTCCATGTAGGCGGTGTTGATGCGCGCGGCCTGGAAGTCGGGATCGTTGATGATCTTGAGCTGCAGCGGAATCGACGTCTTGATGCCTTCCACCACCGTCATCTCGAGCGTGCGGCGCATGCGCGCGATGGCCTCGTTGCGGTCGCGCCCGTAGGTGATGATCTTGGCAATCATCGAGTCGTAATACGGCGAGACCATGCAGTCCGAGTGCGCGAAGGAATCCACGCGCACGCCGGGGCCGCCGGGCACACTGAACGCCGTGATGAGACCGGGGCTCGGCGCGAAGGTCTCGGGATCTTCTGCGTTGATCCGGCACTCGAGCGCATGGCCGCGGAACTCGATGTCGCCCTGACGGAACGCCAGCTTCTCCCCCGCCGCCACCCGAATCTGCTCCTTGACGATGTCGATGCCCGTGATGAACTCGGTCACCGGGTGCTCGACCTGCAGGCGGGTGTTCACTTCGAGGAAGTAGAAATTGCCGGTGTCATCAAGCAGGAACTCGAACGTACCGGCATTGGCGTATTGCACGGCCTTGGCGGCATCAACGACCGTCGCGCCGAGCTTGCGGCGCTGCTTGTCGGTGAGCACCGCAGACGGCGCCTCTTCAATCAGTTTCTGGTGGCGCCGCTGCACGGAGCACTCACGCTCCCCCAGGTGCACGACGTTGCCGTGGTGGTCCCCAAGCACCTGCACCTCGATGTGGCGCGGCGCTTCGACGTACCGCTCGAGGTAGACGTCGCCGACGCCAAACGCCGCTTCCGCCTCACGCATCGCGGTCTTGACCAGCTTGGGCAGTTCGTCCTGGTTGCGCACGATGCGCATACCGCGTCCGCCGCCACCCGCCACGGCCTTGATGATCAGGGGCAGACCGAGTTCCTTGCCGATCTTGATGGCCTGCTCTTCGCCGGCCACCGGACCGTCGCTGCCCGGCAGAATCGGCACGCCGGCCTTTTTCATGGCGCGCCGCGCGCGGGCCTTGTCGCCGAGCAGCCGGATGACATTCGGGCTCGGCCCGATGAACTTGATGTGGCAGGCCTCGCACACTTCCGCGAGATACGCACTCTCCGACAGAAACCCGTAGCCCGGGTGAATGGCGTCGGCGCCGGTGATCTCCGCCGCGCTGATGATGGCGGGCACGTTCAGGTAGCTGTCGGCGCTGCGGGCGGGGCCGATGCAGACGTCTTCATCGGCAAACCGCACGTGCAGGGAGTGCTGGTCGGCCTCGGAATAGACGGCCACCGTCTTGATGCCCATTTCACGCGCGGCGCAGATGACACGCAGCGCGATCTCGCCACGATTCGCGATCAGGATCTTCTTGAACACGCGTGCCCCTCCCTGCCTCAGCTCACCTTGATCGCAAAGATGCGATCACCAAACTGCACCGGCAGCCCGTTCTCGATGTACGCGGCCGACACTTCGCCGTCCACGTCGCATTCGATTTCGTTCATCAGCTTCATCGCTTCGATGATGCAGAGCACCTGGCCCTTCTTGACGCGGGTGCCCACTTCAGCAAACGCCTTGGCGCCGGGCTCAGGCGCGCGATACAACGTGCCGACGATGGGGGCTTTGATGAAGTGCAGGGTGGCATCGTCGACCGGAGCGGCGGGGGCCGGCGCGGGCGCGGCGGCCGCCACGGGGGCCGGGGCCGCCGGCGCAGGCATCGCGACAGGCGCGGGCGCGGCCGTCGTGACCACCACCTCGTGACTGGCCTTGCGGACGCGCATCTTGAGCCCGTCCTGCTCCATTTCGAACTCGGCCAGATCGTGTTCGCGAACCAGTTCCAGCAGTTGTTTGATGTCGTCGAGATTCATAGATGAAGAATGAGAAGGTCGCGTGATGTCGTGGTCAGCAGTTGGGCACCTCGGTCGGTCACCACCACGTCATCCTCCAATCGGGCACCACCCAGCCCGGGCACGTAGGCGCCGGGTTCGATGGTGCACACCATGCCCGCCTCCAGCCGTTGCTCGGGCGGAACCAGCCGGGACACTCGGGGAGCCTCGTGCACTTCCAGCCCCAGTCCGTGTCCCGTTCCATGGACGAATGCGTCGCCAAGTCCCTGTGCCTCAAGCACATGCCTGGCTGCCGCATCCACATCCCGTGCGGAGACGCCGGCCACTACCGCTGCCAGCGCTGCTCCGTGCGCCTGGCGCACCGCGTCGTAGAGCGCGTGTGCCTCCGGCGCCACCCGGCCGACCGCTGCCATCCGGGTGAGGTCCACGCAGTATCCTTCCAAGACCCCGCCGAAGTCCAGCACCACGAGATCCCCCTCCCCCAGCATCCGGGCCCCTGGACGGGCGTGCGGAAGGGCACTGTTGGGGCCTGAGGCCACGATGGTGTCAAACGCGGGTTTGCTGAAACCAGCCATGACGAGGGCCCGGTCGATGTCGGCCGCAATCTCCCGTTCCCGGCGTCCCGGCCGCACCCACGTCGCGAGTTGATCCGCCACGCTGGACAACAGCCGGCCCGCCCGGGTCAACACCTCGATCTCCGAGTGGTCCTTGATGAGCCGCAACGGTTCGACCAGCGGTGCGGCCGGTATCCACTCGGCGGAGATTCGCGCCTGCCACTTCTGCAGTTGCGCCACCGTCACGTGTTCGGATTCAAAGGTCACGCGGCCAACGGTCAGCTGCCCCAGCACCTGGGTCAGCGCCTCATCGAAACCGGCGCTGACCTCCTCGATCAGGACGTTCGCCAGCCGGCCCTCCTCGGCGGCCTCCCGGGCGGACGTGGTGTACCGGCCGTCCAGGAGCAGCCAGGTCTGATCGGACGACTGCACCAGCAGCCCGGCACTGGCATGGTGCCCGGTGAGGTAGGCGATGTTCACCAGCGAACTGATCACGCAGACGTCAGCCTGCTCGGCCCACGCGGCACGCAGGCGATCAAGGCGCGACGACCACGGCGACACTGGCACGCCGGTGATTGTACCCGGCGGTCAGCGCAGGATCCGCGGGGTGATGAAGATCAGCAGCTCACGTGTTTCCTCCTGCTGTGCCTCCCGTCGGAACAACCAGCCCAGGAGCGGCATCCGATGCAGCCACGGCGTGCGTTCCTGTGACGCCTGCTCGCGACTCACGTAGATGCCGCCGATCACCGTGGTGGCGCCATCCTCGACCTGCACCGTAGTTCGCGCCCGCTGGGTGTCGATGGGCGGGATGTTGTTGACCTGACGGGCGAAGTCGGGCGTCGCGTTCTCCAGCTCGACCTCCAGCAGCACCGCCGTGGCGGATGTGGTGCGCGGCGTGACCAGCAACTTGAGTGCGGCGTCCTTGAACGTCACGGATACGGTGTTGTTGGAGACCGACTGGATGGGCACCTGGATGCCCTGCGTCATCTCGGCCTGCGTGTTGTTCTGTGTGGTCACCCGCGGCGCGGAGAGGATTTGCCCCTGCCCCGACCGCTCCATCGCCGACAACGCGACATCGAGCGACACGGGATCTTCAATCCCTCCGACGATCACGCCTGCCCCTGACGCGGAGCCCTGGACGCCAAGGCCCCACTGCACACCGAGCGCACGCGCGGCATCCCGCGTGGTCTGCACCACACGCGCTTCGATGTCGATTTGTGGCTCGCGCCGATCGAGCATGGCGACCAGCGCGGTAACGGCTTCGAGGCGGTCCGGCACGTCACGCACGATCAACGTGTTGGTGCGGGCATCCACGCGGGAGTCGCCGTGTTTGGACAACACGGTGGTCTTGACCAGCGGCTCGACCTCGAGCGCCCTCGCGTAGCTCAGCACATACGACCGGAGCGTGACGGACGCCGGCGCCCGCGCCTCCTGCAGTTTCTGGCGCGCATCTTCTTCGGCGGACAACACGGCTACCGGCGCCACCCGCACCACCGCCTCGTCGAGCACATACCCCAGCTTCCCCGTCCGCAGCAGGATCTCCAGCGCCTGATCCCAGGGCACCCGTGTGAGCTTGATGTCCACCGGTCCGCTCACGGCAGGGTCAATGACGATGTTGAGGCCGCCGATGTCGGCAATCGCCCTCAAGACGGCCCGAATGTCCGCCCCCTGGACGTCCAGATCGATGGGCGCTCCGCCATACGCGCGCGTCTGCGCCGACGCAGGCGCTGACGCCCCCCACACGACCAGCACCACCGAGACCACGAACACCACCCACCTCATCCGGCTTCCGCTCACTTCCCGCCCCCCAGCGTCAGCAGCACACCACCGCCGTCCACACCACCCACTTCGACTTGCGTTCTGCTCACTCTCCGCACCACGCCATCCTTGAGCCGGTCGCCTTCCCGCACGACCCAGGTTCGACCGTCCGGCTCAGCAACCAATGCGCAGCTGAATCCGGCCCCGGTGACGGTGCCTTTCAACGTCAACGTGGTCAGCGATACCTCCGCGAGGCGTCGTCCACGCGACGGTGACGGCGATGCCGGCGCCTCTGTCGGTGGCGCCGGGACGACCAGCGGGAGGAACGGATCGCGTCCGGCCACAGGCGTCTGCGCCCCGACGACGAGTGAGGCCACCGCGGACAGCGAGAGCATCGGGACCATGGTGGCAACAAGCCGCCTGAGGGTCATGAGACGTTCCTCAGCTGCACGAATACCACCTGGCAGGTCACGTCCACGCCGGGCGCGCCTGCCGATGCGCGAATGTGGAGGGCTTCAACCGTGATCACGTCCGGCAACCCCGCCAGTGACTCAAGAAATCCGAGCACACGGCGGATGTCGCCGCGCAGTTCGATGTCCATGGGCCAGTCGACCGATGTCGCCATCTCGCGTGGCGGCAACGGCGTGACGCGTCGCAGATCCATGCCGGCGTCAGCCGCAAGCGTCGGCAGAAGCGTGACCAGTGCCGACGGCTCCGTCCCTGGCGGGCCGATGACATCGTGGGCGGTGATCGCCCGCTCGCTGTCCGCCAGCTGACGCTGAAGAACCGGCCACTCACCGGCCCTCGCCGACGCGGCCGCCAGAGTGGCCTCCGAAGTCGCAAGCCGCACGCGCGCATCGCGCAGGCGATCCCATGACGGACGCAGCACCATGAGCCAGGCGGTCACACTCACACACGCGGCCAATAGCAGCAGTACGATGGCCTGCCGTCGTGGCGGCAGGTCGTCGAAACGGGTCCCGTTCACGAGACGACCTCGCCTGCGCTGATGCGCAGCAGGAAACGCACGACGCTCGTCTCGCCCATCGTCTCGGCGGCGGCCTGCACGACGTCGACCTGGAGGTCCGCGTCACCGGCGCGGAGTGCGGAGGTAAACGTGCCGACCGCCTCAAAACTGAGCGCCCGGCCGTCGATGGTCACGGTGCGCCGACGCTCGTCTGTCGCGAACCGGACTTCGAGCAACCAGGCGTCGGCGGGCACGGCGGCTGTGACGCGCGCCAGCAGTCGTGCCGGCGCCGTCTGCCGATGGCGAAGCGCATCGATCGCCATCACCTGTGCGCGGCGTTGCGCCAGTAATGCCTCCGCCTGCGTCACCGCCTGGAGCGTCGACTGCAGGTCGGCGAAGGCGTCTTGTGATGTCTGCAGTTCAGCCTCGACACGGCCGGTCGCGGCCTCGAGTCCCGCCCAACTGACGAGAGCGGTGAGGAGCACGGCCACGAGCGTCGCCTGCGACAGCCGCACCTCCAGGAGACGTGCGCGCGTCACCCGCTCCGATGCCGGGAGCAGATTGATGCGGATCATTGGCGGGCTCCGCGGTCGGCAGGGTGCCTGAGTGCAAGCCCGACGGCAATCATGAACGCCGGCGCATCGGCCGCCGCCGGGGCGTGCCGCGCCGGCACACGCCGGCACGGCTCGGCATGGTCAGCCGGGTAGCCCAGGTCCGCCATGAGCGCCTCACGCAGGCCCGGAACTCGGTATGCTCCACCCGAGAGCACGAGACGGGACGGCGCGGTGCCGGCCTCGACACGTGTGGCACAGGACCGCCGCAGCTCCTGCGCCAGTTGCTGGTGAAGGTCGCGGAGGACATCGGCAGCCGGCGACGGCAGGGCGGCGGCGTCCGGGGCGCGCAGGATGGCCGCAGCCTCGTGCGGGGCGACACCCGCATCGCGGGTGAGCGCCTCGAGATACCGGCGCCCACCCACGTCGATCACGCGGGTGAGCGTCGGACGGCCCTGCTCCACACACGCCATCGTGGTCGAGCCGTGCCCCACATCGACGAGCACCACGGACTCGGCACGCCGGTCGGGATAGTTGGTGAGGTAGGCGTTGACCAGCGCCAGCACTTCGATGTCGAGCAGCGCGGGGAGCGCGCCCATGCCCGACAACGCCGCAAGCCGCTCCCGGACGTGGTCACGACGGGCGGCCACCAGCAGGACATCCAGCGCCTCTCCGGTGCTGCCGGTGGCGGTGGTGAGCAGCTGATGGTCGAGATGCAGGTCGGCCGGCGGGAATGGCAGCAGGCGTCCGGCAAGCCCGGGCAGGGCGGCGCCCACCTCCTCCTCCCTCACCCCCATCGTCACGCGGCGTACAAAAGCACTCTGGGTGGGCATGGCGGCAATGACGGGGAATCGGCCCAGACGCCAGCGGGCGAAGAGGGCCAAAAGCCGGTCGGGGGCCTCGGCTCCTGCCGGGAGCGACTCCGCAGCGAGGAGGGTTCGATGCCCACGGGTGTGCGCCACCGCCGCGACGTGGATCGAATGACTGCCAAGGTCGAATCCGCAGGTGACCGACCGGAAGGGGGACCACAGCGCCATGACGGCCCAACCGAGGGCAAGGCCGGTGCCAGCCGCCCAGCGACGTGATCTCGGGCGTCTGGCCGGTACGTGGGGAGTGGGGACCATGGCGGACGGCCC
>BTVE01000042.1:0-37060 GCA_045862915.1 Acidimicrobiia bacterium
ATCTTCTGGTCGTTTGTTGGATCGACGAAGAGTTCGATGTAGTACCAGGCGCGCTGGACGAGGCGAGGGTCACTCGAGACCTGCGACCAGCTCTTGCCGGCATTGCTGGAGACGTACAGTCCACGTTCATCTTCGTTGGAGTCACTCTCGATCAGGGCATAGACCGTGTCGGGAGAGGACGGGCTGACGGCGATGGCCATCTTGCCCATCTTCTCCGGTAGTCCGTCCGTCATCCGTGTCCATGTTTCGCCGGCGTCCGTCGACTTGTACAGTCCACCGCCAGGCCCGCCGCTGATGACCTTCCACGGCAGACGTCCGTATTCCCACGTGGCCGCGTAGAGAATCCGCGGATTGGTGGCGTCCATCGACAGTTCAGACGCGCCTGTGCGTTCGTCCACGTACAAGACCTTGCGCCATGACGCGCCGCCATCGGTCGTCTTGAAGATGCCGCGTTCCCGCCCCGGCCCGTAGAGCGATCCCTGTGCCGCGACCCACGCGACATCCGGATTGGTGGGATGCACGATGATGCGTGCGATGTGCTGGGTGTCGGCCAGCCCCAGATGTGTCCACGTGCGGCCGGCGTCGGTCGACCGGTAGACACCATCGCCGTGGTGTGTCATGACGCCGCGGACCGCGTGTTCACCCATGCCGAGGTACACGACATTCACATCGCTGGGCGCGACGGCCACCGCGCCGACCGACCCGGTCTTCACATAACCGTCGGAGACGTTTTTCCAACTGATGCCGCGGTCGGTGGTTTTCCACAGACCGCCGCCGGTGGTGCCCATGTAATACGTGTTCGGGTCACCAGGCACGCCGGTGCCGGCCACCGATCGGCCACCCCGGAACGGGCCAATTGATCGCCACTTGACCGGGGCGAGCGCCGTCTGGAGGTCCACGGGGGCCTGGGCCTCGAGGCCCGCCGGACGGGAGCTGAGGGTGAAGAGGAGGCAGAGGGGCAGCAGGATGTGCAGGCGTCGGGTCATGGCAGTCAGTGGCCGCGATTCTACGCCTTCAGGCGTGCGAATCGGCGGGAATCGGTCACAATACGCGCCGATGCAACGGTGGATGGCCGTCCTCGGCCTGGCGGGATGGTGTGTGGCGGTGGCGCCGGCGGCGGCGCACGGACAAGGCGTCTCGGGGGGACCGCTGGTGCCCGATGGCGTCCGCATTGACCCGCATGGCTTTCGCGCAATGGCCGTGCGCATCGATGCCGCGCAGGCACCCCGCATCGACGGGCGTCTGGACGATGCCGTCTGGGACCTGGCGCCGGTGCAGGGACGCTTCATCCAGCGGGAACCGCAGTTCGGGTACGAATCCACCGAACGGACGGAGTTCCGGGTGCTCTACGACGACCGCACGCTGTACTTCGGCATCTGGGCGTTTGATTCCGATCCGGACGGCATCATCGCGAGTGAACTCAAGCGCGACGCCGGGCTGCGGAAGGGCGATCAGATCAAGATCACGCTCGACACCTTCCACGACCACCGGAATGCGTTCTACTTCTCAACCAATCCGCTGGGGGCTCTCAAGGATGCGCACTCGGTGGAGGAAGGCCGGACCATCAACTACGACTGGAATGCCGTCTGGGAGAACCGCACGTCGGTTGACGGGCGGGGCTGGTATGTGGAGATCGCGGTGCCGCTGAGCCAACTGCGCTTTCCCGGTGGACCAGGCGAGGCGACCTGGGGGCTGAATATCTGCCGCATCATCATCCGGAAGAACGAAGAGACCTACTGGGTGCCGTACCCGCGCGAGTGGCAGGCCATCGGGTTTGCGCGCATGTCAGGCGCCGGGCTGCTGGAAGGCCTGCGTGACCTGGCACAACGTCGTCGTCTGGAGATCGTGCCGTTCGTGAGCCCTCACGTGTCGCGCGACTTCGACGCCGGCACGAAGACGACGGTGACGCGTGGCGTCGGATTCGATCTCAAGGTCGGCCTCTCCCAGAGTTTTAATGCCGACGTAACGGTGAATACCGACTTCGCCCATGTCGAGGCCGATCAGGAGGTGGTCAACCTCTCACGCTTCAGTTTGTTCTTTCCGGAAAAGCGGCAGTTCTTCACGGAAGGGGCGGGGACGTTCGACTACAGCCAGAACGCCGGATCGCAGTCGGGGCCCGGCTTGCTGACGTTGTTCTACAGCCGGCGCATCGGGCTGCAGGACGGACGCGAGGTCCCCATCCTGGCCGGCGGGCGAGTGACCGGCCGGACGGGACACACGACGCTGGGGGCCATGGCGGTCGTGACCGACGAGGCGAACATTCCGGGGAGCGGCGGGGGCCGCACCATCCCCCGTGCTGGGTACGGCGTCGTCCGCCTGAAACGCGACGTGTTGGCCAGTTCCTCGATCGGTGGCATCGTGCTGGGGCGCACCGGCGGCGGAACCGACAATGCCGCGGTGGGCGTCGATGGCGTCTTCACCCTCGGGCGGCATGTGGACTGGCTGGTGTTTGGCGCCAAGACGTTCACCAGCGGCAGCTCGGGGCAGGATTGGGCGGCGGTGACGCGGGCGAAGTGGACCAGCGACAGCTTCGAGTCCACGCTGACCTACACCGACATCGCCGCGCGTTTTAACGCCGAACTGGGGTTCATCCCCAGGACCGACATCCGCAACGTGCAGGCGCAGGCGGCGTGGACGCCGCGGCCGACGTGGCCGGGTGTGCGTCAGTTGCGCTTTAATGCCGACACCTCGTACTTCGAAAATCACGCCGGGCAGAAGGAGTCACAGTCGACGGGGTTTGACGTCAGCCTGACACGCCAGGACAGCTCATCGTTCCGCGTCAGCCTCGATCGCCAGGATGACGTCCTGCGTGAGCCGTGGCGCACGGCGGGCACGACCATCCCGGCTGGTGACTACTCGTGGCAGTTCGTGCGCGTGGGGTATACCTCGAATCAGTCCAGGCGGATCTACGGGGCCGGCTCGGTGGAGCGCGGTGGGTACTATGCCGGCGATCGACAATCCTACCGACTCGAGTTGGCGTTTGTGCCGAAGGATACGCTGCTGTTTGAGCACGTGTACACGCGGAACCGGATCGAACTGCCGTGGGCCGCGCCGTACATCACCAACGTGCTGAGTTCGAGGGTGAGTTATTCGTTCTCTCCCGACCTGTTCGTGAAGAGCTTCGTGCAGTACAACGACGCCACGAGGACCGCAAGCCTCAACCTGCTGCTCTGGTACATCTACCGGCCCGGCAGCGACTTCTACGTCGTCTACAACGAGGGATTCGAGACGGACGCCCCCAACGGCCGGGCGCTGCGCACACGCGGGCGATCGCTGGCCGTCAAGATGACCTACTGGTGGGCGCGGTAGGCGCGCAGTCAGCGCAGCTGGCCGTTCAACTCCGCATACACGCGCCGGATGGCTGTGGCTGCCTGACTCTGTCTGAGTGACCAGGTGTCCAGGTCGCCGAATCTCGCCTGGGCCACGGCGTCGTCGATCGGCACACCTGCGGCATGCAGGCGTCGGCCCTCCGCGATGACGGTTACCAGGGCTTTTCGGAAGATCTCGAGTTCCTCCTTGAGCCGCTCGGCTGGGTCAACAAATCCGTGGCCGGGCACAAACGTGACGACGTCCATGGCCTGCGCACGTTCGATGGCTTTCACCCACTCGGTGGGGTAGGCGGACCGCATGGCCGGGAACACCCGGTGCAGATACGCCTCGCTCATGAACAGCACCTTCTCGCGCGGCAGATACACCGAGAGATCGCCGCCGGTGTGGGCGCGCCCAAGGAACAGGATCTCGATGGTGGTGCCACCCAGCGTGAGCACGGTGCGATCACTGACTGGCGTGAGGGGCTGCGGCACGGTCGACGATCCGCCTCGCGTGAGCACCGCGATTGAAGTGGGATGCGCATAGGTGACGGCGTCGCGCGGCAGCGCGGCGTTGCCGGCGGTATGGTCGCCATGGTCGGACCCGATCACGACGTGTGTGATCGGAGTCTTGGTGATCGTCCTGATCGTCTCCACCAGCCGCGTGGTCTCTGCGACCGAACCTTGCCCATCGGCGAGCAGGACGCCGGCCGGCGTCACGACAAAAAGGCTGACCGTCGTGAATCGCTCGGAGCCGGCCGACCGCAACTGCTCGTACGTGTAGACGTTCGGTGCGATCTGCTGCACACGAGGGAAATCAGCGTCGGTCAGGCCCCGCTCCACCGGGTTGGCCGTGCGTGGAGCGGGCGCCTGCGAGACGGCCAGGGCGAGCAGAAGGAGGAGCGTGCGCACCTCGCACTCCGCACTACTTCCGCAGATGCTGATTAAAGAACGCGACGGTGCGTTCCCACGCGAGCTTGGCGGCTTTTTCGTCGTAGCGCGGCGTGGTGTCGTTGTTGAACCCGTGCTGCGTGCCTTCGTACATGAACATCTGGTAGTTCACGCCGGCGGCCTTGAGCGCTTCTTCATACGCCGGCCATGCACCGTTGATGCGCGGGTCGGTGCCGGCGTAGTTGATGAGCATCGGCGCCTTGATGGTGGCGGCGTCAGCCGGCTGCCCGCCCCCGTAGAAGGGGACTGCGGCCTTCAACTCGGGAATCTTTGATGCCACGGTCTTGGTCATGCTGCCGCCCCAGCAGAAGCCGACCGCGCCGACATTGCCGGTGCACTCCGGGTGCGCCATCAGGAATCGCGTGCCGGCGAGCATGTCTTCCTGCGTCTTGGCGCGGTCGAGTTTGCCGAACAACGTGCGGGCTTCGTCTTCGCCTGAGGCAGGGTAGCCCCCCAGCGGTGTGAGGGCATCGGGCGCAAATGCGATGAAGTTGTCGAGCGCAAGACGCCGGGTGATGTCCTCGATGTGGGGATTGAGACCGCGGTTCTCGTGGAACACGACGATGCCTGGAAGCTTGCCCGCGGCCTTGGCGGGTCGCACGAGATACCCCTTCATCGTGCCAGAGCCCTGTGGTGACGGGTACTCGACGTACTCGGCCTTGATGCGGGTGTCGTCCTTGGCCACCTGCTGCGCCGCTGCGAAGTTGGGGCTCAGCGCATCGAGCAACATGCCCGCCGTGACGCCGCCGACAGCAAACTTCGAGGCGCGGTCGAGAAAGCCCCGACGGTCGATGTGCCCATGCACGTAGGCGTCAAACAGGACGAGCACTTCCGGATCAAAATCTGCAGCGGTCTTGCGTTCCATGGTGATTGCCTCCCGCTGGGGAGAGTAACATGTCGCGATGCGAACACTCACGAAGGCGCTGGTGCTGGCCATCATGTGTGTCCCGGCCTCCGCCGCGGCGCAGGAAGCACCGTCGCCGACTGGCACGACAGAACTGACCCTCGAGCGCATGGTGGAACTCGGCCTGCGCGACAGCTACCGTGTCCGCCAGCTGCAGCTGGAAGTGGAACGTACCCGCAGCCTGCTGTCCGCCGAGCGGGCCGGCCTCAAATCCCGCGTCTCGCTCAACATCGCCGCGCCGCAGTTCCAGCGGATCTCGGACAACAAATGGAACTCCGTCCTCGGCAGAAACGAGCTGGTGCGTGAGAACACGCGGCGCTTCCAGCTGGATCTCTCGGTGCGTCAGCCCGTCATCCTGTTCGGGTATCCCACCAACGGCGTCCTGTCGCTCAACAACCGGGTGTACCGGTACACACAAATCGACGACGACGAGAGCGACACCACGTTCTACAACCGGTATTTCATCGCGTACGACCAGCCGCTCTTCCAGCCCAACCGGATGAAAAACGATTTGGAGGAGGCCGAGCTGAATCTCGAGAAGGCGGAACTGCGCTACACCAGTGACGTGGTCTCAGCCATCGACGACATCGCGACCGATTACTTCGACCTCGTGTCGGACACGTTCCGTCGGGATCGGGCCAATGAGTTTGCCCGCGATCTCGCGATGGTGATGGAAGCGGTCCGGTCCGTGGTCGAAGAGAACCCCGGCCGCGCGGGAGACCTTGACCTCGTCCGCATCGAACTGGCGAATGCACGGGAGGCCGAGAGCCAGACCGCCAGCAATCTGCGCAACCGGGAACAGACCGTGAAGCAGCGGTTGCAGATATCACCCGCCACACCCGTCACGGTGCGGGCCGACCTCGAGGCCATCACACCGGTTCATGTCAACGCCGATGAGGCGGTGCGCCACGCGTCAACCCTCACGCCCCGCATGCGCCAGCTGACGATCTCCACGCGCGAAAACGAGATCCGGCTCAACGAAACCAAAGGGCAGAACGCCTTCCGGATGAATCTGGGCCTCACCTACGGCCGCGAAGTACAGGACCCGCGATTCCAGAACCTCTGGACCGAACCGCGGAACAGCTACACGGTCGAAGTCAACGCGACGGTGCCGATCTGGGACTGGGGCGAGCGGAAGTACCGCGTGCAGGCGCAGCAGTTCTCGCTCGATCGCGCCAAGCTCTCGGAAGAACAGACGATGTCGGAGATCGAAACCGAAGTACGCAACCTGGTCGCCAGCCTGGATGACTTCGGGCGCCGCACCCAGACCATGGCCGACACGCTGCGCCTGGCGCACGAACTGACCGAGACCACTGTCACGCGGTATCGCGCCGGGGAGGTCGGGCTGTCCGACCTGATGCAGGCGTTGTCCCGGGAAAGCACGACGGCCAACAACCTGCTCAACGCCTATCAGGGGTACCAGCGGACGTTGCGGCGGTTGAAGGAAGTGACGTTTTTTGACTTCGAGGCAGGGCAGCCCCTGGTGGACCGCTTCAAGATTGGACCCCGGTCCCAGAACGGGCAGCAGTAGGACCCGGCCATCCGCATAAAATGACGGGCGTGCGACGGTGGATCTTCGTGGTGGCGGTGATGGCCGCAGGCTGTGGCAGTGACACGCCGGCCACGCCGACGGCGCCCGCGCCCATCTCGGGCACCGATGCGTGCAGCGCGTTGGGGGGCGGCACGGCTGGCGGCCTGGCGATTCTGAGCGGGGCGGTCTGCAGCCCCACCAACTCCGCAGTGGTGCGGGTCAACATGCGCACGGCGGCCGGCGGCGCCGCAGGGATCTGCACCGGCACCGTGATTACCTCCCGCGCTGTCCTCACGGCGGCGCACTGCCTGGACGAAGAGGTGGCCGCCGCAGACGTGTTTCTCGGCAATCCGGCCGAACCGGACTTCCGCGCCACGGCCTTGCGGGTGTACCCGGGTTTTGTGTTCAACGCGACCGGGTTTGACGTCGCGGTGATGGTGTTCGATCGGGACATCCCGCGGACACCGATGCCGATCCTGACCAGCCGCCAGGCGACCGTCGGTGAAGCAGCGGTCATTGCCGGCTGGGGACGGGACGAAAACGACGTGACGACCCAGCTCAAGGCCGGCAGCACTACCATTTCCGCCGTGAGTGCCACGCTGCTGCAGACGGTGTTTGCTCCTCCGTCGGCGTCGGTCTGCTCGGGTGATTCGGGTGGACCCATTCTCGTGCAGGAGAACGGCCGATGGGCGATTGCCGGGATTACGTCGGCCACGTCGTCGACCGCCTGCAACACCGGCACGAATTTTTATCAAGCTGTGTTCAACACCAACGTCCGCAACTTCATCGTCGAGCACGCGCCGACGGTGACGCAGCGGTAGCCAAACGCCAAGGAGAACGTGAGATGAAGGTGGTTCGATCGATTCTGATGGGCCTGATCGTGGTGGGCCTGGCGGCCGCTCCGCAGGCGCAGGCCCCCTCGGTGCAGGACCTGCGCACGCAGGCCGAAACCTCCGGCTTCACCGAGTACACCAGCTACGACAACATGATGAAGTACCTGCAGGACCTCCAGGCGCGCAGCCTCGAGATGCGCCTGGGGACCTACGGTGAGACACATTCGGGCCGCGCGCTGCCGTATGCCATCTTCAGTCGTCCGACGGTGACGCAGCCGTGGGAAGCCTGGGCGCTGGGCAAGCCGGTCATCGTGCTCGCCGCGGGTGTGCATGGCGGCGAGCGCACCTTGCGCGAATCGGTGCTCATCCTCATGCGTCAGCTCGCCGAGCGTGGCTCGGAGGCCAACCGGCACCTCGACGACCTCGTGATTGTGGTGGTGCCGCAGATCAACCCCGATGGATTCTCGGCCCAGCCCAATCCCACGCGCGGCAACCTTTGGGGCCTTGACCTCAATCGCGATTACATGAAGCTCGAGCAGCCGGAAATCGCGTCGTACGTGCAGAACATCCTCCTGAAGTGGCAGCCGTACCTGTTCATCGACGGCCATAACGGCGGCTCGTTCCCCTACAACCTGAACTACCAGTGCGGCAGCCACGCAGCTCACGATCAGCGCATCACCGACCTGTGCGACGACAGCATCTTCCCGGCCATCAACAAACGGCTGGAAGCCGAGCAGTTCCGCGCCTGGTATTACCAGAGCGGCAACGCGGAGCGGTGGAACGTTGGCGGGTCCGAGCCGCGCATCGGCCGCAATTACGGCGCGTTTGCGAACTCGGTTGGGATCCTCTTCGAGTCGCCCGGCGGCCAGCCGATGGAGACCGGTGTCCGCAGCGGCCTGCTCGGGTACTCGGCGGTCGTCGAGTGGTCGCGCGCCAATCGAGCCGCGTTGCGGGAGGTTGTCGATCGTGCCCGTCGCGAGACGATTGCCATGGGCGAAAAGCCGGGTGACAGTGTCGCGATTGAAGTGAAGTACGACGCCGAGGATGAACGCGTCAACTATCTGATCGGCGAAGGGCAGGGCGACAACCGGAAGATTGTCGAGGTCAAGGGCGCGGCGTTGATGAAGAAGCCGGTGCCGGTAATTTCCCGCCCGCGTCCCTACGCGTACGTGTTGCCGCGTGAGGCAACCGAGGCCGTCGCCCTGCTGCGCCAACATGGCATCACGGTCGAACAACTGGCCGAGCCGACACAACTGCAGATCTCGGCCTATACGGTCAAGGATGTGTTGTACCGACAGGAATACAACCACGCGGCGGCTGCGCGGGTGGAAGTGGGCGAAGTCCTTGAACTGACACGCCAGTTCCCGGCCGGCAGCTACGTCGTCCGGATGGCGCAGATGCAGGGCCGTGTGGCCATGCACCTGCTGGAACCGGAGTCCACCGACAGCGTGATCTACTGGAACCGCATGGACGCCTGGTTGCCGCGTCCCGGTGGCGCCGCGGCTGCGGCTGATGACGATGACGCGGCGCCGCAGGCGGCAGCGGGCCGCGCGGGCGGTCGTGGTGCGGGCGCCGCCGGCGCGCGTGGTGGCGGCCGGGCCGGGGGCCGAGGCGGCCAGGCCACACCGCCGCTGGTGCCGATCTTCAAGGTCATGGCGCCGACTCCCATGCCCCTGCGCATCATCAAGCAGTAAGGACCCGTTGGACCCGATGGACCCGTTGGACCAGTACCGTTCCGAGTTCCCGATTCTCGAGACGTGTACGTATCTGGTGAGCCACTCGCTCGGGGCGATGCCGTCTCGCACCGAGGCGTACCTCGCGCAGTTTGCGCGCGAGTGGGGCTCACGCGGGGTACGCGCGTGGCATGAGGGCTGGTGGGAGATCGGCCGGATCACCGGCGACATCCTGGCACCCACCATCGGCGCGCCGCCCGGGTCCATCTCGATGCACCAGAACGCCACGGTGGCGCAATCCATCGTGTTGTCGTGTTTCCGGTTTGATCGGGCCCGCCGCCGGGTGGTCGTGCAGGATCTCGACTTTCCGTCCAATCACTACGTGATCCATGGCTTCGCCCGGTATGGCGCAGAGGTGGTGACGGTGGACTCCGGCGACCGTGTGCGCGGGAACATCGCGAAGGTGGTGGACGCGATCGACGAGCGCACGGCGCTCGTGAACCTGTCACTGGTCCTGTTTCGGAGCGCACATCTGCAGGACGTGCGGCCGGTCATCGAGAAGGCGCACCAGGTCGGCGCCCGTGTGGTCCTCGACCTGTATCAGGCAGCCGGCGCGATCCCGGTGGATGTCACTGCACTCGGGTGTGACTTCGCCATCGGCGGCAGTGTGAAGTGGCTCTGCGGCGGGCCTGGGGCGGGGTACCTCTACGTGCGTCCGGATCTGCAGGGCGCGCTCACCCCGTCCGTGGTGGGATGGGCCGGACACACCGCGCCGTTCCAGTTCGAGGCGGGACCAATCGTGTACGCCGACGGCATCGAGCGATTCCAGAGCGGCACGCCCAATGTGCCGTCGCTGTATTCCGCACGCGCCGGCTACGAGATCGTCGCGGAGATCGGTGTGCCTGCGATTCGCGAAAAGTCGCTGCGGTTGACACGCCGGTTGCTCGATGCGGCGCAGGCCCGCGGCTGGACTCTGAACACGCCGACCAACGATGACGAACGGGGCGGGTCGGTCGTGATTGATGTTCCGGACGGTGAACGGGTCACGCGTGACCTCATCGCCCGCGAGGTCATCGTCGACTACCGGCCCGGTGCGGGCGTCCGCATCGCGCCGCATTTCTACAACACGGAAGCAGAGATTGATCACGCCGTCGCCGTCATGGACGACATCGTGCGAAAGGACTGAGGCCGAAGATGGCGACACGGGTAGTGGCGGTGCTGGGAGCCGGCACCATGGGGCATGGGGTGGCGCACGCGGCCGCTGCGGCGGGATTTGAGACGCGGCTGTTTGACGTCTCTGACGCGCAGCTCGCCAAGGCACGGACGCAGATCGACGCCATCCTGCGCAAGGCGGTGGAGCTTGGCAAACTGCAGGCGGCAGAGGCGGATCACGCGATGGCCCGGCTGCACACATCGTCTGCCGTCGCCGACGTGCTTGGCGAGGCCGATCTGATCATCGAGACCGCGCCCGAGCGCATCGACATCAAGCTGGGGTTGTTCGCCGACATCGAACGGCACGCGCGCAAGGATGCCATCGTGGCCAGCAATACCTCGGCGTTGAGCATCACGGAGATGGCGGGCACGTTGAGCGATCCCTCACGTGTGGCCGGCATGCATTTCTTCAATCCCGTGCACAAGATGAAGCTCATCGAGATCGTGCGGGCGCTGGAATCGAGCGAGCGGGCGCTGGAGACCGTCGAGGCCGTCTCGAAGCAGATGGGCAAGGAGACGGTGCTGGTCCGCGAAGCGCCGGGATTCATCACCACACGCGTCAACGCCAGCATCGGCAACGAGGCGTTCTACATGCTGATGGAAGGCGTCGCATCCGCCCGAGACATCGACAAGGCACTCAAGCTGGGGCTGAACCATCCGATGGGGCCGTTCGAGCTGGTCGACCTGGTCGGTCTCGATACACGACTCAGCATCCTGGAATATCTGCACCGCAGCATGGGCGAAAAGTACCGGCCGTGCCCCCTGCTCGCGCAGTATGTGAAGGCCGGGCGCCTGGGCAAGAAGGTCGGCAAGGGCGTGTATGAGTATTGAAGCGACCATCGAGGGCCGCGTCGGCCTGATCCGGATCAACCGCCCCGAGGTCCGCAATGCGCTGGACTCAGCGACCGTGCAGGCGTTGGCGGCTGCCGTGACCGCACAGATCGCTGATGCCGCGGTCGGTGCCATCGTGATCACCGGCGGTGGCGACAAGGTGTTCGTCTCCGGCGCCGATATCAACGCCATTCGCGCGCGTGGTCGTGATGACGGGCTGGCCGCCATCAATCAGTCGCTGTTTGCGCTGCTCGATCGCTGCCCGAAGGTGACCATCGCCGCGATCAACGGCGTGGCGTTTGGCGGCGGCTGCGAGCTGGCGAGTGCGTGTGATCTGCGGGTGGCCGCGGACCATGCGCGTTTTGGCCAGCCCGAAGTGGCGCTCGGCATCATCCCTGGCGCAGGCGGCACGCAGCGCCTGCCGCGGCTCATTGGTCTGGGTCGCGCGAAGCAGCTGATCCTGACGGGGGACCCGATTGACGCGCAGACCGCGCTGGCATGGGGCCTGGTCAATCAGGTGGTGCCGGCGGCTGACGTAGTGCCCGCGTCCATCGCGCTGGCTGAGCGCATCCTGTCGCGCGGCCCTCTCGCCGTGCGGCTCGCGAAGGCGGCCGTGAACGCCTCGGCCCGTGTCGACCTGGAATCCGGCTTGTTGATCGAAACGTTGTCGCAGGCCATCTGCTTCCAATCCGAAGACAAACAGGAAGGGACGTCGGCGTTCCTGGAGAAGCGGCCGCCGACCTTCACCGGCCGGTAGATCGGCCCGGGAGACTACATGGCGCTGACGACGCTCGACTGGACGATCATTCTTCTTTCCATCGGGCTGTCGTTTGTGCCCGCGCTGTGGATGGCGCGCCGCGCCGGGACGAGCACCACGGAGTTTTTCACCTCCGGTCGTGCTGCGCCCTGGTGGCTGGTGGGTGTCTCGATGGTCGCCACGACCTTCAGCACCGACACTCCGAACCTGGTCACCAATCTCGTGCGGGAAGGCGGCATTGCCGCCAACTGGGTGTGGTGGGCGTTCCTGCTCACCGGCATGACCACGGTGTTCTTCTACGCGAAGCTCTGGCGGCGTCTGGGTGTGGTGACGGACCTGGAGTTCTACGAGCTCCGGTATTCCGGCCGGGCGGCCACGTGGGTACGCGGCTTCCGTGCCGTCTATCTCGGTGTGGTGTTCAACGTGCTCATCATGGCCGCGGTGAACCTCGCGGCCGCAAAAATCGCCAACGTGTTGCTGGGCTGGCCCATGGCGCAGACGCTCATCGTCTGCAGCGTGTTGAACATTGCGTTTGCCGCAGTGTCCGGCCTGTGGGGCGTGCTGGTCACCGACTTCATCCAGTTCGGCATCGCGATGACCGGATCGGTCGCCGCAGCGGTCTACGCCTTGCGGCGCCCCGAGGTCGGCGGGTTGGAAGGCCTGGCCTCGCGAATCCCCTCCGAGACACTGGCGATGTTGCCGGACCTGTCGGATTGGGGCGTGGCGTTGCCGATTTTCATCGTGCCGGTGGCGGTGCAGTGGTGGGCGACGTGGTATCCCGGCTCGGAGCCTGGCGGCGGCAGTTACATCGCGCAACGCATGCTGGCGGCGCGGTCCGAACGTGATGCGATGGCCGGCACACTGGTCTTCAACGTGGCGCATTACGCGCTGCGCCCCTGGCCGTGGGTGATTGTGGCGCTGGCCTCGATGCTGGTGTTTCCCGAGGTGGCCGACATCGGGCGCGCGTTGCCGCATGTGGACCCGGCGCTGCTGGGCCACGACATGGCGTATCCGGCGATGCTGACGTTTCTGCCGGCGGGCCTGCTGGGATTGATGGTGGCGGGTCTGCTGGCGGCCTACGTCTCGACGATCTCCACCCACCTCAACTGGGGCACGTCGTATCTCGTGCACGACCTCTACCGCCGGTTCCTGCGGCCCGGGGAGTCCGAGGCGCACTATGTGGCCGTCGGCAGGCTGGTGACCGCGCTGCTCATGCTGGTGGCCGCGTTGTTCACCCTCATCCTGGAATCGGCGCGCGGCAGCTTCAACCTGCTGCTGTCGATTGGCGCCGGCACCGGACTCCTGTATCTGCTGCGCTGGTTCTGGTGGCGCATCAACGCGTGGAGCGAGATCGCCGCAATGGCCAGTTCGTTCGTGCTTGCGGTCATCGTCTTCCTGCTCGAGCAGCAGGGCACCGCCTGGCCGAGCCACGTGACACTGGTGGTGACCGTGGCCTTGACGACCGCGGTCTGGGTGGCCGCCACGTACCTCGCGCCACAAACGGATGTGGACACCCTTGAACGGTTCTACCGGCTCGCGAGACCGGCGGGTCCCGGGTGGGCGCACATTCGAGCCCGGTGTGGGGGATTGGCGCCGACCGATCAGTTGTCCACGGCGTTTGGCGCGTGGGTGCTCGGCTGTGTGGTGGTCTACGGCGCCTTGTTCGGCGTTGGCCATTGGCTGCTGGGGCACGGCAGCAGCGCGGCGATCGGCCTCGGACTCTGCGTGGTGGCAGCCGTGATGCTCAGGCGCGTGTGGATGCAGTTGTGGACGAACGCATCGTAGCGGTGGTGCTGGCGCGTGGCCTCGGCACGCGCATGCGGCAGGGGGATGGCGCGGGGTTGTCCTCGGCGCAGGCTGCCGCCGCCGCGGCAGGGCAGAAGGGCATGATGCCGCTGGCCGGGCCTGACGGGCGTGTCCGTCCCTTTCTTGACTTTGTCTTGTGGCACCTCGCCGAGGCTGGATACCGCGAGGTCGTTCTCGTGGTCGCACCTGAGGTCGCGGGACAGCCTGACCCGCTCCGTGCGTACTACGCGGGCCCGGGTCGGCCTGCTCGTCTGCAGCTGCAGTGTGCGGTGCAGGAGGTGCCCAGGGGCACGGCCGATGCGGTCGTCGCCGCAGCCCACATCATTGGTGATGCAGGATTTGTGGTGCTCAACGCCGACAACCTGTACGCGATTGACGATCTCCGCGCCTTGCGGGAGGCCGACGGCCCTGCGCTGCCGGTGTATACACGTGACGCCCTCGTGACCAGCAGCGGTATTCCCGCCGAACGTGTCGGCGCGTTTGCGCTGTTGCGGGTGGAGGACGACGTCCTGACCGATATCGTCGAGAAGCCGGGCGCCGACGTTGTCCGTGCCGCGGGTGGCGCCGCGCTCATCAGCATGAACTGCTGGCGAGGTGATGAGGCGTTGCTGGCGGCATGCCGGGATGTGCCGGTATCGCCGAGAGGGGAGTTCGAGATCCCGGCAGCGGTCAGGCTGGCGATCAGCCGCGGCGTGCGGTTTCGCGCGATACCCGCACAGGGAGCGGTGTACGACCTCTCGAGGCAGGAGGACGTACCCGCGGTCGCGGCCCGCCTCGCCGGCGTGGAGGTGCACCTGTGAGCGCATCGCCGCCCCCGACCGACCCGGGTGGGTTGCTGGACCTCGCCACGGCGCACTTCACCGAGCGCTGCGGGACTCGACCGGCCTATCGGTGGTTCGTGCCTGGTCGTATCGAGGTGTTCGGCAAACACACCGACTACGCGGGAGGGGAGTCGCTGCTGGCGGCGGTCCCGCGCGGGTTTGCCGTGGTCGCCGCACCGAGGTCCGATCATGCGCTGCGCGTCATGGACGGCCGGCATCACGACGAGATCATCATTCCGATCGGCGGCACGGACCCGTATCGGGGCTGGGCCAACTACGCGGCGGTCACCGTCCGCCGGCTGGCAGCCAACTTCGAGGGGGCTCCGCTGGGCGCGGACATCGCGATTGCCTCCAATCTGCCCAGAGCCGCTGGTGTGAGCAGCTCATCGGCGCTGGTGGTGGGCCTGGGGCTTGCGCTCATTCGCCGGGCCGAACTCGAGCGTCGCGACGACTGGCGCGCCGCGATCGGATCGCTGTCCGACCTGGCGTGGTATCTCGGCTGCCTCGAGAATGGCCTCACATACCGGCAGCTGGCGGGCACGGCAGGCGTCGGCACGCAGGGTGGTTCGCAGGATCACACAGCGATCCTCGCGTGCCTTGAAGGGGTAATCAGCCGCTACGGATTCATGCCCGTCCAACACCTCGGGGATGTGCGGCTGCCTGAGGAGTGGACGTTTGTCATTCTGTCGAGTGGTGTCCATGCCGACAAGGCCGGCAGTGTGCGCGAGCGCTACAACCGTGCATCGGCCGGCGTGCAGGCGCTGCTGCGCATCTGGCAGTCCGGCACAGGCCGTGCCGATGTGTCGCTGACGACCGCGCTGCGGAGTGCGGAAGACGCCGAGGCGCGCCTCCGTGTGCTGCTGACCTCGACACCGGTAGAGGGATTCACCGTAGCCGACCTGGAGCGGCGCCTCGACATGTTGACGGGTGAGTTGCGTCGCATTCCGGTGGCGCAGCAGGCGATTGCTGCGGGTGATGCCGACCTGCTCGGCAGGGTCACCGACGAGTCACAGCACGACGCCGAACGGCTGCTGGGGAATCAGATCCCCGAGACCGTCGCCCTGGCGCGGATCGCGCGTGCACAGGGCGCCATTGCGGCATCGGCATTTGGGGCGGGATTCGGCGGCAGCGTCTGGGCATTGGCGCCGACATCAGAGGCTGAGGCCTTTGCCGAACGGTGGCACGCCGCTTACGTCGAGGCGTGCCGACCGTCCGGCCATGTCGAGTGGTTCTGCTGCCGGCCGTCCGCCGGCGCGCGACAGGTGGACTGAGACCACCCGCCGCGCAGTCCGGCGTTACCGGATCGTCACCGAGCCTTGCAGGCTGGTCACCGTGGGATTGTCGTGATCGTGAAGACGGCACGTGCGCACGGTGTTCATGTTCCCCGACTCACGTTGTTGCCCCGGTTGCAGAAGGCCAACATTCAGTTCCGGACAGTCGGTGTGCGCGGGGTGTGGATCGCTCGCCATGTTGTGCGCGCGCGAGTCGTTGTTGATGAACAACACGCGGGTGCCCTGCGAGATTTGGATGTTCAGTGGATTCGCGCCTTGTGCGGTGATCGTGATCGTGTTGGTCACCGTCGGCGTGGTGGTGCCCCCACCCGGTGTGGTGGGCGTCGAGCCGGAACTCCCGCCGCACGCGGATGTCACCACCGCGACGAGGAACAGGCGCAGGGCTGCAGCGCGCATCAGTAGAACCTCCGCGACAGATTAAAGCCGATGAACCAGTCGCCATTGCCGGGGCCGCCCAGCGCGACCTGGCGCAGCGTGGTCGCAAACGAGTTGGTGACCGTCAGCTGGAACATGTGGCCGCCCGAGCGGTGCTCAAATGCAAACGCGATGTGATCGACGCCCGGCTTGAATCCCGCCAGCCGCGGCGCCGCTTCGCCCACCAGGTACATCTTCGTCTGTCCGATACGCAGCCGGCCGCCGAACCCGAGCTGCACCGTGTGATTGTCGTCGGTGATGGAGTCGGGGAGGGGATTCGAGTTGAAGAGCAACATCGGTTGCACATACACGGCCCCCTGATCGTTGAGCTGGCGTCCGAGGACGGCCCCGACCGTGATCGTGTGGTCATCGCGGAAGTTGTCCTGACCTTCGACCGCCGCCAGCAGGTCCAGTTCGCCCGCAGCGCTGCTCACCAGCCGATGTTGTCCCGCCAACTGAATCGCGCGGTCGTTGCTGCGGTGCAGGCTCAGCTGAGTGCCCGGCCTCAGGCCGTAGCGCAGTTCAAATCCGACCTTGGCGGAGCTGTCGAAGCCAAAGAAGTTCTCGACAAAGGCGCCGACGCCGCCGCAGCCGTCCGGTTTCGGCCCTGTCTCGGGGCACGTCCCGGCAATGGGCCGCGAAAACCGGTGCGCGATGCGGAAGGCGAACTTCCCGGTCGGAATTCGAAGCGTCGTCGGCAAGGCCGCAAGCGTGAAGTCGGGCACGGCGACGTTGATGCCGTACACGTCGGGGTCTTCGGCCCCCTGTGTCGAGAGCGAGCCACCCGCAGTTTGTGCGAGGGCCAGGGTAGGAACAAGCAGCGTGGCGGCACACAACCCCACCCTGCGAACAAATGAACGACGGACTCCGATCACTGACGTAACCTCCTGCCTGCAAACGTGCTGTTTCCGTATAAAATGCCGCCCATATGGCGTACATCATCACCGAGCCCTGCATCGGCACCAAGGACACCGCCTGCGTGGACGTGTGCCCGGTTGACTGCATCCACCCCCGCAAGGACGAGGGCGGTTTCGAAGAAGCCAAGATGCTGCACATCCATCCGGATGAGTGCATCGATTGCGGCGCCTGCGTGCCGGCGTGCCCCGTCGAGGCCATCTTTGCGCTCGACGAAGTGCCCGACAAGTGGAAGAGCTTCATCGAGGAGAACGCGGCCTTCTACCAGAAGTAGGTGGCGTCTCCGTATCTCGACTTCGATCGGCGGGCGTGGGCGGCCCTCAGGGCTGCCACCCCGCTGACCCTCGCAGAAACGGACCTGGCCGAACTCCAGGGCCTCAACGAACGCGTGTCGCTCGACGAAGTCGAGACTATCTACCTGCCCGTCTCGCGACTGCTGAACCTGCACGTCGCGGCGACCCAGACGCTCCACAAAGCCACCGACACCTTTCTCGGCAGTCTGCCGGCGCCCATTCCGTATGTCATCGGCGTGGCGGGCAGCGTGGCCGTCGGCAAGAGCACGTTCGCGCGTATTCTGCGCGCGCTCCTGGCCCGTTGGCCGGATCACCCGCGGGTCGATCTGGTCACCACCGACGGATTCCTGCATCCCAATCGCGTCCTCGAAGAGCGCGGTCTGCTGCAGCGGAAGGGTTTTCCGGAGAGCTACGACGTCCGCAAGCTCGTGCAGTTCATGACTGACGTCAAGGCCGCCCGTGGCGCGGTGCACGCACCCGTGTACTCGCATCAGGCGTACGACATCGTGGCGGGGGAGTTCCAGGTCGTGGACCGCCCCGACATCGTGATTGTCGAGGGGCTCAACGTGCTGCAGACCGGCGAGGTGCAGGCCGGGCGTCCGGCGCGCATGTTTGTGTCCGACTTCTTCGACTTCTCGATTTACGTCGACGCCGACGAAGGGGATATCGAGGGGTGGTACATCTCGCGTTTTCAGGCCCTCCGCGAGACCGTCTTTCAGGACCCACGTTCGTACTTCCATCGGTTTGCCGGCCTCTCCCAGGCCCAGGCGGTGGAGACGGCACAGGGCATCTGGCGTGAAATCAACGGGGTCAATCTGCGGGAGAACATCCTGCCGACCCGCGAGCGAGCCCGCCTGATCCTGGAGAAGGGCGCCGACCACACCGTCCGGCGGGTGCGCCTGAGGAACGTCTAACGTCTAACCGGCGGCCGTGGACTGGGCCTTGCGGGCCAGCCGGGCCTTCCGGCGAATTTCGGCGCCGGCCGCCTTGTTGCGCTCAGCGTCCGTGGTCAACTCGAGCGCGGGAATCGGCACACGCCCGCCCTCACGGTTGATCGCCACAAACGTCAGGTACGCGCGGCTGGTCATGCGGCGCACACCCGTCAGGGTTTCTTCCGAGTACACCTCGACCTCCACCTCGAGGGAGGTCGCCCACGCGGCCGTCACTCGCGCCTGCAGGATGATGAGATCACCCACCTTGATGGGATGCAGGAACTGCAGGTCGTCGACGGCGGCCGTCACCAGCAGGCTGCGCGTGTGACGGTGGCAGGCGATGGCTCCGGCGATGTCAATCAGGTGCATGACCGTCCCGCCGAGGATGAACCCGAGGGGGTTGGCATCGTTCGGCAGGACGACCTGCACCATTTCGGTGTACGAGTCGGCGGGTGTGGCCATCTGACCGTTAGAAGTCGTAGCCGATCCAGAAGGAGAACTTGGCCTTCCGGAACGTTTCGCTGCCGCCGCTGAAGAAGTAGATCAGGTCCTCGTAGTCGCGGTTGAAGTGTGTCTTCCACGACCAGTCGAAGTGCATCGGGAACCCGAGCAGGAAACTCTGCAGGCCGAAGCCGTATGACGCGCGGGAGTCCTTCAGGCGGAATCCCGAGAACTGCACGTCCACGTACTGCGGCGTGAAGATGCCAGTGATGGGATCGACGTCAAAGCCGGTCAGCACCGGCACCACTTCTTCCTTGCTGGTCCATGGGGTGAACGACTGTCCGTTGAAGCCGGCGCCGCCGATGTTGAAGAACGCGGTGCCGCGCAGGCCGCCCACCACACCAATCGGCGTCAGCATCGCCTCCACGAGCGGGATGCGGAGTTCCACGTTGCCGAAGAATGCCTTGTGGCCCAGGAACTCGAGGTACTCGTAGCCGCGCATTTCGCTGTTGCCGCCGAAATACAGGAAGTCCGGGTTGGTGCCCCAGCTGCGCAGTCCACGCGCGCGGAACGCCAGGACCGCATCACCGGCCAGCCGTTTGTAGTACCGCACGTCGCCATCAAGCGTCTGGCGCGTCAGCGAGTTGCCGATCTTCGGCGAGAAGCTGAAGCCCAGGCTCGCCGTGCTGCCCGCCAGCGGTCCGTAATTGCGGAACACCGTCGATTCGTGGACGAGCGAGATGCCGAGCGGCACCAGGTGGCCCGACTGAAAGACCAGCGAGCCGAAGTTCTCGAGCTGGTATTCCTCGGAGGCCTGCTGCAGCGCCGGGTCCGTGTACCGTTCACGCAGGTTGATGTAGCCGCCCGACAGTTCGACACGGGTGTACCGGTTGAACGGGTAGATCGCAAACCCCGTGACGCCGCGCTGTGTGCGCACGGCTTCGGCAGCATCACGATCGATGAACGGAATCAGGCCGGAGCTGTAGAGGTAATTCGCGAGCTGTCCGTAGTAGAACGTGTCCTGCGAAAACGCCTGCAGCATGTACTGCAGCCGCTGTTCGATGTTCAGGTAGGTGACCGCCAGCGTGCGGTACTGCGACACCGACGAGGCGAAGAAGTTGACCTGTTTGCCGCCGAGCACGTCGGTGAACGACACCTGCGTGCCGCCGAAGAAGTCGCCGCCGCTGGTCACGCCCAGATTGATGGGCGGGCGGCCATCGAGCATCAGCTTCTCAAACGCGCCCTTGCGATGAATGTTGTCGCGGTTGAGCTGGTGGCTCAGCGGCGGCTGAAAGTCGACAAAGGGCGCAGGCGCGCCAAAGTCCGACGAGGGCACGGCCAGAATCGGCGTGTCACGGCTGATGACGTGGATGCCGTTCTCCCCGCGGTGGTACGACACGAAGGCGACACGGGTCGTGGCGCCCTCGCGCAGGATGGCCGGCGACACGTTGCCCGTCGCCGTGTCGGTCCACTGCTTCAGTTCGCCGCTGGTGATGTCGAGCGACCAGATGTTCGGAATGTTGCCGTCGCGCGCCACCTCGGGCGACAGGATCTCGCCGGGATCCACGGCCGTCGAGATGAAGTAGAGCGTACTGGCGTCGAAGAACTTGGCAGCCGTGTCGTCATGGGTGCCGAACGTCAGCTGGCGCTTGTCGCCGCCGGCTGCCGGCACCGCAAACAGCTTGTCGTTGCCGCTCACACGCGCGGTGTAGACCAGCGTGCGGCCGTCCGGAGAAAACGTCGGGGCGTAGTCGGCAAACGCGTCCTTCGTGACGTTGGTCATCACGCCAGTCGCCAGGTCCACCACAAAGATGTCGGCCACGGCGCCCTGCAGCGCGGCAAACGCCACGCGCTGGCCGTCCGGGCTGAACGACGGCGACTCGGGAGCATCGACGTCATCGAGACTGAGCTTCTGTTCGACCCGGCCGCTGACGACGTTCTGAATGACCAGCGTCTTGCTCTTTTCCGTCCGCGCGAAATAGGCGATGCGATCACCCTTGGCCGCCCAGGAGATCCAGGGCACCAGGTTGCCGCGCAAACCGCCGGCGGTGGCGATGTATTCCCAGCCGCGATCCTTGTCGAAGCCCTTGGTCAGGTTGCGGATGAACTGGCCGTCCTTGGCCGAGATCAGAATGATGTCCAGTTCCTGATCCGACCGGTTGCCCACGACGGCCGCGATGACGTCACCAATCGGCGACGGCTCAATCGACAGCACCGAGGTGAACCGGGTGCGATCGGGGCGCGGCGCCAGATTGCGGCCGTAGTCGGCGGGCCGTTCCTTGTCGCGGAAGGGGCGGAAGCGTTCCTTCACATACCGATCGAACTGTTCGTCGAATTCTTCCGGCTTGACGCGCAGCGCTTCTTCATAGGCGCTTTCCCCGCCGCCGATGACGTTTTTGCGCAGCGAAAACAGGAACTGGCGGAGGCCGTCGGCGCCCCACTTCGAGTTGATGAACTCGAACGCCATGTGTCCCATCGAGTAGGGGAGGCGGCCCGACAGGGGCTGGCTCTCGAACTCGCTCATCTTCGGCACGTTGTCGGTAAGTGCGGCGTCGCGGACCTGCATCAGGTCGAGCACGTTCCAGTAGCCGGCCATGTAGTTGGCCAGCCCCTCGTCGACCCACAGCGGAATGTTTGCGCCCATCAGGCCGCGGGGAATGACGTCGAACTCGAAGACGTGCGTCAGTTCATGCGTGATGAGCCGGTAGAGCTGGTCGGGCGGCTCGTCGATCGGCAGCACCATGCGGTCGCGGTACGGCTCGGCAAACGCCAGGACGCCTTCCGGAAGTTCTCCGCCGGAAATATCCTGCTGCTGGAATTCGCTCTGGGTCTTGAACAGGATGAGCGGGACCAGCGAGGCGAGGTCGTGCTTGAGCTCCGAGCTGATGTGCTGGTACGCACTCTCGGCGTACGAGGCAACGCGTTCCAGATGGGGTTCGAGTTCCGGGTAGTAATAGATCTCGAAGTGTTCCGTCTTGTAGATGTGCCAGTCGAACTTGTCGTATTTCACCCGGTTCTTGCCGAAATACGGCACGAACGGGGTCTGCGCCGCCGCGGGGGCGGGCAGGACGACGGCAGCCACGACGGCCACCAGCACTCCGTAGAACCACGCATGAACGCGCGAGGCGCGCAAGGCCATAACGTCTCCTCTGTCTCGATACCAGTTCGCATCTTACACTGCCGGAGTTACGCCTCCGGCCTGCGCATTGGATGCCGGGCTGTCCGGTTTTGAGGACCGCCAAACTGCCGATCAGCAAATACCATGCCTCGGCACAGCGCTCCGTACCTTGTGGGCACCGCCATCGTCGCGATAAGGTGAGGACATGACGAACTCCGCCCGCTGGGCGCTGCGCTGGACGGCCGCCGTGGCCCTGGCCGCGACCCTGACCGTGTGGCCGCTGGGCTGCGCGCCCGACGAACACGCGATTCCCGAGCCGCCGGAAGGGGCGGAGCTGGCGCGTCTCGACTTCACACTCAAGGACATGAACGGCAAGGACGTCCGGCTGTCGGATTTCCGCGGCCAGCCGATGCTCATCAACTTCTGGGCCACGTGGTGCGCCCCCTGTCGTCACGAGATCCCGGCGTTCGTCAAACTCGTGGACAAGTACCGCGACCAGCGCTTCGTGGTGCTCGGCATTTCCGTGGACGACAAGCCGGAAGACCTTCAGGCGTTTGCAGCGGAGTTCAAGATGAACTACCCGGTGCTCGTCGGGCTGGGGCACGACGAGCTGCAGGAACACTACGGGGCGTATTCGTTGCCGGTGTCCTGGTTCGTGCGCGCCGACGGCTCGGTCGACTACAAACACATGGGCACGCAGTCGGAAGAGTGGTTTGAAGAACGCGTGAAGAAGTTGTTTGCGCCGCGCGAGGCGGCCACGACCTCGGGAGGGACACACTAGTGCCGGCGCCCCAGTCCCTGTCTTTTGGTCGGCTCGCCTGTGGATGCCAGGTGGGGTTCCGCGCCGGTGTGGAAGGCAGCCCGATTACGGTGGTGGTGGCGCAGAAGGCCGATGGCTGCCAGGTGAGCCTGCACGTGGCCGGCCTGCCGGTCTACGACCATCGGGAGGCGCTGCGGCCGTCCACACGGCACGCGCACCTCCCGCAGCCCGATTACGAAGAAGAAGGCTGATCGTCCTGTTTGTCGGGCAGACGTCCGGCCTGCTGGAGCGCACGTCGCAGCACGAACTCAATCTGCCCGTTCAGGCTGCGCAGGTCGACGTTGGCCCAGCGCTGCAACGCGTCGAGCAACTGGCGATCCATGCGCAGCAGGAACGGTTTGCGGTCAGCCATCGAACCCTGCAGCCTTATTGATAAATCGTTCCGGTGTTGACGACCGGTTGTGTGTTGCGGTCGCCGCACAGGACCACGAGCAGGTTGCTCACCATGGCCGCCTTGCGGTCGTTGTCCAGCGTAACCACCTCACGTGTCGACAACAACTCGAGCGCCATCTCCACCATGCCCACGGCACCTTCGACGATGCGCTGGCGCGCGGCGATGATCGCGCCGGCCTGCTGACGCTGCAGCATGGCGGCGGCGATTTCCGGCGCGTAGGCGAGGTGATTGATGCGGGCTTCGAGCACATCCACGCCGGCCTTGGCGAGGCGCTCCTGCACCTCCGTCTTCAGTTGGTCGGCAATCTCAATCGTGTTGCCGCGCAGGGACTTGTGCCCGTCTTCATGTGCGTCGTACGGATATTGCGTCGCCAGATTGCGCACGGCCGCCTCGCTCTGCACCTTCACGTAGTGTTCGTAGTTGTCGACTTCGAAGCAGGCCTCAGCCGTCTCCGTGACGCGCCACACGACCACCGCCGCAATCTCGATCGGGTTGCCCTCCAGGTCGTTGACCTTGATCTGCGAACTTTCGAAGTTGCGCACGCGCAGTGAAATGTGACGCCAGCGCAGCAGGGGATTGGCCCAGTGGAACCCGTCCTGCTTGACCGTGCCCCAGTACCGTCCAAACAGCGTGAGGACCTTGGCTTCGTTGGGTTCCACCGTGAAGAACCCGAACAGGCAGGCGCCGGCGACGGCAATGACCAGCACCATGACCACGATGTACAGGACCGACGGGTCGCCGCCGCCATTAGCGTCGCTCTTCATCGCCTCCAATACGATTTGCCATACGGCGATGCCCATGATGCCCACCAGCACCGGCAGCATCACCCATCCCGAGATCGTCTTGCGAATCTGTTCGCGCACCATCGGCCGTCTCCTCCTCACGCACGCGGCCGCCAAACCAGCCGTCGTGATGGCAAAGTGATATCACTATGATTTCGCGCGTGTCAAGGGACGAGGCTCCCCGCCCTTAGAACTTGACCGAGATGTCTGCGGCCAGCGGGAGGTGGTCAGAGGCCAGCAGAGCCAGGCGGGTGCGCGTGAGCGTGACGTGTCGCACGTGGATGTCGCCCACGTAGTAGATGTGATCCAGGTGGAGCAGCGGGAAGATCCCTGGGTAGGTGCGCCGCCTGCGGAGGAAGGGATACAGGTCGATTGAGTGGAGGCGTTCGGCCAGGATGTCCCCGGCCAGCGTCCGCGACCATTCGTTGAAGTCACCAAGCAGGATTTTGGGACCGTGCACCCGCTTGTCGTCGACCCAGGCGGCAAGTTTGGTGGCCTGGTAGCGGCGTTCCAGCAGGGCGGTGCCCAGGTGTGCGTTGAAGACCTGCAGGATGCCCTTGCCGGTGTCGATCGCCACGCGTTGTGCACCGCGGGGCTCACACGTCTTCCACGACAACTCGTGCTGGGCATGGTTCCACATGGGGAACCGGCTGAGGATGACGTTGCCGAACTGATGCTGGCGCAACTCGCGCACCGGGCCCATGATCCAGCCCATGCCGAGCGCCGCGCCAATCAACTCCGCGTGGCCGGCGGAGGAGCGTCCCGGGCCGATGACCTCCTGCAGCGCGATGATGTCGGCGTCCAGACCCTGAAGGACTTCGGCGATCCGCTCCGGCCGCGTGCGGCGATCCAGACCGCGACCGCGGTGAATGTTGTAGGTGACGACGCGAAGATCCACGGCTTACCGTTCGCGGGCGGGATCGCGCTGCAGCGGCGAGAGGTGCTGGGGCCGGACCTGGTTCTCGGCCAGCGAAAACGTCTCCACGCCCTTCTGCCCGAGCAGGAAGTCAAACGCCTCGGGATTGCCCAGGTCCGAGTGGTCAAAGGACCGTGTGGCGGCGAGGTGGTATTGCCCCGGGGGCAGCCCGCGGAATTCGTAGCGCCCTTCGGGATCGGGGTAGGTGATGGCGGTGTATCGGCTCTGTGGGCGCCAGTTCAGCGGATTGGTCGAGAACACCACCACCGCATAACTCTGCACATCGTCCTTGCCGCGCGGCAGGAGGAAGCCGCGGACGATGGTGGCGCGATTGGTGAGGACGATCTTGAAGCCGGACACGGTTTCTTCGTAGTTGAACATCCACGGCACGTCGGTGATGTCGCCGCCCTGATACTCCACACGCTTGAGATGCCAGCCCGGGGGGAGGCCCTGCACGCGGAAAAAGTGGCGGCCTGTCATCACACCGCGGACGTTCCACTCGTTTGCGCCCGTGAGGTACCCGGTCACCGAGTCGCCGAATGCGTTGCCGTCTTCCATCGGCATGCGAATGAGGATGCCGGACAGGTCCGTGGGGATTCGGCCCGAGATCGTGTCCCATTCAACCGTCCCGAAGACATTGGCGCCGCGTGAGAGGACCATGTCGGCGTTGTCGCGATCCTGGCCCGCGACGTCCATGCTGTACAGGCTGAAGCGTGCGATGCCTTCACGTTCGGTTTCGCCGCGCGCCATGATTCGATACCGGCCCGGCGGGACATTGGAGAAGAGGAACTGGCCACCCGGCTCCATCTGCGGTTTGGTGATGGTGAACAACGAGAACTGGTCGTTGCGCATCGGGCTCATGATGACGGCCGCCGCCATCAGAGGTTTGGCCAGGCCTCCGACTTCAATGGGCGTGCTGATCGAACCCCGCACCCGGGCAGGCCGGATGATGCGGAGTTTGAACTCCAGGCGCTCGGTGACCACTCCGGGATCGAGGGTGATCCGGGTCGCTTCATCGGGGAAGACGACGCCGGGGTAAAACGTGGGCGAATAAAACAGCTGCCCGTCCTTGTCTCCGATGTTCAGGTAGGCCGGATCGGACGCCGACACGTAGTACTGGCCCGGCGGAAGGCCGATCAATCGGAACTCTCCGCGATCGTCGGAGACGGCTTCCGCCACGGTGATCAGCGTGCGTCGATCACCTTCGAAGATGGGGCGCATGGCTTCCACCAGGGCGCCGGCAAACGGCGTGCCGTCTTCATCCAGGATGCGGCCGCCGATGGACACGTGCGGCATCAACTGCAGGCTCAATCCCTCTTTGACCTCGTCCTGCGCCAGGGCCACCGGTTGCGGCGGCACCGACGGCGGAGCTTCGCCAAACGCGCGCGGCGCAAATCCTGTCTTGGACACCGTGATGAGGTACGCGTTGTTGGCCGGCAGATCGGTGAAGCGATAACGGCCGTCCGCATCGGTCAGGGCCACCCTGGGATAGTCCAGTCCAGCCGGATCGACCGTCGTGAGGATCACGCGGGCCCGGGCAATGGGCTCGTCTGTGGCAAACGACGTCACGGCGCCGGCAATCACCCCACGCGGAGGTGGCGGCGGTGTGGCATCGGTCTTGGGAACCTCGATTGGCTGGCCCGGCACGGCCGCACCGGGAGGCGCGGACTGAGGACCACTTGCGGGCGCGGGCCCGACACCCGGCGTGATGACGCGTGTACCGCCACCACAGGCCGAGGCCATCAGGACCACGATCGCTACCAGGCCCGGGAGCGGGAGCATGGAGCGGACGTGTCTCATCTGTCTATGATAAGCGCATGGCTCGTTTGCGAACCGAGTTCGAGGTCACCTGTCCCTGCTGCCAGAGCACGCTCGTCATCGACCAGGGGCTGCAGCGTGTTGTCCGGCACGTCGAACCCGAGCGCCCCGACAAGCCCAAGCTCGACGACGCTGCCCGGATTCTGGCGGAGGAGAAAGCGCGCCGCGAGTCGCTGTTCGAGCAGTCGGTGCTCGCGGAAAAGACGCGCGGGGATGCGCTGGCCGCGCGTTTTGACGAGGCCCTCAAGCAGGCGCGTCAGGAGCCGGTGACCAAACCCACGCGCGACTTCGATCTCGACTGATCAACCGCGTGAACCGCGCGATCAGCGCCCCGTCCTGAAGTGCGCCGGCAGCGCCGACCATCCGTGCCGGTCGTACAGCGCCACCGGCTTGACGCCCGGGTGCTCACGGCGAAAGCGGAAGTAGCGGCGCCGCAGCCGATCCACCCGCGCCTGTGAATACCTGATCGGGCGATGTGGAATGTCGTACAGAAACCGTTCGACCTTCCAGACGTGACCGGAGGACAACCGCCAGTCGTACGGATCCAGCGCGCGCAGATCGACACTGCCGTACGCCCGGAGGCAGCCCGTGGTGTCCACAAACGGCTCGAAGTAGCTCAAGGCGAGGGCGCGCTGTGTGCGGAACACCGGGCGACGGCCGTGCAGCCCGGGATCCCGCGATTTGGCGATCGAGCCCCATCCCGTCGACGTGCGATACAGAAAGATCACGTGGTCGAGGCCGTCGATCGACTCGAGGCTCATCACCAGGGGCGGCCAGCCATGTTGTTCGAGGATGACCGCCGCCGTCAGCGCGGCTTCAAGACAATGGGCGGTGCCGGTGCGCACCACGCTGCGGAACGAGCGTTGTTGCGGGCCACCAGGCGGTGGTTCGGTGTTGTACGTGAGGTCGTTGAGGTACGCCTGCACCGCGCGCGGCGACCGGAGCCGGGCGATGAGGCGACGTTCGGCCGCGGTGAACGGCAGATCAGCGGGCGAGGTGCGCACGCAGGTCGTCGATCACACCACGCGGCGTCCAGTCGCTGCCCGGATACATCGTGAGCAACGTGCCGTCGGCCGCAAACAACGCGGTGCGCAGATTGTGGGTGATCTCGGTGGCGCCGTCCGGCCCGCGCAGGACCCCAACGCCAAACCGCGCCGCCAGCTTGTCGACGGTCGGCCTGTCACCGGTGAGCAGCGTCCACGTCGCGAGGTCGGCGCCGATCGTCTTGGCGTGCGCCGTCAACACGGCAGGCGTGTCGTAGTCGGGATCAAAGGACACCGAAATCAGCGTGAGCTGTCCCTGCAACTGCGGGTCGGCCGCAACGAGCCGCTGAATCGTCACGAAGTTGCGGTCCATCAGCGGGCAGTAGTTGGGCAGCGGGCACCGGGTGTAGATGAAGGTCACCAGCACCGGTGTCCCGCGCCACTCCGCGAGCGAGCGGCGCCGATCGTCCTGATCGATCAACGCGACGTCCGGCATCGGGTCGCCAGGTTCGAGCACGCCACCGGCCATGGCAATGGCGTTGGTGTCGGTGGGTATCGTGCCCATGCCGACATGGGTGATGGAGGTCAGCCGCACCTTCAGGTCGTCGACCTCCAGCGTGGCTTTGATCAATTCGCCGGGCTCACGGCCCACCATCAGCGAACTGCCCACCACGGGAAAATTCATCGTCATGCCGGGCATGTAGCCGACGATGTCGTCGTGTTTGATGGTGAGTTCCTGCGTGGACGCATGGACGGCCAGGACCATGCCGGTCATGTCGTACTGCTTGATCGACGCGCGCCGGTCGCCGCCACATCCGACGGCGACGGCCGCCAGCAGCAGGACCGTCAGATGTCGAGCCGTCACGTTACGCCTGCTGCGGCGCACCGACGACCCAGCCGTCCTTGAGTTCGATGATCCGCGACCCGTATTCGGCGTTGGCTTCCGAGTGGGTGACCTGGACGATGGTGGTGCCCGCGTCGTTGAGCTTCTTGAACAGTTCCATGATTTCGCGGCCCTGGCTGGAATGCAGGTTGCCGGTCGGTTCGTCGGCGAGGATGACCTTCGGGTTGGCAATCACGGCGCGCGCCACGGCCACGAGTTGCTGTTGTCCGCCCGAGAGCTGATTGGGGTAGAGGTCCTTTTTGCCGACGATGGCGAATCGGTCGAGGATGTCGCACACCATGCTGTCGCGCTCTGACTTCTTGATGTCGCGATAGGAGAGGGGCACGTCGAGGTTTTCGTACACCGTCAGGTGATCGAGCAGGTGATAACTCTGGAACACGAAGCCGACGTGTTTTTTGTGCAGCGCCGCGCGGTCCTTCGGGCTCAACCGGTGCACGGGCTGTCCGCCGAAGTAGTACTCTCCGCTCCAGGCGCTGTCGTGCATGCCGAGGATATGCAGCAGCGTGGACTTGCCCGCACCCGACGGCCCCATGATCGAGACAAATTCGCCGTCCTTGATGTCGAGGGTGATACGTCGCAGCACCCACGTGCGGCTGGTGCCATGTGCGTACGACTTCTCGAGATTGTGGAGGGACACCAGTGTGTCGGACGGCGCCAGCATGTCATCAAAGGCGGCCGACGTCGGTTGCGGGGATCGGGAGAAGAAACCCATGCCCGATGATACCCCGGCGGCACTCACCGAGTGTGGTCCTCCGCCCACCGGGCACGACGAGCGTCCGATGACGGGCATCCGTAGTCTGGCAACGTGATACACGCACAGACCGCAACGCAGAAACGACGGACGGTGGACAGGACGGAGCCGTGGCTGGTCGGACTCGTCCTGCTGGGGTGCCTGGCAGCGGCCGGCGCCCTCACCCTGTGCTGGCACCTGCTGACGGGAGGAGTGGCATGAATCGGAAGGACCTCACAACCGGGATCATCCTGATCCTCATCGGCCTGGTGTTCCTGGCCGGCAACCTCGACCTCGGCGTGCGGCTCGACATCGGCCGCCTCTGGCCGCTCATTCTGATCGGCATTGGCGGCAGCAAGCTGCTGTTTCCGGGCGACGGTGTCCGCGCCAGCGGGCTCCCGTTGCTGCTGGTCGGCAGCATCTTCCTCGCGCACAATTACGGGGTGATCCACCTGCGGCAGTCGTGGCCCCTGTTCATCGTGGCGGCGGGGTTGTCGGTCCTCGTCTCGTCGTGGTGTCAACGTTCGACACCCGGTGCCGGTCCGGGAGGTGTGCGATGAGCCGCTTTTCGCCGCAGGCCGTGCTTGGCCTCTGCATTGTCGCGTTTGGCCTGCTGTTGACGGCCGACAACATGGGGCTGGTGGAAGCCGACGCCGTTCTGCGGTACTGGCCGCTGGCGATCGTCGCGATTGGCGTCGCCAAACTCGTGCAGAGCGAGATCGGGGCCGGACGGCTGGTCGGTGTCGGCCTGATCGCGCTCGGATTGGCGCTCACCTTTGACGAAGTCTGGGACTACCACATCGATTTCGATCGTCTGTGGCCGCTGGCCCTGGTCGCGATTGGCTCCTTCATCGTGTATCGCGCACTTTCGGGCGGCGGCCGTCCGCGTGACGCGGCCGGCGTCTCGTCCGACCAGACCATGTCCGAGTTTGCGTTCTGGTCCGGCAAGGTGCGGCGCAATGCGTCACCGGCGTTCCGGCGTGCGGACCTGACCGCCATCATGGGTGGAGTGGAGATTGACCTCCGCGGTGCGAGCACCGGCGGCGGTGACGCCGTGATCGATGTGTTCGTGTGGTGGGGCGGCATCGACATCACCGTGCCGCCGGACTGGGCCGTGTCCAACCAGGTCATGGTCATCATGGGCGGCGCGGATGACTCGAGCTCCGGCACGCAGGACGCGAAGAGCCGTCTGATCGTGCGCGGGTTCTGCATCATGGGCGGCGTGGACATCAACACCGGCCACGGCAACAAGAAGCAGTGGTAGGCACGCGCAGTCAACTGGCGATGCACGTCATCGCATGGGCACTGGTCGGCCTGCTCATCGGGCTGATTGTCCGCGCCATGTTCGACGTGACGCTGGTGCAGAGCCTGCTGTTTGCCCTGCCGCTCGCCGTCGTGGCGGCGCCGGTGTCCGCGTCCGCGGGTTATCTCGGTCGCGCGATGCCGTTGTCGCGGACCTCCGTCTGGTGGGTGGGCGCCAGTGCCATCGGGGCCGCGGTCGTGGTGGCCTCGGCCTGGGCGGCGCTGGGCCAGTGGTGGTGGAGCGTGCTGGGCCGGGCGGGCATCCCGCCGGTGGCATCGGCGTCACTGGTGACGGTGCTCGCCGGTTTTGGCGCCATGGCGTATCTCATCTCGGTCACGGTGCATTACACCGTGCAGGCCGTCGAACAACAGGCCGAGTTGTCGCAGCGGCAACTGCAGGCGCAGATCGCGGCTCGCGAAGCGGAACTCCGCGCGCTGCGGGCGCAGGTGGATCCGCACTTCCTGTTCAACAGCCTGAATGCCATCTCCGGTCTCATCACGCCCGAGCCCGCGCGCGCGAGAGAGATGACGCGGCGCCTGGCGGACTTCCTGCGCGACAGCCTGACGCTGGGCGCGGTGCCCCGCATTCCGATCGACCGGGAACTGGCGCTGATCGCGCGATACCTCGAGATCGAACGTGTGCGATTTGGCGAGCGGCTGCGTGTGGAGATCACCTCGACCGCGCCGTCAACGGTCGAATTGCCGCCGTTGCTGCTGCAGCCGCTGGTGGAAAACGCGGTGCGACACGGGATTGCGACGTGTCTCGATGGCGGCGTGATCACGATTCACGCTGAAGCACGCGGTGCGCTGTTGTGGATTACGGTCGACAATCCGCGTGATCCGGATGGCGGACGGGATGTCACACGCACCGGCTTCGGACTCGACATCGTGCGACGCCGGCTGCAGACCGCCTTCGGCGAGCAGGCGGCCCTGGCGGCGGAGGCCACACCGACGTCGTACCGGGTCTCGGTGACCCTGCCCATGACGCCGGTGGTGTAGGTGGTGTTCGTAGGGCGGGGCAGACCCGCCGAGAAGGTTCGCGTAGGGCGGGGCTTCAGCCCCGCCGTGTGGGAGGTGGCCCTGTGCTGCGTGTCGTGATTGTGGATGATGAGGCGCCGGCGCGGATGGCGTTACGGCAGGATCTCGAGGAGATGCCCGACGTCTCGGTGGTGGGCGAGTGCGCCAACGGCTTCGAGGCGATCAAGATGGTCGGCGAGGTGAAGCCCGACGTCCTGTTGCTGGACGTGCAGATGCCCAAGCTGGATGGATTCGAGGTGCTGGAGGTCCTTGGCTCCGATGTGCCTGTGATCTTCGTCACGGCGTACGACGAATTTGCGCTGAAGGCGTTCGAGGTGCACGCCGTCGACTACCTGCTCAAGCCCTGCGCCGTGGATCGCCTGCGCACCGCGCTCGATCGTGTGTCCGCGCGGCAGGCGTCGGCAGTGTCGCCGAGCGCATTGCGGGCGGCGGCCAGACGTCCCGGTGCGCCGCTCGACCGCATCATCATTCGGGATGGCGCCGACGTGCACGTGTTGCCGGCGGGGAAGGTGGACTACGTCGAGGCGCAGGATGACTACGTGCAGTTCACCTCGGCCGGGCGCACGTGGCTGAAGGAACAGACGCTGACCGACCTGGAGGGCCAGCTGGACCCACGCCGGTTCGTGCGGATTCACCGCTCGTACATTCTGAACATTGACCGCCTCGCGAAGGTCGAGCTCTACGCGAAGGACAGCCGGGTCGCGATTCTGTCGACCGGCGCGCGGTTGCCGGTCAGCCGCAGCGGGTATCAGCGGCTGCAGCAGTTGCTGTAACCGGGTTCCGGGGTTCCGGGGTTCCGAGGTTCCGGGGTTCCGAAGTGCCGGAGTGCGGAAGTGCCGAGGTTCCGTAGTGCCAAGTGCCCGGGGGTTGACAGCGATGGAGGATTTAACTAACTATCTGGTTAGTTATGAAGCGGACGCCACGGGTGCGGGACGCGGAGGAGAGCCGGCGGAAGGTCTGGCAGGCGGCCGCCAAGGTGTTTGCCGCGAAGGGTTTTGATGGGGCGAAGGTCGACGAGATTGCCGCCGACGCCGGCGTCAACAAGGCGATGCTCTACTACCACTTTGAAGACAAACTGGCGCTGTACCACGACGTCCTGCTCGACCAGTTCGCCGCTGTCGCAGCCGGCACCGCGGCCGCACGGACGCTGGGTGGCCCCCCGGAGGCGCAACTGCGGGGGTTTGTGCAGGCGCTCGTGAATGCCGCGCGCGACCGCCCGCACTTTCCCGCCATCTGGCTTCGCGAAATCGCCGACGGTGGACGCCACCTGAACGTCGAGGTGTTCGGCCGCATCCGCGCCATCCTGGCCACACTCGACGCCATCCTCAAGGACGGCTCGAGGGACCACGGCTGGCGACCCATCCAGCCATTCATGGTGCAGGCCGGCGTGGCGGCACCGCTCATGTTCATCCTCGCCACGCAGGGGGTGCGTTCCACCGCCGGCCTGACGCCAGGCGTGCCGACCGACCCGGACGCCCTCGCCACACATTTCACCGACATGACCCTGGCCATGTTGTCCACCCCCTTCGGGAGACGTCGATGACGCGCACACTTGTTGTATTGAGCCTGCTGGGCCTGACCGCCGCCTGCGCGGACGACGCACCGCCGGGCCCGCCCACTGCCACCGGGTACGTCGAAGCCACCGACACTCGCGTCGCCGCCAAAGTGCCGGGACGCGTGGAGACCGTCGAGGTGCGCGAAGGGGATCGCGTGACAGCGGGGCAGGTGCTCGCCCGGCTCTCCTCGCCCGACCTTGGCCTGATGCTGATGCGGCTCGACGCAGAACGCGCGGCCGCCGATGCGCAGCTTCGGCTGCTGCAGGCAGGCAGCCGTCAGGAAGACATCGCGCAGGCACGCGCTCAACGCGCCGTCGCCGATTCCGAACTGACGGCTGCGATCGCTGATCGCGATGCTGCCGCCGCAGACGCTGAGCGATTTGCCGCCCTTGCCGAACAACGCGCCGGCTCGCTCAAGGCCAGAGACGATGCGGCAGCGCGCCGACGAGCCGCGGAGGCGCGTGTCCAGGCCCTTCGTGACCGCGTCGACGCCGCCGACGCCACACTCGCCAGGCTGACCGCGGGAGCCCGGCCCGAGGAAGTGCAGGCGGCACGCGCGCGCCGCGCCGCGGTCGAAGCGCAGATCGCCGCCGTGAATCAGGATCTCGCCGACCTGATCATCACGGCTCCGTCCGACGGTGTGGTCAGCGCGCGTCTGGTCGAGCCGGGTGAACTTCTGGCGCCGCGCGCACCGGTCATCGTCCTGCTCGACCTGGCGCGGGCCTGGGTCTGGGCGTACGTGGATGAACCGGTCGTCGGAACGCTGTCGCTCGGCCAGGCGGCGACCGTCAGCACCGACGCGGCGCAGACGTTGCCTGGACGTGTCACCTTCATCGCGCCACGCGCAGAGTTCACACCACGCAACGTCCAGACGCCGAGTGAACGCGCCCGGCTCGTGTATCGCGTGAAGATCGAGGTCGACAACGAGGCCGGCGTGCTCAAGCCGGGCATGCCGGTGGAGGTCACATGGCGGTGACCGCCCCGGCCCTGGCGATGCAGCGCGTGACGAAGGCGTTCGGCACAACGCGCGCCCTCGACGCCCTCACGCTCGACGTCGCACACGGAGAACTGTTCGGGCTGATGGGGCCTGATGGCGCCGGCAAGTCGACCTGTCTGCGGCTCTGGTGTGGACTGCTCACCGCTGACGCCGGCGACGTGCGGGTCAATGGCGGAGACCCGAGACACGCCCGATCCACAACCACCGGCACGATGGGATACGTCTCCCAGCGCTTCAGCCTGTACGGCGACCTGTCCATCGACGAAAACATCGCGTTTTTTGCGCGGTTGCATGGCGTGAACGATTTTTATGACGCGCGGCATCGGCTCCTCGAGATGACCGGGCTCACGCCGTTCCGCGATCGGCTGGCGGGACGCCTGTCCGGCGGCATGAAGCAGAAGCTGGCACTGGCCTGCACACTCGTCCACCGGCCGTCGATCCTCATCCTCGATGAGCCCACCACGGGTGTGGATCCGGTCGCGCGTCGGGAGTTTCGGGCGTTGATCCGGCAACTGCGTGAAGAAGGCCTGACAACGGTGATCGCGACGCCGTACATGGAAGAAGCCGAGACGTGTGATCGTGTGGCGCTGCTGCGCGAAGGCCGCCTCCTCGCGGTTGATACGCCTGCCGCGCTGAAGGCGCTGGTGAGTGGGCGTCACACGTCACCAACGCTGGAAGACGTCTTCATCGATCTTGCGGTGGGAGGCACGGTATGACACAGCGCTGTCGCGTATTCATCGTGGCGCTGACCGGTGCCCTGGTGTGCTCCGGCGTCGCAGAGGCCCAGGCCCCGGTCGCACTGACCGTGGACGAGGCGATTGCCCGCGGCCTGGCCGTCGCGCCCCGTCTGGCCGAAGCGCGCGAGCGCGTCGCTGCGGCCGCAGCCACGGTCGACGCGCGGACCGCGCTCGGCGGTCCCACACTCACCGTGCAATCCACGTATCTGCGCACCAATCACGTGGACGAGTTCGGCATCCCGCAGGCGAACGGCACCACGCGCATCATCTTTCCGGACATTCCCGATAACGTCCGCCTTCGCGCCGAGGCGCAGCTGCCGATCTGGACCTCTGGCAGAACGGATGCGCTGGCCGACGCCGCACGCGCCGACCATGATGCCGTGCGTGCCGAGATTCGCAGTCTGGAGGCCGACCTCGCGCTCGAGATCGCTGCGACCTACTGGCAACTGGTGACGACACGCGCGGCGGTGCGCGTACTCGACGAAGCGACCGCGCGCACCGACGCGTGGGTGCGTGATGTCGATGCACGCATTGCCGCCGGAGTCAGCGCCCCACATGAAGCACCGCAGGCCCGCGCCCAGCGCGCCCGGCAGGTGGTGCAGCGCCTGCAGATGCAGCAGGCCGCGACGCTGGCGGAACGCGAACTGGTCCGCCTGACCGGACTGGCCCCGGGCACCACGATTTCGACGTCAACAGCGGTTGAAGACGCACCGGCCGCGGTGTCGGCCCTGTCGAGTGCCGATGCCGACGCGTTGTACACACGCGCGCTCGGCGCGCGCGCCGAACGTGCCGCGCTGGAGCATCGGAGGCAGGCGTTTCGCGACGCGGCTCGCGCCGCGATGGCGGCCCGAAAGCCTCAGGTCGGCACATTCGCCGCCGTCGAACCGGCGCGGCCGAACAGTCGCTTCGTCCCCAGGACCAACCAGTGGCACACGTCCTGGGATCTGGGCATCTCGGTGACCTGGTCCCTGTGGGATGGCGGCCGCGCGCGCGCCGAACAGGCCCAGGCGCTGGCGCAGGCGCAGGCCCTCGCGTTCCGGCAACACGAATTCGACAGCCGCCTGCAGGTGGACGTGCTGCAACGGGTGCTCGACATCGAGGCGGGGCGTGCCGCAGTGGCGGCCGCGGACGAGATGGTCACGGCCACAGCCGAAGTCCACCGCGTGATGCGCATTCGTTTTGACAGTGGCGTGGCCACAAGCACCGACGTACTTGATGCGCACGTCGCGTGGCTTGAAGCCGCCCTGGAACGCACACGGCTGCAGGCGTCGTTACGAATGGCCGAGTCGCGCCTCGTTCGTGCGATCGGGGGCTCCCTCCAATGACACCCGCCATCCTCGTCGACGGCTTGACGAAGCGATTCGGCGCCTTTGTGGCCGTGAACGGCATCAGTCTCGACGTGAGGACCGGCGAGGTGTTCGGATTTCTGGGATCAAACGGGGCAGGCAAGTCGACGACGATCCGGATGTTGTGCGGGTTGTTGAAGCCGTCAAGCGGACGCGCTGTGGTGGGTGGTGTGGACGTGACGGCCGATCCGGAAGGTGTCAAACGCCGCATCGGCTACATGTCACAACGCTTTTCGCTCTACGAACCGTTGACCGTCGACCAGAACATCCGCTTCTACGCGGGCTTGTATGGCGTGGACGGACCCCGCCTGCAGCGCCGCCGCGCGTTTGTGCTCGAGATGGCCGGCCTGCACGGCCGGGAGGACCAGCGCGCCGGCACCCTCGCCGGAGGCTGGCGTCAGCGACTGGCCCTGGGCTGTGCGCTGCTGCACGAACCGCCCATCGTGTTTCTTGATGAACCCACCGGCGGAGTAGACCCGATGGCGCGCCGGGAGTTCTGGGCGCTCATTCGCCGGCTCGCCAGGGAGGGCACGACCGTCCTCGTGACGACCCATCACATGGAAGAGGCGGCGCAGTGTGATCGCCTGGCGATGATCCATGCGGGAGAACTTGCGGCCCTGGGGACACCAGCCGAACTCACCGGTCCGGGCCGCACGCTGGAAGACCTCTTCATCGACATCGTGACCCGCGCCAGGGCGGAGGGCC
>BTVE01000043.1:0-36940 GCA_045862915.1 Acidimicrobiia bacterium
GGTCAACACACGATTCGCACCGGCCGCACCAAGAAGGTTCGCCACCAGCTTGGCTGAAATCGGCACGCGTGGCTTGTCCTTCCGGTCCTGCCGGGCGTAGCCGTAATACGGAATCACGGCCGTGATGCGGGACGCCGACGAGCGGCGGAACGCATCAATCATCACGCACAGCTCAACCAGATGCTCGTCAACAGGGTTGGACGTGGGCTGCACGACGAACACGTCCGTGCCGCGGATGTTCTCGTCGATCTGGAACGAGACCTCCGAATCCGGAAAGCGGTGCAGCCGCGCCGACCCCAGAGGGATGTCGAGTTGCTCGGCGATCTCCTTCGCGAGCGCGGGATGCGCGCTCCCCGAGAACAATTTCAGCTGCCCGTGACTCATGCCGTTTCAGTCCACGTGACTCACAACAAAAAAGTGGTTGGGGCGGAAGGATTCGAACCTTCGAATACGGGTTCCAAAGACCCGCGCCTTACCGCTTGGCCACGCCCCAGTGCTGCCGTTCCACGGTCGCCACGAGACACACCATGGTCTGTCGGGGCGTCCGGGGCCCTACGCAAGAGGTGGAGTTTATCACAGCGCCGCGTCCCGCCGCCGCTGGGTCCGGGTCAACAGGACCAGCCACTCCGGGCGGCGAAGCCGCTTGATGGCCCGGGTGGCCGCCGGCTCGGAGAACAGGCCAAACACCGCCGACCCGCTGCCCGACATCTGTGCCCCGTAGGCCCCCTCGGCCAGGCACGCGTCCACCATCTCCTGAATCCCCGGATGCCTGCGAGTCACGGGCGCCGCCAGGTCGTTCACCAGGGAAATGCCGCCGCTGGGCCAGCCGAGGTCCACCTCCCGGCCCGTGTGCTCGGCGTCGGGCTGCGCATCGGCCTGCCCCGCCTCCCGATCGTCGTCGAGCCAGCGATAGGCGTCGGCCGTCGAGACTCCAAAAGAGGGTTTGATGACCACCACCCCGAGTCGCTGCACGTCGTCGACCGGATACAACTCCTCGCCGCGGCCGGTGGCGACGGCTGTTCCTCCTTGCAGGAAGAAGGGCACGTCAGACCCCAGTTGCGCGCCGAGCCGCACCAACTGCCGCCGACTGAGCTTGCCTCCCCACAGGGTGTTGAGCCCCACCAGTGCTGCGGCCGCATTCCCGCTGCCGCCGCCCAGGCCTGCCTGGGCGGGAATCGCTTTGTCGATGCGGATGTTGGCGTCGCGCGGCTCGCCGGTTTTGCCCAACGCCTCCCACAGCACCGTGGCCGCTCGCCACGCCAGGTTGGTCTGGTCTTCGGGCACGCCCGGCGTGCGGCACTGCAACCGGAACTGGCCGCGCCGCTCGGACACCACCACGGTGTCGTGCAGCGCGATCGACTGCATCAGCGTGCGCACTTCGTGATACCCGTCGGCACGACGAGGCCCCACGCGCAGCGTGAGATTGATCTTGGCGGAAGGACGAAGGGTCAGGACGCGCATTGGTTCAGTGCGAAGTGCGAGGTGCGAAGTGCGAAGCGCCGTGTGCCGGGTGCTGGGCGCCGCCGTCTTTCAGGGGGCCGATGGAGCGGAGTTCGTCCAGCGTCATCGGCACAAACCCTGCCGGCACGTTGAGGGTGAATGCCGACGCGGGTACGTCGATGTTGGTGGACACCTGTTGAAGCGTGAAGACCAGATCGACCGGGACCGGGGTGGTGGCAGTGACTCTGATCTCAGCCGGCCAGATGACGTCGTGGCGGCGATACTCGAGCATCCAGGTGTCCACCCTGGCCGCGCGGAGTTGCCAGCGTCCGTCACGGTGCTCAAGCCATGCTTCCGAGGTTGGGCCGAGGGCCACGTGCAGGAGATTGCCAATCCGGCCGCCAGTGACGGGCGCGTCCGACGATGTGACACAGCCCGACAAGGCATCAAGCAACGCTCGCGGTCCCCACGCGAGTCCGGTCAAGGCCTCGAACACCTCGTCGGTGCCGGCGCGCAGCACGCGGCGTTCTCTCGGAAGCAGGAGCGTCACCTCACCTCCCGTTCCCGCCATCTGCAAGACACTGCCGGCCAGCGTCGGCACCTCCAGATAGATGTCCTGCGATCGCGTGATGGCTCCATGAATCGCCGGCGGATTAAACCGTTCGCGTGTGTCGCCCACCCGGCCACGCACGCGTATTTCTGCCTGGAACAGTTGCACGCCGCGACACCGTTCGGTGACCTGCTGCCAGATGGCTGCCGCTTCGGGCTCGGGCACCGGCGTCGCGGCGGGCGGCACAAACATCCGCGCCGCGCAGGCCGACGACATCATGAGCAGCACGAAGGCCGCCGCGCGTGCCCGCCGTCCTGCCATTTAGTTGCGCCCCGCGAGCCGCCGCGCGCGGTCACGTTTTTCCGTGATGGATTTCACGTCCACGGTGTCGTCGCGGCTGGCGAGCACGCGATCCCACAACGCGGCTGCGCCGCGATAGTCCTTCAACTGGAACAGCGCCTCGGCGAGGTGGTCCATGATGGAGACGTCATTGGGCCTGGCGGCGACGGCCTTTTCAAGCGGCTCGCGTCCAAGCCCGGCCTGCCCCTGCTTGACCTGTGCCCAGCCGAGGCCTGCCAACCACTCCGGATTTTCAGGATCGGCGCCAAGCAGGTCGCGATAGGCACGTTCGGCCACATCAAACCGTTCGGCATCGAGGTACGCATCGGCGAGCGCCTCAAGCACCTCTGCACTGCGAGGGTCCCGGGTGCGCGCGTCCTCCAGCACCCGGATGCCGCGGTCACGCGCCCCGGACGCCGACAGCGCCCCCGCCAGTTCCACCGCCACCCGCGCGTACGCGCCACCGCCGGTCGGCGTGTCACGCAGCGCCTCGAGCACAGGTTCAAGCGTCGCTACCGCGCCGCGGTGATCACCCCGGGCACTCCGGGCCTCGGCCAGCGCGAGTGGTCCGCGTGGGTCGCTGCTGTCGATCTCCCGAATCCGGTTGGCGGCACGTTCCGCGCCCTCGGCGTTGCCGGTCCTGTTCTCCACCTGCGAGACCAGGTACCAGACGGCCACGTCCTGTGGGAATTCGCCGGCCAGTTCCAGCAGGACCTGGCGGCCTTCGGTCAGTTCGCCCTGATTGACGAGCGACGTGGCAAACCGCGTGCGGATGGCGACGTTTCTGGGGTTGGTGCGCGCCAGTTCCCGCCAATGCGGCATCGCGTCCAGTGGGCGGCCGGCGGCATCGAGCAACTCGGCAAGCCAGCCGCGCGCACGCGCGAGATCCGGCTCGGCTTTGACCAGCGGCTCCAGCAATGTGATGGCCCGGGCCTGTTGCCCGGTCGCGTCCAGCGCCTCGACCAGCATCAGCACCCCCTCGGGATATCCGGGCTGGTCGGTCAGGAAGTTGTCGAGCGTCGGCACCGCCTTGTCGTATTGCCCCGTCCGCACGTACAGCCGACCGAGCGAAATCTCGACACCCGGATCGCGTCGCCCGCCGGCAAGCGCCTTCTCGAGGTGACCGGCCGCCTCCATCATCAGCCGGCGCTGCTCGGCCTGCGCCGAGGTGTTATCCGCGATGGCCGACTTGACCAGCCCGAGAATGCGGTGCGCTTCGTGGTTGTCGGGATCGATCGTGAGCGCGGCCTCACCTTCGGCCACCGATTCGGCGGCGCGGCCTTCACGCGCGTAGAGGCCCGCCAGTTCGGCCCGCACATCCGCCGCCTTCGGCATCAGGTCAATCGCGGAACGGTAGGCGGCGATCGCGCCCTGCACGTCGCCACGCCCTTCGAGCATGCGTCCCTGCAGGAACAAAAAATACGCTTCACCCACCGCTGCCGTGGAGGCCGGAGCCTGCTGCGCCTGGCCTGCGCCAACGGAGAGCGCCACTAGGAACCACATCATCGCGTGTCCTGATTCTTTCACAGTCGGTCGTTGATGGCTTATAGTCGGCGCATGGCACTCGACCCCGCCCTGCTTGACATCCTTGTCTGCCCAGCCTGCAAGACCAAAGTGGTACCGGTGCACGACGGCCAGGGACTGCAGTGCGGATCCTGCCACCGGGTCTATCCGATCAAGGACGACATCCCGGTCATGCTGATCGACGAAGCCACCGTCGAGGCGCCGTCACCCACCCGTTGAACATCCTCGTCGTCCGGCTCCGCCTGATTGGCGACGTTGTTTTCACGACGCCGGCCATCCGGGCGCTGCGCCGGCGCTGGCCCGATGCGACGATCACGTACATCGTCGAATCCTCAGCCGCGCCGGTCGTCAGCCACAATCCCGACCTCACCGAGGTTCTCGTCATTCCGCACGAACGCGGCTGGGCCCGCGTACGCGCCGACTGGCGGCTCGCCCGCCGCCTGCGTGCTGCGCGGTTTGACCTGGCCATCGACATGCACGGCGGCCCACGCAGCGCGTGGCTGACCTGGGCCTCCGGAGCCAGGCGCCGGATCGGGTACGACATCGACGGGCGCACGTGGATGTACACCGAGGTCGCACACCGGCCGCGAGGGCTGCACCCTCGCCACTCCGTCCAGAATCAATGGGACCTGCTTCGGGTGGTCGATCCCGGAATCCCGGCCGACCCGACCCCTGAACAGGATCCGACGGTCATGGTGGCCGGGCCGGCGGCTGAGGCGTCGGTGGCGGACCGGTGGACGCAGTGGCACATCCCCCCTGACGGTCGGGTCGTCGTGTTGCACGTGTCGGCCGGCAATCCATTTCGCCGATGGCCTGAGCCGGCGTTCGCAGACGTGGCCGCCGCTCTAGTGCGACAATCTCCCGACCGGTGGGTGCTGATTACGTCGGGCCCCTCCGATCTGGACGCGGCCGGCCGTGTCGCTGCCGCAGCCGGATCGCAGACCGACGCGTCACGGGTGCTGGTCGCCGGCGACCTGACGCTGGCAGAGTTGCGCGCAGTGCTCGATCGGGCGGCGTTGTACGTCGGAGGCGACAGTGGACCGCTGCACATCGCGTCCACCTCGCGGGTGCCCATCGTCGGTCTGTACGGCCCGACACTGGCGGAACGATCGGCGCCATGGCGGTCCGCGCAGTGGCCGACACGATCGGTGGATGTGGGCACGTTGCCCTGCCGGCCGTGTGATCAGCGGGTGTGCGCGCCGGGCGACTACCGGTGCCTGACGGGGATTGGCGCCAATGCGGTGATCGAGGCCGCTGAGGCGTTGTTGGAGACGAAGTGATGACGACCGATCCACAGGCGGGATTGCGGCGAGCCGGGTTCATCCTGATCACGATCGCGCTGGCGGCCACGCAGGTGAAACTCCAGATCGCGCAGTGGGCGGGGTTTGCCGCCATCGCGTTATGGGTGGTGCTGCGGGCGCGCGACGGCAAGTGGCGCGACATGCCGACGTTCATGCTGCCGCTGGGCCTCTACGCCGGCTGGACGCTTCTGAGTGCGGCACTGTCCCCGCAACCGCTCGAAAGCCTGATCGATTCGAAGCAGCTGCTGCTCTTCCTGCTCGTGCCGGCCACGGCCACCTTCGCGCGCGGAGAACGCGCGTCGCGTGTGATTGACGTCATCATCGCCGTGGGCGCCGCGTCCGCGGTCATCGGCATCGCGCAGTTCAGCATGTTCGGCTACGACACACTCGACAACCGCGCGGTCGGCCCCCTCAACCACTGGATGACCTTCTCGGGTGTGCTGATGTTGTCGGCCGGCGCCGCCATCGCACGCCTGCTGCCTCCAGGCCGTGAGTGGATCTGGCCGGCCATTGCCGTGCCCGCGCTTGTCGTTGCCCTGTTCTACACCCAGACGCGTAATGCCATGCTGGGCCTGCTGGCGGCCGTTGGTGTGTTGCTCGCTGAGCGCAACTGGAAGCTGTTGCTGATCCTGCCGGTCGCGGCCGTCATCTTTTTCGTCGCGGCCCCACAATCGATCGTGTCGCGTGTGGAGTCCATCTGGGATCTGAACGATCCCTCCAACCGCGATCGTGTCGCGATGTGGGAAACGGGCTGGGGCATGATTCAGGACAGCCCCGTAACGGGTGTGGGCCCGAACATGGTGCCGGTGCGGTACGCCGAGTTCAGGAGCGCGCGCGCGGTGAATGACGTGAATCCGCACCTGCACAACGTGCCGATTCAGATTGCCGCAGAGCGTGGCCTCCCAGCACTCGCGTTGTGGCTGTGGTTTGTGGTTGCGGTCGGACGCGACCTCTGGAACCAGTTGCGGCGCAACCAGGCGCGCGCCGTGGCCGGCGCAGGCGTGGCCGCCGTGGTGGCGATGCTGGTGGCCGGACTGTTCGAGTACAACTTCGGCGACTCGGAGTTCCTCATGTTGTTCCTCGGCCTGATCACCCTCCCATGGGCCGCGACCAGGAGTCAGTCGTGATCCGCGAAGGCACCCGGATTGCCGTCATCGGCGACATCATGCTCGATCACTTCGTGATCGGACGTGTCGACCGCATCTCGCCGGAAGCGCCCGTGCCGGTGGTCCGCTTTGAGCGCGACGACTACCGCCTGGGTGGCGCCGCAAATGTGGCGGCCAATGTCCGCGCGCTCGACGGCGATCCCCTGCTGGTCGGCACGGTCGGGGCCGACGCGGCTGCGCAGGAGTTGCAGGCCCTGCTCGCGCACCAGCAGATTGCGGCGCACGGGCTTGTCGAGGACGCCGCGCGCCCGACCACACGCAAGCTCCGTGTCGTCACCACGCGGAACCAGCAGGTGGCGCGGGTCGACTACGAAGACGAATCACCCGTCACCGGTCGCGCGCTCGACGCGCTGTGTGCCGCGGTCCGCGCGGCATGTGCCGATGCCGGCGCCATCGTGCTCTCGGACTACCGCAAGGGGGTCGTCAATCCGTCGGTCATCGCCACGGCCCGTGACGCCGCACACGGCAAACCGCTCATCGTGGATCCCAAGGTCCCGGATGCTTCGCGCTACGCCGGCGTCACGGTGCTGACGCCCAATCATCACGAAGCGGAACTCATGACGGGACACCGCATCCGGGAAGCTGACGATGCGCGGATGGCTGCGCGGAAGTTGCACGAGTCCACCGGCGCCGGTGTGGTGATCACCTGGGGCGAACACGGCATGTGGATTTTCGACGCAGCCCGCGGCGGCAGCGACATCCACATCGCGGCCACCGCACGTGAGGTCGCCGATGTCACCGGCGCAGGAGACACTGTCGTGGCCACGCTGGCCCTGGCTCTGGCGGAAGGCGCGGCTCTGGCTGACGCCGCCGCGCTGGCGAATCAGGCGGCGGGAATTGTCGTGGGCAAGTTTGGTGCAGCGACGACGTCGCGCGCTGAACTGGGCCTGCAGGCCTCACCGGTTCCCGCCAGATAGATCTCGGGCCATGGACGTCCTTCAAGGACGTTCTTCAACTTGGCTTCAAACAATGTCTGGCGGGCGGCCACACACACGGCAATGCCGGTCGGTTCGAGCAGCCGCTGCAGGTCGGCGTATTCCCCGGGATTGATCAGCACGTACATCTCGGGCACCTGCTGGACACGCGTGAGCAGCGTCGGCATGTCGAAGATGTCTTCAATCGGACGCTCGAGGTAATACGCCATGCTCGGCAACACCGTGCGGTAGTGCGCAACCACGGGAGCTGGCGCGTCTGCGCGTGTGCGGCTCCTGATGAGGTCCACCATGGGCACCACAGGCTTGAACGCTTCAACGGCCGGAAGTGCAATCAGGGCAAACACGTAGTTGGCCGCCACCGTGGCACCGGCGATCGTCAGCACGGCCGGCACCGTTCGGCGCGTCAGCGCGAGGATCACAGCCGCGGCCGCCCCCAGCGTCAGCACGATGGCCAGCAGGTTCGCACCCGCAATCTGATGCACCACCGCCCTTCCGCCAAACAGCCAGAACAGCCCTGCCGCGGCAATCACCATGAGCACCGCGGTCACCAGCGTCGCGCGTCCCATCCAGGCGCGCCCATGCTCCCACGCCGCCATCATCCTGTCTGCGGCCAACGCCGCCAGTGCCGGCACGATCGGAAACACGTACAGGTCCTGCTTGGTCTCCGAGAACGAAAACACACCGACGTGCCAGACGACCCAGAGGAGGAGCAAGGAGGCGAGGTTCCGGAGTCCCGGGGTTCCGAGGTTCCGGAGTCCCGAGATGAGGCCCGCGACGACAAACAACGTCCACGGGAACAAGTCGCCGAGCACCACGGGCACGTAGAAGAAGATGTCGCGTTCGCCCGGCTGCATCGACTCCGTGAAGCGACCGATGTTCTCGCCAAGCCAGAAGGCGCGCAGTGGCTCCCATCCCTGCTCCACATAGATGGCGGCCCACCACGGAACCACAATCGCCAGCACGATCAACGCGCCTGGCACGATCGACAGGCGTGTGATGTCGCGCCAGCGTCCCTGCAGGATCAGCCACGCGCCAATCGTCGCTGCAGGGAACAACACCGCGATCGGCCCCTTGGTCAACACGCCGCAACCGATGGCCGCATACATCAGCCACAACCAGCGACGCCTCCGCTCCGGTTGTGTCTCGGCCAGCACAAAACATGCGAGTGCCAGCGTCATGAACGCGGTGATCCAGATATCGATGAAGATGCGCCGCGAGAACATGACGAACCGTGGCGCGGTCAGCAGCAGCAGCGCCGCCAGCGCTCCGGTCATCGGCGATCGCAAGGCGCGGCCAAACACAAATGCGGCGACCACGATGCCCAGCGCCCCGATGGCAATGGCCACACGTTCCACAGCCACCGATATGCCAAACAGGTGGTAGAACCCGGCGACGATCCAGTAGCTGAGGACAGGCTTGTTCATCCGCGGTTCGCCGTTGAACTGCGGATGCACGTAGTCGCCCGTCAACACCATCTGCCGCGGCGTCTCCACGTAAAACGCCTCATTGGCGTCCCAGATGGTGTTCGCGCCGAGCCCAAGAAACAGCAGGAGCGCCGAGGCGCCGAGCAGGACTCCCAGTGCAACCCTGTGGTGTCCCGTCACCGCATCACCTGCGTCCCCCGCACTTCGCACTCAGCACTCCGCACTTCGCATTTCGCACTTCGCACTTCGCACTTCGCACTCAGCACTCCGCACTTCGCATTTCGCACTTCGCACTTCGCACTTCGCACTTCGCACTTCGCACTTCGCACTGATGGTCAGTGCCGGAAATGCCGACGCCCCGTGAACACCATGGCCAGCCCGTGTTCGTCCGCGGCCGCGATCACCTCATCGTCGCGCACGGAGCCGCCCGGCTGAACGATGGCCGTGGCTCCGGCATTGGCTACGACGTCGAGTCCGTCGCGGAACGGGAAAAAGGCGTCAGAGGCCGCCACCGAACCACGCAGGCGATCGCCCGCCTTGAGCACGGCGGTGCGCACCGCATCCACACGGCTCATCTGGCCCGCGCCAATCGCCAGCGTCGCGTCGGCTGCCGTGAAGATCACGGTGTTGGATTTGACATGCGCGCACACACGCCAGGCGAAGCGCAGCGCCGTCCACTCCTCCGGTGTCGGCTGACGCCGCGTGACCACACGAGGACCGTCGCCCGACGGCCACGCCATCGTCGCCTCGACGACACGATCACGATCCTGGACGAGCCATCCGCCGAGGATGGAACGTACGTCGCGATCGCGATCGAGTCCGTCAAAGTTCGCGGTCACTACACGCAGATTGGGCTTGCTCGCCAGCACCGCGCGTGTCTCTTCATCGGCAGACACACCAGGGGCAATGACCGCTTCAATGAACGTCGAGACCAGCGCCATGGCGGTATCAAAATCAATCGGACGGTTCAGTCCGACGATGCCGCCAAAGGCCGAGAGCGCATCCGCCTCCCTCGCGCGTACGTACGCCTCAGCAGCTGTGGCGCCAGTGGCCACCCCACACGGATTGGTGTGTTTGATGACAACGGCCGCGGGCTCGCTGAATTCGAGCGCGATACGCGCTGCGGCATCGAGGTCAAGCAGATTGGTGAACGAGAGTTCCTTGCCCTGATGCACGACGGCTCCACCAAAGCCGTGGGCGCCATGGGCGTACCACGCAGCGGTCTGGTGCGGGTTTTCGCCGTAGCGCAGGTCGCGCACTTTGGCCAGCGATGGCGCCCAGCGGCCCGAGGCGCCACCGCGCACGAACGCACCGGTGCCATCGACGCTGATTTCTCCGAGCGTGGAGGCAATCACGCGGTCGTAGTCGGCGGTATGACCAAAGGCCTTGCGCGCCAGGTCGAAACGCTGCGCCAGGGTCGGTCCCCCAGGAGCCTTCAGCGCCGCGATCACCCCGTTGTAGTCGCGCGGGTCGACCACGACAAGTACGTCGCGGAAGTTCTTGGCTGCGGCACGGAGCAGGCTCGGGCCACCGATGTCGATCTCTTCGATCAGGTGGTCAAACGGCAGATTCGGTTTGGCGGCCGCCTGCGCAAAGGGATACAGATTCACCACCACCAGATCGATGGGGGTAATCCCCTGGCCGGCCAGAGCCTCCAGGTCCCCCGGCATGTGGCGGCGCGCCAGGATCCCCCCATGCACCTTGGGATGGAGCGTTTTGACGCGGCCATCCAGCATTTCGGGAAAACCCGTGACATCGGAGATCCCAATCACCGGGAGACCGGCGTCAGCCAGGGCACGGGCCGTCCCACCGGTCGACACAAGCTCCCAGCCATGGGCTGCCAAGGCGGTTGCAAAGGGGACCAATCCGGTCTTATCAGAGACACTCAACAGGGCACGCATGACACAAAGGCCTTTCTTGTAACTGCTTGACTTGTTTCAGGCACCCGCATAGCATTGCCGATCGACGTTGGGCGAGACCATCGTCGACACGAAGACCGCAGGTGCGGTCTTTTTTTTGTAAGACGCGGATAGCCGCGTCTGTTCTCGCAAGGCAGGCAAGTACGATGCGTATTACGGGCAAGGTCAAGTGGTTCAACAACGCTAAAGGTTATGGCTTCATCGAGCGCGAGGGCGGCAATGATGTCTTCGTGCACTTCTCGGCAATCCAGGGCAACGGATTCCGCACGCTCGAAGAAGGCCAGGAGGTTGAGTTCGAAATCGTCGATGGTCCGAAGGGACCGCAGGCGGGGAACGTCACCAAGCCCAGCTAAACCACTTGAAGAGGGCCGGAGCCCGTTGTTCCGGCCCTCACTCACCGATTCGTTCTGCGTCACCGCTCCGGACAGACGCGCCTCACGCACCCAATCACTCACTCGCCCCTCCGACTTACCGGATGAGGCACCATACCAGCGGGAGCCACAGCTCACGCGCGTATGGCAGAGGCCGATCGTCGATCAGTACGCGTGTGTCAGGGTGATCCCCGACAAGTTCATACAGCGACCGTAACGTGAGCGGTTTGTCTCCAGGATAAAAACGTACCCGGTATCGTGTGTTGGTCCCGGCCGGAATCTCCTGCCACTCCGCCGCGTCTGCCGCGATCGTTCTGACCTGGGTCATCACATCGTCGGCCATCGCCGGAAACTCAATCGAGATCGAAAAAGGCCGCGCGGGTGTGCCAAACAGTGCCTCACGCAGCTCCGGATGCAGCAACGCGAGTTCTTCGTCTGATGGGGCTTCGGGCAAATCGGCGTACGGCCAGAACCGCTCGAGCGGTCGGTGCGTGGGATGCTCAGGCAGCACGCCTGATGCTATCCTGTCCGCTCGCGACGCCGCAACCGCCGGATGTCTTCTCTCCGCTCCATTCCCTCGATCGATCAGTGCCTGCAGCGGCAGGACGTACGCACGCTCGTCGCTGCACACGGACACGCCGCGGTGGTGGCCGCACTGAGGCAGGCGGCCCGGGAGTGGCGGGACGCGCCGTCCGGTGAGGCGGGAGACGCCATTGCGCATCGCGCGGCGCAGCTGCTCGAGGACACCACCCGCCCATCACTGCGCGAGGTGATCAACGCCACCGGCGTGATCATCCACACCAACCTGGGGCGGGCCCCACTGGCGGCCGCCGCAACGTCGCGCGCAGCGGCGGTCTCGTCGGGTTACGCCAATCTCGAGTACGACCTCGACCACGGAGGCAGAGGCCATCGTCACGTCCATGCCGAACGGTTGATCTGCGCGCTGACCGGCGCCGAGGCCGCGACCGTCGTCAATAACAACGCTGCGGCGACGATGCTGGTGCTTGGCGCGCTGGCCTCCGGCCGCGAGGTCCTGGTCTCACGCGGCGAGTTGGTCGAGATCGGCGGCGGCTTCCGCGTGCCCGACATCATGGCGCAATCGGGCGCAGTGCTGCGCGAAGTCGGGACGACCAATCGCACGCGGGTGTCCGACTACACCGCCGCGGCCAGCGCCCGAACGGCCCTCGTGTTGCGTGTGCATCCGTCCAACTTCCGGATTGAGGGATTCACTGAACGCCCTGCTCTGGATGCACTCGCACGCGCCGCGCACGATCACGGCCTGCCGCTCTTCGAGGATCTCGGCTCCGGGTGGCTGGGCCTGCCCAACGACATCCCATGGCCGGAGGCCCTGCGCGAGGAACCGACGGTGCGCGCGAGCTTGGAGGCCGGTGTCGATTTGGTTGCCTTCAGCGGGGATAAGTTGCTTGGAGGCCCGCAGGCCGGCATCATCGCGGGACGCGCAGACCTGGTCGCGCGTGTGCGACAACATCCGCTCATGCGCGCGGTCCGCGCCGACAAACAGACGTACGCAGCGTTGGAGGCAACACTCGCATTGTGGCTGAGACCGCCGGACAGAACACAGATTCCGCTCGTGCGGATGTTGCTCGCCTCACCAGAGGCGCTCGAATCTCGCGCGACGGCGCTCTGCGCGCAACTTCAGCAGGACGCCGGACCAGCGCTCTCGGCAAGAATCGTCGACGGCTTCTCCACCATCGGTGGCGGCAGCGCCCCGCAGTCCACGTTGCCGTCACGGCTCGTCGCACTGCGGAGCCGCACGCACTCGGCCGCGGAGCTTGAGGCACTGCTGCGCCTGGGGACTCCGCCCGTCATCGCGCGCGTGCACGATGACGAAGTGTTGATGGACATGCGGACAGTGAACCCCGCTGACGATGCGCGAGTGGCGGCGGCGATATTGGCAGACCTGAAGGTCTGCCCCACGACGAGCACAACGCAGGGCGGGGCGTCAGCCCCGCCGTCTCGGCAGACCAGAAGGTCTGCCCCACGACGAGCACAACCCCGGGCGGGGCGTCAGCCCCGCCGGCGCTAGAAGATCGATGTGACCGATTGCGCGGCGAAGGACAGCAAGCGTCCGGGCAGGATGCCGAAGTACAACACGCCCGCCAGAGCCACGAGCAGCCCGGCCACCGTCACTCCGGACACGATCGGCCGATGCTCCGGCGCCGTCTCTTCGCTCATGTACATCATGACGACGATGCGCAGGTAGAAGAAGACGGAGACAACCGACGTCAACACGCCAAGAATGGCGAGCGTGTAGAGCCCTTCCTGCATCGCGGCGGCGAAGATGTACCACTTGCCGATGAAGCCGACAGTGAGGGGGAACCCGCCCAGCGACAGCAAGAACACCGTCAGCAACGCGGCCAGGCCCGGGCGTTCCTTCCACATCCCCGCAAAGTCCCGCACATCGTCATGCGGCCGGTCGTTGGAGGTCAACGCGGACAACACACCAAAGGCGCCGAGGTTCGTGACGCTGTAGGCCACCAGGTAAAACAGGATGGCCGCCTTGCCGTCGGTGCTCGCGGCCACCAGGCCCACCAGCAGGTAGCCGGCGTGCGCAATCGACGAATACGCCAGCATACGTTTGACGCTGGTCTGAGCGACGCCGACCACAGTGCCGAGGATCATCGTCAAAGCCGCAATCACCGAGACGATCGGGATCCACTCGAGCCGCAGCGGTTCAAACGTGCCGAGGAACACACGCACGAAGGCGGCGAACGCCGCGACCTTCACGCCGGTCGACATGAAACCGGTGACCAGCGTCGGCGCGCCCTGATAGGCATCGGGCGTCCACATGTGGAACGGCACCGCGCCCACTTTGAATGCGAAGCCGACAAGCAGCAGCAGGCCGGCAAACACGATGAGGATGCCGGGGTCAAGCGACGAAGACGCGACACGCAGTCCGATTTCATCGAGTTTGGTGGTGCCGGTCACCGCATACGCCATTGCGATGCCGTAGAGGAAAAACGCGGACGAAAATGCGCCGAGCACGAAGTACTTGAATCCGGCTTCCGCGCCTTCCGCACTGCTGCGCTTGATCGCCGTCAGGACATAGACGCCGAGTGACATGATCTCGAGCGCAATGAAGATGACGAGCAGGTCCGTGGTGGACGCCATCATCATCATGCCGGCGATTGAGAACAACATCAGCGAGTAGTACTCACCCGGCGGCAGGTGGTCCCGCTCGGCGTTGCCGATCGACACCAGGATCGTCAGGATGCCGATGGCCGCAAGCGTGATGTTGAAGAACACCGAGAAGTTGTCGACGGCAATGACGCCGAACCCGACAAAACTCTCGTTCCAACGGCCGATGGACGTCCAGATGGCGCCACCCAGGACGATGAGCCCGTAGATCCCGAACCAGTAGGAGCCCGAGTGGTCGTCCTGCTTGCGAAACGCCTCGGCCACCATGGCCGCGCAGCCGCCGAGGGTAACCATCAGAATGGGCGCGACGGCCGCGAAGTCATTCATGGTCATCGCGCACCCCCGGACGTGAGCTCGGAGGTGAGTTCGGCAGCGGGTTCAGCCGGCGACACCGGCGAACCCGCCTCCGAGCTCAGTTCGGCGTTCACGGCGGGCACGCCGCGCACGTACTCAATCGCTTTCTTCACCGAAGGCTCCATCGGCTTGAGGAAGACGTTGGGGAACACCCCCATGAAGATGCACATGGCCACGATCGGGGCGATGACCACCCACTCGCGCGGACTGAGGTCACGCAGGCCCTTGTTTTTCGGATTGGTGAGCGGCCCGTAGTTCACGCGCTGGAACATCCACAGCATGTACACGGCCGACAGAATCACGCCCGTGGCCGCCACGGCCGTCAGGACGCCCGCTTCGCGGAACGATCCGACAAAGATCATGAACTCACCCACGAAGCCGTTCATGCCCGGCAGCGCCACCGACGCCAGCGTTACCAGCAGGAACATCGCGACGAGTTTGGGTGTGACCGACTTGAGGCCGCCGTATTCGGCAATCAGCTTCGTGTGCCGCCGGTCGGACAACATGCCGACGATGAGGAAGAGGCCGCCGGTGGAGACACCGTGCGCGAGCATCTGGTAGACGGCGCCCTGCACACCCTGCATGTTCATCGCGCACAGGCCGAGCACGACAAACCCGAGGTGGCTGACCGACGAATACGCGACCAGCTTCTTCATGTCCGGCTGGATCATGGCGACGAGTGCGCCGTAGACAATGCCGATGACCGCGAGAATCGCGAGGTAGGGCGCAAACTGCATCGCCGCCTCAGGAAACAGCGGGAAGGCAAACCGCAGCAGGCCGTAGGTGCCCATCTTCAGGAGGACGCCGGCCAGGATGACCGAGCCGGCCGTCGGGGCCTGCACGTGTGCGTCTGGCAGCCACGTGTGGAACGGGAACACCGGCACCTTGATGGCGAACGCCAGCGCAAAGGCCAGGAACAGCCATGTCTGCAAGCCGCCCGGGATGTCGAGCGCGTAAAGATCGAGCAGGTCGAAGCTCAGGACGCCGGTGACGGCCTGGTGGTGATACGCGAGCCAGATGATGGCCAGCAGCATCAGCACGGAGCCGGCCATCGTGTAGAGCATGAACTTGATGGCCGCGTAGACGCGCTGCTCGTAACCCCAGATCCCGATGAGGAAATACATCGGAATCAGCATCACGTCCCAGAACACGTAGAACAGGAACAGGTCGAGCGAGATGAACACGCCGATCATGGCCGCTTCGAGGAGCAGCATGAAGAACGAGAACTCACGCACACGGTCGGTGACCGATTCCCACGAGCACAAGAGGCCGATCGGCGTCAGGAACGTCGTGAGGATGACGAGCCACAACGTGATGCCGTCCAGGCCGACGTGATACGAGATGCCGAAGTCCGGCAGCCACGTGTAGCGCTCGACGAACTGGAACTCGGCGGACGAAGCGTCAAAGCCGGTCCAGAGCGACAGGCTCGCGACGAAGGTGGCCACCGCGACGGCCAGCGCCACGTTGCGGACCAATGCATCGCGCCCCTTGCCGAGCAGGAGCACGAGGAGTCCGCCGAGGAGCGGCAACAGGACAAGAAGTGTTAGCGCCACAGGTAGTACCCCAGGATCGAGACGACCCCGACGAAGATCGACATCGCATACGCGCGCACCGAACCGGTCTGCACCCGGCGCAGGATGGCGCTCCAGCCCCGCACCAGCAGGCCGACGCCATTGACGATGCCGTCGATCACGCCGACATCCACGCGTTTCCACAAGACGCCGGTCGACAGCGCCTTGATGGGCTGCACGATGACCGCGTCGTAGATTTCGTCCACGTAGTACTTGTTGAGCAGCAGGCGGTGCAGCCCGCTGAAGCGCTGGGCCATCGCGTCAGCGCGGCTGAAGCCGTTCTTGTAGAACACGGTCGCCAGCATGATGCCCGCCAGCGCAATGGCCACCGACAGGCCCATCAAACCCAACTCAGTGGCCGTGTCTCCATGGACGGCTTCAGCGGCCCCTTCGACTGCGCCGGCGATTGCCGGCTCGCTCAGGGTCAAGGACATCGCCTGGAAACTCGGCGCGAGGAACGCTTCAATCGCGTTGTGGCCACCCAGTGCATGCGGCACACCGAAGAAACCCGCCAGCACCGACCCGACCGCCAGCACGATCAGCGCAATCGCCATCGGCAGGGGTGCGTCGTGCAGATGATGGGCGGATGCGCCGTTGGGCTGGTGGGCTCCATGCCCGTGTAGGGCGTGGGCTTTAGCCCCGCCGTGGTGATCGGCGCCATGGCCATGGTCGTCCGCCGCGTGACCATGCGAAGGCGGATGAGGGTTCGTGCCCACACGCGACTCGCCGAAGAACGTCATGTAGAGCAGGCGGAACATGTAGGTCGCCGTGAGGAACGCGGCGAGTACTGCCAGGCCCCACAGGACGTAGTGATGGCTGGAGAAGGTCTTCCAGAGGATTTCGTCCTTCGAGAAGAACCCGGCAAATGGCGGCAGGCCCGCGATGGCGATGGTGCCAATCGCAAAGGTCCAGAACGTGATCGGCAGCTTCGACTTGAGGCCGCCCATGTACCGCATGTCCTGTTCGCCATGCAGCGCGTGAATCACGGCGCCTGATCCGAGGAACAGCAACGCCTTGAAAAACGCGTGAGTGTAGAGGTGGAACACGCCACCCGCAAACGCGCCGACGCCCACCGCCAGGAACATGTACCCCAGCTGCGACACCGTCGAATACGCGAGCACACGCTTGATGTCGTTCTGCACCAGCCCGATGGTGCCGGCAAACAGCGCAGTCAACACACCGACGACGGCAATGACTTCCAGCGTGAACGGCGCATGGCTGAACAGCACCGCGTTGCGCGCAATCATGTACACGCCGGCGGTCACCATGGTCGCGGCGTGGATGAGGGCGGAGACCGGCGTCGGGCCTTCCATCGCGTCCGGCAGCCACACATACAGCGGCAGCTGCGCCGACTTGCCGGTGGCGCCCACAAACAGCAGCAACGTCGCGCCCGTCAGGAGTCCTGCGCCCGCCAGGGTCGCCGGCTCGGCGGCCAGCGGTGCAATCTGAATGGCCAGCTGCTGGAAGTCGAGGGTGCCGAACGCGGTGAACAGGATGAGCATCCCGAGGATGAATCCGAAGTCACCCACGCGGTTGACGATGAAGGCCTTTTTGCCGGCGTCGGCCGCGGCCGGCTTGGTGAAGTAGAAGCCGATGAGCAGGTAGGAGCAGAGGCCCACCCCTTCCCAGCCGATGAACATCACCGGGAAGCTGGCGCCCAGCACCAGGATGAGCATGAACGACGCGAACAGATTCAGGTAGGAGAAGTACCGCGCGAAGTCCGCGTCTGTCTCCTCGTGCATGTACGACGTCGAGTACAGGTGAATCAACGTGCCGATGCCGGTGACCACCAGAATCATCAGCGCGGCCAGCGGATCGAGCCGGAGCGCAAACGGAATCTGGAGGGTGTCGGAGGCAATCCAGCTGAAGACCTCCTGGTTGATGGCGCGCACGCCACCCACCGGCTCGAGGCCAAGCATGGTCCAGACCGACTGCGCGGCCACGATGAAGGCACCGGCCATCGCGCCGGTGGCGATGCCTCCGGTGATGGCCTTGGGCCAGCGGCGGCCCACGGTCGCATTGACCAGGAATCCGAGGAACGGGAGCAGGGGTATCAGCAGCAGCACGGCGTCACCACTTCAGCGTCGTGAAGGCATCCGGCGTCAGGGTCTCCCGGTGCCGGAACAGCGCAATGACGATGGCCAGGCCCACGGCGGCTTCCGCCGCGGCCACGGTCATCACGAAGAACGCGATGATCTGCCCATCCACCGTGCCGAGGAACCGGTCCACGGCGACGAAGGTCAGGTTCACGGCGTTGAGCATCACCTCGACCGACAGCAGGATCGTGATGAGGTTGCGCCGCAGGAAGACGCCGGCCGTGCCAATCGCAAAGAGGACGGCGGACAGCGCCAGATAGGTGTTGAGCGTCGGATCAGGCAACACGGTCAGCGTTCCTTTCGCGCGATGATGACGGCACCCACCATCGCCACCAGAATCAGAATCGACGTCGCTTCAAACGCAAACGCGTATTCGCGGAACAGGCGCAGGCCAATCTGCGCCACGGTGGTGGCCTCCGGGTCAGCGGCCTGGAACGGCGCGTCGGCAATCCGCCGCAGCGCCCACACCAGTTCGATGGCCAGCACGACCGCGAGCACCGCGCCAAACTTGCGCGGCCCGGGCCCGATGCTCAGCCGCCCACGCGGCTCGACGGCGGCATCTTCCGACGTCACGTTGAGCAACATGACGACAAACAGGAAGAGGACCATGATGGCGCCGGCGTAGATGATGATCTGAATCACCGCCATGAACGGCGCGTTGAGCAGCACGTAGAGGCCCGACAACGCGGCGAACGACACGATGAGCAGCAACACGCTGTACATCGGGTTGCGCTGGCCGACGACCAGCACCGACGCCACGATGGCGATGACCGCGAAGAGCCAGAAATACAGAGCGTCCACGGCTTACCACCCCATCCCGATGACCACACCCGCGGTCACCAGCAGATTGATCACCGCCGCCGGCAGCAACCACTTCCAGCCAAACTCCATCAGGTGGTCGTAGCGATACCGCGGCAGCGTCCACCGCATCCAGATGTAGAAGAACAGCAGCAGGAAGACCTTCACCAGGAACCAGACCCAGCCCAGGTAGTCAGGCAGCAGCGGACCGTGCCAGCCTCCGAGGAACAGGTTGGTCGCCACGGCCGAGACCGTGACCATGTTGATGTACTCGGCCATGAAAAACAGCGCGAAGGTCATCGAGCTGTATTCGGTGTGATAGCCGGCCACCAGTTCCTGTTCGGCTTCCGGGAAGTCGAACGGCGCGCGGTTGGTCTCAGCCACGCCGGCGACCATGAAGATGAAGAAGCCCACCGGTTGAAGGAACACGTACCACTGCGGAATGAATCCGAACCAGTAGCCGTCCTGTGCATTCACGATATCGCGGAGCGACAGGCTGCCGGCCAGCATGATGACCGCCGCCAGCGACAACCCATACGACAACTCGTAGCTGATCATCTGCGCGGATGATCGCAGGCCGCCCAGCAGCGAATACTTGCTGTTGGAGGCCCACCCGGCGAGCACGATGCCATACACACCCATCGACGTGATGGCAAAGATGACCAGCAGGCCGACGTTGACGTCAGCCGCCATCAACTTGATGGGTTCATCCAGCAGGCCGAAGAAGTCGGTGTCCGCGCCAAACGGCACGACGGAAAACGCGGCAAACGCCGCGACCGCGCACAGGATGGGTGCCAGGTAGAACAGGAACTTGTCAGCCGTCTTGGGCCGCAGTTCCTCCTTCATCACGAGTTTGATGATGTCGGCCAGCGGCTGCAGCGCGCCCCAGGGACCGACGCGGTACGGGCCAAGCCGCTGCTGCACGAAGGCCGCCACCTTGCGCTCCATGAGCACGAGGACGGCTGCCGAGTTCAGCAGCATGAAAAACGTGAAGCCGATGACGATGAGCTGAGCGATCAGGGTGCTGTCCATCATCGACCTCAGTGCGCGTGGGCGTGTGCCCGCGCCTCCGACCGCCAGTCGGCCTTGAGTGTGCACCCGCCGGCCTTGACGTGCGCCTCAAACTCCTCGCGGAACAGCGAGACCGTGGTGAGCACCGGCGTGGCGGCCGCATCACCAAACGCACACAACGTCTTGCCGGTGATGTTGTTGGCCACCGACAGCAGCAGGTCGATGTCCTTCATCTGGCCCTCACCCGCCTCGATACGCGTCAGCAGGCGGTGCAGCCAGTCGCCGCCTTCGCGGCAGGGCGTGCACTTGCCGCACGACTCGTGTTTGTAGAAGTAGAGCAGGTTCTTCGCAGCCCACACCATGCAGGTGGTCTCGTCCATGACGATGAGCCCGGCCGAGCCAAGCAGCGATCCGGCCTTCTGCACCCCGTCAAAGCTGGCGGGCACATCCAGCTGATGCGGCAGCAGGATGGGGACCGACGAACCGCCGGGAATCACGGCCTTGAGTTTGTGATTGCCGCGGATGCCGCCGGCGTACTTGTCGTCGTAGATCAGTTCCTTCAGCGTCACGTTCATGGACGCTTCGTAGACACCTGGTTTCTTGACGTGGCCGCTGATGCAGTACAGCTTTGGTCCGCCGTTTTTTTCCGGGCCCAGCGCCGCGTACCACTCGGCACCGCGCTCGATGATTGGCGGCACGTTGCAGAGGGTCTCGACGTTGTTCACGGCGGTGGGACAGTTGTAGAGCCCTGCCACGGCCGGGAACGGCGGCTTGAAGCGCGGTTGCGCACGTTTGCCTTCCAGCGACTCGATGAGCGCCGTCTCTTCACCGGCTTCATACGCGCCGGCGCCGCGGTGCACGTAGATCTCGCAGTCAAAGCCCGTGCCCATGATGTTCTTGCCGATGTAGCCGGCCGCGCGCGCCTTGGCGAGTTCAGCTTCGAGCACCTGCTGCACGTGGTAGAACTCGCCGCGGATGTAGATGTAGGCGACCTTCGCGCCGATGGCGTGGCACGCAATCAGGCAGCCTTCAAACAACAGGTGCGGATTACGTTCCATCAGCACGTGGTCCTTGAACGTGCCAGGTTCGCTTTCGTCGGCGTTGCAGCAGATGTACTTCGGCTTGTCGCTCTTCTTGTCGACAAACTGCCACTTCATGCCGGTGGGAAAACCGGCGCCGCCGCGACCGCGCAGGCCCGAGGCCTTGACGACCTCGATGACCTCGTCTGGCGTCATGCCCAGCGCCTTCTTCAGTGCGCCGTACCCGTTCTGCTTCAGGTAGAAGTCGAGCGTGAAGCCGCCCGGCGTGTTCACGTGGGGCGTGAGAATGGGTTCCATTACGCCTTCTCCTTGTGGAGGTGGCAACCGGTCAGGGCCGCGGCGCCGCGCGTGCGCAGGCCTTCAACCAGCGTTTTCGCGTCCTCGGGCTTCTGGCACTCGTGCCAATGGTCGTTGACGCCCACCACCGGAGCACGGTCACAGGCGCCCAGGCACTCGGCTTCCAGCAGCGTAAACGCGCCATCGGGCGTCGTCTCACCCACCTCGATGCCCAGCGTCTTCTGCAGTTCCTCGGTCACCCGCTCGGCGCCGTTGAGCGCACACGACAACGTGCGGCACACCAGCAACACGTGCTGTCCCACCGGGCGCGTGTAGAACATCGTGTAATACGACACGACGTCTTCGACATCCGCCGTGGTGATGCCGATGGCGTCGGCCACGGCCTTCATCGCATTCCGCGTGATGTAGCCCTGCTGCCGCTGCGCGAGATACAACGCCGCGAGCACGGCCGACCGGCGCCGGTCCGCCGGATACCGGCTGCAGATCTCCTCGAGTTTGGCCGTGTGCTCAGGCGTGAAGCTGAACGGCGGGCCTTCATCGGCCAGGGCGCGCTGCGACTGATGCAGACCGCGCCCGTAATCCATCAATGGATGAAAACTCATGCTCTGTTCCTAGCGGTCCACGTCGCCCATGACGACGTCGGTTGATCCGATGACGGCGATCACGTCGGCAATCAGGCCGCCCTTGATCATGTGCGGCAGGGCCTGACAGGCCAGAAAGGACGGCGCGCGCGACTTCACGCGAATCGGCCGGTTGCCGCCGTCCGACACGATGTAGAACCCGTGTTCGCCGCGGGCACCTTCCACCGGCACGTACGCTTCGCCCTTGGGCACAGTGAAGCCCTGCGAGTAGATCAGGAAGTGCTGAATCAGCGCTTCCATCTCGGTGTAGACCTGATCCTTGGGGGGCGGCGCGATGCGGCGGTCGCCGCAGTCGTAGACACCGGACGGCGAGATGCGCTCGAGCGCCTGATAACAGAGCTTCACGCTCTGCCGCATCTCTTCCATCTTCACCTGATACCGGGCGAACACGTCGCCATCGGTGCGTGTCGGCACCGTGAAGTCGAACGTTTCGTACTTCAGGTAGGGCCACACCTTGCGGACGTCGTACGGGATGCCGACCGCACGCGCCATCGGGCCGACCAGCCCCAGCGCCAGGGTCTCTTCCTTCGACAGCTTGCCCACACCGACGGTGCGTTTGATCCACACCTGGTTCTTGGTGAGCATCAGCTCGTAGTTGTCGATGGCGGCGGGCATCTTGTCGAGCCACGCCTTGACCGCCTTCGTGAAGCCGCGCGGCAGGTCGTCGCGCAGGCCGCCGATGCGGATGTAGCTGGGGAAAAACCGGAAGCCGGCGAGCATCTCGTTGAGATTGAGCAGCTGCTCGCGCTCACGGAACGCGTACATCATCACCGAGACGGCGCCGATTTCCATCGCGTGGGTCGCCAGCCACACCAGATGGCTGCTCAGGCGCTGCAGTTCCGCGATGAGCACGCGGATGTACGTGACGCGATCGGGCATCTCGAGCCCGAGCAGCTTCTCGGCCGACAACACAAACGACAGGCTGTTGGACTGCGCGCCGAGGTAATCCATGCGCTCGACGAGCGGGATGACCTGTTGCCACTTCTTCTGCTCGGCGGTTTTTTCGATGCCCGTGTGCAGGAAGCCGATTGTTGGATCCGCCTTGACGATCGTTTCGCCGTCGAGCTCAAGCACCAGCCGAAGCACACCGTGTGTGCTCGGGTGCTGGGGCCCCATGTTGACGGTCATCGTCTCTGTGCGCATTTCAGGCATGCAGACTCTCTTCCACCCATCCGCACACGGCGTGCATCCACGTCCGGTGTGCTTCCTGAATCCTCGCCGTCACCGCGCTGGGCACGGCAACCACGATGTCGGCGGCTTCGTCATCCGCCAGGCCGTCCTGCCCGGTCAGGGCGACGGCGTGTAATCCCTTCCATCGCGCCACCCGCAGTGCCGCGAGCACATTGGGCGAACGGCCGCTCGTGCTGAACCCGACCGCCACATCCCCTTCGCGCCCGAGCGCTTCGATCTGGCGCGCGAAGATCTGGTCGAACCCAAGGTCGTTGCCTGCCGCGGTCACCACCGCCGAATCGGCCGTCAACGCCACCGCCGCGACTGCGCGACGGGTGGCCACGAACCGCACGACCAGTTCCGCGGCCAGGTGTTGCGCATCGGTCGCGCTGCCGCCGTTGCCAAACGTCAGCACCTGGCGTCCCGACAGCGCGGCGTCACGCACCACTCGCGCCGCCAGGGCCGCGGCGTCCGACGACTCGCGCCAGCGCTGGTGCACGGCCACCGTCTCATCGAGGGTGGCGTGCCACCGCGGGCCGAAGCCGTCGTCGCTGGTCACTGCCGCTGTCGGGCCAGCCGATCCGACGCGTCCTGCGACGCACGGATGTTGGCGGCAAATTCTTCAGGCGTCAGTTCAAGCGGCGACCAGGCGGCCGGGTCCTTGCGCACCTGCAGCGGGAAGTCCTTGCGCTGCGGGTAGCCTTCCCAGTCGTCCGGCATCAGGATGCGGCGCAGATCGGGATGGCCAGTGAAGGCAATCCCGAACATGTCGAACACTTCACGCTCGAGCCAGTTGGCGGCGGGCCACAATCCGGTGAGCGACGGCACCCACGCGTCGGTCGTCGGCGCACCGTCGGGCACTCGCACCTTCAGGCGCAGGCGGCGTGGCGGCGCGGCGCCACCCGGTTGCGCGTAGGCCTCACCCAGACAGGCCAGGTGATACACGACTTCAAACCGCGGGTTCGCCGGCAGGTAGTCACACGCCGTGATCTCGGCGAGCAGCGAAAACTGGAGGCCGGGGTGGTCGCGCAACACGCGGCAGACCTCGACCAGATGTTCGCGGTCCACATACGCGGTCGGCATGTCGATCGCGTCGGCCGGTTCAAGCACCGCCACCGGCGCCGACTGGCGCACGAGGTCCACGACCTGGGGATCCATCACCGGCGCGCTCACGCCGACATCCTCGTCCGGTCAATCTTGCGCTGCAGCTGCACGATGCCGTAGATGAGCGACTCGGGACGCGGCGGGCACCCGGGCACGAACACATCCACGGGCACGATCTGATCCACACCCTGCACGATGGCGTAGTTGTCGAACACGCCGCCGCAGCTGGCGCAGGCGCCCATGGAAATCACCCACTTGGGCTCGGGCATCTGGTCGTAGATGCGGCGCAGCACCGGCGCCATCTTGCGGGACAGCCGGCCGGCGACAATCATCAGGTCCGACTGCCGCGGCGAGCCACGGAAGACTTCGGCGCCGAAGCGGGCGACGTCGTAGCGGCCGGCCGCCATTGCCATCATCTCGATGGCGCAACACGCCAGACCAAACGTCACCGGCCAGATGGCCGAGCGGCGCGCCCATTGCACCATCTTCTCGACCGAGGTCGTGAGGATGGAGCCTTCGTGGCCGGCCGACTGATGCGGATCGGGATGGCCGTACCGCGCCTCGATCGGGGTCGCGGCGCCGGGAGCCAGATTGGAATGCGGAAATGACAGGTTGGACATGGTTCAGGCGGCTACCGCCGCCACTCCTTGCTCCAGTCGAACGCGCCCTTGCGCCACACGTAGATGTACCCGGTGGTCAGCAGCGCAAAAAACACGAGGATCTGGAAATACGCGACCGCCCCGAGTTCCCGGAACGCCATGGCCCAGGGATACAGGAACGCCACTTCGATGTCGAACAGCAGGAAGATCATCGCGACCAGATAGAACTTGACCGACTGGCGCTCGCGGGCGTCACCCACCGGCGGCATGCCGCATTCGTAGGCCGCTTCCTTTTCGGGCGTCGGCTTGCTGGGGCCGACAAACTGCGACAGGCCCACCATGGCGCCGGCAAACCCGAGCCCGAGGCCGATCATGATCAGGATAGGCAGAAAGCCGTCCATCGGTGCGAAATCCTCCGTACATCACGCGCTTGTACGTCGCGTGATCAAAGTGAGATGCTAACACAATGGCCCGTCTGGCCCTGTTGACGCCGTGGCCCCCGCAGCCCTCCGGAATTGCCACCTGCGCGGCCGATCTTGTGCCCGCGCTGGCGGCCGCGGGCCACGCCGTCGACGTACTGGTGGACGAGGCCCTGGTGCCCGTCAACAGGGGCCCGGACGGCCCTCCGGCGCCGGGCCAGGTCCGCGTGCTCGGCGCGCATGAACTGGTCTGGCGCATGGCCCGCGGCCACTATGACCTGCCGGTGTATCAAATCGGCAACTCGTGGGCGCACGGGTTCATCTGGCCCTATCTCTTCCGGTACCCAGGCCTGACGGTGATGCACGATGCGCGCCTGCACCACGCGCGCGCCACGACGCTGCTGTCGCCATGGAAACGTCACGCCGACTATCGCGCCGAGTTCCACTTCAATCACCCCGACGTCCGGCCCGAGGCCGCTGAATTGGCCATTGCCGGCTTTGACGGCGCCTATTACTACCAATGGCCCATGCGGCGGACGATCGTGGAGGCGTCACGGCTCGTCGCGGCACACGCTCCTGGTGTGGTGCGGGAATTGACCGACGAGTTTCCCGACCGGCCGACCGCGCATATCAGCCTCGGTCACGGACGGGAGTGGACGTCGGCGGACGTGAGCGCCGCACGCCATCGCTTTCGGGCCGCACACGGCCTCCCGGACGAGGCGCTGGTGTTCGGGGTGCTGGGACACATCGCGCCGGAACGGCGCATCGCTCCGGTGATCCGTGCGTTTGGGGCGGTCCGTGACGTGGCGCAGGAGGCGCGCCTGCTGCTGGCCGGAGGCGTCGACCGCCTGCTGCCGCTCGACGACCTGCTCCGCGAACACGGCGTCACCGACCGTGTGCACGTCACCGGCCGGCTCGAGGACCAGGCCTTTGACGATGCGGCCGCAGCCATTGACGTGGGCCTGAACCTCCGCTGGCCGAGCGCGGAGGAGATGTCGGGACCGTGGTTGCGCTGCCTCGCCGCGGGGGTCGCCACGGTCGTGACCGACGCGGCTCACCAGGCATCCGCCCCCCTGCTGGATCCCCGCACGTGGCGATGCCACAGGCCGGCGCCGACGCTCGCCGCGGCCCCGGAACGGCAGGCCATTGCCGTCGCCATCGACATCCTGGACGAGGACCATTCCCTTCGGCTGACGTTGAGGCGCCTGGCGACCGATACGTCGCTCAGGGAACGGCTCGGAACCAATGGGCAGGCCTGGTGGCGCGATCACCACACCATCGAACGCATGACAGGCGACTACCTTCGCGCGATCGATCTGGCTCTGCGGGCGCCGGTACCGACCGGCGCGTTGCCGTCCCACCTTCGGCCGGACGTGCAGCAACACACCACGGAGATTCTCTGGCACGGCTCGATGGATCGATGGATCACCCGGTCCCTCACTCGATAGGATGAAGGGTATGTCGTACCGTTCGATTTCTGCGGCTCTGCTGGTGGCCGCGCTCCTGATCGTGACGCCCCGCGGTCCATCTGCGCAGGCCGACCTGCCGGTCCCCTTCAAGGCCGGCGAGGCGCTGACCTACGACATCTCATGGACCACGTTCGTGACGGCGGGCCAGGCCACGTTGTCGGTGAAAGAGCGTCGCCCTCTCGGAGGCGGACGTTCCGGCTACTACCTTGTCGCCGAAGGCCAACCCTCCTCCATGCTGCAGAAGCTCTACCACGTCTACTACAAGGCGGAATCCACGCTCGACACCCGGACGTTGCGGCCCACCTTCGCGAGCATCTACAGCGATGAGAACGGCCGGAAGCGCCACAAGATTTCGACCTTTCGCGGCAACGGACTGGTGGACTTCGAGATGAGGACGGCGTCCACGGCGAAGTCCCAGATCAAGGTCGACGCGACGTCGCAGGATCCACTCGGCGCGGTCTACATTCTTCGCGCGCTCCCCCTCAAAGCCGGCCAGGCGCCGTTTGTCATTCCCGTGACCGACAGCGGCAAGGCGTACAAGATGCGCGTCACGGTCGGGGCCCGCGAGACGGTGCGCACCGGGCTCGGATCCATTCCCGGTCTGAAGCTGACGCTGGCGTTGACCGAGCAGAACGGCGCGCCCGCCGACACGGTCAACCTCGCGCTGTGGATGTCCGACGACGCCAGACGACTCCCGCTGAAGATGGTGGCGGGCCTGCCCGTGGGCAGCTTCCAGCTGACACTCGCAAAGATCACACCGTGACTGGTGGCTTGATGATCACACTCAATGGTGACGAGCGGTCGTGGCCCGAGGACATGACGGTGGCAGACCTGCTCGCACAGCTGGAGATCGATACACGGATGGTTGCGGTCGAACACAACCGCATCGTCGTCAAGCGCGCCCTGTACGCCGAGACGATGATCCACTCCGGTGACGAGGTTGAGATCGTCAGTTTTGTTGGAGGCGGATAGGAATGGGGAAATGGGGGAATGAGGAAATGGGCGCATGAAGTTCGTCGAGACCCCCATTGACGGCGCGTTTGTGCTGGAACTGGCGCCGATTCACGACGCGCGCGGATTTTTTGCGGTGGCGTTCTCCCGGACGGAGTTCGAGAGCCGCGGCCTGGTGGCCCACGTGGAGCAGGTCAACTATTCGCACAACGCCACCGCGGGCACGATTCGCGGCATGCACTTCCAGGACGCGCCGTTCCAGGAGGCCAAGGTCGTGCGGTGCCTCCGCGGAGCCGCGTTCGACGTCATCGTCGATCTGCGCCGCGACTCGCCCTCGTTTCTCAGGTGGTTCGGCGTCGAAATCTCGGGAGACAACCACCGCGCGCTCTACATCCCCGAAGGCATCGCACACGGATTCCAGACCCTCCGCGACCACTCAGACATCATGTACACCGTGTCGGCGCCCTACACACCAAGCCACTACCGCGGCGTCCGCTGGGATGACCCGGCCTTCGGGATCAACTGGCCGATGGCGCCCAGCGTGATTCACGACCGCGACCGCACCTACCCGGATTTCCGATGACCAACGCCACCAACACCACACACACCACCCACTTGTCCGACTCCTTCGTCATCGCCGGTCGTGTCTTTGCGTCGCGCCTCGTCGTTGGCACGGGCAAGTACCCGTCGCATGCGATCATGCAGGCCGCGCACCTCGCCTCGGGTACCGATATGGTCACCGTGGCTGTGCGTCGGGTGGACTTGGCTGCGCGCGGCGAAGGTTCGCTGCTCCACTGGATCGATCGCGAGAAGATCTTCCTGCTGCCCAACACGGCCGCGTGTTACACGGCCGAGGATGCCATTCGGACTGCGCGGCTGGGACGTGAGGCCGGCCTGTCGAACTGGGTGAAGCTCGAGGTCATCGGTGACGAGAAGACCCTCTTTCCCGACAACGAGGCCCTGCTCGAAGCAACCCGCGTCCTCGTGAAGGAAGGGTTCGTCGTTCTGCCGTACACCAACGACGACCCCATCGCCTGCCGCAAGCTGGAAGATGCGGGAGCTGCGGCGGTCATGCCGCTGGGGGCGCCCATCGGCTCCGGTCTCGGCATCCAGAATCCCAACAACATTGCCATCATCAAGGCCCAGAGCAAGGTGCCCGTCATCGTTGATGCCGGCGTCGGTACGGCGTCGGATGCGGCGATCGCGATGGAACTTGGCGCCGACGGTGTGCTGATGAACACCGCGATTGCCGGAGCGCAGGATCCGGTCGCAATGGCGTCGGCGATGAAACACGCCGTGATTGCCGGGCGCCTGGCATTTCTTGCCGGCCGGATCCCACGCAAGATGTACGCAACGGCGTCGAGTCCCGATCAGGGGCGTATCAACAGTTAGCAGGAACGACACAGTGACTGTGTAGGCCCTGGCTGATCGCGCCAGAGCCGCGCTGAGTTTTCGGGTCCACGCTGACGGCAGGAGTGTTGCATGGCTTTCCAGCCGGAGGGATTCATGTTCAGAACGTCTGTTGCGGCGCTTGCCGTGCTGTTGGCTGCCTCGTCGATCGCGTCGGCGCAGATCCGCAGCGCCGTGTTCGTATCCGGCCTGCAGTCACCTGTGGCGTTTGTGCAGGACTCCAGTCAATCCAACGTCCAGTTCGTGGTCGAACAGGCCGGGCGGATACGGGTCGTCCGTGACGGGGTGCTGCTCCCGCAGCCGTTCCTGGATCTGACCTCTGTGGTCTTGTGGGAGGGTGAACGCGGGCTGCTGGGCATGGCGCTGGCGCCCGACTATGCAGTCAGCGGGCGGTTTTATGTGAACTTCATCAACCTGAGCGGTCACACGGTCATCGCCCGTTTCCGCCGAAGCACCACCGACCCGCTTGTTGCTGACCCGACATCACGGTTTGACTTCGCCTTCCCCAATCCAGACGCGCAGCGATTCATCCGGCAGCCCTTCAGCAACCACAATGGCGGCGATCTCCACTTCGGCCCGAACGGGTATCTGTACGTGGCGCTGGGCGACGGCGGTTCCAGCAACGATCCGCAGAACAACGCCCAGAACATGTCGACCGTACTTGGCAAGGTGCTGCGCCTGGATGTGAACGTCAACGATGGGCATGCAGTCGGCTACAACGCCCCCAGTAACAATCCCTTCTTTGAATTGGTGGCGGGGCCGGGGCTGCCGGGTACGCCGCCTCCGGCTCGCAACCTGATCTGGTCGCTCGGCTGGCGGAATCCGTGGCGATTCACCTTTGACGATCCGAACGTCGGCGGTACCGGGGCGATGATCGTCGGAGACGTCGGGCAAGGGGCCTGGGAAGAGATCGATTACGAGCCCGCGGGTCGCGGGGGACGCAACTACGGCTGGCGGATTCGTGAAGGCGCACACCTGACGCCTGGCATCAGCGACACGACATCGGCCACGCTGACCGATCCGATCATCGAATACTCCCACGCCGTCGGGAACAGCGTCACGGGAGGGCGCGTCAACCGCGGCACGGGCCTGGGTCTCGATAACTTTGGACGCTACTTCTTCGCCGATCTCAATGGTCGCGTGTGGTCCGCGCGCATCACGCTGCAGGCGGGCTCGACGGAGGCCCAGAGCGCGACGATGACGGAACATACGGCGGATCTTGGCGGTGCGTCTGCGGTCGGCATGCCCGTCGCGTTTGGAACCGACGCTGCCTGCCGCGTGTATATCGTCGACTACACGGGTGGCCGAATCCTCCGGCTGCTGCCGGCGTCACTGAGCACGTCGTCCAGTTGCGCGACGCCTGATCCGTTTGTGGGTCTGGGCGGCGGGACGTTCCTGGGTGACGGCTGGGTTCCGCCCGGCCATCCCCTCGCGACGCCAACACCGACACCCAGTCCAACGCCGACACCGACTCCGACTCCCACGCCGAGTGCGTGCTCCGGCGCGGCGCCAGTGAGCGGATGGGTTTGTGTCGGGAATGGATGGGTGCCGCCCGACCATCCGCTGGCGTCACCGTCGCCAACGCCATCGCCAACACCGACGCCGACACCGACGCCAACTCCCACGCCATCGTCGTGCCCCGGCAGTGCGCCGGTCAGCGATTGGGTGTGCGTGAATGGCGGGTGGGTGCCGCCGAATCATCCGCTTGCGGCGGGCGGACCGAGCCCGACGCCCACGCCGACACCGAGTCCCACACCGACGCCGCAGCCGTGTCTGACGCCGGATCCGTTCCAGGGAATCCCCGGCCTTACGGGCGTGTGTGTGAATGGTGGTTGGGTGCCCGCCGGTCATCCCCTCGCGCGCAAGGGCGGGTAGGGTACGATTGTGGGCGCGTGGAACCGGAGCGTCTTGAAGAACGCCTGAAGCGGCTTGAACTGGAACGGCAGGAGGCGGATCGTCTCTACAACGATCGGCTGACGGCGGTGGACCAGTCGCTGCTGCGACTGCCCGAGTTCCCGCACGCGCCGCCGGAGTACGACGAGTCGCAGCTCACGCCGATTAATGAGGCGTGGAACATCCTGCCGCAGGGCCCCCCGTCGATTGACGGCTCCCTCAAGGGACGTCTGAAGGGCTTCATCTGGCGGATGGTTGGTGCGCCGCTGGTACAGCAGCAGCAGTTCAACGCAGCCCTCGTCGATCACCTGAACCGGAACGTTGCCGCGCATCGTGAATCACAGCGCGCGATGGCCACCACCATCGAGCTCATCCGGGCGCAAACGCACTCGCTGGTGCACTTCCAGGCGATGCTCGTGCAGCTGCTGCAGAGTCTGACGCTGTACGTGGATACCAAGGACCGCAGTGTGAGCGGGCAGATTCATGTGCTCAACGGCGCCATCTCGGCGTTGACCGATGACTGGATGAAACACTGGGAGTCCATGCGCGCGCGTGACGTGCGCCGTGATGCTGAACATCCCCTGCTCCGCGCCGCTTACGAGGAACTTTCGCAGCGTGTCGCCCTGGCGCAGCAGACGTCCATGCTCCTCAAACGCGAGATCGAGCGGCTGGCGGCGAGCCCGGCCGCCTCCGCCAAGGCTTCGGCGGACCAGGGCCCGCAGCACCAGGAACCCCGAACGGCGCCGAGCGCAGCGCCATCGATGTCCTACGTCGGCTTCGAGGATCGCTTCCGTGGTGCCGAGGAGGAGATCACCTCACGGCTGCGCGACTACGTGCCGCTGTTTGCGGGCGCCTCGGGTCCGGTGGTGGATCTCGGATGTGGCCGGGGTGAGTTGTTGCAGTTGTTCAAGGATGCCGATATCGAATCGCGCGGTGTCGACATCACGCCGGCGATGGTGGACGTCTGCCGTGAGCGCGGGCTCTCGGCCGAGGTGGGTGACGCGGTGAGTTTCCTCGATAGGCAGCCCGACAGCTCCCTTGGGGGATTAATCGCCATTCAGGTGGTCGAACACCTCGAGCCGTCGTACCTGGCGCGGCTCATCGACGTGGCGTTCCACAAGTTGCGACCCGGCTCCACGCTGGTGTTCGAGACCATCAACCCGGCGTGCTGGGTCGCGTTTTTCGACAGCTACATTCGCGACGTCACCCATCGCTGGCCGCTGCATCCCGAGACGCTCCACTACATGGTGCAGGCCGCCGGCTTCGCGCAGGTGGACATCCAGTACCGCTCACCGGTCGCGCCTGAAGACAAGTTGGCGCGTGTGTCGCTGCCGTCCGCCCAACCGGGCCACGCGCCGGACACAACGACGCTCGACCTCATCGACGCCGTAAACGCGCACGCGGAGAAGCTCAACGCGCGCCTGTTCACCTTCCGGGACTACGCGGTGGTGGCGCGGCGGTGAGGCGAATAGGGCTGGCGTACGCCCTTGGCCTTCTCCAAGTGGTCGCGTACGTGCTGGTACTGCCGCCCGGGCACGCTTTGTTCCAAACGGCGTACCTCATTGCCGCCCTGCGCGCAACGGCTAGCCCACTTGTGGTGTTCGCAGTTCTGGCACCAGTCGCGACGACGCTCGCGAGCTGGACGCAATCTCCCATCGCGGGTAGCCGACACCTTGAACTTCTGGTGCTGGCACTCATCACCGGAGGCCTGACCGGCGCCCCGAAAGTCGAGACGCGAACAGCGGGTCCAGCCCTCATCTTCGCAGCCGCCAGTATTGCTGCCGGCGTTGCTGCGTATCCGACCCGCTTCATGGTTCTTGACGCGGGAGGAGCCGGCGCACAGCAATGGACAGACCTGTTGGCCGGATACCTGGTTCGTGGCCCAGTGAATACTCCTCTGTACTTTGGCCTCCTGGCCGCGGAATGTGCCGGTCTGGTGTGGGTCGTCGAGCGAACGATCCGAAGTGGCCTCCGCTTCGACCACCTCGTCGCAGGAAGCTTGGCAGGCCACATGCTGGCGGCAGCTCACAGCTGCAGCCGGGTGCTCAATGCAGCGTGGGACTCGGCCGATGCGTTCGGTCAGGCGCTGTGGAATACACTCCTGACCGTCCGAACCTACTCTCAATATGATGTGAACGCCGCCGCTTCGACTTTCGTTCTGGTGACAGTCGCGGGTGTTGGACTGTGGCACACACGGTTCCGCGCGCTGTTCATCGCAGCCTGCCCTTTGATGTTCAGCAGCCTGTGGTTGATGGGTTCGCGCGTCGCCTTCGTGGCCGGACTGGTGTCGATTGGCGCCGGAGCGCTCGTACGCCGGTTCGGCGTCACAGCCCGCGGCATGGTCTTGGGTGCTGTGGCAGTCGTCCTGATCAGTGGAACGCTGCTGGCCCAGTTCTGGTGGTATCCCAGTCGGCGCAACGAGTCCGTGACTGCTGCGCTCTCAATTCGGCAGGTCCTCGCCGAAGCCGGACTGGCGATGGTGCGCGACTCACCGGCATTTGGAGTTGGCCCAGGGATGTTCCTGGAGTTATCGACGGCCTATGGCACGAACCAGCTAAAGGGAGCGCCGTGGTATTGGCCACAGGCGAATGAGAACTCCCACAATCAAGTCCTGCAGCTGCTGGCCGAAACGGGCGCCGTCGGACTGTCAGCGTTCGCCCTGCTCCTTATCACAGTGTGCCGTGCGGGAATACGACGTGGGTCTGAGCTTCCGCCTGGCTCCTATTGGATCAGCGTCGGCGTGTTCGGCACGATACTCACCTGGTTTACTGGACACCCCCTGTTGGTACCAGACGCGGCCTTCGCATTCTGGGCGTTCGCTGGCATTCTGGTGGCTCACGGTCCCGCGTCAGCAGGCGCATGGTCGCTTCACTGGCAGTCGTGGGTCGCCGCCGCGATCCTGGCCACGATTCCCCTTCAAGCTGACGGGCATCGGGCTCGAGCCGACCTTGAGCACCGCGGTACTGGACTTTCGGCCTGGACCGAGGACGAACTGGGCCGGTATCGCAGGGCGAACGGCCAATTCTCCCTTTATGTGGCGACAGGACGCCTGAGCACCGTCGCAATCCGACTGGCGGCGCCGGACGCGGCGCCGACAGAATTGACCGTGCAAATCGGCGAGCGCATCATCAACCGGCTCGTTGCATTCAACGACAGATGGACAACTGTGGAGCTGCTGCTGCCGCCCTCCCGGTATCGGTTCGAGGAGGTGACGCTCAGGCAGGTCGCCGACGGTGAACTGGCCGAGATTCTCGTCGGAAAAGTCACTGAGCGCTCGCCGGTTCGGCTACGCTGAGACGGTCGAGAATCCAATAGAAGCCACGGCCGTACCATTCCCGCATCGCCGTTTCCGTCTGCGACAGGGCCGTGAGGCTCGGGAACAGGTCCAGTGGAGAGAATCCGCGAGAAGCCGGGGCCATGAAGTCCACGGGGAATCCCTCAACCACCATGCCCTGCCCCTCAAACAGCGACCGAGCCCGCGGCAGATGAAACGCGGACGTCACCAGTAGCACCCTCGGCGCTTTGCTCCCCAGGCCCTCCAGAACGCCTCTCACCTTACGGGCTTCTTCGGCGGTATTGACCACATGGCCGGTCACAGAAATGGCATCCGCCGGCACTCCCATTTCCCGCGCTAGCCCGGCAAGAACGTCACCTTCAGTCGGCAGGTCCTGGCCTCCGGACACCGGGGCGCCGGTAAAGATGAGGTGCGTCGCCTTACCCGCCCTGAACAGTTCCAGTCCACCGAAGAACCGATTGGCATCCTGCCACTCACTCACGGCAGCGCCAGGCGGCCTGACTCGTCCGGCACTCAAGACGATGATGGCGTCGGCGGGCTGCACCTGCGACGGGGTCAATCGCACGGCCCCGGCCTCTACAGCTCGGCCGAACCAAGTACCGACAACGGGATTGGAGGCCATCAGGAGCAGCACGACGGCGGCCACAGGCCAGCGCCAGCTCCGACGCCAGAAGCCGACCAGCAGCAAGATCAGCGCAAGGCCCAGCGGGAGAACGAAGACCGGCAGGATCTTGTGAAGCAGGATCACTCGTCAGGTGGAGGGAAACTTGACGACGGCCCCCGGACTGCCTGGCGACTTGGTTCCCGGAGACACCATGAGGTTCGCGGATGGGATACCTTCCGAGAGCAGGCGCTGAATACGATCATCGTCGTCACGCGCAGCGGCATCAAGCAACCTGTCGACCAAGCCTGACAGATTTCCATCATCCACTGCAAACGGTTCTCGCACTCGCCGAATGTCTCCGCGTGCGGTCGGTTCAATGGTGGCGTCGTTCTCCCAGAGAATCTCCTCGATTTTCTCGCCAGGACGCAGCCCGGTGAAAACGATCGGTATTTCGCCTTGATCGAAGCCAGACAATCTCACCATGTCCGCAGCCATTTCGCGCAGAAGTACGGGTTGCCCCATGTCGAGCACGAAGAGTTCTCCGCCGTGAGCCAGCCCTCCTGCCTGAAGTATCAGATGCACGGCCTCAGGAATGGTCATGAAATACCTGCGAACATCAGGGTGCGTCACGGTGATTGGTCCGCCGCGTTCAATCTGCGCCTTGAAGATCGGGACGACGCTGCCACGGCTTCCGAGGACGTTGCCGAACCGGACGACGGCGTAAGCGACTCCATGTTCACGGGCAGCCCGAGCCACAAGAGCTTCCGCGATTCGCTTTGAAGCGCCCATCACGTTTGTCGGTGCCGCAGCTTTGTCAGTAGAGACGAGCACCAGGCGCTTGACGCCCACCTGCACGGCGGCGTCCAGGACGTTACGTGTGCCGGCCACGTTGTTCGTCACTGCCTCGGGCGGATTCTCCTCCATCAGCGGCACGTGCTTGTGTGCGGCCGCGTGGAACACGACGGTTGGCTGAACGCGTCTGAAGGCTCGCCTGATGCGTTCCTGGTCGCGAACGTCTGCAATGACTGTTTCGATGCTGACCTGCGGGAAGCGAGTTCGCAGTTCGCCAGCGATCTCGAAAATCGAGTTCTCGCCATGCCCAAGCAGCACCAGGTGCTGCGGGCTGAGATGCGCAACCTGGCGGCACAGTTCCGAACCAATTGAGCCGCCCGCACCGGTGATGATCACTCGAGCCCCGGTCAGGTATCCCGCTGCGGAGGGCTGGGCGGGGACCTGCGGGCGCCTGAGCAGGTCCGCGATATCCACCGGTCGCAGGCGAGTCACACTTGCCTGCCCATCCAGGAGTTCGAAGATTCCTGGCACTACGCGGAATGAAAGGTTGATCTCCCGGCAACGATCAACGACGCTCCTGACGAGTGGACCGCCGGCTCTGGGCATGGCGATCACGGCTTCATCCACCTGCTGGGCTTTCTGAACCAGTGACAGATCGCGGAGTGCCCCCATGACCGCGAGGCCAGCAATCTGTTTGTTGGCCTTTTCACGGTCGTCGTCGAGGAATCCTATTGGACGCATGCCCAGTTGTGGGTTCTTCTGCATCTCCCGAGCGACGAGGGTGCCCGCCTCGCCGGCTCCGATGATGAGCACACGCCGGCTGCGCGCGGCCGCCTTCGCGGGTCGGCGGCCAATTGTCTCTGCAAGCACCCGAATGGAGACACGGACGCCGACAGTTAACGCGAGTGTGAATACCCAATCCAGGGGTGGGACGGACCGAGACAGCCCGGGAAACCACCCGATAATGGAACCGGTCACGACGACGAGGCTGAGCAGGACTGACGCGAGGAACGTCGCGAGCACGACCGCGACCATGTCCCACAGACTCGCATATCGCCAGTACCGACGATACAGCCCGAACAGGAAAAACGTCGGGAGTTTGATCGCCAATGCCGTGAGCGCAAACGGCAGGAACTCTGGCCTCGTGGCCGTGAAATTCCAGTCAAACCTGAAAGCGAAGGCCGCCCAGGCTGCCAGCCCAACCGCCAGCACGTCGCTGACTAGCAGATAGCGATTACGCACGTGGGAAGATCTCGCGCACGATCGCAACCCCGAAGCCGAGCAATAAGGCCGTCGCT
>BTVE01000044.1:0-36921 GCA_045862915.1 Acidimicrobiia bacterium
ATACGTACGCCTGCACGAGCACGACGATGATTTCCAGGCCCGTCAGGGCCACCGACAACGGCAGCGAAAATCCGATGCCGATACCCGCGCCGACGATGGCGCTGTGGGTCATCTCCGCAAAGATGAACACAAACGAGAGAATCGCGAGGATCGCAATGTGGCCGCCGGCCATGTTGGCCGCAAGACGCATCGTGAGCGCAAACGGCCGCACGAACATGCCGATGAACTCGAGCGGAATCAGCAGGACGTAGAGTGCAGGATTGAGCCCGTGCGGCACCAGGTTCTTCCAGTGCTGAATGAACCCGTGCGCCATGGTGCCCGCGATGATGATCGCGAAGAACGTGATGGTCGCCAGCCCGGCCGTGACGTTGAAGTTGGCCGTGGCCGTCGTGCCGCCGTGTGTCACGCCCTTGAGGAACGAGCCGTCCGCGGTGTGCAGGACGAACTTGTCGAACAGGGCGATCACGTCAAAGATGGGAATCAGGCCAATCGCGTTGGCCGTCAGGATGAACACGAACAGCGTGAGCAGCACCGGCGTCCAGGTGTTGACCCACTTGCTGCCGACGTTGGGCAGCGCAATCGTGTCGCGCACGAACTCGACAATCGCCTCGAGCGCGTTCATGCCGCCGGTCGGCACCAGGCGGCTCTGCGCGAGGTAGCGCCGCACCAGCATCGTCACCGTGACGAACACCAGCAGAGCCACCAGCCACAACATGAAGACGTGTTTGGTGACCGAAAAATCAATGCCGGCGATCTTCGGCAGATGAATGAGGGGATGGTCGAGGCCGGTATTGGCGACGTGGCCAATGATCGTGTCCGCGGCGTTGAACCCCTCGCCTGCGGCGTGTTGTGTGCCTGGATCGACTGCTGTCATCTCGGTCACTTCCCTAATCCCTGCGGTCCTTCCATCAGCCGTTTCAGCGCCCATGCCTGCACGAAGTTGAGCACGATGAACCCGGCGACCAGTCCCGCCACAAACGGCTCGGGCCTGGCTTCAGTCTTTTTGAGCACCACCGCGACATAAGCGAGATAAAACACGCTCTTGGACGCGAAGATCCTCAACATCACCGGCAGCAACGTCGCGGGGGACGAAGCCCACGCCCGCGTCATGACCGCCCACGAACCCGCCACCGCCAGCGCCGGAGCGCCGAGACCGGCGAACACTTCCCAGTAGCCCGCACCCCACGCCGCCAGACCGGCTGCCAGCGTCACCGCGGTGGTCCACCAGACCATCACGCGCGCGGAGGCCGGATGGTCGACATCACGATGGCGTAGAAGCCGCTCGCAATGCCGAGGAACAGGCCAATCAACAGGCCCCACGGCTCGGTCTGCCGCCACTGGTCGAACCAGTATCCCAGGCCCCCCAGCAGCAGGATGCCGCCAATGAGCGAATAACTGGCCGAGGCGGCCGGCCCCGCGCGCCGCACGTTGTCCTGGAACGCCCGCAGCGCCCCGTCCAACCCTTTCCGCGGTTTCTGCCCGTTCGCCAAGCAATCCATTCTACCCACGGTGGGCCAACCGGGCACCGGGCGAACCTCGGAAATATACCATGCGAGGGCTATACTCGGGGCATGGGACGCTCCCGACAACTCAGATACACCTGCGGAGCCGCGGCCATGGCCATCGTGGTGGCGGGATCGGCCCTGTGGGCCGGCCAGCGCGCGACCCGCGAACAGACCATCTACGTGTCGGTCACGGACAAGGACGGCACGCCGGCCACTGACCTGTCTCCCGCCAACTTCACGGTGCGCGAGGATGGGGCCACGCGAGAAGTACTGACGGTTGCCAAGGCAACCGCTCCCCTGCAGATCGCACTGCTCATCGACACCAGCCAGGTCACGCAGGGCGCGACCGCCGACCTGCGGGACGCCGTCAAGGCCTTTGCCACGACGATTTGGGCGCAGTCACCTGATTCCCAGGTGGCGCTGTACACCTTCGGGGAACGGCCGCAGCAAGTGGTCACATACACCTCCGAGGCGCCGATCCTCCAACGGGGTGTCGACCGCCTGTTTGCCACCCAGGGTTCGGGCGCCTATTTCCTGGAGGCCATCGTCGAGGCGGCCGGCGGACTACGCAGCGGCAAAGCGACCCGACCAGCCATCGTGGCCTACGTGGACGAAAACGGGCCGGAGTTCAGCAACCGCCGCCACGACCAGGTCTTTGACGCGTTATCCGAAGCACGCGCGTCCTTGTGGACCATCGCACGCCAGAGCTTCGGGTCGGACCCGATGACCAGCGAAAACCGCGAGCGCGCGTCGGTGCTGGGGGACGTCACGACACGGTCGGGTGGACGCAACGCCACGATCTTTGCCCCCTCGTCGCTCAAGGAACGATTCACCGCGGTGGCCAGGGACCTGCTGAACCAGTGGGCGGTGACCTACGGGCGGCCCGAATCGCTGATTCCTCCTGAAAAACTCGAAGTCCGGCTGGTCAAGGCTGACGGCTATCGCCTGACAGCTCCGCGCTGGACCAACAAATGACGCGATGGCTCGGCCGGCTCGCCGCCGGCGCCCTGTGTGTGTCGGCGGCCTGGCCGCTGTCCGCGCAGATTTTCAAGGGCGGCATCGATGTCGTCTCGCTGCAGGTCACGGTGACCGAAGGCGACACGCTGGTGTCGGGCCTCGACCAGTCGGCGTTTGGCGTCTACGAAGACGGCGTGCAGCAGGACATCTCCTTCTTCTCGCGCGCGGCGCAACCCATCGCGCTCTCGTTACTCATTGACACCAGCACGAGCATGGAGACCAAACTGCCGGTGGCGCAGCAGGGGGCCATCGGGTTCGCGCGCCGGCTGACGGGGTCGGATACCGCACAGATCATCGACTTCGATTCGCGCGTCGAAATCCTGCAACCGTTCACCAACGACCCGGTGCTGCTCGAATCCGCGATCTCACGCACGCAGGTCGGCGGCTCGACGTCGCTCTACAACGCCCTCTACGTCGCGTTGTCCGAGCTCAAACGCGTCCGCACGGTCAAGGCCGACGAGTTGCGTCGCCAGGCGATTGTCATTCTCTCGGACGGCGAAGACACGTCCAGTCTCATCGCCTACGAAGACGTCCTCGACTCGGCCAAACGTGCCGACGTCGCGGTGTACGCGATCGGGCTGCGGTCCAAGACGGACCGGCCGACGCGCGGCTTCAACGAGGCCGAGTTTGTCCTGCGAACGTTGTCCACGGAAACCGGCGGCCGGCTCTTTTTTGTCGAAAACATCGGCGAACTGCCGGCCGTGTATCAGCGCATCGCCGATGAGCTGGCCAACCAGTACACGATTGCCTACACTCCCAAGAACCTGAAACGTGACGGTGCCTGGCGCGCCATCGTCGTCAAGGTTGACCGTCCCAACACCCAGGCTCGTACCAAGCGCGGCTACTACGCGCCGTCGATCCCCAAACAACGAACACAGCGCCCATGATCGCTTCCCTGTCTCTTTCGCGAGGACGAGTGGTCCTCATTGGCGCAGGCCCGGGTGATCCGGGCCTGCTGACTGTACGTGGCCAGCAGGTACTCGGCGATGCCGACGTGGTGGTGTACGACCGCGACGTGACGAGACTGCTGCGACTGGCACGCCCCGATGCGGAACGCATCGAGGTCGGCGCACCAGCCGAAGGCGCCACCGCGCAGGACGCGATTGCGATGCTCATCGCGGACAAGGCCCGCGAGGGACTGCTGGTCGCACGCCTGAAGTGGGGCGATCCGTTCCTGTTCGGATCAGGCGCGAAGGAAGCGCTGTTCCTGCACGAACAGGGTGTGCCCTTCGAGGTCGTGCCCGGCGTGCCGGTGGCCATGGGCAGCGCGTATGCCGGTATCCCGATCAGCTACCCGGGCGGACAGGACGCGCTCATCCTGCTGCGCGGGCACGAAGCCACCGGCGACGGTGCGCCTGACGTCAACTGGCCGGCGCTCGCGTCGATGGACGGCACGATCGTGTCGTACACCAGCGGGCGGCAGGCTGCGACGGTGATCGGGCAACTCATCAAATACGGCCGCAAGGCGGACGCGCCGGCCGCGTTGATTTACCGCGGCACGTTGCCGCAACAGCAGACGGTCACCGGCACCCTCGAAGAGATCCGCGCGACGGCCGACGCGCACGATCATGCCGCGTTGCTGATCGTGGGCGACGTCGCCCGGCTGCGTGAACACCTGCGGTGGTACGACCACCGTCCCCTCTTCGGCAAACGGATCGTCGTCACGCGATCGCGTGAGCAGGCGCGCGACCTTGTGGAACATCTGGAATGGCTGGGGGCGCAGACGATTGAAGCGCCAACGTTCCGGTTGGTCGCGGCCGACGATCCGGAAGCCATCGACCGCGCGGTCGCGTCGGCCTCCTCGTACCAGTGGATCGTGCTTGAATCAGCCAATGCCGCGGGGCGATTCCTGGCCGCGCTGCGCGCGATCCATCGCGACCTGCGTGCGCTTGGCGGCGTCCGCGTGGCCGCGGTGGGCCCCTCAACCGCCGATCGCCTCGCCGCCTCGGGACTGGCCGCAGACGTCGTGCTGCCCGAATCGGGCACCGACGCGACCGTCCGCGAACTGGAAGCCGCGGGACCGGTTTCAGGCGCGCGCGTGTTGATCATCCGTCCCGACCACGAACACGCCGGCCTGATGCGCGAGACGCTCGCCTCTGAACTCACGCATCGCGGCGCAGAGGTGACCGATGTCGTGGCCTATCGCACGGTTGCGGGTTCGGCGGAAACACCTGCGGCGCAGGAACTCTACCGCCAGCTGCTGGACGGCCTGGTCCACGCAGTCACGTTCACCACGCCGGCCGCCGTGCAGCGTTTCGCCGGCCTGATTGGCCGCGATCAGGTCGCCGACCTCCTCAATCAGACGACGGTCGTGGCCATCGGCCCGGTCACGGCCTCAGCGGCCGAGGCGCTGGGCATCCGCTGCATCACCGCGGATCCGTACACGATCGACGGGATGGTCAGCGCACTCGTCGCCCGACTGTCCTGATCGCATGTCCACACCATCTGCCACGTCACGCGCGACAGTTCTCGGCGCCTTCTTGGAGGGGGGCCGCCGAGTCTGGCAGGCGCCGGCTGTCTGGGCCGGGCTGAGCGTGCTGGCCATCCTCGTGCTGGCGCCGTTTTCCGGCGAGATGTTTGGTGCCGTCTCGAACCACTTCGGCATCCGCACAGCGTTTGAACGGGGCATCTGGGAGTGGCACGCGGGATGGGCACTCGCGTTCGGGGGACGCCTGCCTCCGGCGGCGCCCTCGACCACCGGCGCCGCGATTGTCGCGCTGGCGTTATCGCTGTTCCTGACCGGCGGGATCCTCGATCGCCTGGCTCGCGGACGCGCCACGTACTCGCCGGCATTTTTTTCCGCGTGCGGCACGCACCTGTGGCGCTTCCTGCGGCTGCAGTTGATCGTCGCGCCGCTGTACTACGCGCTTTTTATCGTCGCCTGGCCTCGACTGGCAGGCGGCATGCCCGCCGGCACCGATCGATGGATGTCCTACGCCGTGTTCGTGGCGCTGATGGGATTACTGGGACTGATCGCTGACTTCTCGCGCGTGCGTATTGTCGTTGAGGATCGCCACAGCGCCCTGGGCGGACTGATGGCGGCGCTGCGATTCTTCCGGCGGCGACCGTTGAGGACCCTCGGCGTGTACGCGCTTGGTGCGCTGCCGACGATTGTCGTCATCCGGTTGTGGTTCAGCGCGTCGGCGGGCACGATCGGTGTTGTCGAGCACGTGTCGCTCATCGTGATGTACCTCACCCTGCGGATGGTGGCGCGATTGTGGTGGCTGGCCGCCGCCGTGGTGTTCTTCCAGGGGGAACTGGCGCACGCAACCTACACCGCCGCTCCGTTGCCGGTATGGCCGGACTCCCCGACTGCGGAAGGTCTCGCGAACCTGCGCGCAGGCGCGAAGCGAGATCCCGTATCCTCTTGATATGGCTTCTCGGATCGCAGATGACATCGTGCAATGGTTGCGGGACCGCGTGGCGGACGCCGGTTCGCACGGCTTCGTCATCGGGTTGAGCGGCGGAATCGACTCGGCCGTCGTGGCGCGTGTCTGCCAGATGGCAACACCCAACCGCGTCCTTGGCGTCATCCTGCCGTGTTACAGCCACGCCCAGGACGAAGCGGACGCGCGGCTGCTGGCGCGGACGTTCGGCATTCCCACCGCACGCGTGGACCTCGCGCCCGCGTTCGACGCGTTGACCCAGGAGCTGCACAACGCGGTGAAAGGCCTGCCGCAATCGGTGCACGTCGCCGACATCAAGCAGCAACTGCCGGAAGCGAACATCAAACCGCGGTTGCGCATGACGTCGCTCTACTTCATCGCGAACTCGCTCAATTACCTGGTGGCCGGCACCGGCAATCGCAGCGAGATCACGCTCGGCTATTACACGAAATATGGCGACGGCGGTTGCGACGTCCTGCCGATCGCCCACCTGCTCAAGAGTGAGGTCCGGACGCTCGCGCGTGAACTCGGCATCCCGGCGCCGATCATCGACAAGGCCCCGTCAGCCGGCCTGTGGATTGGCCAGACCGACGAGGCCGAAATGGGCTTCACCTACGAGATGCTCGAGGACTACCTGACCAAAGGACCGTCGGCCGTCTCTCCAGAAGTCGCCGCGCGCATCGACCTGCTGCACCGCACGTCCGCACACAAGCGAATGTTGCCGCCGCGGCTATCGCACGCCGTGTGACCGATTGATGATGAGCTGCTCTCGCTGAGCGTTGCTCTCTTCGATCGACCGGAACTTGTACACCCCTCTGAGACCGAGTGGCGACGTCAGCTGAGCGGACAAGTCCCACAGCGCGGCAATCCGCTCAGGCAGAGGTCGTTCGCCGTCAGCCTCAGGGACGGTCACCATCGCGTCGGCCGCTGCCTCAAACGAACGAAATTTCTCGACCGGCATCGGTCAACGCTCCTCGTCAAGGGAAAATCGGCGTCGCAACAATGCCGCGTCCGCATGGTCGCGCGCGCGAACGGTGTCCTGCTTCATGCGTATGAGCGTCGCGGGTGTCGCCACGCGAACGCGCACACCGCCGAACTCGCGGACTTCGCTGTCGAGATCCTCGTACCGGAACGCCGTACCCAATCCGGCCAGCAGGTCGATGATGATGTCGCCTGTCGGCGGACCGTAGCGCACGGTCGGATACTGCCCGGCCAAGTCAGACGCTGAGATCTCCTCGATGTGCGGGTCATCCCACAAGGAACGCAGAGCCCGGCGAATGCGATCGACGTTGTCGTCGGTCGGGTCGACGAAAAAATCGATGTCTTCCGTGGTCCGGACGATGCCATGAATGTTGACGGCAACGCCGCCGACCAGGATGTAGTCCACAGCCTCACGCTCAAACGCGCGAAGCACTGCCAGAAACTGGTCGAAACTCATGGCTGACGGTACTCTACCAGTCCGGCGTCAAACGCGGCTATCGCACACCGTGTGACCGCCGCGGCTCCGCGCCGCCCTCCACCGTCCCCTTCGCGGCATTGATCACCGCGAGCGCCGCGTACCCCTGCACGACCTCACCCTTGCGTCCGGTCTTCGCAAAGGTGTGCCCCATCGCCTCCAGTTGCTGGAGCAGCGCACGCGGAATGCGGTCCTCGATCTGCACACGCGATCCGCCCCCGGGGGCGTTGCCAATCAACATGCGCGGCGCTTCGATCGCGCGCTGCGCGCTCATGCCGCCATCGACGACGTTGAGGATGATGTTGTAGACCGATGCGGGAATCCACGCGTTGCCGGCCGCGCCGACCGCCAGGCGCGGCGTGAAACCCTGGATGCCGTACCGCCCTGGATCAACAGTATTGGGCGCAAACACAAGCGTCGGCACGCTGGTAGACGAATGCCGTTGCAGCGGGAGCATTGAACCGTACCCCGTGCCGCGGCCGCCACGGAAGTGATCGTTGTACAGGAAGCCAAGCCCCTTCGACACGTAGTAGCTGCCACCCCACGTCGACAGGGTTTGTGTAATCGCCACCATGTTGCCCTCGGCATCCGCGCCCGCAAAGGACGTCGTGCCTGTCTGCACCTCAGGAATCCACGTGGTGGCAGTCGGCTCCGCGTCAGGCACCGGCGCGTTACCGCCACGGCCGCGGCCGCCGGCTTGTCCGGCCCACACCTTTGCCGGGTCGATCAACTTGAAGCGCTCAAGCGCGTGGTTACGCTCGAGGTGATTGCCGAGATTGACGGGCCATCGCTCGGGATCCGCCATCTGCGCGCCGCCGTCACGGACACGCCACGCCTCGATCGCATGGTGCAGGTACTGCGGGTCACTGAGGATCGTCGCATCCGGACGAGGCGTGTAGTTGTCGAGAATCTGCAGCGTTTCGATGAGCTGCAGCCCGGTCGGCACCGGCGCCCCCGGCGAGTACACGAGGTGGCCTCGGAACGTGCCCGACAGCGGCGTGCGCTCCATGGCGCGGTACTGCGCGAGGTCCTCGAGCGAGATGATGCCGCCGTTCTCAGCCATGTCCTCGGCAATCTTCCGGGCGATTGTGCCGCGATAAAACGACTGGCCGCCTTCCTTGGCGAGCACCTTCAGTGTTTCGGCGTAATCCTTGTTGATGAAGCGGTCACCCGGCTGTGGCACCTTGCCGTCCGGCAGGAAGATCCGCGCCGACTCGGGATACCTCGCCAGCCGATCGCGCCCAATCGCGATGGTGGTGGGCAACGCCTCATCGAGGATGTAGCCCTTCTCCGCCAGTTCAATCGCGGGCGCAAGAATCTGCTCCCACGTTACCTTCTTTGATCCGTATTTCTGGAACAGCAGATCAAGTCCGGCGACGACGCCGGGAATGTTCACGACGGTTGGACCGTCCGATGCTGTCCGTTGCCCGGTTGACGTGAAGATCTTCGGGTTGTCGAAGGTGGCCCGCGCCGGCGTCATGTCCTTGTATTCGATGACGACCGGCTCGCTCATCCCCTTCAGAAAGAGAATCGCCTGTCCGTCGCCACCCAGGCCTGACGCGTCCGGCTCCACCACACCAAGCGCAAACGAGGTCGCAACGATGGCGTCCACGATGTTGCCGCCAAGTTCGAGCATGCGCGCACCGGCCGCCGATGCCAGCGGATGCCCGGATGAAATGACGCCGGTCGTCTTCTCAACGGCGGGCTTCATCAACGGCTGCTCGAGCAACATCGCATCAACGACATCCTCGACCGCCTGCGCCGACGTCGCCGCAGCGGCGGCCTGGCGGTGTTTCTCCCGCAGGCGTTCCCACTCGGCGGCTGATGGCCCGTCGCTGTAGTACAGCGACCGCAACGTCTGCCACACACGATCGAACTGACTCACCCAGCGTGATGCGTTCACTGACGGCGCCGTGACGGTGCGTGCGCCGGCATCCACCGCGCGCGGCGCAAGTATCCGCACCAGTTGCAGGTCATCCGGATCCACAAACGCCGCCGGCGCGTCATCGTCATTCCGCTGGGGATTGCCGTTGTAGGTCGTGGACGGGGCGGGCTCGATGCCGATGAACATCACGTCGCCATCGGGCGTCCAGGTCGACTGACCGGCGTCACGGGAGGCAAGCAGGGTCAGAGGTGTGGACGCGGCGCCGCCACCTCCGCGGCCGCCACGGCCGCCCTGCGCCGTCGAGGAGGGCGCGGACGCCTCCACGACCCAGACGCCGGTGCCCTGTGCACCGCGCGCTGCGGCATATGACACGCGCTGGCTGTCGGGCGCCCACGCGGGCCAGCGTTCCGGGCCGCCTCCACGCGTCAGCCGCAGCGGAGTGTCGCCGCCCGCAAGTGCGCGCACGAACACGTCCACGTTGTCGCCGTCCTGCGGATCCGCGTCGGAGAGGTACACGATGCGCGCGCCATCAGGCGAAACCCTGGCCTGCCACTCAGCGACGACGTCGCCCTGCGTCAGTCGCGACGCTGCGCCGCTGCCATCGGCAGGCATCACCTGCAGCGCCCATCGGCCACGCGGCGTGCGGTGTGAAAACACCACACGGCCGTCATGCGTCCAGGACGGCCATCGCTCGTCTCCATCGAGACTGGTGAGCTTGCGCGGGACGCCGCCTCCGGCACTCACGACATACAGGTCGAACGCGCCGTTGGTGTCCGCGGCAAAGGCGAGTTGTTTCCCGTCCGGTGACCACGCGGGATCTCGTTCGCTGATCCAGGTCTGTGTACCGCTGTTGACTTTCCTGGGATCGCGGCCGTCCACGCCAAGCGTCCAGAGCTGCTCGAGCCAGGACACTGCCATGCGCTTGCCGTCGGGCGCCACCACCGGGTCGCGCATCCCACTCAGCGGCGCCGGCGCCTGAGCGGCATACACGGTCAGCAGACAGGAACACGCCGCCACGGCGGCAATCACCGGACGCACCAGTCGAGCAGTTGAACGCATCTGGGGATTTTAAGCGGGGTTCCGGGATTCCGGGGTTCCGGGGTTCCGAAGTGCCTGCTACCGGCGAATCACCCACACGAGGTCGGCAAGTCCTGCGGCGATGAAGCGGCCAGGGAGCAGCAACATCTGAACGAGCCACAAGATGCGGTTCAGGTCGTCGGTGAACCTGAATGGATGATTGAGGGGCGTGCCCCACAGGCCGACGTTGCGGAAGTCTGGTCGAACGCGCAGGAAGTAGGCGATGCCGAGGTACAGCAAGGTCAGGACGGCTGCGGTAAACCGACCGGCCGCGTCGGGCCATTCCGTCGCGACCCACGACGCAAACCAGAGCAGCAGTCCAAGAGCGATGAGGCCGCGCACCAGTGCGCCGGCCCCGTCCCAGCCGTCAGGCTCACTGACGTCAATCGTGCCGACCGGTCCGGGCCGCCGCCGCTCGAAGAGCCACTCAAACAGCATGGGGACCTCGACCGCTCCTGGCCGCTTCTTGCCGCCCCTTGCCGCTTCCTGCTTACCCGCGCACGGCTTTCACAATCGCTGCGGCCGAGATGCCGTAGCGGTCGAGCAGTTCTTCCGGGCCGCCCGAGCGCGGAATCTCACGCACGGCAAGGCGCTGGACGGTGAAGCCCTGATCCCACACGGCTTCCGAGACGGCGTCACCCAGGCCGCCCTGCGCGTAGTGATCCTCGACCGTGATCATGCGACCACCCGTCGCCTTGCCCGCCGCGACGAGTCCGTCGCGGTCGATCGGCTGCACCGAGTACGCATCAATCACACGCACGTGGATGCCGTCCTTCGCGAGGATGTCGTGCGCTTTGAGCGCTTCAAACACCGTGACGCCGGCGGCCACGATCGTCACGATGTCGTTCTCGCTCTTGCGGAGCACCTTGGACCCGCCGACCGGGAAGGTATCCGCCACTGAATACGTCACCGGCGTCTTCGGACGCGAGCTGCGGATGTAGACCGGACCAGGCGTCGCTGCGGCAACGGCCACGAGACGCTCGGCCGACACCGCGTCACACGGGTACAACACCGTGCAGTTGGGCACGGCGCGCGCCATCGCGAGATCTTCAAGCGCCATCTGCGACGGACCGTCTTCACCGATCGAGATGCCGGCGTGGGATCCGCACAACTTGATGTTGAGCATCGAGATGCCCGCCATGCGGATGAAGTCGGCACCACGCTCGAGGAAACACGCAAAACTCGACGGGAAGGCCACGGCGCCGCGGCTGGCCAGCCCCATCGCCGCGCCAATCATCGCCTGCTCGGCGATGTACGCCTGGTAGAAACGCTCCGGGTACAACTTCTCGAATCGCTCGCTGAACGTGGAGTTCTTCACGTCGGCGTCGAGCGCCACGACACGGGCGTCAATGCCGCCCAGTGACGCCAGCGCGGTGCCGTAGGCCTCACGCGTCGCCACGAGGTCACCGGCCTTGTAGGCGGGCGCGGGCATGGCCGCCACAAAGTCCGGCAGTGGCCCCTCGGATCGGCGGCTCGCGGGCGTACGAATGACCGGCGCAGGATCCTGCGTCTCGATCATCTGCGCCTCGAGTTCCGCCACGGCCGCATCCGCTTCAGCGCCCTTCTTGAGCGGCTTGCCGTGCCAGTTGTCCTTGTTCTCGAAAATCGAGCAGCCTTTGCCCTTCATCGTCTTCGCGACGATCATCGTCGGGCGGCCGCTCATGCCCCGCGCCTCGGCCAGCGCGGCGCGAATGGCCGGAATGTCGTGACCGTCGATCACGATCGTGTGCCAGCCGAACGCGCGATACCGCACGGCAAACGCCTCGGCGTCATGACCGAACTGTGTGGCGCGGCTCTGGCCGAACGCGTTGACGTCCGTAATCGCACAAAGGTTGTCGAGCTGGTAGTTGGCGGCGACCTGCGCGGCCTCCCACACCGACCCTTCGGCCGTTTCGCCGTCGCCAAGCATCACGTACGTGCGGTAATCCGAGTTGATCCGGCGGGCATTCAGCGCGATGCCGACGGCGGCCGCGAGTCCCTGCCCCAGCGAACCCGTGGCGACATCCACAAAGGGCAGCCGCGGCGTGGGATGCCCTTCCAGGTCCGAGCCCAGCGTGCGGAGTTCGGCAATCACGGTTTCGCGGGGGAACGCGCCGGCGGCCGCCCAGGCGGAATACAGAATCGGCGCCGCGTGGCCCTTCGACAACACGAAGCGGTCGGCTTCCGGATGTTGCGGGTCCTGCGGGTCGAACCGCAGTTCATCAAAAAAGAGCACCGCGAGGATGTCGGCCGCCGAGAGGCACGTCGTCGGGTGTCCCGAGCCGGCCTGCGTCGTCGAACGCACCGAGTCGATGCGGAGTTGAGTCGCGATGTTGTGGAGAACGGTGTTGGATGGGGGTGTCATGCGCGTTGCGCACGCCAGTCTACTGTACGCGTGCCATAATCGCAGTACGAATGCCGGCTCTTCGCGTGATCTCTCTGGCTCTCGTCGCCACGTGGATTGGGGGCCTCGCAGTGCTGGGCATCATCGCGGCGCCGGTCGTCTTCGAAGTCCTCGAATCTCACGACCCGGTTGCGGGCCGCACGCTGGCGGGACTCCTCTTCGGCACGATCTTCGAGCGTTTTCAGCATCTGGCCTGGGGTCTGGGCAGCGGACTGCTGGCGCTGCTCGGCCTGCGCGCCGCGCTGGGGCCGCGCCCACGACGCCTGGCCATCCAGTTATGGCTGGTCATCGGCATGCTGGCGGCATCGGCCTACACCGGGCTGATCATCAGCCCGCGCATCGACCATCTGCGGGACACGACGCCGGTCACCATGGCTTCACTGCCCGAGGACGACGCCAGGCGAGTGGAGTTCGGCCGGCTGCACGGACTGTCAAATGGGCTGATGGCCCTCACACTGATGGCCGGCCTGGCCCTGTTCTGGATTGAAACGCGGGAATGACACACCGATGACCGACACAGCGCTGCTGAACGACCTGACGTCCGCCGTGACCAACGCTCCTGATGCCACCGCCGCCATGACCGAGGTGGTGCAGATGCTCCAGGCGCGGCTCCCCTACTACACGTGGGCGGGAATCTACCTGCTCGAGGGCGACACACTGGTGCTGGGCCCCTACGTCGGCAAACCCTCCCCCCACACACGGATCCCGCTCGGACGCGGCATCTGCGGCGCCGCCGCCACGGAAAAGGCGACGATCATCGTCGACGATGTGAACGCGGATCCGCGGTATCTGGCCTGCTCAATCGAAACGAAGTCCGAGATCGTCGTGCCGATCATGGACGGCGACCAGGTGCTCGGCGAACTCGACATCGACTCCGATCGGCCGGCGGCTTTTGGCGCCGACGACCGCGCGTTGCTGGAAGCCGTCGCTGCGGCCCTGGCCGCCCGCCTTCGCGCGTCTGCGCGCTGACGGGCACCCCGTCAGCGGCGCGTCCGCTTGGTGACGCGCTTTTCGTTCATTTTGTTGAGCTGGCGCTTGAGCGCCTCGAACGCCTGGTGCACCGCGATCGACGGCTGTGAGGCCGACGAGGTCTTGCGCGTCACCACCAGCTCGCCTGGCAGCGCGAGCGAGATGCGCACTTCGAGCGTGTTGCCCGTCTGGTGCGAATGGTGCGGCACCTCGACAAACACGTGACAGCCGATGATGCGCCCGTGCAGGGTCTGAAGTTCGTCGACGCGTTGTGCGATCTCGCGCTCGATCGATGCCATCCGGCGCATGTGCAGAAACTTGATCTGAAGCGGAACGGTAGCCATTCCCGCATTATGATGTGTCGGATGGCGCATGCGCTAACTTTGATTCCTGGAGACGGCATCGGCCCCGAGGTCACGACGGCCGTGGTGCGGGTGCTGGACGCCGCCGGCGTGAAGATTGACTGGGACCGGCAGGACGCCGGGGTCATCGCCTTCAAGAAGTCCGGCCAGACGCTGCCGGGCGAACTGCTGGATTCCATCAAGCGCCACAAGGTCGCGCTCAAGGGGCCCTGCACCACGCCGATTGGCGAGGGATTCACCAGCGTCAACGTCGGCCTGCGCAATGCGCTCGACCTCTTCGCCAACCTGCGACCCGTCAGCAACCTGCCCGGTGTGCAGAGCCGGTTCGCCAACGTTGACCTGGTCATCGTCCGCGAAAATACCGAAGACCTGTACGCGGGTCTTGAACACCTGATCGTGCCAGGTGTGGTCGAGAGCCTGAAGATCATCACGGAAGCCGCGTCCACGCGTATCGCCGAGTTCGCGTTCCAGCACGCGCTGCGCGAAGGACGCCGCAAGGTGACGGCCATCCACAAGGCCAACATCATGAAGCTGGGCGACGGGTTGTTCCTCGACTCGGTGCGTCGCGTGTCGCGCAAGTATCCACAGGTCGAATACGACGAGAAGATCGTGGATGCCGCGTGTATGCATCTGGTGATGCGGCCCGAACAGTACGATGTGCTCGTGCTGCCGAATCTCTACGGCGACATCGTGTCCGACCTGTGCGCCGGACTCGTCGGCGGCCTTGGCGTGGTGCCGGGCGCCAACCTCGGCGCCGACTGCGCAGTGTTTGAAGCCGTCCACGGCAGCGCGCCCGACATCGCGGACCAGAACCTCGCCAATCCGACGGCGCTGCTGCTGTCGGCCATCATGATGCTGCGGCACATCGGCGAAATTGACGCCGCTGTGCGCGTGAAGGCGGCACTTGACCGCGTGTTATCCGAGGGAGCCGTGCGCACGCGGGACCTCGGCGGCTCGGCGTCCACGACAGAGTTCACGACGGCGCTCTGTCAGGCGCTGGCCTGAGGGCGCGATGCCGACCTCGGCCCGGATCGACGATCTCACCGAGGCAGTACTCGCCCACGAAGACGTCGCCAGGTACACCGCAGAACCGGAGGCTCGCGCGCGCCTCGACAAATATCTGGCGGAACTGCGCACCACGCAGCGTTACCAGCTCTATCGTGCGCTGCAGCATCCCCTCTACGCGATCTACAAGAAGGTGCCGCATGTCATCGAACATGCAGAGTACCCGCGGCAGGCGGCGGCCCATGGCCATCTCGTCTACGTGTCGAACCACAAGAGCCATCTCGATTACCTGATCGAACTGCTGGTGATCGAGCGGAGCGGCATCCGGCCTCCCCTCATCGCGGCGGGTATCAATCTGTTTGGCGGGCCACTCGGCCTGCTGCATCGTCACATTGTTGGATCCATTCCGATTCGGCGCGGCAGCAAGGACCCGGTGTACCTCGCGACGCTGAAGGCGTACGTGTCGGAGGTCCTCAAGCGGCGAGACCTGCTGTACTACGCGGAAGGTGGGCGCAGCTATACCGGTGAACTCAAGGCTCCGAAGACCGGGTTGCTGCAGGCGGCACTGCAGGCCGACCGCACACGGCTGCACATCCAGCCGATGGCCATCGCGTACGACCTGGTGCTGGAAGAAAAGATCATCACGCGCGATGCGATGCGCCAGAAGAAGCGTCCCTTCGCCAACGAAATCGCGGAGATGATCCGGCACGGCGTGGGCTACGACAGCCGCGTGTTTGTCACCTTCGGGCCGCCGATTCCCCTGTCCGAATATGACCCGTCCTCACGGCGTGCGCTGGTGGATCTCGCCTATCGCATCCAGGAGGAGATCGGCCTGTTGCACAAGGTGCTGCCGACATCGCTGATTGCCTCGGTCATGCGAGGCGCGTTGACCCGCCGCGAGTTGGCTTCCCGCGTCGACGACTTGCTGGGAGTGCTCGGGGAACGAAAGGCGAACCTCGCCGTCACCTCCGGAACCCAGGCGGTGGACGAGGGCCTCGATCTGCTGCTCACCCGTGGAATCCTGACGATGGTGAGGCAACAGATTCGTGTGCGTGACCGTATTTCGCTGAGGTACTACGCACGGACGATTCAGCACCTCTTGCCCGAACGGAGATCATCTCGCTGATGTTTGCCTCGCTGTCAAAAACCACGTTTGCCGTCCTCGCGGGCAGCCGCACGCTCAAGTCCCTGGCCTCGAAGTACGGCATGAAGTCGCCCTCGAGTTTTGCGCGCCGCTTCATCGCAGGCGAAACGGTACACGAGGCCATTGAGGCCGCGCGCGAGGTCGAGCGGCAGGGATTGATGGTCACACTCGACCTGCTCGGCGAAAGTGTGGCGTCGGCTGACGAAGCGCTTGCGGCCACGCGCGGATACATCGCGATGATGGAGGCCATCCAGCAGCAGGGTGTGGGCCGCAACATCTCGCTCAAGCTGACGCAGCTGGGGCTCGATATTGATCAGGCGACCTGTGTCGACAACCTGCGGCGTGTGCTGGATGTCGCGAAGGCCGGGGACTTCTTCGTGCGTATCGACATGGAGAACTCTCCGTACACCGACCGCACACTCGACACGTTCGAGACGTTGTGGAACATCGGGTACCACAACGTCGGTGTCGTCATTCAGTCGTATCTGAAGCGATCCACGGCGGACATCCATCGCGTCAACGCGCTGGGCGCGCGTGTGCGCCTGGTGAAGGGGGCGTACCGCGAGCCGGCGACAGTGGCGTATCAGCAGAAGTCTGACGTCGACAAGGCGTTTGTGGACCAGATGCAGATCCTGCTCGAGCACGGCACGTATCCGGCGATTGCCACGCACGACCCGGCGATGATTTCCGCCACACAGGCGTTCGCCCAGGCGAAACAGATTGCGAAGGAACGGTACGAGTTCCAGATGCTCTACGGCATCCGGCGCGACCTGCAGAGCTCATTGTCGACTGCCGGTCACCCGTTTCGCGTGTATGTGCCGTTTGGCACCGAGTGGTTCCCGTATTTCATGCGCCGGTTGGGTGAGCGCCCCGCCAACGTCGGCTTCGTGTTGCGCGGGATTCTCAGCGAGCGGTAATCGCCAGCGCGACATCGCGCAGCACGCTGCGGCAGACGTCCACATCCGCCAGCGTCACGTACTCCTCGACGCTGTGCAGGCCGGCGCCGCCTGGACCAAACACCACGGACGGAATGCCCGCTGCGCCAAGGATGGCTGCGTCGGTCCAGAACGTCATGCCGGTCGGCGTCGGATCCAGACCACGCGAGGACAACGCCGCTGCAGTGGCCGCGGCAATCGGCGAGGACTCGGCCACCAGGTAGGACGGCCGCGAGGTGACCAGGCGCAACGTCGCCTCGAACGTCGGATCCTCGGCACGCAGGTCGGCGAGTATCGATTCCACCTCGCCCACAACAATCGCGTCGGTCTCACCATCCACCGTCCGCCGCTCGAACTGCAGGTCACACCGGTCGGGGTAACTGCTCAGTTCACGTCCGCCCGTGATCAGGGACGCGTGCAGTGATGCGACACCGTGAATCGGCGTCGGGGTGCGCGACTGCAGCGCGCGGTCCAGCGCCTCGAGGCGTTGCAGGACACGGCCCATGCGCAGGATGGCATCACGCCCTTCAGCGGGCCGGCTGCCATGGGCGGCACGTCCACGGGTGATGAGCTCCAGCCAGGCAAATCCCTTGTGCCCGACGGCCATGCGCAGGTCGGTCGGTTCGGTCACCACCGCTGCATCGGCCGACCATTCCTTCACGAGGGCGTCAGCGCCGAGACTCTCGAACTCTTCATCCACCACACAGGCGACCAGCAGGCGTCCGCGCGTCCACGCGGGTGCCAGGTCGGCGGCCGCGGCAATCATGGCCGCCACGCCGCCCTTCATGTCCTGCGCGCCGCGGCCGTACAGCCGGCCGTCGTGTATGACGGGAAGGAACGGGTTGGTCATGCCGCTCACGCCCACTGTGTCGAGGTGTCCGCAGAACATGACCGAGGGACCGGGCTCACGACCCTCGAGCACGCCGATGACATTGGGCCGGCCGTCGGCCACGTGCTGAATGTGGACATCGAGCCCGCCACGACGCAGGGCCGTGGCCGCGACATCGGCGGCAGCCGCCTCACCGGCAGCGCCCGGCACCAGTGACGGATTCACGGAATTGGCAGCAACCAGATCGGAAAGCAGCGCAACGACATCCATGGTGGACTAGTGTACGTGGCAATGAAGGTCGTGGTGGTGACGGGGGCATCGGCCGGTATCGGACTCGCCGTGGCGCGCGAATGTGCTCGACGAGGGCACGCGGTGGTGTTGTGCGCGCGGCGCGCGGAACTGATTGCTGCCGCGGCGGACGGGATCCGCACGGCGGGAGGACGCGCGCTGGCCGTGGCGGCGGACGTCACGGTACCGGAGGACATGGAACGCCTGGTCCGCGAGACCATCGAGGCGTTTGGCCACCTCGACGTCCTCGTCGCGAATGCGGGCATCGGATATCACGACACGTTCGAGCGGACGCCCGTTACGGTCATGCGCCGGTTGATGGACGTCAATGTCATGGGGACACTGTGGGCAGCGCGCGCGGTCGCACCGCATTTTCTGGAACGCGGTTCCGGGCACGTGATTGCCGTGTCGTCGATTGTGGGTCGACGTGGAATCGCGGGATCGTCGGTGTATTCGGCGACCAAGGCGGCGCAGGCGGGACTGATTGAAGCGTTGCGCGCCGAGTGGGCCGGCACAGGCCTGCGCGCCACCGCCGTGTATCCGATTTCGACGGCAACCGAGTTTCACGCCACCATCAAGCGCGACTACGGCTACGAGGTGAAGGGGCTGGGCCCGAAACAGTCAGCCGACTCGGTGGCGCGGGCGATCGCCGAATGCATCGAGCACCCACGGGCGGAGGTCTATCCGTACCGGCGCGCGCGCTTGTTGTCCATCCTCAACGTCCTCTGGCCAGGTGCGGCCGACCGGCTCGTGCAGAAGTTCTCGCGAAAACGTCTGCCTGATGGGGGACACGCATGAGCCTGTCACCGACGGCGCTTGCCGTGGCCACCCATGTACGGGCGGCCGGCGGTCGCGCGCTCATCGTCGGCGGCTGGGTGCGCGATCGTGCGCTGGGCCTTGATCCGAAGGACCTGGACATCGAGGTGTTCGGCATCGAGCCTGTGCATCTGCGCGCGCTGCTTGAAGGCATCGGACGTGTGGATGCCGTTGGCGAAGCGTTCACCGTGTACAAGGTTGACGGCCTCGACGTCTCGTTGCCGCGCCGGGAGTCCAAGACCGGCCGTGGGCACAAGGGGTTTACCGTTGAAGGCGACCCTTTCCTGTCGTACGAAGAGGCCGCGCGCCGGCGCGACTTCACGATCAACGCGATGTCGTGGGATCCGCTGACCGACGAGACCATCGATCCCTTTCGCGGCATGGACGATCTGCGGGCACGCGTGCTGCGCGTCGTGGACCCGGCGACGTTTGCCGACGACAGCCTGCGCGTGCTGCGCGCTCTGCAGTTTGCCGCGCGCTTCGAATTGACGCTGGATGCGAAGGCGCGGACCCTGTGCCGGACGCTCCCACTGGACGATTTGCCGGCCGAACGTATCTGGGGTGAAGTCGAGAAGTTGTTGCTGCGCGCGCGACGACCATCCATCGGACTGGCGCTGGCGCTGGAGCTCGGTGTGGTTGATCAGCTGTGGCCCGAACTGAAGGCACTGGTCGGCTGTGCGCAGGAGCCGGAGTGGCATCCCGAAGGCGACGTCTGGGTGCACACGTTGATGGTGGCGGACGAAGCGCGCGCGCGCATCGACGACCTCGACCACCCGCGTGCGGTCGTGATGATGCTGAGCGCGTTGTGTCACGACATGGGAAAACCTGCGACGACGAAGTTTGAGGATGGCCGTATCCGTTCGAAGGGCCACGAAGAAGCCGGTGTTGCGCCCGCATCGTCATTCCTCGACCGGCTCAATATCCACTCGATGGGCGGCTACGACGTGCGCGGCGCGGTGCTGGGCATCGTGGCGCACCATCTCAAGCCGTCGATGTTCCACAAGGCGCCGACACCCGTGGGTGATGGCGCGTTCCGGCGTCTGGCCCTCAAGGCGGACCTGGAGCTGCTGGCGCGGTTCGGAAAGGCGGACTGCCACGGGCGCACCGGCACGTTCGACTGCTCCGCGATGGACTGGTTCCTCGATCGCGCGCGCCAGCTGGGCGTTGAACACCGGCCGCCGGAGCCATTTCTGCGCGGCCGTGACGTGCTCGCATTGGGCGTCGCGCCCGGACCGGAAGTGGGCCGCATCCTCGCCGCGTTGTACGAGCAGCAGCTCGACGGCACGATCACCTCACGCGACGCCGCCCTCACCGCCCTGAAAAAGACGTCGGGGGGCTTTTTGGGGGCCTCGGGCGCGGTTTTGGGCCGAAATTCGCGGATCTGCCTCCGAAAAAGCCACCCGACGTCTTTTTCGGGGTAGGCTGCGGGGTGGCTAGAGGACGCACGCTGATCTTTACCCTCCTCTACGCGAGTGAGGGTGCCCCCATCGGATTCATCTGGTGGGCACTGCCGACGCTGCTGCGCAGCGCGGACGTCCCGGTGGCCGACATCACGTCGCTCACCGCGCTGCTCGTCCTTCCCTGGGTCTTCAAGTTCACGTGGGCGCCGCTGGTGGACGCGCTGCGGGGGCCGCGCTGGGGTTACCGCGCCTGGATCATCACCGCGCAACTGACGATGGCGGCGACACTGGTGCCGCTGCTGTGGCTGGATCCGGTCTCCGATCTGGCGACGTGGCGGCTGCTGCTCCTGGCGCACGCCATCGCCGCGGCCACACAGGACATCGCGATTGACGCGCTCGTGATTGGTTCGGTCCCGCCGCACGAGCGCGGACGCCTGAATGGCGCGATGCAGGCCGGCATGCTGATTGGCCGCAGCGCGTTTGGCGGCGGCGTCCTGATCGTCGGCGCCACCTGGGGCATCGGCGGAATCATCACCGCGCTGATCGCCTGGATTGCCGTCCCGCTGACGCTCGTGCCGCGCCTCGCCGAGCCTGCACACGCGCCGCGTCCCGCGACCCCATCGTCATCACCGGGCGCCACAACAATGTTGGGCGCGCTGCGGGATGCCTTTGCGCTCAGGAGCACGTGGCTGGGTCTGGGCTTTGCGCTCACCGGCGCGGCGGGATTTGAAGCAGCGGGCCAGCTTGCCGGGCCGTTCCTTGTCGACCGCGGTGTGGACAACGACACCATCGGCGTGTTCTTCGGCGTCTACGTGGTCAGCGCGACGTTGCTCGGCGGACTGCTCGGCGGCTGGCTCTCCGATCGCACATCCCGCACGCGCACGTTGTTGTGGTGTCTCGCTGCGGTCGTTGTCACGGTTTCCACGGTGGCGCTGCTCGACCTGACCACCGGCGCCGGCCCCTGGACGCTCATCGGCGCGCTGGTCGCGATGTATCTCGCCGTCGGTCTGTTCACCGTGACGAGTTATGCGTGGTTCATGGACCTGACACATCCGCGCCTGGGCGCGACGCAGTTCACCACGTTCATGGCGGCCACCAATGCCTGTGAGTCGTGGTCGGCCTGGGCCGCTGGCCAGCTCACCACGTGGCACAGCTACGGAATGGCGATGCTGGTGATGGCCGGCGTGAGTCTGCTGGCCGCCGCGTGGCTGACGCCGTCGCTCCGGCCTGCGGCACTTACCCGGCCGTCAACATCTCTTTGATGGGCAGCGGCGAGAGGCTTGTGTTGTCGCCGGTCAACACCCGGCGCAGATAGCCGGCCTGCCCCAGATGGAACGCCAGGTGTGCGCCCAGGTGCATAAGGAAAGGCCCAATCGGCAGCCCGCGGTCGGGCAGCACGCCGGTGAGTTCGTCGCTCAGACGCGAATCAGGCAATGCCGCCAGCGTGGCGTCCACCACTTCACGCGCAGCCCTCAAGTGGTTGCACACCTCCGCGCGCGTGCCGCTGCGCTGACTGAACTCGCGCTCGCGATCGCGCACGTACCCCGAGCCACCAATCATGTGGCCGACAAAATGCTGCAGGTTCCCCGCCACGTGCAATCCGAGATTCCCTACCGAATTGGTGACACCGGGCGCCACCTTCCACAACACCTCATCGTCAGGACACGCCTCGACCTCACGGATGAACGCGTCGAGTTCCCGGAGCAGCTGGCGGCGAACGAGGGCCACGGTGGACATGGAGCCATCATAGGACCGAAACTGCTGGAATCCGCATGAGTGATCCGGACATCGATCGCCTGTATCAGGTGCCCCTGGGCGAATTCACATCCGCGCGTAACGCGTTGGCGAAAGCACGCGGCGCGGATGGTGCCGCGATCAAGACGCTCGACAAGCCCACGCTGCCGGCGTGGGCCGTCAATCAGGTGTACTGGCAGGCGCGCAGGGAGTGGGATGCACTCACCGAAGCATCGATGGCGGTGCGTCAGGCACATGTGCAGGTGATCTCCGGCCGTCCAGCTGATGTGGCGGTTGCCGAGGCCACTCACCAGCGCGCGTTGCGTGCGGCCGCGGCCACGGCGCAGCGACTCGCGGAGGCTGCCGGAGAGAAGGTCACGGGTGCGACGGCTGAAGCGATCATGGAAACGCTGCAGGCACTGCCGTCGCCCGACACGCCAGGAATGCTCACTCGGCCGCTCAAACCGCTGGGCTTCGGCGCCTTGATGGCGATGGGCATCCCGGTGACGCCGACGGGCGGCACGGCGCGCGCCACACAGCACAAGCCGTCTGCCCCTGTGGAATCAGCGGCTGCGCGAGCGAAAGCGCGGGAAGCCAGGAAGGCCGCCGAGAAGACGCTCAAGAAGGCGGAAGCGGCGGAGTCGGCCGCTGAGCAGACGCTCAAAGAGGCGCAGTCGGCACTGACCGCCGCCGAACGTGAGCTCGTCCGCGTGCGCGATCGGCTCGTGTTTCTGGAGAAGCAGCGGTCGGACGCTGACGACCTCGTCCGCGCCCGTCGTCGTGAGCTGCAGGAGGCGACCAATACACGCATCCAGGCCGCGCAGGATCTGGACACGTTGGCCTGAGCCCGGTGGTACCCTGAATCCCGATGTTGCTGTTTCGCGCGTGTCTGACCGTCCTGCTGTGCGCACTGCCTGCCGTGGCTGCGGCCCAGGGCGCTGCCGAGCCACTCTCGACGACGCCGCTGCCCTGGGTGGTGGTGGACGTGCGAGGAGCCTGGCCCAGCCTTGGCGAAGACCCGGTGACCATCGCCGACCTGGGCACCTCGGTCCAGAATCTGCCGGGACGTGCGTTGACGGCCATCGGCGGCGTGCATGTCTACCCGCTGCGACGTGGTTTCTGGAAGGTCGGCATTGGCGCCGAGTTACTGCGTGGACGCGGCAGCTACCAGCCTAAGAACACCGCCGGCGAGCCGGTGGGTGACGAGTTTGTCCGCACCCTTGAAGCGCTCTCCTGGCAACTCTCCATGAATTTCGGACGTGGACGCGGCTGGAGTTATCTGACGGTCGGGTCGGGCCAGTTCACCCTGGACTCGTTCGCCGGGGAAGGTCCGGGAGACGCCCCCTCGACGACCACCCTGAACTTCGGCGGGGGTGCCCGCTGGTTCAAGTGGCCCCACCTGGGCCTGAACGTGGATCTGCGGTTCTACATGTCCAAGGCGGCTGAGGCCGGGGTGGTGTCTGCCGCCCGGGGTGCCCAGCGGGTCGTCGTCCTGTCTGTCGGCGCCACCCTCAAGTAACCCCCGCCCCCCACTTCTGGCGGGTCCGCTATACTTGGTGGGTTGTGAAAGGACATCGCATTTGAGTAAGGACGACCTGATTGACGTTCAGGGCACCGTAGTTGCCGTCCACAGCGGCGGGTTGTATCGCGTGCAGGTAGACTCGGGCCACGAGGTCCTGGCGCAGTTGAGCGGCCGCATGCGGCGCTTCCGCATCAAGGTGGTCCCGGGTGACCGGGTCACGGTCGGCGTCTCCCCCTACGATCCGGTCCGCGGCATCATCACCTTCCGCGCGCGTTAGGCCCGATCCGGTGAGCACTCCAACCGACACACCACGGCCACGACGACGACGCCGCGGGGGCGGCGGGCGAGGCCCCGCACCCAAAGCGGGTCCCGCAGCGACGCCACAGGCTGCCTCGACCACCCGCGAGTCCGCGCCCTTCGACCCTGCCCCCCAGCCGTTCACGTCTCTCATCACAGAACCTGCGATGCTCGATGCGCTGGCGCAGCGTGGTTTCACGCAGACCACGCCGATTCAGAGCGCTGTGCTGCCGTACGCCCTCAAAGGCCACGACCTGATCGGCTGCGCCGAAACCGGCACGGGCAAGACGGCGGCCTACCTGCTGCCCATCCTCTCGAAACTGATGGCCGCGGGTCACACCGACTCCCACAGCCACACACGCGCGCTCATCCTCGCGCCCACGCGCGAACTCGCCACGCAGATTGACGACGAGGTGCAGGGGTTTGCGTATCACGCCCCAGTCGCCAGCGTCGCGGTCTATGGCGGCGTGCCGATGGAACCGCAGGAGCGTGCCCTCAAGGCCAACGTCGACATCGTCGTGGCCACGCCAGGCCGGCTGCTCGATCACATGCGCAGCGGCGTGGGCGACTTCTCGAAGCTCGAGATGTTCGTGCTCGACGAGGCCGACCGGATGATGGACATGGGCTTCTGGCCCGACGTGCGCCGCATCGCCGAGATGATGCCGTCGAGCACCACACGCCAGACCATGTTGTTCTCGGCGACGATGCCCGAAGAAGTGATGCGGTTCGCCGACGAACTCGCACCCAATGCCGTGTTCATCCAGGTGGGATCCCGTCGCGGCCCGGCACAAACCATCACGCACGAAGCGCGACTGGTGCACGCACGGGACAAGGCAGAAGTGCTCGCGAAGGAGCTGCGCGGAGAGCCGGGCACGTCGATCGTGTTCGTGAACACCAAGATTGGCTGCGATCGCCTTGCGCGGACGCTGCAGCGCGCGGGACTGCGCGCCGCCGCGGTGCACGCGGATCGCCCGCAGAAGGAACGCACACAGGCCATCGAAGCGTTCCGTGCCGGCCGCATCAAGGTGTTGGTCGCCACCGACGTCGCCGCACGCGGGTTGGACATCGATGACGTCGCGCTGGTCGTCAACTACGAAGTGCCGCGGTCGCTCGACACCTACGTACATCGCGTGGGCCGCACCGGCCGCAACGACATGAGCGGCCACGCGCTCACGCTGGCCGACGACCACGAACGGTCCTACCTCGACTCGATCGATCGCGCGTTCGGCCTGAAGCTCTTCGAGTAACACGCCTGCGGCGTGCCTGTGGCACACTGGCGGGGATGCGCCTTCGCTCCCTCGCCGTCCTCCTTGTCCTCTGTCTGGGTCTTTCTCACGTCGCCCTCACGGCGTTTGCGCGGGTCGACGTGCGCGGGCGTGTCACCACGGCGGACGCAGACGTCCCCGTCCGGCAGGCGCTGGTCGCCGTCTGGGGCGAACGCTCCGGCACGCTGCGCATGGTGATGACCGACGCGAACGGCCAGTTCTCGTTCACCGGCCTGCCGGAGGACAGCTACCGTGTCGGCGCCACCAAGCGGCCGCACCTCGCGGCATTCACAGTGGTCGAGGGCGCAGAGACCGTGCTGCGGCTGGCGCGCGGCTCGGTCGTGTCCGGAGCGGTGACCGACGCGATGGGTGCTCCGGCGTCAGGCATTTCGGTCGTCGCCCGCGGCGGCGCGGGGCTTGGCGCCAGCGGTATGACCGACGCACAGGGCCAGTTCCGCCTCTACGGCCTTGCGGCCGGTGCCTACACGGTCACAACCGATCGCGCAGCGCAGCCGGCCGCGATCACACTCGGCTCCGGCGACGAACAACAGGGCATCCGGCTTCAACTGACGCCGGATCCGTCGACCGGTGCGGCGACGGGAGGCCAGGCCTCGCTGAGCGGCGAGTTGCTCGATCGTGATTCGGGTGAACCACTGCCGAACGTGGGCGTGGTGCTGGCGGGTCCATCAACGCACCGCGTCACCACCGACACGGCCGGCGCATTCCGTTTCACGAACGTTCCCGTGGCCACCTACTCGGTGACTGTGGAGGATCCGGCGTATCGCGGGATCGGCAGCGCACGTATTGCGCCGTCACCCGAACCAATCGTCGACATTCCGTTGCGCGCGGCAAAACTCGGCGCGGTGTCGGGCACTGTCACCGATGATGCAGGCGACCCGTTTGTCGGCGCCACGATCACAGCGTTCCGTCAGACGGAAGTGGGCCTGCGGCCGCTGCTCGCGCCGGCAGCCACGGCGGTCACCGACGATCGTGGTCAGTACTCGATGGGATCGCTGCCCGACGGTGACTACGTCGTGTGTGCGTGTGGTCCCAACTTCCCCATTGCGGAACCGGGTTTTGTTGCGCAGGTGTCGGCCAACAAGGCCACGCCTGACCAGGTCGCCGCGGCCACGCAGTCGCTGCCGATTGTTCCCGCGGCGTTCCATCCCGGTCGGGGCACCACGGCATCAGCCAGCATGGTGGCCATCAACGCCGGCGACATGCGCCCGGGTGTGGACATCAATACAGGTCTGGCGCCGGCGCGGCGTGTCGAGGGACGATTGACCGCGTCTGATCAGCGCATCCTCGCGCGCACGACGCTCAGGCTGTTGCAGAGCGGCAGCAATCCGGCAACCGCGGCAGTCACGGCCATCGAGCCTGAGGTGATCAGCGACGAAGGGGCGTTCACGTTCCCGGCCGTGCCTGAAGGCGACTACACGCTCACGGCGATTTCGATGGAAGACGATGTGGCGGTGTTTGCGTCGGTGGACGTGCGCGTGGGCGGCACGGACACGACAGGCCTTCAGGTGCCGCTGCGCAGCGGCGCGAAAATTCAGGGACGTATCGCCTTTGCGGGTGGAACGCCGGTGGAACTTCCCGAGGGGGCGCAGCCACAGGTCTCGCTCGCGCCGGTGACCCTGGATGGCCCGTCGGTCTTGATGGCAGGGATTTCGGGCATCGCCGCGTATCACGGGCTGGTCGGTGCCGATGGCACGTTCACGATCACCGGCGTGCCGGCTGGACAATACGTCGTCACCACTATCGGGTTCCCATCGCCATGGCGCGCGATTGATGCGTTGGGATCAACATCAGGCACATCGTCGGAACCCGTCATCACACTCGGCGATTCGGAATCGCAGACGGTGGTGTTGACCATGGGTGAACGTGAACCGGCGACACTCAGCGGCCGAGTGGAGTTACATCCGTTTGAGTCGCCTGACGGTGTGCGTGTGGTGTTGTTCCCTGCCGACGAGTCGCTCTGGCCGCAGTTGTATCGCACGCCCTCGCGCGTGTTGTTTGCGCCGTTGAACGAACGTTTCCGTTTTGAGTTCGGAGACATTCCACCCGGCGAGTATCACGCCGTTGTGGTGCGCGCCGGGGAGCTGGAGTGGTCGCCGCGTGCCCTTGCGCGGTGGGCGCAGCGCTCGGAGCGCATTACTCTGCAGTCGGGCGAAGGTCCGCGGATCGAGTTGTCCGGCCGCTGAGGCCCGAACCGTCGGCACGGGGTGTGCATCCCCAGTGTCGAGATGATCGTGCGAATGACTGTACCCGCCGCTGCGTTGGCCGCTGTGGCCATGGCCGGACAGAGTGCGGTCGCGGCACGTCCATCACCTGACCGCGCCTATCTCGAAGACGTGATCGGCCTGTCTTCCTCCGAGATCCGGGAGATTCATGCCGGGCAGGCGCTGACGACCACGTTGTCCAGCCGGGCTGGGCAGGAGGTCGTGACATTTGGCGCCGTGCGCGTTCGGCGGCCTGCACCTGAGGTGCTCCGCTCACTCAGAACCCTTGCGGTGTCTCCGCTGGGTATTAACGAGCGACGCCACGCGATCAGTCAACCGACTCGGCTGTCCGACTGGTCGCCGTTGTCGCTGACATCCGAGGCGATGTCGAAACTGCCCGGCTGCCGGCCCGGGCGCTGCCCGGTCCAACTGCCCGCCCACGCAATCGCGCGCCTTCGGGACGGGGCGACGGACGCAGAAGTGCGACAGGTCGTCCACGACGTTGTGGCGGACTACCAGCGTGCCGGGCATCGAGCCCTGCAGCCGTACGCCGACCGTGATCCCGCGACCTCCCCGTCGTCCGAGTACCGACGACTGCTGTCCGCGGCAGAGTACCTTCCGGTGCCGCTGGCCGCACTGCGCTCAGCCCTCGATACGTACCCGTCCGCGCCGCAGGTGGCACTCGAAAGCGACTTCTACTGGTCGGTGCAGGACTTCGGGATGAAGCCGACACTGCGGGTCTTCCACCGCGTCGTGGCGGACGAGGCGGCCGTCGCGGATCCGTCAGGGCACGTGGCGGGCGCCATGGCCACCTTGCAGGTGCTGGCGACTCACTATTTCAGTTCCTCACTGGAATGGCACATCGTCGTGCGCGACCCCGCAGATTCGGGGGCGGCGTTCGTGTATCACCTGACGCGATCGTGGACACCCGGTCTGAGCGGGCTGCGCGGCGCCATGGCCCGGTCGTCGGCGAAACGTAACGGACGTGAGGCGGTGGCGGAATACCTCGAGCACGCGCGACGGATGGTTGAGGGATAGCGGCGAGGGTATGATCCAGTCTGGGAGACCCAACCATGATGCGAACGACCCGTACGACCCTGACCGCTATCGCTGTGTGTGCCGCTGCGCTGCTTGCGACTCCGGCCGCCGCTCAACAGACCAAGGAAATTCATCCCGGCAAGGGCGGAAGCCCGCATGTGCGCACCACGTGGATGATTGACGGCGCGACGATCGCCATCGAGTACGGCCGACCGTCGATGAAAGGCCGCGCGGCCGACGCGCTGATGCCTCGCGGCAAGCCCTGGAGAACGGGCGCGGACGAAGCCACGATCATCACCACCGACAAGGTGCTGACGTTTGGCCAGGTGAAACTCGAGCCGGGCACCTACACCATCAACACCCAGCCTGGCGCCGAGTGGCAGATCATCTTCGGCAAACTCGGCAAGCCCGGCCAGTGGGGTATTCCCTATCAGGCGCCACTGGAAATCGGCCGCGCACCAATGACAGGTGGCTCCACCAAGGCCCCTGTCGAGCAGCTCACGATTTCGATCGACGACACCCCCACCGGCGCGACGCTGCGCATCGAGTGGGGTCCGACCAGCGCGACGATTCCGTTCAAGGTCGGATAATCGCGCAACCCATTCTCGCGATCCGGAGGCGCCACGTCCTGTGAGCGCCTCCGGATCGGTAGTTTGTCGGCGCACGTTGTCAGTTCGGCGTGCGCTTCACGTATTTGTTCAGCCAGTTCAAGGTCTCGGCCACGACGTGCATGTTTGATTCGCGCGCGGCGTAGCCGTGTGACTCGTACGGCAGCGTGACATACCGCGCCGTGCCGCCGTGGCCCTTGAGCGCCATGTACATGCGCTCCGACTGGATCGGGAACGTGCCCGAGTTGTTGTCGAGTTCGCCGTGGATCAGCAGCAACGGCTCCTTGAGCTTGTGCGCATGCCAGAACGGCGACATCTTGGCGTAGACGTCCGGCGCCTCCCAGAAGCTGCGCGTCTCGTTCTGGAATCCGAACGGCGTCAGCGTGCGGTTGTAGGCGCCGCTGCGTGCCACACCCGCGGCGAAGATGTCGGAGTGGGCCAGCAGGTTCGCCGTCATGAACGCGCCATAACTGTGGCCGCCGACGCCGATGCGGCTGCGATCGGCAATGCCCTGCTGAACCGCAAAGTCCACGGCCGCCTGCGCGCTCGAGACCAGTTGCTCGACGTACGTGTCGTTGGCCGTCTCGCCCGCGCCGATGATGGGCATCGTGGCGCCATCAAAAATCGCGTAGCCCTGCGTCAGCAGCAACAGGTGCGACGCGCCGCCCACGATCGTGAACCGGTTCGGCGAACCAACCACCTGGCTGGCGGCGTCCGCATTGGTGAACTCCTGCGGATAGGCCCAGACGAACATCGGCAGTCGCTCGCCCGGCTTGTAGCTGGGCGGCAGGTAGATCGTGCCCGACAACTGCACGCCATCCTTGCGGGTGTACGTCACGAACCGCTTCTGCACGTCGGACAGTTGTGGATGGGGATCCTTGAACGCCGTGATGGGCGACATCGTGCCGGCCGTGCGGTCGCGCATCACGTAGTTGGGCGGCATCTGTGATGTTTCACGCCGCGTGATCACACGGTTGCCGTTGTCGTCGACGAGGCCCACGATGGATTCATAGGCGTTCTCGTCGGATCGCCACAGGCGTTCACTCGTCAACGTGGTGAGGCTGAAACGATCGAGAAACGGCAGGTCGCCCTTGGGCGATGCGCCGGCGCCGGTCAGGTAGATGTTGTCGCCCACCTGCAGGATGAGGCTGGAGGCCGGTCGGCGCAGTGGAGATCCCGGATCACCATACCGGTCTTCCTGCCCGCGTTCCCAGATCTTCCGAGGCGTTGAGGACCAGCCCTTGTCGAACACCCAGCTGCGCGTGACACGCGAGGCCCGATCGGATTCGGCCAGAATCGCGATGCCGCGTTCGGTGAACGAGACGCCACCATAGCGCCACTGGGTCTTGACCAATTCCGCCGGCGTGCCCGTGAACGGCGCGGCAAGCGACATCAGGCGGTCGCGGTGCGGTACCTGGTTCCGGATGTCACCCTTGTCGAGCGCCTCCACCCAGATGAGTGTGGCCGGTTCGATCGGATGCCACTGCGCGCTGCGCGCGCCCTGGTGCACCCCGTTGATGGGCACCACGTCCCCCATGGGCACATCAGCGACGGTGCGCACCACGGTGCCGCGACGATCCCACACCTCGACATCGCGCGGGAAGCTCGAGGATGGCAACAGGTAGGAGTAGGGCCGCTTGATGCGGGTGGCGATGACGTACTGCTTGTTCGTCGACACCTGGAGCCCCTGATAAATGCCCGGCTGTCCGAACGTCGTCACCGCACCATCAAGCGTCACCCATGCCGGCTGCGCGGTGAAGTAGTAGTCGTAGAGCGCCTCGTCATGCGCGCTGGTGAGCAGGTCCTGATAGGTGCGGCCCGCAGCAACCCTGCCGAGGTTCTCCTGGATGTTCGGCGTGGAGGGTACGGCCGGCGCAACCGGTGCCGCGCCGCGCGACGCCGGAATCATCGTGCACATGAACCCTGTGGAATCGTCGAGCCACGAGCAACCGCCACCCAGACCGTTGATGCCACGCTCGATGACGGGCGTCACGCGGCCGGACGCGACGTCAGCCACCAGCAGACGAATCGTGTTGGCTGCCGTATGTGTGATGGCGATCTTGGTGCCATCAGGTGAGAAGCTTGGAGAGAATGAGCCTTCCGCCGGCAGTGCCAACCGGCGCTCAGCGCCCGTCGCCACGTCCTTCAACGTGAGGCCGATCGTGCCGTTCAGGACGTGGGAGCCATTCGTCAGCGGACTGATGCGGGATCCGGCCAGCCGCAACATCGGCGATGCCACTTCGGCCAGTGTCGGCATGCTCCGACGATGGGTCAGCAGCATCGTCTTGCGATCCGGAGAGAGCAGGACACCAGGCAATGGCTCGGCGTCCATGATGTCCATGATCACCTTGGGTGGTGTCAGGTAACCGCTGGGCGACTGGGGTTGCGCGGTGGGGGCAGCGATCGACAGGGCCACAAGGGCCGGAATCAGCAGTCTCTTCATGGGTCTCTCCGGGATGATGCGGGGAAGGATTCTACCGCGGGAGCGAACCGATCGGCGCAACTGCCCTGTCCGGTCGAGCCCTCGGTTACTGGTGGTCGTCGGCGGGCCACTTCACGGTGAGGTTCTTGAGCGTCTGGCCCTTGATGGTCAGGGTCTCGATCGTCCCCTTGCCGGCGGTGAGCCCCTTGAGCAGGTCCGAGGTCGCGACGAACTCGGACGTATCGCCGACGGTTTCACCGGTGATGGCGCGCGCGCGTGCTTTCAGTTCGATCGGCGCGGCGGCTGCGCCCTGGCGCTCGAGCATGAGCGTGAGCGAGGGGTGGGTCACACGGACGCCCTTTTCGGCTCCGCCGTCGAGCACGTAGAGCGTCAGCGTACCCGCCTCGGCGTCGTGAACCAGTTCGAGAAACGCGAAGTGGTCGCCCAATTCCACCAGCGCACCGCCGTGCGGCGCCTCGTGGTGGTGGCCCTTGTGTCGTTCGGCGTCCTTTTTGGCAGCCTGCTGGGCCTGCGCGGACACCGTGCCGCCAGCGGCCAGTGCGATCGTCAGAACACATGCAACAGCGCGAGTCGTCATGTCCGGGATTGTGCGCGCAACACCGCCTGCATCCGGACGAGGATCCAATGAAAGGTCCGTGGCGCCCATGAACCGACGGCAGAGCCCGGCGAACGGTGTTCGAGTTCCACGTCACTTCCGAGCGATGACGCTGTCGGCCAGCATCGTGTAAAGCCCCACCACCCGGTCGCGGTCAATGACTTCCTGCACGGTGAACGCACCGCGCACGAGAATCTCTTCTCCCGGTTTGAACGGCCGCGTTTTTTCGCCCGGCTTCATGTTGACGTAGATCCACTCGTTGATGCGAGGTACGCCGCCGAAACCACAGGCGTCCACCGTGGCATTCAGGATGAACTCGTGGGAGCCCCCGCCGTCGAAGTCCAGCGGCAGGATATTGCCGATGATTTCGACACGCTGCCCACTCAGCGTGCGGATGTACGGCGGCACCAGTCCACCCGCGCGTTTTGGCGTCGGGCTGTCCCAATCGAGGGGGTTGTAATCAAAGCTGCCGAGCCGCCACCAGTCGATCATCAGGTAGCCGGCTGCGCTGGGCTTGGGCATCGGCGGCTCCCACGTCGGCCGCTGCTGCGCGGACAGAGCCGTCGTCAGAAAGAGGCAGAACCCCGCCAACGCCATCGGAATCTTCCGCATGCTGGCTTCATGCTAGCCGCGAACGGCACAGGGGCGCGGATTCCTCTCGACCATCCACCGGTTGGTTACGACCATTCGTTGAGATTCGGGGCGGCGGGCGACGGCGTCAGCCATACATCGTTGCCTTTCGACCATTCATGAGATCGCCCTCGCGCGTGTGAACGCCACGATCGACACTCGACAGTCATGTCCGGCACCGATACACGCCTGCCCGTCACCGTCCTGTCCGGCTTCCTCGGTGCCGGCAAGACGACCCTGCTCAAACACATCCTGACCAACCGCGAAGGCCTGCGTGTGGCGGTGCTGGTCAATGACATGAGTGCCGTCAACATCGACGCCGCGCTCATCCGCCGCGGCGAGGCGTCCATTCGCCACGTCGAGGAGAAGCTGGTCGAACTCTCCAACGGCTGCATCTGCTGCACCTTGCGCGAAGATCTGCTGCGGGAGGTGGCGGCAATGGCCCGCGAGGGCCGGTTTGACTACCTCGTGATCGAGTCCACCGGCATCGCGGAGCCGATGCCCGTCGCCGAAACGTTCACCTTCGAGGACGAACAGGGCCAGAGCCTCGGCGACCTCGCCCGACTCGACACGATGGTCACGATGGTGGATGCCGGCGCCTTCATGGCCGAGTGGGAAGGTGCCGCGGAGCTCAAGAGCCGGGGTCTCGCGGCCGGCGACGGCTTCTCCCGAGTATTCCACCATTCGAAGTCCGGAAATCTGGTGGGCCTCAGTGGAGCGTCCTCGAGGTAGGAGACGAGGAGGGACCCGGCATCTGTTCGAGCTGAACAACCTCGGAGAGTACCTTCACCCAGCCTGGGCCTGCCGGGCATCGTGGGAATCGCGCGGCAGGTGGTGTCAAACTCGGTTTGCATACGCCTGAAAGAACTCGCCCAAATCGGTGCCTTCAAGGTCTGCCAAGTTGGTCGCCCGCGCAAGGTCCCCAATCTTGCTCTTGGCAAATCCTGAAACTTGGTCTTCGACGGGTTTGCTGTCGTCGAGTGGAAAGACGCCTGGAGGCTGCGTCCCGAAGTGTCTTTCGAACGCCTCCTGAGAGAAGTAGTTCTCGATGGCATATCGAATGAGAATTGTCGGTTCAATACCGCTGTCACGGAACGTCTTGAGGGTGCGCTTTACCTCAGGCTTGGCCGACAGCGGTCGGTCCGATTTCGAGAAATCGCGGACCGCGTCCCCATCCAGCAGCACCATCAGGTCATGGCAGCCACGCCAGAGCGTCTCCGCTCGAAAGCTCGGAGAGAAGAGGTGATTCCATCCACCCAGGGAATCAACCACGGTTCCGAGTGCGCGGTCGCCGGCCACTTCAGTGATGAATTTCTCCACTGCCGGAATGTCGTTTTCGCCTTCGACCCAAATGATGAAGCGGTTCAACGTCGTCGCGAGCGCCATCTTCTTCAGAACGTCGTCCAGAGAAAGGCTCTGCATCGCGAGTATCGTTCCTTTGTCCCGAAGTTCACGAGCCTGGCGCCGTTGGAACGGCTGAGCATCGGTCGCTGCCGCGAGGACTTGTTTCTCGATGACGTCGGCGAGCCGAAGCGGGTCAATGGCCTCCATAGCCGACGAGATGACGTGGGTCGCGCCCCAATTCGCCTGTTCGAGCGCAAGCTTTCTCAGGCGAACGAGTTTTTTCCAGAGGGCGGGGTTTCGGATTCCCGCAATCCACTGTAGGGGGTTGTCGAATGGTGACTCCGTATCGCCTGCCGCCAATCGGGTCGGGTCGCTTAGGAGCGCTGACAAGCGACGCTCTGCCGTCGGACGGTGCCCGCGCTTCATCAAGTGAACTTCCAATCGCTCTCGGAGGTCGTCGGACAATTCCGGTAACAAAGCAGAGAGAACGGCGTTGTCCTCGCGATTCTTGGTGACGACGTCGAGTGCGCGCTCGCGCGTCGACTCCTTGCGTTGCCCCCCAGCGATACGCGCCGCTGCCGCTATCGCCCTATCGTCGTCTATTCGTGCCTCGCTCCAAAACCGCAACACGCCCAACAGCGCTTCATCGACCAATCCGTCGTTTTCGACGAGTAACCGCGCCTCTTCAAGTGCTTCCGACGAAAGTCCATGGCGGTGGTGATAACGCAGCACGACCTCGGCCTCGTGCCCCAACAGCGCCCAGGCAAGTGGACGCTCGTCGGGAATCTTGAACCCATATCGGTCGAGAGCGGCCAAAGCCAGGTTAAGTCCCTGTGGGACTTGCCAGGAATGCTCTGTCTTCCAGACGATTCGATTCCTGAGGTCTGCGGTCACCAAGAATTGTCCGACCGCTTCCCTCACTGCGGCCACCTGTGCCGGCGCGAGTTCGGGCCACTCTCGGCGGTCGAGTGCAGCGAGGGCGTTTACGACCTCGGTCCCCGATGTTGCAGTGCTTAGCTTGGCGAAATTCTCCTTCTTTTGTGCCTCCAGTTCCGCTTGGCGCCGCGCCCATTTCTCCGTTTGCGCGTCTTGAAGGGGCAACGGAGATGTTGGCGGTTGCAACGCCGCTCGTACCGTTGGAATCCCAAAGACGCGGAGTGAGCCAACGATGGCGCTGTGAGGATGCGCGTCGCGTAAGGCAATCGCGGTCGGCAGGTCGACCAACGGAAAAACCCGGAAGTCAAGCCCATCAAGAATCTGCGGGTCGTTCAGCGCGTACTCCACCAACCGCGCTCCGACGGAAGCGCCCTGGTCCGGCACTTCCTTGAGCGCCTTCACTAGGTCATCAATAGCTGATGACCCTGAGCCGTGACTTGACATCGGCCCAACCAGCGCGGCGAGAACCGGTGCCATCTCGGGAATCCAATTTCGGGCGGCGGCTCGCCATAAGCTCGACAAGTAGCTGGACATGCGGGAGCTGAACGCTTCGGCGCCCATTCCGGCCAACGCGTTCAACAGAGCCATCGCGTCGGTCGACGTGTTGACGCCGCTGAAGCGCTCCCAAGCCGCCGTGATTGTGACGTCCCGAGACGCAAGTCCCCTGAAGACATCGCCGAACTGCGAGGCGTCCATCAATGTGACTGCCGCTCCGAGGGCGAGGAGCGAAAGATTCTCGTCCTCGACAGCGAGAAGAGCGGGAACCATCGAGGGGGTCCCGACCCAACCAAGCAGGGCCAGAGCGCTTCGGCGGACCTCAGACGCGCGGGTTACGTCAAGGCCGATAGTTAGGAGTCGGTCAGCCGACGAGGTGTCACGAGCCGCTGCCAGCAACAGCGCCGCGTTGCCCACCTCCACCTCGTCCTTGCTATCGAGTGCTGTGCGGAGTCGTTCGATGTACGTGTCATCGACGAAGCGCGCCAGCCGTTCCGCGCTTACGCTGGGATGGTAAACGAGCGACTCCCGCCGACCTGCCAATGCGTTGAACACGTGTTGGGCGACGGCCCGACGTTCATTGCTCGAAAAGCGGCTCGGAGTCACGCGGAGGACTGCTTCAGGGAAACTGCGTGCGAGAACCCCACGAAATCCGCTGTGCAGCTCTGCCAGGAACGTCGCCGCGTTGAGCCATGAGACCCCCAAAATCCGCTTCCCCGGAACGAACATCAGTTCCAGGGAGCGCAGTGGTTCGGTCCTGTCCGAGAGTTCCTCGGCTGCCAAGTATTCACCGAACGACCGCATCTGAAAGCTGATGCCCTTCGGCGTTCGAATAAGGATTGAGCGGGACAGTTCATCAAGTAAGGTGGTCGCCCGCTGCTGACTTACGCCGACGGTGGACCGCATCAGGACCTGTGCGGCGTCATCGAGACTCAGCTCATTGCGGGCGTAGGTCTCCATCGCCATGGCGAGCATCCGGAGAGCCCGGCGTTCGAGCGCTGGGTCTGAAGTCGGATTTGAGGCCAACGTACGGTCAACCAGCTTGCGCACTGCCTCCGTCCGCGTGGGAGGCAGGGCGTTGTCGCTCGCAAACGTCTCCAGGAGAGCGTTCAATACAAACGGATTCCGCACCTCGGTGTGGAGGTCAACCCCATCGAGGGCGGTGAGGAATGCCTCCCTGGCCACTCCCGGTCTGGGTAGTGTCCCGTCAAGTGGTGGAAATTCGCGCGCACCGTCCGTCGGTCTCTGAAGGTGTGGACGCTGTCGCGCCCGTGGACGGCCAAGGCGCCGTCCACCGTCGCGTGGAAAACCGCAGACGGTGTTCCACAAGCGCCC
>BTVE01000045.1:0-36631 GCA_045862915.1 Acidimicrobiia bacterium
GGCACGGCCGGCCACATCGATCACGGCAAAAGTGCGCTCGTTGAGGCACTGACCGGCGTTCATCCCGACCGCCTCGACGAGGAACGCCGCCGCGGGATCACCATTGAACTGGGCTTTGCGCACTGCCGCATCGGTGACGTGGCCGTGTCGTTGGTGGACGCGCCCGGTCACGAGCGCTTCGTGCGTACGATGGTGGCCGGCGCGGCGGGCATTGACGCTGTGTTGCTGCTGGTCGCGGCCAACGAGTCCGTGATGCCACAAACGCGGGAACATCTCGACATCTGTCGGCTGCTGGCTGTGCGGTGTGGCGTGATTGTCGTGACCAAGTCCGACCTGGCGTCGTCCGAGCAATTGGCGCGCGTGCGTGAGGATCTCGCAGACCTCGTGCAGGGCACATTCCTCGAGGGAGCGCCGGTCGTCGAGACATCCGTCGTGAACGGGAACGGCCTGGAGACGCTGCGCGACGCGATCGCGGCGCTGGCGCAGCAGGTGCGCGGCGCCGGCTCGGCCGGCCCGGCGCGCGTACCGATCGATCGTGTGTTTTCCGTGAAAGGGTTCGGCACGGTGGCCACAGGCACGCTCGTGAGTGGAGCGCTGCAGACCGACAGCGAAATCGAGATCCTGCCGGGCGGTGCGTATGCGCGTGTGCGTGGACTGCACGTCGCCGGCGTGGCGGCGACCACGGTCACCGCGCCATCACGTGTGGCCGTGAACCTTGGCGGCGTCGACGTGCAGGACCTTGCGAGAGGGATGACCCTTGCGGCGCCCGGTGCGCTGCCGCTCACGCGGTGTCTGGACGCGGTGGTGGATGTCCTGCCCGGCGGTATTGGTGTCCGTCACGGCGGACGCGTGCGATGGCTGCAGGGCACCACGGATGCGAGTCCCCGGCTGTCCATCATGGCCACGCTGGCGCCTGGAGCCGCCGACTGGCAGCCCGCCGCACCCGGACAACGTGATGTGGTGACACCGCCCGGAGGCAGAGCGCTCGTCCGGCTGCGGTTCGGATCGCCGGTGGCGACGACGCGTGGCGATCGGTTTGTGCTGCGGTTACCCGCGCCGGCCGGCACGATGGGCGGAGGTATCGTGCTCGATCCGTTGGCGCCCGTGCGTGGTGTGCGCCGGCCCGGCACCGCGGCCGCGATGCTTCGCCTGCTCGATGCGTCGCTTACTGAGGCGGCGCTCGAGTGGCTCACCGCCGCGGGTATTGGTGGCCTCGACGTGGAGCACCTTGCGCGACGACTCGGTGTTTCTGCGGCCGACGTGCTCCAGGGTGTGTCGTCAGGTGCCGTGGTGCAGGCCGGCGCGCGCCTGGTCACCCGTGAGGCCGTGTTGCGCGAGGCCGAGGACGTGCGTCGCCGGGTAGAGGCGTTTCACGCCGCGCATCCCTCCGAGTCCGGCATGGCGCGAGAGCAGGTACGGGGATCCACGCCGCCCGACATCTTTGAACTGGTGTTAGGCGAGGCCGGGATCGCCGGATCCGATCGGCTTGCGGTCGCGGGTTTCACGCCGGTTGTGGCGGCGGACGCGCAGGGGCTCGGCGCGCGGGTGCACACGCGGTTGCGTGAGGGCGGGTTGCAGCCACCCATCGTCAGTGTGCTGGCGGAACAGCTGGGGCAGCCTGCGCCGGCGGTGTTGCAGGCGCTGCACGTCGAGGCGCGCGCGGGACGTGTCGTAAAGGTCGGCGACCTGTGGTTCGACGCCGAGGCCCTGGCGACACTCGCCGCGCACGTGCGTGCACAGGGGAAGGGGCACACGTTTGACGTCGCCGCGATGAAGGCCGGTCTGGGGGTGTCACGCAAGTTCGCGATCCCGCTGCTTGAATACCTGGACCGCCAACGCGTGACGCGTCGTGTCGGGGATCGCCGTGTCGTCTTGTGAGGGTGACTTGAGCGCGGGGTGGCCGGGCCAAACGGCCGTGTGCAGCGTCTTACTGGCCGGGCGCCGTTGGGTTATTTATCGTCGGCGGCGTCCTTGGTGGCGTCTTTGAAGTTGCGAATGCCCTTGCCAATGCCTTTGCCGAGTTCAGGCAGGCGGCTTGCGCCGAACACAAGGATGACGATGGCGAGAATGATCAGCAGTTCTGGAATGCCAAGACTCATAGCGGCTCCTGTGCGGGATTCTACCACCCGAAGTGTGACAAGTCTGCGGCATCAAACCTGCATGGGTAACGGGCGTCATGCCTGATGCGTATACTGGACAGGACACCCTGAGCGGATCCATGAGCGCGATGCCTGACAGTCACGGGCCTTCGGGCACCCCCACGACGCCCCCGGTGTCTTCCGGTCCCGGTGTGGTGTCACATGGCTGGCTGGCCGCATCCTCCCAGTTTGATCACGCCGATCAGCGCAAGATGGGGCGCGCGATGTCTGCGTCGCTGGGCCTGCATGGCGCGGCCGTGTTGCTCATCGCCGTGGCGTTGACGCTGCGCCCGCCGGCCCCCGCGCCGGAGATCCGGCCGATCGAAAACTACGAACTCACGTTTGTGCAGATGGAAGGGCCCGGCGGTGGTGGTGGCGGCGGCGGTAATGAATCGCCCGCCCCGCCCGCCAAGCTCGAGATGAAAGCGGAACTGCCCAAACCTCCGGCCGTCGACGTGCCCAAGGTTGACGTCCCTCCACCTCCGCCGCCGTCTCTGGTGGCGCCGGTGCAGACCTCGCCGAGCCTGCCCATCCAGTCATCCGGCGTGGTGGCCGGCCTCTCGGCAGCGCCGTCGCTCGGCACCGGCACGGGCGGTGGTGGTGGCACGGGCAAGGGGACCGGGTCGGGTTCGGGTACCGGCTCCGGCATTGGGGAAGGCACGGGCGGCGGATTTGGCGGTGGTGCGATGCGCCCCGGCAACGGCGCGGAGAATCCTGTGCTCCTCAAGCAGGTCGATCCGAAGTACACGCCCGAGGCCATGCGGGCCAAGATCCAGGGCATCGTGGAACTCGAGGCCGTGGTGAGCGCCAGTGGACGCATCACCGACGTGCGTGTGCATCGGTCACTCGACCGCGCCTATGGGCTTGATGAAGAGGCGATCAAGGTCGCGCGTCAGTGGCTGTTCCGCCCCGCGCGATTCCAGGGCAAGCCGGTCGACATGGTCGTCATCATCCAGATGGAGTTCCGTCTCCACTGACAAACAGCGGCACCCGCAGATCCGGAATGACACCCGCCGCGTGCGCGCGGGAGAACAACGTGTCCACCGCGCGGCGTCCCTCGTCCCCGACGTCCAGCGAATAGTCGTTCACATAGAGATCGATGTGTTTGAACATCACATCGTCATTCATGTCCTGCGCGTGCGCGCGGACGTAGGGCAGGGTGACGTCGCGATGGGCGAATGCGTATTCGACGCTGCGACGCAGCACGCGATCGACGCGCTGCTGCACGTCGGGCGCCAGTGTGCGGCGAATCACGATGCCTCCCAGCGGGATGGCGCATCCGCTTGTGGATTCCCAGTACTCGCCCAGATCGATGACCTTGCGCAGGCCGCGGCGCTCGTAGGTGAAGCGGTTTTCGTGAATGATCAGGCCCGCGTCAACCTGCCCGTCCAGCACGGCTGATTCGATCTCCGAAAACACCATCGCGGTTCTGTGCGTCGCGGCGGGAAACGCCAGGCCGAGGAGCAGGTTCGCCGTCGTGTACCGGCCGGGAATCGCGACGTGCAGGTGTCCCTCGGCCACCTCCTCACGCGTGATTGGACGCCGCGAGATCAGCAGCGGGCCACAGTTGCGGCCGAGTGCGCTGCCCGACGTCAGCAGCGCGTAACGATCCGCGCACCACGCAAACGCGTGATAACTCAGCTTGGTGACGTCGGTGACGCCGGCAAACGCGTCGCGATTAAGCGCTTCGACATCGGCGAGATGGACGTCGAACTCGAGTCCCTCCATGTCGATGCGGCGATGCACGATCGCGTCGAACATGAAGCAGTCGTTGGGGCACGGGGAAAACGCGAGGGTCAGCGGTGTCATCGGGGGAACTGCACGTCAGCGAGAATGGCGGCGGTGACCGGCGCCAACGCCGCGAGGGCATCGTCGATACGCCAGGCGGCGCGGTTGCGCCGCTCCACGTCGTTGGAGATGGCGCGCACCTGTGCGAAGGGGACACCGGCCGTGAGGCAGGCGTACATGACCGCGGCGCCTTCCATGGACTCCACGTCCGGAGCGAGCCGTTCCACAACGGCACCGATGGTTGCCGGATCCCCATGGACAGTGTTAACGGTTATTCCACGGGCCACAGGCAGGGAGGCAAGCGCGGGCGAGGCAGGCGGCTGCGCATTGATCAGCACGCCGCGTGTGTACGGTGGCGCGTCGGGATCCAGCAGGCCGCAGGCCTCCGCGGGTACAAAGGCCGCGCCATCCTCGACGCCGAGTTCGGAGCACCGATCGGAGGTCACGTGAACGACCGTGCCAAGTGGCCAGCGGCGGCTGAACACCCCGCACAGGCCGACGTTGAGCACCAGGTCAGGCGAGGTCTGCGCCAGCACGCGGCTCAGGTGGGCCGCTGTCGCCACCATGCCCACGCCGGTCACCAGGCGTGTGACCGGGCCGGGAGCCTCGGCAGGGATCGCATCGAGTTCGCGAGTGGTGGCGGCCACCAGCAGGACGTGCATGTCCCGCCGATCGTACCCCACGGTTTTGGGGGTGCCGTATGTGCGTTTTCGGAGTAGGATTAGGCAATTTTTTCAGGGAGTCCTCATGAAGAAGGTCGGACTGTGTCTGGCGACCGGGGCGTTTCTTGCCGCGTTCACCCTCCGCGCTGGGCTGGTGGCGCGCGCTGATGGCCCTGCGCCTGGTGGCCCTCACACATCGACGGTCGCGGCGCTGGCGGCGATCGAGCCGATGTCGCCTGACGAGCAGGACAAGGTCATCGCGCAGTACTGCGGCAGTTGCCACAATGACGATGACCTGAAGGGCGACCTTTCCCTGGATCATTTCAAGGCGGCCGAGGCGGGCGCAAAGGCGGAACTGGCCGAGAAGATGGTGCGCAAGCTGCGCACCGGCATGATGCCGCCCGCCGGGTTTGATCAGCCCGATCCGGCGATGCGCGAATCGCTGGTCACCGGTCTCGAGGCCACACTCGACAAGGCCGCCTCGGCGCCGCGACCGGGCCGCCGCTCCTTTCAGCGACTGAACCGGGCCGAATACACGGCAGCCATTCGCGATCTGTTCGGCGTCACGGTGGACGTCGAGGCGTTCCTGCCGGCCGACACGATCAGCGCCGGCTTCGACAACATTGCCGACGTGCAGATGCCGTCAGCCACCGTGATGCAGGGGTATCTGCGCGCGGCCTCCCACATCAGCCGCGTCGTGATGGGCGACCCCGAGGCGGACGCCACGTCCACCATCTACGCGGTGCCGCGCACGCGCTCGCAGAAGGATCACGTCGAAGGCGCGCCGTTCGGCACGCGCGGCGGCACGGCGGTGGTGCACCACTTCCCGGCCGACGGCAGCTACAAGTTCCAGATGCTGCTGCACGGCGCGCCTGAAGGCGAACTGTTCGGACGCACGATCGGCAAGATTCGTCTTGAGGTCTCGATCGATGGCGCGCGGGTCGCGCTGGTGGACGTGGACCGGTGGATTTCGGAATCGTCGCCGCAGGGCCTGTCGGTGTCGACCGACGCGATTCCCGTCACCGCGGGGCCACACCGCGTGGCGGCTGCGTTTGTCCGCGAGTTCGAGGGCGTCGAGGACGACTTCATCAAGCCGGTGGAGCACACGCTGGCCGACACGCAGATCGGGCTGGGCTACGGCGTGACGAGCCTGCCGCACCTGCGCAACTTCGGCATCACGGGCCCGTTCGACGTGCGGGGCGTCACCAACCACGCCGTGCGCGACGCGCTGCTGACCTGCCGTCCGGCGACGCCCGGTGAACAGCAGGCGTGCGCGCGCCGCATCCTGGAGGGCGTGGCGACGCTGGCGTATCGCCGGCCCGCGACATCGGCGGATCTCGATCAGCTGATGCCGTTCTTCCAGCAGGGACTGCGCAGCGGCGGCTTTGAAGCCGGCATCCGCACCGGCGTTCAGGCGGTGTTGTCGAGCCTGCACTTCCTGTTCCGGCTCGAGGAAGCCCCCGCCTCGGCGCGCGGCGGCATCTACCGCGTCAACGACGTCGACCTCGCGTCGCGTCTGTCCTTCTTCCTGTGGGGCACGATTCCGGATCAGGCGCTGCTCAACGCCGCTCGCACCGGTGAGTTGTCCAAGTCCGCGGTGTTCGAGCGCGAGGTGCGCCGCATGATGGCCGACGAGCGGGCGAGTGCGCTGGCCACCCGTTTTGGCGCACAGTGGCTGCGGCTGCAGGACCTCGAGAAGGTTGAGCCGGATGCGCTCGACTATCCGTATTTCGACGAGACGCTGGCCGAGGCGATGCACGAAGAGACGGAGCTGTTCTTCGAGCACCTCGTGCGTGATGACCGGCCGCTGCTCGACGTACTCACGGCCGACTACACCTACGTCAACGAGCGGCTCGCGCGCCACTACGGCATCGGCGGCGTCGCCGGTCCGGCCTTCCAGCGTGTGACGTATCCGGATACGACACGCCGCGGCCTGCTCGGCCATGGCAGCATCCTGACCCTGACCTCCCACGGCAACCGCACGTCGCCGGTGTTGCGCGGCAAGTGGGTGCTGGAGGTGCTGCTCGGCAGTCCGCCTCCGCCGCCGCCGGCCAATGTGCCGGACCTCGACGAAACCGGAGAAGCCAAGGCGGGCCGTCGCCTGTCGGTGGCCGAACAACTGGCGGAACATCGCGCCAATCCCGCGTGCAGTTCGTGCCACAACGTGATCGATCCCATCGGGCTGTCGCTCGACAACTTCGACGTGGACGGCTCGTGGCGCCGCAAGGACCGCGGCGTCCTGGTCGAGACGTTGTCGACGATGTATGACGGCACCAAACTGACGGGTATTGCCGACCTGCGGCAGGCGCTCGTCAAGCGGTCGGATGTCGTGGCGACCCACTTCACCGAGATGCTGATGGCCTACGCGCTGGGCCGTCGCGTCGAGCCGGCCGACATGCCGGTGGTGCGGCGCATCGTGCGTGATGCCGCCGCGCAGAACTACAAGATGTCCGCGCTCATTCTGGGCGTGGTTCGCAGCAACGCGTTTGCGACCGCCGAGGGGTCGCCGGCTCAGTAACGTTTCGGAGGCACACGATGATTCTCACGGGCAAACACCTCTCACGTCGAACCGTCCTGCGCGGCCTGGGCGCCACTGTGGCGCTGCCGCTCCTCGATTCGATGGTGCCGGCACGGCGCCTCCTGGCCAAGAGCGCCGCGGACAAGACCCGTCTGGTCTGCATCGAGCAGGTACACGGCGCGGCCGGGTGCAGCCCCTGGGGCGCGTCGCAGTTTCTCTGGAATCCCGAGCACACCGGGCGCAACTTCGACATCAGCAAGGGCAGCCTGAGCCCACTCGAGCCGTTCCGCGACTACCTCACGATCGTCAGCAACACTGACGCGCGCATGGCCGAGGCGTTGTCGCCTGAAGAGGTGGGCGGCGATCACTTCCGCTCCAGCGCGGTCATGTACACGCACTGCCACCCGAAGATGACCGAAGGGTCGGACGTGCGCGTGGGGACGTCACTCGACCAGCTGTTCGTGCAGCGGTTCGGCAAGGACACACCGATTCCCTCGATGCAGATGAGCATCGAGCCGGTGGACCAGTCGGGTGGCTGTGCCTACGGATATGCCTGCGTCTACACCGACACCATCAGCTGGGCGGCTGAAGACGAGCCGCTGCCGATGGTGCGGGACCCGCGCGTGGTGTTCGAGCAGCTGTTCGGGGCCGGTGGCACGGCCGAGCAGCGTGCGGCGCGGCGCGCGACCGACAAGAGCATCCTCGACATGATGCTCGGGCAGATCGCCACGTTGCGCCGCGATCTGGGCCCGGCCGATCAGCAGCGCCTGGATCAGTACACGACCAACCTCCGCGACATTGAGCAGCGGATTGCCCGTATCGAAGCGCGCAACCTCAGCGGCGAGGCGCGCGAGTTGCCGGGTGCACCGGCCGGCGTGCCCGATGCGTGGGACGAACACGTCAAACTGATGTTCGACCTTCAACTGCAGGCGTTCATCTCGGACACGACCCGCGTGTTTTCGTTCAAGTTCGGCCGCGACGGCTCGGGCCGTGTGTATCCGGGCAGCGGTTCGGGGACGGGGTTCCACAACGCGTCCCACCACGGCGCGGGCGAGGCGCGCATCCGCGAGTTCGCCGACATCAACAAGTTCCACGTCTCGACGCTGCCGTACTTCCTCGAGAAGTTGAAGGCGACGACCGAGGGCGACGCGAACCTGCTCGACAAGACGTTGATCATGTACGGCTCGCCGATGGCCAACGGCAACGTGCACAACCATCGCAACTGCCCGTTCATCATGCTCGGCAAGGGCAACGGCGCGCTGGAAGGCGGCCTGCACATCAAGGCTGCCGACAACACGCCTATGGCCAACGTGATGCTCAGCGTGATGCACAAGCTCGGCATGGACGACATCAGGACGTTTGGCGACAGCACGGGCGAGTTCTCGTTCACGGCCGCCAACGGCGTCGCGTAAAAGACGGAGACAGGGTATGCGTACGACAGCAACGTTCCGCCGATGGGCGCTCACCGTAACGGGCGCCCTGGTCATTGCGTCGGCCGTGCCGCGTGCCGGCCTGGTCGACAGCGCGCTCGCCGATGCGGTGATGCGCGGCGACACGGCGGCCGTCACGAAGCTGCTCAGCTCGGGCGTGGACGTCAACGCCGCACAGGGCGACGGCATGACCGCCCTGCACTGGGCCTCCCTCAACGGCGACGCGACCCTGGTTGGCACACTGCTGTCCGCCAAGGCCGGCGTTGACCCCACCACACGGTTGGCGGGATACACACCGCTGCATCTGGCCGCCAGCCGGGGACACGGCGACGTGGTCACGCGGTTGCTCGCAGCCGGCGCCAAAGCTGACGCCGTCACGGACACCGGCGTACAGCCGCTGCACTTTGCCGCGCAGGCTGGTGACGTCACCTCGGTGACGGCGCTGCTCGCCAAGGGTGTCGACATCAACGCGGTGGACCGCACACACGGCCGCACACCGCTCGTGTTTGCGGCCACGGGCAATCGCCTCGAGGTGATGTCGCTCCTCATTTCGCGCGGCGCGGATCTGAAGAAACCCACGGCGGTCATCGACTATGCCGAGCGGTCGCGTCTCGATCAGGCCGAGCGTGCTGAGCGCAACCGGCGCATCGCTGCCGAAACCGGCCGAGCCGTGGCCGACGTGCCCGATCTGAACGATCCCACGCCCCCCGGGGGCAACGTCGGGGGAGGCCGCGCGGCGGCTGCACCGGCACAGGCTGCGCAGGCACGCGGCGGTGGCGGTGGCGGGCGCGCAGGCGCAGCCGGCGCCGTGGGCGGACGTGCCGCGGGCGGCGCGCGCGGTCCGTCCGACACGCAGATCATCGGCAAGCAGGGCGGCATGACGGCCCTCCACCTGGCCGCGCGTGATGGCTACGCGGCGGCCGTCAACCTCATGCTCGAGGCCGGACTCTCGGTGAACACGCCCACCGGCGGCGATGAATCCACGCCGTTGCTCGTGGCCATCGCCAACGGCCAGTACGACATTGCGATGACGCTGCTGGAAGAAGGCGCCGATCCCAACGCCACCAATGACGACGGCATGGGGCCGCTGTTTGCGGTGCTGAACAACGAGTGGGCGCTGCGCACCTGGTATCCACAGCCGACCGCCGGCCGGCAGCAGCGCACGTCCTACCTCACGTTGATGGAGCGGCTGATCGCCGGAGGCGCCGACCCGAACGCGCGCATGAAGTCACATGTCTGGCATGCCGCCTACAACGCGGGCCGCATGGGGGTGGAATACACCGGCGCCACGCCGTTCTGGCGCGCCGCCTATTCGCTCGACGTCGACGCCATGCGCCTGCTCGTCAAGATGGGGGCCGACCCGAACATTCCCACGATGACGTTCGGCGTGACCGCGCGTTCCAACGACCCATCCGGCATGCCGGCGATTCCTGCCGGTGGGCCGAACGTGCCGCCGTTCCACGCCGCCAGCGGTGTGGGTTACGGCACGTCACGTGTCGCGCAGCAGCACCGCTACGTGCCCGATGGCTGGATGGCCGCCGCCAAATACTTCGTCGAAGAACTCGGCGTGGACATCAACATGCGTGACGCTGCCGGCTACACCGCGCTTCATCACGCGGCCGCCCGCGGCGACAACGAGATGGTGCTCTACCTCGTGAAGAAGGGGGCCAACGTCATGGCCGTCGCGCGTTCAGGGCAGACGACGGTGGACATGGCCAACAGCCCCGAACAGCGCACCCAGCCGTATCCGGAGACCATCAAACTTCTGGAAGGCATGGGCGCGAAGAACAACAACAACTGCGCGGCGTGTAAATAACCGCGGAGGCCGGAGATGCTGGGCAACAAGCCGATGGCGCAGTGGGTGGAGGAATACGGCCACTCACACCAGCATCCGATCAATCGCCTGTGCCACACCTTCGGCATTCCGATGATTGCGGTGTCGGTGGTGCTGGCGATCGGGCTGGGTGTGGCCACGCTTCTCTGGGGCACCACGGACCTCATCGTCGCCAGCTGGTGGCTGGCCGCCGCGTTGTTCGTGGTGGGCTGGGGACTTCAATTCGCCGGTCACGCCATCGAAGGCAAGCCGCCGGAGTTCTTGCGCGACTGGCGCTTCCTGTTCGTCGGTCTGCGCTGGTGGGTGAGCAAGGTCTTCGGCGCCTCGCCACGCCGGTAGCTACAGCGCGCTGCGAATCGCCCAGAGATCAGGGAAAAACGATTTGAAGACGGTGTCGCGCAGGTAGGCCGCGCCCGCCGATCCCCCCGTGCCCGGCTTGTGGCCGATGGTCCGTTCGACCATCTTCACGTGCCGGTACCGCCATTCCTGCAGGCCCTCATCAACGTCGGTCAACATCTCGAGCAGGCCACGCACGTCAGGCTCCGAATGGTACACGCGGATCAGTTCTGCCTGCAGCGCCTCGTTGGGTTCCACCGACGCGGTGTGGGGACGCGCGCGAAGGGCGTCCGGAATGGTGACGCCGTGGTGTGAGAGAAAGTCGTAGAGGTGCCAATGAATAGACGGCGCCTCGAACCTGGCGCGCAGCCGTGTGTAGGCCGGCGAGTTGGGCTCGTGATGCGCCAGCATCGCTTCGCGCTTGTAGCCCAGCACGAACTCGACCTCACGAAACTGTGCCGACTGGAATCCCGACGCGGTATCCAGGCGGGCGCGAAAACTCGCAAACGATGTGGGCGTCATCGTTTCCAGGATGTCCAGCTGACCCACGATGGTCTTGAGGATCATCCGGATGCGTTTGAGCGTGTGCATCGCGTCGTGCAGGCGATTGGCCGTCAGATCGCCGCAGACCTTGTCGAGTTCGTGCAGCATCTGCCGGAACCACAACTCGTAGACCTGATGGATCACGATGAAGAGGGTTTCATCGTGTTCGGCAGGCCGTGACTCCGGTTGCTGCAGGCGGAGCAGTTCATCGACCTTCAGGTAGCTGGCGTAGGTAAGCGTTTTGCGTTCTGTCATGGCGGGCGTGTTCTGGCAACGCTATCCCCCCCGGACCCGATGTGCAAGGTGTGAAAAGATCACGAGGTGAGCCGCGCCCGAGACATGGTCGAGTTGTGGCGCCGGCAGATTGCGCGACCGGGGCCCGCCCAGGACACCTTCATTCTGGCGTTGTCGGTGGTGGTCGGCATCTGTGGTGCGGTCAGTGCCGCGGTGTTCTACGCGCTGATCCGGGGCGCAAACGAACTGCTGGTGCTGGCCCCTGTGCAGTTCTGGCCGGCGGCGGCGTCGTGGCCATACCGCATCGCCCTGATGGGCGTCTGTCTGGCGCTGGCGGCATGGCTGGTGTCGAGACTGGGAGACGGCTACGACGGCCTGAACGTCCCCGACGTGGCCGTGGCCGTGGACCAGCATGGCGGCAAGCTGCCGGGGCGCCCCGCCATCGCGAAGACCCTTGCGAGTGCCGTGACGGTCGGTGGTGGTGGGTCGGCGGGCAGCGAAGGGCCGATTGCGGTGCTGGGCGCGGCCGTGGCTTCGCAACTGTCATCGCGGCTCGGGCTGGGCGCGCGTCAAGTGCGTACCCTTGTCGGAGCCGGCGCAGGCGCGGGTATTGCCGCGGCGTTCAACGTGCCGATGGCAGGCGCGTTCTTCGCGCTCGAGGAAATCCTGCGGTCGTTTTCCTCAACCGCCTTTGCGCCGGTGGTCGTGAGCTCGGTTGTGGGCGCGGTGGTCGGTCAGGCACTGATAGGCGAACACCCGGCATTTACGGCACCGCTGGTCGTCGGCTACCGGCTCCAGGCCGAGTTGTTCATCTTTTTTCCGATTCTGGGTGTGCTGGCCGGCGTGATCTCGACGATCTTCATCCGGCTCGAGTCCGCGGCGGCAACCACACGGTGGCGGCAGCATGTGCCGCGCAGGCTGTTGCCGTTTGTCGGTGGCGCCATGGTGGCCCTGGCAGTGCTGCTGTCGGGCGGTGTCCTCGCCGGTCGTGGCCACATCGAATTGGACATCGCACACCTGGCGTCCCTCTCGTGGCATGTCGCATTGCTGCTGGCGCTCGCCAAGGCTGGTGTGACGGCTGTCACGCTGAACAGCGGTGGCTCTGGTGGGGTCTTTGCGCCGGCGTTGTCGGTTGGTGCGTTCACGGGCGCGGCCGTGGCGGGGCTGATCCGCCTTCTTTTTCCGGATCTGCCCCTCGATCCGACGGCCTACATCGTGGTCGGCATGGGGTGTGTCATCGCCGCCGCCACCGGCGCCACACTGACCGGCCTGTTCTTCGTCTTTGAACTCGGCCGCAATTACGCACTGATGATGCCGCTCATGATCGCCGTCGTGCTGGCGTCACTGGTGCGCCGCTTCCTGACCCGCCATACCCTCTACTCCGCGTGGCTCGAGCGGACGGGCCGCACGCTGCAAGGGGAGCGCAGGTAGGCTCTACTGCTTGGTGTCTGCGACCCAGCGGTCCACGCGCGCTTCGAGAACGGTCAGGGGCAACGCGCCGCCGCCGAGCACGGTGTCGTGGAACGCGCGGATGTCGAAGCGGTCGCCAAGCGCGGCTTCGGCCTTGCGCCGCATTTCCTGAATTCGGATCATCCCGATCTTGTAGCTGGTTGCCTGTCCGGGCAGCACCAGGTACCGCCGCACTTCCGAGCGCGCCTGTGGTTCGGTGGTCGCCGAGTTGGTCATGAAGTACTGCACGGCCTGTTCTTCCGACCACCCCTTGGCGTGCAGCCCGGTGTCCACCACGAGGCGAATGGCGCGCCACATCTCGGAACCGAGACGGCCGAACTCCGAGTACGGATCCTGATACGTGCCGGGCATCTCCCGCGCCAGCCACTCGGAGTACAGACCCCACCCTTCCGAGTACGCGGTGAAGCCGGCCTGACGACGGAACGTCGGCACCGAGGTGAGTTCCTGTGCAATCGAGATCTGCATGTGGTGCCCCGGCAGCCCCTCGTGGTACGCGATGACCTCGAGCTCCGACTTGGGCATGGCCTTCATGTCGGACAGGTGCGCGTAGTAGACGCCTGGGCGTGAGCCATCGGGCGTGCCTGGAAAGTAGTGCTGCGCCGCACCGGGTTGTTCGCGGAACGGCTCCACACGTTTGACGACAAGGTCCGCTTTCGGCAGCAGACCAAAGTACTTGGGCAGCACGGCCTTGATCTTGTTGATCGCGGCCGTCGCGTCGGCAATGTACGCGAGGCGGCCCTCGTCAGTGTCGGGGTAGTAGTAGCGCGGGTTGTCCTTGCTGTCGCGCAGCTCCTTGAAGAACGCCTGCAGGTCGCCGGTGAAGCCGACCTTCTTGCGAATGGCTTCCATCTCGCCGCGCAGGCGCGCGACTTCGGCCAGGCCAATCGCGTGTATCTCCTCTGCCGACAGCGTCGTGGTGGTCTGATTCGCGAGGCGCTCCGCGTAGTACGCGGCGCCGTTGGGCAGGCTGCCGACACCGAGGCTGGTCTCCGGTGCATTGACCATGTCGGCCTTCTGCCAGGCAATGAGCGCGGCATACGCCTCACGGAAGGGACCGGTCAGCGCGGTGCGCGCGGCATCCTGGATCGCCGATGCCTTGGCGGCGTCGATGGTGCCCGCCTTCTGCAGGGCGTCGAGCTTGCTCTTCACATCCGCCCAGACGGCGCTGTCGGTGCCGCTGTCGTCAAAGGGCGCACCGGTGATGATCTTGGTCGATTCGTCGATGACGAACCCGTAGGCGAACCTCGGCGGTCGCACCCCTTCCACGGCATTGTGTTTGGCGATCTCGATGAGCTGTCGCAGCGCCCGGCCCGATTCGCGGATGCGGTTGACGTACGTGTTCATGTCGTCGGCGTTGTCTACCTGATGAAACGCGATGAGCAGCTGCGGGAAGAACGCGTGGATCGCCGACATCTGGTCGAAGATGTACGCGTTGTCCCGGAACGGCACCGCCGCTTCTGCCTGCCGCAACTGGTAGATCCAGACGTCCCAGGAGGTCTTGGCTTCCGGTGTCAGCTTCGTGTAGTCGAACGACCGCTGCATCTCGGCAACCGACGCGCGCTGCCACGCCAGTACACGGTCCTGCGCCTCAATCGACATGTCATCGATCTGGCCGGACTTGCGGCCGAGAAACGTCTGCTGGATCGGACTGAAGGCCAGCTGTTCTTCGAACTTCTTCTCGAACCACGCGTTGAGCCGCGCGGTTTCATCCTGCGCGGGAGTGGTCTGCTGCGCGCCGAGTGACGCGGTGAGCAGCAGAGCGGCGGCAGAGAGGGCAATGGTGCGTGTCATGAGAACCTCACTCCGATTGTATCGTCACGCTCGCGGGCGACATGTCAGCGACGCCGGCGCACCCTGCCAGTCCCATTGTCAGATCGAACTCCGCCAGCACGTTGGCCAGCACTTCACGCACGCCGTATTCACCAGCGATCGCCAATCCGTACGCATACGGACGCCCAAGGCATACCGCTGTGGCTCCCAACGCCAGCGCCTTGAACACGTCGGCTCCAGTACGTACTCCACTGTCGAACAACACCGGACACCGCCCCGCGACCGCACTGACGACGGCCGGCAACACATCAAGGGCGCCAATCGCGCCATCCACCTGTCGGCCACCATGGTTGGACACGATGATGCCGTCGGCGCCTTCATGCACCGCGCGCGCAGCATCGTCAGGATGGAGAATGCCCTTGAGGACAATCGGCAGTGATGTCATGGCGCGCAGCGTCGGCAGGTCTTCCCATCGCAGCGATGGGCGTGAGTACGTGGCGAGAAAATGTTGCACCGCGAGTCGAGGCTGCCCCGAGAGCTTCCCTCGCAGGCCGGGGAAGTAACGCTTCTGACGCAGTGCGGTGGCGATCGCCTGTGGCGTGATGGCTGCGCCGCGTCGCGGCGTCACGGTGCGCAGTTGTTCGAGAAAGACAGGGTCGCTGGTGTACTGCGCGATGCCGCGGCCATCCAGGAACGGCAGGGCTCCACGATCGAGATCGCGGGGCCGCCATCCAAGCATGGTCGTGTCGAGCGTGAGCACGATCGCCTCGCAGCCGCAACGTTCGGCGCGTGTGACAAGGCTCCGGACGAGGTCGTCCGATCGGCTCCAATACAACTGGAACCAGCGCGGCGCCTCACCCATGACGGCTGCTGTCGCTTCCATCGGACGGGAAGCCTGGCTCGAGAAGATGAACGGCACCCGCCAGTGCGCCGCGGCGCGCGCGACGGCCTCATCCGCTTCTTCATGTGCCAGTTCCAGTACGCCGATGGGCGCCAGCAGGAGCGGGGTGGGCAGTCGCCGGCCAAACAACTCGATGGAGAGATCGCGATGTTCAACATCGCGCAGGACCCGAGGCACGATCTGACAGCGGTCCAGCGCCCGCCGGTTTGCCTCCATCGTGCCCTCACGGCCCGCGCCGCCGGCGAGGTAGTTCCAGTGTTCGATCGCAATCGCCTGCCGCGCTGCGTCTTCCAGCGCCTGCGGCGCAACGGGTACGCGGGCATCCCGGCCCGACAGCCGGCCCAGGTAGATCTCCTGTTGTCGTTGCCGGCCGATGTCGGTCATCGGTCAGGCGAGCGCGCGGGCGCAGTACTGGACACACTTGCGTGTTTCCGCGACCGCATCGGAACCGTCGGGAATCCGGTACTCAAGTTCGACGGTAGCCGGGAACGTCCATCGTTCCTTCTGCATCGTCTTGAGAATGTCGACGATCGGCGTGTCCCCTTCACCCCAGGGCAGGTTTGCCGCGCCGTTCTCTTTCGACTGGCGATCCTTGATGTGCACACTCGAGATGCGCGCGTGATGCCGGCGCAGGAAGTCGATGGGGGAGCCGCCGACGTTGCCGGCGGCCACGTAGTGACCGAGGTCCACGTTGGCCATGTTGCCCGGTGACAACTCGAACGCACGATCAAAGGCGGTCATCGACCCCTGCGTGTGCGTGTGGTACGCCGCGTAGATCTTGCGCTTCACGGCAAAGTCGCCAATCCGCTTCAACTGGGCGTCGTCGGTCGGCAACTCGAGCGTGGTGTGTGTGCAGCCGAGGGCGTCGGCCACGTTGAAGACATATTCATATTCCTCGTCCGACATGTTCGGCGCGAGGATCTTGACGGCATAGATCGAGACCCCTGCGTCGTTGTACATGCGTCGCAGTTCCTTGAACTTGTCCATGGAGACCGACAGACGCCACTCACGCAGCGCCTGCTGTGCGGCCTGCTGGGCGGCGCGCATTTCCGCTGCCTGCTCGGGTGTCATCTGCGCCCCGCGGCCGCGTCCGCCGCCGCCCGCCCTCGCGGGCGCGGGACGGCCGGCAAACATCTCCGCCGGATCCCCCATCAGTTCGATGGCGCTCACTCCGGACTCGACGATGTACCGAAGCGTGGCTTCGGCACTTTGATCGCGCATCGTGCGGTAGCTGTAGGTGATGGCACCCACCTGCACGCCACCAAACAGGGAATTCGGTTTCGCCTGCGCGGCCGTCAGCCACTTGGGCAGGGCCAACGCCGGCAGGGCAGACAACGCCAGGGCCGTGAAGTCGCGACGGGTGGTCAGCATGGGGGGATTGTACTCGCCACCCGCTGCCATCCGCCGCCACTTGCCGCTCCCTGCCTACACCCCACAGGTCGATGCGATCATCCGCAACTCGCGGGCGCGGATGGTCGGCAGGTCTTTTTCTTCGGTCGGCGGTGTCGGCGGAGGGGTGGTCGTGCTCACGAGACCCCGAAGTTCGACCTCGTGGTTCACGTGGGAGCGCAGGTCCACGTCCTTGCCTTCGGCAATCACCATGTAGCGCATGCCGCTCTCGCGGATGGTGCCGCCGGTGGGTTTGACGTTGTCCAGGATGAACACGCTGGGCATTGAGCCCTGCACGAGGCACCCCAGCAGGGTGGCCTCAGTCGGCTGGGGCTTCTGCGGTGGTTCCTGCTGCTGTTGCTGCTGCTGTTGTTGCTGTTGCTGCGTGGCCGCCACGACGATGGCCCCGCTCATCAGGCACACGACGAGTGAACTCACGATGGTCTTCATGGTGTACTCCCTTCACCGTGAAGTCCCTTCAAGGGGCGTGCCATCGTTGGACAACATCTGGCGCGGGTCAAGCCGGCGGTCGAGGTCTTCTGCCGTGAGCAATTGACGGGTCAGTACTACCTCGCGCAGGGTGCGGCCGGTGGCGTGCGCTTCCTTGGCGACGCTGGCGGCCACGTCGTACCCGAGGACAGGGGCCAGGGCCGTCACCAGCATCAGCGATCGCTCGACCAGCTCGGCACATCGTTCACGGTTGGCCTCGATCCCGTCCACGCAGCGGGTCGCAAACACACGTGCGGCGTTGGCCAGGCATCCAGTAGCTTCGTGCAGGGTGTGTGCGAGCAGGGGGATTGTGGCGTTGAGTTCGAGTTGCCCATCACGCGCGCACAGCTGCGCGGTCTGGGTAAGGCCCTGCACGTACAGCCCGACCTGCACGACCATCTCGCTCATGACGGGATTCACCTTGCCGGGCATGATGGACGAACCCGGTTGTGTGGCCGGCAACTGGAGTTCAGCCAGGCCGCTGCGTGGCCCGGAGCTCAGCCAACGGATGTCGTTGGCGATCTTCGTCAGGGCGGCCGCGATGGTTGCGAGGATGCCGGCGACTTCGGCGCAATCGTCGCGCGCGCCCTGTGCTTCGAAGTGATTCGCGGCTTCTCTGAACGGAATGCCGGTGTCGGCGCGCAATCGCTCACACACCAGCCCGGCAAACGCTGGATGGGTGTTGATGCCGGTGCCGACGGCGGTGCCGCCGATCGCGAGTTCCTCGAGTGTCGCCGCCGCGCGCTCTGCGCGTGTGATGCCTTTGGTGACCTGCGCGGCATAACCGGAGAACTCCTGCCCCAGCGTCATCGGGGTGGCGTCCATCAGATGGGTGCGCCCGATCTTGATCACGTCCGCCAGAGCCGCCGCCTGTCGCTGGAGCGCGGCTTCGAGGATGCGGAGTGCCGGAATCAGGTCCTGCACGATCGCCACGGCGACACTGACGTGCAGCGCCGACGGCATGACGTCGTTTGACGACTGTCCCATGTTCACATCGTCGTTGGGATGAACGATGTGGGTGGAGCCCAGCGGCACACCCGCCAGTTGATTCACGCGGTTGGTGATGACTTCGTTGGCGTTGGTGTTGGTGGACGTGCCGGACCCGGTCTGGAACACGTCCACTGGAAAGTGTGCGTCCAGACGTCCCTCGGCGACTTCTGTGGCCGCGCGCTGGATCCAATCCGCCTTCCCGGCAGGCAGTCGATCGAGCGACGTGTTGGCGTGAGCGGCCGCACGTTTGATCAGGCCGATGGCGTGGACCAGGCGCAGCGGCATGTGATGGCCGCTGATCGGAAAATTGGCGATGGCGCGTGCGGTACTTGCGCCGTAGAGCGCCTCGTCAGGCACGTCCACCGCGCCGAGCGAATCTCGTTCGGTGCGCATGCCTTCGAGTGTAGCGCAGCGGCTACGGCGTGCCGGATCGTCGGGCGCGGACTTCTACGCGATAGTCGTTTTCGGCGTTCAGGTTCACCAGTGCAACGAACATCCGTCCTTCGCGTGTTCTGCCAATGGTGCCCGATTGTGAGACGCCGGCAATCTCCCAGCCGGTCGGAAGCAGAATCGTGTTGCGCAGTCCGCGCACGACGTGGCTGAACGTCAACGTGCCGTTCTGTTCCTGATATCCCTCGCGGCCGGTGCCGGTCACACGCAGGTGTGCGCTCTGTTTGTCGTTGGTGATCGGCACGTCCAGCCGTACCGTCGTATCCGCCCCGCGCGTGGTCACCCGCAGCGGTTTGGCCGTGTCGAGATCTGTGACGATGAGATCCGTGAGCGTCAGGTAGTCGAGCAGGTCCAGACGGGCGGCCGCCCCTTTGCGTCCATCGCTGTAGGTCTGTTCCACCCGATAGGTGCCCTGCGCCGGGTTCGCGAGGTCATACAACGTTTTCATGTCATCCAGGAACATGTCGCGGTACGGGTGAGGCGCGTACGCGGCGGATGTCTTGCGCGCGTGAATCGTGAGGTTGTTGGCCTGCCCGCTCGGGTTGGCAAACGCCAGCTTGAGACGCCCATCGGGCAACGTGGCCAGTTGCGCCGCGACGTTCGACGACGAGAGGGCGTATCCCTTCGGCAGCACAACGCCAAGCCGGTAGCCGCTCAGGCTGCGCACCCAGGTGATCGTGTCGCCGTTGACCTGATACGTGCGCGGATCCGTGTAGGTCTTGTAAATCAGCACACGGCCGATGCCGCCTTCGGGGACCGGAAAGGGGAGTGTGGCCCGTATGGCGTATTGACCACGTTCGTCCTGTGCATAGGTGAACTGCACCGGCAATCCGGTGCGCGGGTCAAACACAGAGATGTCGGTGCCCTTGCTGCCCACCCGGGTGGCGTTGACGATCTCTGTCGCACCGGCGCGCGCGTTTTCAATGTGGTACGTGATGGCGAAGGCGTCGGAGCCCGGTTCGAGAATTTCGTACTGGGTATAGGCCTCCTGGGTGAACAACGAGGAGACCGGACCTGACGGGGCCAGCGATCCGTCGTCGTTCATCCGGCCACCGGGGAACGACGCGGTGCCGCTCTGTCCGCCACGTCCCTGCGCGGCAAGCATCGCGGCACTGCACAAGACAAGGAGGGCCAGGCCGATGGAACGGGCCGGCCGCAAACGCGGGGCTACAGTCATGCGGCAGAGTATAGCCGCGAGTGGTCAGCGCCGGAACTGATAGGCGAGCTTTACAAAAAAGCCATCTGAGGTGCGTCGAAGCTGCTCGGTCTGGAAGAGATCCGGGCGTTGTTCATACCCGGCGCCATACCCTGCGAAGACCACCGTGCCGGGCGTCGGCTCAAAGGAGAGCAGCCAGTCCATGCGCAGGCCGCGGGTATCGGCGGCCAGCCGGGTTTCGTCGCGGTATTCCGAGATCACGCGGAAAAACAATGAACGCCGCGGCTGGAACTCGACCTTGAGCCGCGGGATGGTCGAGAGCGCAAAGAGGCTGCCGTCGACATCCCGTGTGATGCGGGTGCGGACCAGGCTGCCTTCCATGCGGACAGAGCGGGTGGGACGCAAGGCAAACGAGGCCGTCACTCGCGTTTCGTGGCCTTCGGTCGCTTCGGCAAAGATCGGCGCGCCACCGGTCCGCAATTCGACGCGCCCGTTCACCTTGGCAAACACCGGAGTCGTGACCGACATCGTGGCGTTGTAGACGCCCACCTCGCGGCGGGTGCTGACGCCGGTGTTGAACTTCACGAAGTCATGTCCGCCCCGCACGCTGAATGACCAGCCGCCGCGCAGGGTGCCCGACACGTTCACGGACTCGCCGCCTTCGATGGGCGAGCGGCGACCGAAGTCGGCGTATTCCCACAGGCGCGAGGGACCAAAAAACGTCGAGACACTTTCCACGAGCGCGCCGCGCGGGCCGTAGTAGGTCAGACGGTTGAACGCGCGCAGTTCCACGATGTTGGAGCGCGGCACGAATCCGGACCCGGCGACAAAGTCCCTGCCGAAGCCCGTCAGCCGGTAGTTGAAGCCCCATTGCCGTGCGGTGCGGTCGACCTCCACCTGCCACATCTGTGACGCGCGCGTCGCCCCGGTGTCCTTCGTCCATGAGCCGCCGACCTGGGCCAGCACGTAGTAGAGGTTCTTGAACACGATGCGTGCATCAGCCGCGGCCACACGGTTGAAGTGCGCATCACCCGTGCGGTCCGTGTACGTCACACCGATGAGTGAGTCGCGCCCGAGGTCACGGCGTACGCGTCCCAGCGTGACCCAGTCACGCGTCGGCCCGGCGTCGTCCACGGCGGACAGAAGCGCAACGCCGGTGCGGCCAATCTTCCCGGTCACTTTACCGCCCACGATGGGATCCACGATGCGCCGGGTGTACACGAGTTGATTCGGTGTGGCGAACAGTTCGATGCCTTCGAGAAAAAACGGACGCTTCTCAGCAAAGAACAGGGCGAAGCGCTCGTTGACGGTGACCTGGGCGGCGTCCGATTCGACCTGGCTGAAGTCGGGATTGATCGTCGCGTCGACCGACACGTTCGTGAATCCCAGGCGCAGGTTGGCGCCGGGCTGCACGTCGCCGTTGCCTCGTTCAAAACGGCCGTCCGGCAACCGCGCGCCGTTGACCGCCGCCGTCACCACCGGCTGCACCTCCACCACCACACCACGCTGCAGGTTCTGCAACCCTTCCATCGTGCCGGACTGACCGAGAAAACTTGCCACGCGCTGCACCGGTGTCCACGTGTCTTCGCGGCCCGTGCGTTGCGTCTTGCGCAGAACATTGAGTCCCCAGCGGCCGCCGCCGTCTTCCGAGTAGCGCAGGCTCTTGAAGGGAATGCGGATTTCGACTTCGTATCCGCTGTCGGTCAGGCGTCCACGCGACTCGAAGTGGTAGTCCGGGCTGAGGTCGATGGCCCCGCCCATCATGCGTCCCGCATTAAAGGCGCCCTCGGTCTGTACGCCGTCTTCCTGCACACCGAGTGGATTCACGCCGAAGACAAACGCGCGTCGACGGTCATTAAAGGTGTCCAGGAAAATGCGAACCGAGTCTTCGCGATCCAGATTGTCGCGATCCGCGGCCGTCGCCCGGATGGACTCCGGTTGCGAGTCAAAGGCGCGCACGCCGAAGTGGATGGCATCCGGCGCAAACCACACGAGCACCTCAGTCCGTTCGGCGGCCGGCTGGCCGTCGACGGGCCGGTACTCGGAGAAGCCGGACAGCCGGGCTGCACGGGCCCAGACCGCTTCATCGAGGTGGCCATCAACCGTCGTCTCGGCGCCTTCAATGCGTGGGATCGCGAAGGACTGTTGCGGAGCTCCGGCCACGGGTGCCGGGGAAGGACCGGCTTGGGGTGGCGGGATGACAGGCGTCAGGACAGAAGACAGGAAGAGGGCCGTCAGCAGCATGGTCAATCAGACAGTGTAATGGGTGTGCACCCTGCAATGCCGCAGAACGGTAACGGAACGCCATCGCGGGTCGCGACTGTGCGCCCTCGCGCTGGAACGGAACCTGCAGTCGTCACGGCCGGAGGTCACGATGTTCATACACACACGCCGCCTGGTGGTGGCGACAATCGCAGTTCTGCTCGTAACGGCCGCACCGGCGCGCGCCGACTGGTTTCTGACGCCGTTCCTCGGTCTCACCTTTGGTGATGATGCCCGCGGCGAACACATGACGTACGGCGGCACGCTCCGCTGGGTCGGCGACAGCATGATTGGCTTCGAGATCGATGCCAGTGTCTCGTCCGACATCCTCAACATGGACGATGACGTCGACTTCAGCATTGACGACAACCGCGCAACAACGGTCATGGCCAATCTGGTGCTCGGTGGCCCTGGCGACGGAGCACGCGGCGTTCGGCCGTATGTCTCCGGAGGCGGCGGTTATCTGCGCCTGACGGCCGACGGCGTGGTGGACGCGCTGGATGTGGAACGTGAGAGCTTCGCCGTCAACGCCGGCGGTGGCATCACCGGCATGTTCAGTGACGTGGTCGGCATGCGCGCCGACATCCGCTACTTCCGTCGTCTTCAGGACGACGACATTGACGATGACGACGTGGATCTCGACCTTGGCCAATTCGGCTTCTGGCGCGCCACGGTGGGACTGTCGTTCCGATTCTAGGCTCCACACGGGGAGCCCTTGGAGAAGGAGGCTGCAATGACGGTTCGTGACAAGCTCGAAATCGGACTCAAGAAGGACGCCGAGTACCGCAAGGACAACCTGCCACCCGAACAGGTGCGCGGACCCGAGGTGCCGGCGGGCGAGGGGCGTTCACCGGTGATTCCCGCCGCCAAGCGGGATGCGCAGGAAGCGGCCGTCGAGCACGTGAAGGACGAGCAGGAAGAAGCCCAGCACGTGCACGAGGCCGAGGTCGAGCCGCCGCGAAGGCCCGACGACACGCGGCGTTAACGCAGCTTGCCGAAGGCGGCCGCCATCGCGGTTGACGGGGATGGCGCGGGTTGAGGGCGGCGTGTGTCGCGGCCGGATGGCTGCGGCGGACGTCCGCCCTCCGCCCCGCCGTCTTTGCGCATGGTGAGGCCGATCCGTTTGCGTTTCAGGTCCACGTCCACCACGCGCACCGTCACGACGTCCCCGGCCTTCACGACGTCGCGTGGGTCTTTCACAAACCGGTCCGCCAGCTGCGAAATGTGCACGAGTCCGTCCTGATGGACACCGATGTCGACAAACGCGCCGAAGTTGGCGACGTTGGTCACCACACCTTCCAGCTGCATGCCCGGCATCAGCTGGGACATCTCTTCCACACCTTCCTTGAAGCGCGCGGTCTTGAAGACCGGTCGCGGGTCTCGTCCGGGTTTCTCCAGTTCGGTGAGGATGTCGCGAACGGTCGGCACACCAAAACGGTCGTCGGCGAAGTCGGCCGGCGTCAACGTGCGCAGCACGTCGCCACGACCGATGAGGCCAGAGACCGGTACGCCCGTGCGCGCCACGATTTTTTCCACGACGGGATAGGCCTCGGGGTGCACGGCGGATGCATCGAGCGGGTTGCGGCCATTCGCGATGCGCAGGAAGCCGGCGGCCTGCTGGAACGTGCGCGGGCCCACACGCGGGACGTCGAGCAGCTGCTGCCGATCCTGGAATGCGCCATGGGTTTCACGGTACGTGACGATGTTCTGCGCGAGGGATTCCGAGAGCCCGGAGATACGGGAGAGCAGCGGCGCTGAGGCCGTGTTGATATCGGCACCCACCGCGTTCACGCAGTCTTCAACCACCGCGTCGAGCGTGCGTGCGAGCTGATATTGATTGACGTCGTGCTGGTACTGGCCCACGCCGATGGACTTCGGATCAATGCGCACGAGTTCGGCGAGTGGGTCCTGCAGCCGCCGCGCAATCGAGACGGCGCCGCGCAGAGTGACATCGAGATCGGGCAACTCACGCGCTGCCAGCTCGGATGCCGAGTACACCGACGCGCCTGCCTCTGACACGACGACCTTGTGCGGACGCCGATCGTCGAGCCGCGAGAGCAGTTCCGCAGCCAGGGCGTCGGTTTCGCGTGACGCGGTCCCGTTGCCGATGGCGATCAGCTCCACGGCGTGACGCTGGCACAGCTGCGCCAGTGTGCTGAGCGCGCCGTCGCGGTCGTTGCGCGGCTGGAACGGGTACACGGTTGCCGTCGCGAGCACCTTGCCTGTGCCATCGACCACGGCGACTTTCACGCCGGTCCGAATGCCAGGGTCGAGGCCCATCGTGGTGCGCATGCCGGCCGGTGCGGCCAGCAGCACGTCACGGACGTTGCGGCCGAACACACGGATCGCCTCGGCTTCGGCCTGTTCACGCAGGCGGCTTTCCGCGTCGAGTTCCAGATGCACGTGGATCTTGAACTTCCATGCCCAGCGCACGGTCTCGGCCATCCAGTGGTCGCCGGGGCGTCCCTGGTTGGTGATGCCAAACCGCGCGGCGATGCGGCGCTCGGCGATGGACGGGCCTGTGGCCCCTTCGGGCTCGGGGATGGAGACGCTGAGCCGGAGCACCCCTTCCGTGCGTCCGCGGAAGAGCGCCAGCGCACGATGGGAGGGCATGGTCTTGACGGACTCCGACGCGGAGAAGTAGTCGGAAAACTTGATGCCGTCCTCCTCCTTGCCCGATACCACCGACGATACGACCTGGCCCTGTGACCACACCAGCTCGCGCAGGTCGCCGAGCAGCTCGGCGTCTTCCCCAAATCGTTCCATGAGGATCCAGCGGGCGCCTTCCAGTGCCGCAGCGGTGTCGGCAATGCCCTTGTCCGCATCAACGAACGCGGCAGCCTCCGTCTCTGGGGTGCGGTCGGGTTGCTCGAGCAGTGTCACCGCCAGGGGTTCGAGTCCCGCTTCCCGCGCGATTTGCGCCTTGGTCCGGCGTTTGACCTTGTAGGGCAGGTACAGATCTTCAAGACGCGCCTTGGTGTCGGCCTCCTGCAGCGCCGTCGCCAGCTCGGGCGTCATCTTGCCTTGTTCGTCGATGCTTTTGATGATGGCTGCGCGGCGTTCTTCGAGCTCGCGCAGATAGGTCAGGCGTTCCGACAGCAGGCGCAGCTGCGTGTCGTCGAGGCCGCCGGTGGCCTCCTTGCGGTATCTCGCGATGAACGGCACCGTGGCGCCTTCGTCGAGCAGGGCGATGGTGGCATCGACCTGCTGGGGTTGAACCTGGAGTTGCTGGGCAATGGTGAGGCTGATCGAGCGCATGCGAAACCGCCATTGTAGCTGCTGCACCTGCTATTCTCGTCGGCCATGCGACGACTGATCGGGCTGGTGCTCATCGGCGCGGCTCTGGCTGCGCCCACTTCGGCTGAGAACGAGCAGATGAGCCCTTCACTCGATGGATGGTCCGGGACTGCGCGAATCGTGCGCGAGGGTTCCGGGCCGGTGGGCGCCCAGGGGCGCGGATTCCATCGGGAAGTACTTAACCTGACGCTCCGCCCCGACGGGACGGCGTCTTACCAGGCGCAATACGAATGGCGCGTGGAGGTGCCGGTCTACCCGCCGCTCAGGTCGTCGGGGCAGTCGTCAGGGGAGACGTACTGGGGGCTTGGCTTCGTGGATATCGGCGGCGGCGCCTGGGAAGTGGGCGCGTCGGAGGGAGGCGTGCGCGCCCGGCTCGACACGACGTCGGTGGCGCAGGTGTTGTACGACGTCATCGCATCGCCGGTGCTGGGGCCGCAGCAGGTGCCGCCGGTCATCGAAGAAGAGTGGAGACAGATCGCGGGGTTTGCTGATGTCGTGCGTCAGCCGTCGACTGCGCGGACGTTGTCGGGCGCAGTGACCTCGACGGTTCCGTTTGCGGCCATGCAGAACCTCGTGCCGCTCACCGAGACCGTGACGTGGTCGATCGCGCGCACATCCGTCGACCCGGAACCTGTGGTGACCATCCGCGGTCCGTCCTGCGCCTGCATTGATGCGGATGATCCAGCACCCGCACCCATCGTGATCACGGCGGGCGCCACACGGCGGGGCGGTGAATTCTCCGAGTTCACGATCACGCCGGACGGCGCGATGCCCGAGATCCTGACCAACGACGGCGGCGCGCAGCCACGCCTGGAACTCAATGCCTCGTCGGCAACCGGCGCGGTCACCATTCGCATCCGGTACACGTATCGGGACCGGGTCTATCAGTCCGCGCCGTTCCGCCTGGAGTTCTGCGTGATGAAGGGCATCGAACTGTCCGACCCGTCGGGCGACTACGCCTTCCACAGCACGAGAGGGACGGCGAAGATCGATGCGCGTCAGGAGGCGTGGTTGAACGGCGCCGCGGCGTCCGACCAGGTGCAGTGGTCGCTGGAACAGATGCCGTCGCCGACCACGCTCACACTGGAGCCTGAGTCGGGTCGCGGGTCCGCCATGGCATTTACGTACACGGGGTTGCCGGTCCGCAACGACGCCTTTGGCCCTCGCCGCCTGACGTCCTCCGTGCGCGCGGGCTCGTGCGACTGCTCACAGCAGCGGACCATTCGCACGTTTTTTGATGCGGACGCGACCAATAACCCGGAAGGCAAGGAGCCGAACTGGTACTTCTACTGGAGGCAGACAGACGCGGTGGCTCCACCGGTCCGCAGCGGCTCGGTGCGTATGGAGTTCCGCGGGTTCCTGCCGCTCGACCCGGGGGCGCCCGGAGGCACTGTCGCCGCACGTTGGGATGGTGCGTCGGAAACACTCTTCGTGACAGGCGAAGCCTCGCAGCTCTGCGCCATGCCATCGGAGGAAGCGCCGCCTCATGCGCCCAGTGGGCGCCAAATGGCCGAAGGTATCGATTGTTTCGCCGAACTGCTCCTGCACGAACTGCAGCATCGACAGGATTTCATCGAGTGGTGGGGCAGTCCGAAGGGGCCGTTCGCGCTGTCGAGACTCGAATGGCTGGCGCGCGACCATGACCTGGATCTTGTGCCGAACGTCGTGGAAGAGGGGCTGCCCGGATGCCGCAGCGGCCTGCCCACCGACGAGAACAAGTACTCGTGCGACGCGCGCCCGTTTACCGGCGTGCCTGATGCCGAGATTCGCGCGTATTATGCCGGCTGGCGCTGGCCGCTGGGCCGCGTAAATCACCAGGACTGGTCATGCGGAGGAGTGTCACCCAAGCAGTGGAAGGGGAGCACCTGCCGCTGAGGCGCTACCAGAGAAACTCGGCTCTGGTCTGGATCTTCGCGTCGGGTTCTTCGCCGGTCATCCACGACAGGACGAGGCCCTCGACGGTGCCGGCCACGGCGGGGTAGATCCCTTCACCGACATCGATGGGCGCATCAAACGTCCAGGTGCCGTCCGCGGCCGCGCGGCCGATCGTGCGCCAGACGTGTGACCGGCCGCCCCGCGGGCTGTCCCAGGTGACGGCCACCGTGTCGTCGGCGAGGGTTGCCACACGTGGATGTCGCGCATGGTGGGGAAATGGGATCGGCAGACGCGTCGTGAAGTCGGTGCCGTTGTCCGACGAGGCGTAAAAGAGTTGCGTGCGTTCGACACCGTCCGCGGTTGTCACGACGGTGGGCCACACCAGGTGCAGCCGTCCGCGGCTGTCAACCGTCATGGTCGGCCCCTCATCCGGGCAGCCGGCTGATGACCAGTGGTCGTCGCTGATGCGGGCGGGTGGCGTCCACGTGCGCCCGCCGTCGCGCGACGAGGCGATGGCGATGTCGCGCTCATCGGCCGCGAAGATGTGACGCCAGACCGCATACATGACACCGTTGCGTCCATGTGCGAGGGCAGTCCGGCTGCCGGCGCAGACGTCCCGCGCGATGACCCGCGGGTCGGGATCATTCACACCTGTGGCGATGTAGAGATCCGAGGCGCCACGCCGATGATCAACCCAGGCGAGCGCGATCTCGCGCTCCGGCCCGACCGAAAGTGTCTGCCACCCCCGTTCGCCCGTGGTGTCCGTGCCGGCCACCAGTGTGGGTTCGGCATACGTGCGGCCGCCGTCTTCCGATCGTGTGGTGAGCAGCACACGTCCTGTCGTCCGCCTGCCGAGCCAGAAGGCGACGACATCAGGCGGTCCGGCCGAACGGGGCACCAGTGCCACGCGTGGCGGCTGCTCGCCGCCGGCGCGCGCCGAGCCGGGACGCCAGTTGATGCGGATGGGATCCGCAAAGGTCCGCCCCGTGTCCACGCTCATGGCGACGTACACGTCGGTGCCCAGCGTGGCTTCCGTGGCAATCCAGGCCACGGCGACGTAGCGGTCAAGCGCGGCAATCGAGGTGAAGCGATTGGCGCGCGCGTCAAACCCGAGTGTGCCGCGCGCCGGCTGACCGAGCCCCTCTGCAGGACGCGGTCCACAGGCAGCGCCCGACACGACGCCGGCCAGCACGATCACGGTCAGCATGATGGGCAGACACGGGCGCATCCGGCGCCCATCATCGCAGATCCAGGTCTCGGGCGGACGTGACAAGATGACGCAGTGCCATCCTGGCTGACGCCCGACATCGGGCTGGTCGTGCTGTTTTTCCTGCTGTTCGTGTTCCCCCGGTTTCTCCAGCGGCTGGGGTTGCCGAGCGCACTGACGGCGCTGGCGATCGGGATCGCGGCGGGCCACACCACCAGCGTCTTTGCCGGAGAGCCGACCATCGGTCTGCTGTCCACGCTGGGCATCGTGGCGCTTTTCCTGTTTGCCGGCCTCGACGTCGATCCGGCTGAACTGCGTGAACAGGCGCGTGCCATCACGGAACACGTGCTGGTGCGACTCACACTCGTGCTGGCGACGGCCTGGGCGGCTCGCCTGATCTTCGGGCTCGAACCACGCGCGGCGATGCTGGTCGCGCTCGCGCTGCTCACGCCGTCCACCGGATTCATTCTCGACTCGCTTGGCGGCTGGGGCCTCTCGTCGACCGAACGGTTCTGGGTGCGTTCCAAGGCCATCGCCACCGAACTGGTTGCGCTCGCCATCCTGTTTGCCGCCGTCCAGTCCACGAGCCTCGAGCGACTCGCCGGGTCCGCCGTGGCGCTGTTGTTGATGATGGTCGTGCTGCCGGTGGTCTTCCGGTGGTTCGCGGCGGCCATCGTGCCGCACGCGCCGAAGTCGGAGTTCGGCCTCCTGATGACAGTCGCCGCCGCCTGCGCGTTGATTACCCGCGCCCTCGGTGTCTATTACCTCGTCGGCGCGTTCGTCGTCGGCATGGCGGCGCGACGGTTCCGCCGCGCGCTGCCGTCCATGGCCTCGGACCAGATGCTCGGCTCAGTCGAAGCGTTTGCGTCGCTGTTCGTCCCGTTTTATTTCTTCCACGCCGGCGCGACGTTGCCGACGACCACCTTTGCCACCGAATCGCTGATCACCGGCGCGGCGTTTGCTGCCATCGTCCTGCCGATCCGCCTGCTCACGGTGGTGGGCCATCGGCGGCTGCGGTTTGGAGAAGCGTTCAAGGATGGCCTGCGCATCAGTGTGCCGATGTTGCCGACCACCGTTTTTACAATCGTCATCGTCGAGATCCTGCGCACCAGCTTTGAGGTGCCCGCCCACGTCCGAGGTGGCCTGATCGTGTATGCGATTGTCACCACGCTGGCGCCCAGCATCTGGATGCGGCGCGCGGTGCCGTCCTTCGAGGCCGAACTGGAAATCCGCGCCGAGGAGCGAGCCAAAATCGAGGCCCGGTCACGCGCCGAGGCGCGCGAAGCGCTTGACGCCCGTGAACACTCGTCTTGAAGTCGCCGCCGCAAGCTGACATCATCGCCCGGTCGTGGACACCCTGATTCGCGGCCAGTACCAACCCCTCGAACGCCTTGGTGCCGGCGGGATGGGGGAGGTGCTCAAGGCGCGTGACCTGAAACTCAACCGTCTGGTGGCACTCAAGGTCCTGCGCCAGGACCACACCGCGCACGCCGATCGCCGGCGTCGCTTCATGCAGGAAGCTCAGGCGGCCTCCGCGCTCAACCATCCCAACATCATCACGATCTACGACGTCGTGTCGGCCGACGATGGCGCCGAGGTGATGGTGATGGAACTGGTATCCGGGAGGTCACTGGATACTCTCATCCCGCAGACGGGGATGCCGGTGGCGCAGGTGATCACTTGCGCGGAACAAATTGCCGACGCACTCGCCACCGCCCATCGGGCCGGCATCATCCATCGCGATCTCAAACCCGGCAACATCATGGTCACCGACCGAGGACTCGTGAAACTGCTGGACTTCGGCCTTGCCAAGTTCGCACTCGAGGCGGATGGTGATGCCACGACGATGGCGACCCTGACCGTGCAGGGCACCATCGTCGGCACCCTCGCGTACATGTCGCCGGAGCAGGCGCAGGGCCAGCCGGTGGACGCGCGCACGGACATTTTTTCGCTGGGCGCCGTGCTCTATGAAATGGCGACCGGCCGGCGCGCCTTCCACGGCGACAATGCCATCAGCACGTTGACCAGTGTGTTGCGTGATGAGCCGCGCCGCGTGCTCGAGATCAGTCCCGCAGTGCCGCCGGTGTTGTCCGACGTCATTCACCGATGTCTGCAGAAGGATCCTGCGCAGCGTTTCCAGTCGATGGATGAGGTGCACGAGGCGTTGACGGCCGTGGCGGCGCCTCCGGCTCCTGTGGGAGCCCCACCTCAACCGGTGATGGCGCCGCCACAGCGGCCGGCCTGGTTGTGGCCGGTGGTTGGTGCGGCGGTCGTGCTGCTGGCTTCCGGCGCGTGGTGGATGATGCGGCCGCCTGCGCCGATGGCGCCGCCGCCGGTGGCGTCAAACGAGATGGCCGCGGTGCCTCCCCCGGTCAGTGAACCTCCACCCCAACCTCCTCCACCTCCGCGGGGGCGCGGTCGTGGCCCACAGCCGGGTCGCAACGGCGGACCGATGCGCGACGGCGGGCCGATGCGTGCTGGCGGGCCGTCGCCGGCGCAGGCGCTGCCCCCAGTCGCGGTGCCGGAGGCATGGCCGATTCCGCTGACGCTGAGCGTGGCGGTGCCTGGGGACGCCCAGCCCGGGCATCCCGTGCAGTTGGAGGTGGCTGCCGATGTCGCGATTGACGGCGTCGTGGTGATTGCCCGCGGCGCGCCGGCCACCGGCACGGTGCACGCCGCGCCGCGCCGATCGCGTGTTGCCGTGCGGCTCGAGTCGGTGCGTGCCGTTGACGGATCCACGATCACGCTGCGCGCCACCGCCGGGCGCGCGCCGGCGGCCAATCGGCCCATCGACCTGCCGGCAGGGGCATCAACGATCGGCTACGTCGCTGTGCCGCAGGGCGTACGCGCGCGGCGTTAAGCGACGCCGGCGGCCGTCAGTGCCTGACGGGCGGCCCGTTGCCCCTGCGCCATTGCGCCGGTGGCACTCTGGTGCCCCCCCAACTCGGAATGTCCCACAGCAATGCGGCCGTACCCGGCCGCGACGATCTCTCGCGCGGCTGGCTGCCCGTTGACCCCGAAATAGAAGCCGGGAGGCTGCACGACGCGGGCGTGTCCCATCCGGTTGAGGATGATGCCGGCGATGTCACGTCGCGCCTCAAAGCCATGGCCTTCGAACAGCCGCGTCATGTGCCGGCGGATCAGCCGTTCAAAGTCTGCGTAGCTGGTTTCGAGCAGCCGCTTGCGACCGAGCGCCCCTTGTTCGGCGACGCCGGTGCCTTCTGCGTGGAGTCCCATGTAGAAGGTCAGGACCGTGGGATCATCGGGCCGCATCGGCGGCGCGGGCGCACCAATCACCATGGGACGCCGGATGTTGCATGAGAATCCGAATTCGTCGCCGAACCAGCGCACACAGCCGGCGCCGAGCCGCTGGAGGAAGCGCCAGTTGTTGAGCGCGACGTTCACGACAAGCGCCGGTGCGTGGTGGAAGGACGCGTACGCCTGTCGCATCGCGTCGGGCATGTCGGCCAGCACCGCTCGTGTCATGCCGCCTCCTGAGGCCATCACCACCGAGCGCGCTCGTACCAGATATGGGCGGCCTTCCCGTTCATACGCCACCACGACGTGGTCACCGTGCGTGGCCGATCGCGCGTGTGTGATGTGGACGGCTGTCGCACCGAGGCGAATCCGCGTCGCGTTGCCGCGGCGATCGAGCGCCGCCTCGTCCACGTGTCCGGTATGGACGCCGATCAGGCCTGCCGCGCCCGAGATGCCGTCCGGCACCAGGGCCTTCACGAAGTGCCGCGCGTAGAACGTGTTTCCGCCGGGAAACGACTGGGGAAGTGGCCCGGTCTGCGATCGAAGACGGGCAACACCGGGCATGCCGATCTGTGATGCAGCGAACGCCGAGACCGCGTCGGGCCTGGCGCCATTGATGAGCCCGACCACCGGCGTGATGTAGCGTGTGACCTCGGGCCGCAGCTGCAGTTCCTGTTCGAGGTACTGCGCGTAGGTCATCGTGTCGAGCCGGCGGCGGAACTCGTCGGAGGTGTCGCCGGCCGTGCGGCGCCACCGCAGCAGGTCGGCGCGGACCTCGGCTGGATACGGTGCGTCGGCAAGCTCGTTGGCCCACATGTTCCGCACCCACGTCGGCGTCTTCGCGCCGGACTGCTGATCGAAGTAATAGGCCACATCGACCTGCGTCTCGTTGACGCCGTCCATGTGCGCGTAGTTGTCGAGCGGAATCCGGAGCCCGCCCACTGACGCGTCGACGTCCTGATAGTCGAAGCTGCGGGGCAGGCCGAACTCGCTCCAGGCGACGCTGCTGATGGCCGTGCCGCCTTCGCGTGGGACGCCGAACTGATTGGAGGCCTGCGGGCCGATCAGGCGCCGGCCGCGCACGATGAACTCGTTGCGTCGCGCACCGCCGCCGAACATCGCGTGGTTTTCAAGCACCAGGCACGTGCGCTGCCCGCCCGTGTCCTTTGCGACGGTGTACGCCGCCGCCAGTCCCGCCACGCCACCGCCAACCACGACGACGTCGTACATCTCACCGGTGTCCCTGGTGTCGGGCGGACGTGTCACGTAGCGACGGTCGCGCACACGATGTGCGGCTTCCATCACCGGCCACGTATTGCCATTGGCCTGTGCGTAGTCGCCGACGCCGCCGGGGCCGGACCAGGTGTCCGGTGTGGCAGCCTGCTGGTCAATCCGGCGCGCCCATGCGGGCGCGGCGGATCCCAGCAACAGACCACCCACGCCAAGCAGCGTGGTGTTCAGGAAGTCCTTGCGTGTGATGCGGGTGTCCAGGCCCAGGTCGCGGTCATCCGACATGGGCGCAGTATACCGAGCCGGCACACCGCCGCACGCGCCGCACCTGTGCGTTGGCGGACGTTTGACGCGGCCTTCCCCTGACATGGTAAGGTCAGGCCATGCCGCCGGAATCGCTGGGTCTCATGCAGGGCACACTCGACGTGCTCATCCTTCGCAGTCTGGCCGACGAAGCGCGTCACGGATATGCCATCTCGCGCTGGGTGCGCGCGCGCACCGACGGACTCATCGCCATTGAAGACGCGCCCCTGTACAAGTCCCTCCGGCGCCTTGAAGCTGCCGGCTGCGTGACCGCCGAGTGGGGCATGACGGAATCCAATCGCCACGCGCGTTATTACCGGCTCACCCCGACAGGTCGCCGCCGCCTGCGCGCCGATGAGTCCTCCTGGCGCCAATACGCCGCTGCGGTGGCGCGGGTGCTCGAGCCGTGAAGGGCTTCCGGCGTCCGGAACCGGCGTCCGGGCCCCTGAGTGAGCCCGCCGATGACGTGGATCGTGAACTGCGCGCGCATCTGGACACGAGGATCGACGCGCTCGTCGGTGAGGGACGGTCGCAGGACGAAGCCCGGGCGCAGGCGCTGCGGGAGTTCGGTGATCTCGAGGACGCGCGCCGGGACATGCGCCGCTCCGGCGCGCTGGCCGCCCGTGCGTATCGACGGAGGAACTACATGAGCGATGTCCTGCACGATGTGACCTACGCGTTCCGGCGGCTCCGTTCGGCTCCGGCCTTCACGTTGACCAGCCTGCTCACGCTGGCGCTCGGCATCGGCGCCACCACGGCCATCTTCTCGCTCGTGTATGGCGTGGTCTTTCGTCCGCTGCCGTATCCGTCGCCTGAACGCCTGTACGCCGTGTACAGCGCCAACGAATCAGCCGGTCAATTGCGCGGCGGCGTGTCTGCCGTGGACATCGACGACTGGCGTGCGCGACGCCGCGATATTCAGGACGTCGGCGCGGTCTGGTTTTCGAGCGGGTCGTCCGGTGTGGATGTGACCGGACGGGGCGAGCCTCGGCGTGTGCCTGCGGCCTTTGTGACGCCGGGCTTCTTCGAGGCGCTGGGCGTGACCGCCGCCGTGGGCCGCCTGCCGCACGAAGCAGAACTGACCCGCGCCGGCAACGACGACATCGTTGTGCTCAGCCACGGGTTCTGGCGGCGGGAGTTCGCGGAGGACCCTGCCGTGGTCGGGTCGTCGCTGACGGTGGGCGGACGCGCGGTCACGGTGCTGGGCGTGCTGCCGGCATCGATGCAGTACCCATCCGATGAACCCGATCTGTACCTGGCGTTTTCGTCGATGCCCGACAGTTCGATTCCTCGCCTGCGTGTCGTCCGTGTGTTGACGGCGATTGCCAGGGCGCGTCCCGGCGTGAGCCAGGCGGCGGTCGACGCTGAACTGGACGCGATCACCGGGCAACTGGCGCAGGAGTATCCCGAGAACCGCAACTGGAATACGGCCACGGTCGTGCCGCTGGCTGAGGTGATTGCCGGGCCCGTCGAGAACGGCCTGCTCGTGTTGCTCGGCGCTGTCGGATTGGTGCTGCTGATGGTGGCCGTCAACGTGGCGGCCCTGCAGGTCACACGAGCGGCCGGACGCGGGCGGGAACTGGCGGTGCGTGTGGCACTGGGCGCGCGACGCGGACGCCTGGTGCGTCAACTCATCACCGAGAGTCTCGTGTTGACGAGTGTGGGCTGTGTGGCCGGCGTGGCCGTGGCCGTGCTGGCGCTGCGTGGCCTCGTCACGCTGGCGGCCGGCCAGCTGCCTCGACTGGCGGAGGTCAGCATCGACGTCGTGGCGCTCAGCTGCGCGGTCGCGGTGTCGGTGATCGTGGGACTGCTGTGCGGCCTGGCACCGGCACTGCGCGCCGCGCGCACCGATCCGCAGCAGGCACTCGGCGCCAATGCACGCGGCACGGTCGGCGCCGACTCACAACGTCTGCGCAGCGGACTGGTGGTGGCCGAGGTTGCCGTCGCGGTGGTGCTCGTGATCGGCGCGGTCCTGATGAGCCGCTCATTCATGGCCCTGCTTGACACCGATCCCGGCTTCGCCCCCGAGGGCCTGGTCGCCGTGCAGTTCACCATTGATGGCGATCGTCACGCGACGCCGCCAGACCCGGCGGTGCCGGGACTGCGTGGCTACATGAACTACTACCGGCAGGTGATCGACCGTGTCCGCACGTTGCCCGGTGTGGTCAGTGCCGCCGCGGTGAAGGACGCACCGTTTCGCGGCAACGGGGAACGCAACGGCTTCACGATTGCCGGACGACCTCTCGCGGCCGGCGAGGACAGTCCAACGGCCACTGTGATCCACGTCAGTGACGGCTACTTCGCCACGATCGGTGCACGCATGGCCGAAGGGCGCGAGTACACGCCGCAGGATCGTGCCGGCGGCCCGGTCGTCCTTGTGGTGAACGAAGCGTTCGGACGCCGGTTCTTCCCAGGGGAGTCCGTGGTCGGCCGCCAGTTGGTGTTCGGCGGACAGATCACCGCCGAGATCGTGGGCGTCGTGCGCGATATCCGGCAGGTGTCGATGCGTGAGCCTGCCGTGCCCACCATCTACATGAACAACATGATCAACGGTCGTGTGCAGACCACCGTGGTGGTCCGCGCGGCCGGTGATCCCATGGCGCTGGTGCCCGACATCCGCAGGGCGATTCACGCGCTCGATCCGCAGCAACCCATCACACGGGTCTTCACGTTCGACGAGTCGCGCGGCCTCGCGCTGGCGCAGCCCCGTCTGCTGGTCGTTCTGCTGGGCGGATTCGGCGTGCTGGGCCTCACGCTTGGCGTCGTCGGCATCTACGGCGTGCTGTCGGCGCTGGTCTCCCAGCGGCGTCAGGAGATTGGGGTCCGCATGGTGCTCGGCGCATCGCCGGCCGACGTCCAGGGCATGGTCCTCCGTCGCGGCCTGTGGCTGACGATGGCGGGCATCGGACTGGGTCTCATCGTCGTCTGGCTCGTGTCCGGATATCTCGACACGGTGTTGTATCAGGTCCACACGCGGGATCCGTGGACCGTCATCGGCGTGATCATCCTGCTGGGCAGCACGGCGCTGGTTGCGGGCTGGCTGCCGGCGCGTCGTGCCACCCGGATTGATCCGGCCACCGCCATGCGCATCGACTGACGTG
>BTVE01000046.1:0-36337 GCA_045862915.1 Acidimicrobiia bacterium
CGTCCCCGCGCTGCGCGCCACACGAATCGACCCGTTGGTGGCGCTACGCGTGTCGGTGGCGAGGTGGCCACCACGCCACCTCGCCACCTCGCCATTTCCACAAGCGGACACGCGAGCGCGCGAGCGTGGACGCTTTCACCACGCGCGGGTGCGGCTCGACACCATTCCGTTGCACTCCTGTATTGACCCGAGAAGTCTGGATAGTGCCGTGGCTTCCCACGGCAGGAGGACACCAATACAGATGTTCGATCGTTGTGTGAGGTTCGTGTACGTCGCACTCCTGCTGGCGCTGGCCAGCACCCCTGCCTTTGCGCAGAGTTCGTCCACGTCGTCGCTGTCAGGCGTGGTCGTCGACACGGACGGCGGTGCCATTCCCGGCGCCACCGTCGTCGTCAAGAACAACGCGACCAGCGTGACCGTGGAAGCGGTCTCGAATGCGTCCGGACAGTTCTCGTTTCCCGGCCTGGATGCCGGCACCTATACGGTCACCGTCTCGTTGACCGGGTTCAAGACCTTCGTCGCCAATGACGTCCGCCTGCTGGCTGCCCGTCCGGGCAGCGTCACGGCGCGCCTGGAGATTGGCGCGCTGACCGAAACCGTTGAAGTCAAGGCCAGCACCGAACTGGTGCAGACGCAGTCGCCGGCCGTGACGACCACGTTGTCCACCGAGCAGCTGTCGGAGCTGCCGCTGATCTCGCGCAACGCGTTGTACTCCGTCTCGATGCTGCCGGGCGTATCCACGACCGGTGGTCCACGCAACGCGCTCATCAACGGCCTGCCGAACAACACCGTAAACATCACGGTGGACGGTGTGGGCACCGGCAACATGCTGCAGTCTGGTGATGGATTCTTCTCGATGGTCACGCCGCGCATGGACGCCGTCGAGGAAATCACCGTCACGGGCGCGGTGCCTGGTGTCGGCGCCGGCTCGGGCTCCACGCAGATCGCGTTTGTGACGCGGTCGGGCTCGAACCAGTACGAAGGCAGCCTGTATCACTACTGGCGCGACAGCCGCTTCAACTCGAACAACTTCTTCGACGCGGAAGCGGGCCTGCCCAAAAACGACATCAAGCAGCATCAGTACGGCGGCCGCATCGGCGGTCCGCTCGTCCTGCCCGGTTTTGATGGACGCGGCAAGGCGTTCTTCTTCCTGAACATGGAGCACTTCCACCAGCCGTCGTCGGTCTCGCGCACACGCAACGTGCTGCGTGACTCGGCGCGCGCCGGCATCTTCAGCTACGAGCGTGTGATCAACGGCACGCCGACCGTTCAGACGGTGAACCTGCTGGCGCTGGCGGCGGCCAACGGCCAGATCTCGGCCGTGGATCCGACCGTGGCGTCGATTCTCGACCGCATCCATGCGGCGACGCAGACGACCGGCGCGCTGGTGGCGACGTCCGACCCGAACACGCAGGACTACCGCGTCCAGTTCCAGGGCAAGCTCAACCAGTACGCCCCGACGGGTCGTCTCGACGTCAACCTCACCGACAAACACCGCCTGTCGGCGACCTACTACTGGCAGCGCTTCCTGAACAACAGCGACTTCCTGAACAGCGCCGAGCCGCGGTTCCCGGGGTTCCTCAACAACGGCGAGCAGAACTCGTATCGCACGACCGGCTCGATTGGCCTGCGCTCGACGCTGTCGACCAACATGGTGAACGAGTTCAAGGGTGGCTGGCAGTGGTCGCCCAACGACTTCTTCGCCAACATCAACCCGGGCATGTTCGAAGACCAGGGCGGATATGCCCTGTCGTTCCCCAACATCGCGGGCACCGCCGTCACGAGCGCGTCCACGCGTGTCAACTCGGCACCGCGGAACACGACGACGTGGAGCGTGAGCAACGACTTGAGCTGGCTCAAGGGCGCGCACAGCCTGACGTTCGGCGGATCGTTCTCGGGCGTGCACAACCGCACGAACAGCTACGACGCCGTGTCCAACCCGATTCTCGGGTTCAACACGACGTTTGATCCTGCGATCGGCCTGTTCAACAGCACGAACTTCCCCGGCGCGTCCAACGCGCAGCTCAACGATGCCCGCGCGTTGTATGCGTTGCTGACGGGTCGCGTGAGTGCCATCAACGGCACGGCGCGCCTCGATGCGGCCACCGGCAAGTACGTGTATCTGGGCGACCTGACGCAGAAGGCGAAGCAGTACGCGTTTGCCGCGTACGCCTCGGACTCCTGGCGAGTGACGCCCACCCTGACGCTGACCGGCGGCCTCCGCTGGGATGTGCAGTTGCCCTTCACCGCCGTGACGCCGACCTTCTCGACGTCGACGATGGAGGACCTGTGCGGCATCTCGGGCCTGGGCAACGGTGTGGGCGGCCGCGCCTGCAACCTGTTCATGCCGGGATCGGTGAACGGCAAGGCGAAACCCGAGTACTACCTGTTCGAGCCGGGCACCAGGACCCACAAGACCAACTGGACCGACGTGGGCTTCAACGCGGGCTTCGCGTGGCGGCCGAACGTACAGGACGGCTTCCTGCGAACCGTGCTCGGTGATCCGGAAACGGCGACCCTGCGCGGCGGCTACTCGATGACGTACAACGTCGAGCGGTTTGACCGGTTCACCGGCAGCGTAGGTGCCAACCCGGGCGGCACCATCAATGCGAACCGCAACGCGACGACCGGGTTCTGCATCGTGTGCCCCGGCGAATCGTGGCCGGTGCTCTTCAGCCAGCGTGACCGCCTTGGCGCGCCGGCGTTCCCCGAAGCGCCCGTGTATCCGCTGGCGGCGACGACGGCGCAGGCGATCCAGATCTTCCAGCCGGAACTGCGCACGCCGCGTGTGCACTCCTACTCGGTGGGCTTCCAGCGGTCGCTGGGCGCGGATACCGCGCTTGAGGTCCGCTATGTCGGCAACAAGAGCCTCTACCGCTGGGCGGAGGAAAACTGGAACGAGCGCGTGATCTTCGAGAACGGCTTTTACGACGAGTTCCTGAAGGCACAGGCGAACCTCAAGGCGAACATCGCCGCCGGCCGCGGCCCGACGTTTGCCTACACGGGTGTGGCGGGTACCTCGCCGCTGCCGATCCACCAGGCCTACCTGAGTGGCCGGTCAGGCGCCGATGTGACCAATCCGGCGCGTTACACGGCCAGCCAGTACAGCAACCCGACGTTCGTGCAGCGGTTCAGCGACCTCGAACCGGCGCTGGCCGGGGCGGCCACCGCGCTCGATACGACCGCCTTCCGCGCCAACGCGCTTGCGGCCGGTCTGCCGGCGAACTTCTTCGTCCTCAACCCGTCGGCCAGCGGCACCAACGTGGTGACCGACCGCGACTTCACCCGGTACAACAGCCTCCAGGTGGAAGTGCGGCGGCGTCTCTCGCGCGGGTTCCTTGCCGGCGCGAGCTACACCTACGGCATCAGCAAGACGTCGTCGAACCAGACGCTTCGGCTCGATCGCTTCGAGGTGGACAACACGGGCGCGCCGCACGAGTTCAAGGCGCAGTGGACGTGGGAACTGCCGGTCGGTCGCGGCCGTCGCTTCGGCAGCAACATGCACCCCGTGGTGAACGGCCTGCTGGGCAACTGGGAGTTCTCGGGCAATGCGCGTGTGCAGACCGAGCGCTACCGGATCACCAACGCGGTGCTCGTCGGCATGACGGCGGAGGAACTGCAGAACGAGTTCAAGATCCGCATCTACCGCGACAATGCCGGGCAGCTGCTGGGTGTCTACAGCATGCCGCAGGACATCATCGACAACACGCGCCGCGCCTACAACAGCGACGCGACGACGACCACCGGCTACAGCGATCTGGGTGTGCCGACCGGCCGGTACATCAAGCCGTCCAGCGGCAACGGGTGTATCGCGGTCTACCGCGGCGACTGCAACGCGCCGGATATCAACCTGAATGGGCCGTTGTTCACCCGTGTGGACCTGCGCATCAAGAAGGCCTTCCCCTTCCTGAGCCGGGCCAACATCGAAGTGATGTTTGAGGTCATGAATGCCTTCAACAACATCAACTTCGAGCACCAGCTGAACCCCGGCAGCGATGCGGACATCTTCCGTGTGACGGCGGCGTACACCGACGTCAACACGACCGCCGACCCCGGCGGCCGGATCGGCCAGATCGTGTGGCGCATCAACTGGTAACACCCCACGGCCGCGAACGGCCGTAAACGCACATACCGGACACGGGCGGGACCACTGGTCCCGCCCGTTGTCGTTTTGACACGCCAGAACCGGCATCGATCCCGCAATTCCGGCATCTGGCGGATACTCCCCCCTGTCCATAAGTGTTGACCGTGTCCGTTTCCACCAAATAAAGTGATCGTCATCCGGAATTTACCGGAGACGGCTCATCCCTGTGCCGTACCGGTAAGTGCCTGTCCGGATTGGAGGATGGAAACAACAATGTCAGCAAGACTCGTACGTGTACTACTGTCCGCACTCCTCGTGCTGGGCGTCAGCGCTCCTGCGCTTGCGCAGAGCACGTCGACCGCGACCCTGTCGGGCGTGGTCGTTGATACAGACGGCGGCGCCATTCCGGGTGCCACCGTTATCGTGAAGAACAACGGCACGAGCGTCACCATCGAGGCTGTCAGCAACTCGACGGGCCGCTTCTCGTTCCCCGGCCTGCAGCCGGGCACCTACACCGTCACGGTGTCATTGACCGGATTCAAGACGTTCGTCGCCAACGAGGTGCGTCTGGTCACGGCCAGCACCGCCGACGTCACGGCGAAACTCGAAATCGGCGCGCTTACCGAAACGATCGAGGTCAAGGCCGGCGCCGAGCTGGTGCAGACCCAGTCGCCGGCGGTCACCACGACCCTGTCGACCGAGCAGCTCTCCGAGCTGCCGCTCGTCTCGCGCAACGCGCTCTACTCGGTGGCAATGCTGCCGGGTGTCTCGACGACCGGCGGTCCGCGCAACTCGCTGATCAACGGCCTGCCGAACAACACGGTGAACATCACGATCGACGGCGTCGGCACGGGCAACGCCCTGCAGTCGACCGACGGCTTCTTCTCGATGGTCACCCCGCGCATGGACGCGGTCGAGGAAATCACGGTGACCGGCGCGGTGCCGGGCGTGGCCTCGGGCGCCGGCTCGGTGCAGATCGCGTTCCGCACGCGCTCGGGCACGAACCAGTTCGACGCGAGCATCTATCACTCGTGGCGTGATCCGAAGTTCAACACCAACACCTTCTTCAACGAAGTCAACGGCCTCGGCAAGAACCAGGTCAAGGTGCACCAGTACGGCGGCCGCCTCGGTGGCCCGATCGTCCTGCCGGGCTACGACGGCCGCGGCAAGGCGTTTTTCTTCGTGAACTTCGAACATCTCTATCAGCCGTCCTCGGCCACGCGCACGCGCAACGTGCTGCGTGACAGCGCGATTGCCGGCAACTTCACGTACGGCACGCGCACGGTCAACGTGCTCGCGCTGGCGGCCGCCAACGGCCAGGTGTCGGCAGTGGACCCGACGGTGTTGTCGATCCTCAACCGGATCAAGGACGTCACCTCGTCGCAGGGCAGCCTGAACACGGTCGCAGCGTCGAACAACTTCAACCAGTGGGTGTACCAGGCCGAAGCGGTGGGTAACCAGTACGCGCCTACGGCCAGCATCGACTACAACATCACCGACAACCACCGCCTGAAGCTGACCTACTACTGGCAGCGCTTCACCAGCACGACCGACCTGCTCAACAGCGTCGAATCGCGCTTCCCGGGCTTTGCCAACTTCGGCACGCAGAACTCCTACCGCACCACCGGGTCGGTGAGCCTGCGGTCGACGTTGTCGCAGAACCTCGTGAACCAGTTCACGGGCGGCTGGCAGTGGTCGCCGAATGACTTCTTCGCCAACATCACTCCGTCGATGTTCGAAGATCAGGGCGGCTACGCGCTCGGCTTCACCGCGATTGACGGCAGCACGATGACCAGCGCGACGTCGCGCACGAACTCGGCGCCGCGCAACACGACGACCTGGAGCGTCAGCAATGAACTGAGCTGGCTGAAGGGCGCGCACAGCCTGGTGTTCGGCGGCTCGTTCTCGGGCGTGCACAACCGCACGAACAGCTACGACGCGGTGCCGACCGTCAACCTCGGCTTCGACACCAACAACGACCCGGCGGCGGCGATGTTCAACTCGACGAACTTCCCGGGCGCGTCGGCGGCCAACCTCACGTCGGCCCGCAACCTCTACGCGCTGCTCACCGGCCGTGTGACGTCCATCAACGGCACGGCGCGTCTGGACGCGGCGACCGGCAAGTACGTCTACCTCGGCGACCTGACGCAGAAGGCGCGTCAGTACTCGTTCGCGTTTTACGCGTCCGACTCATGGCGCGTCACCCCGACGCTGACCCTCAACGGTGGTCTGCGCTGGGACGTGCAGCTGCCGTTCACGCCCGTCACCAACACGTTCTCGACCATCAAGCTCGAGGACCTCTGCGGCATCTCGGGCATCGGCTCGGGTCCCGACGGTCGCGCGTGCAACCTGTTCCAGCCCGGCGTCGTGTCGGGCAAGGCGCAGCCGGAGCTCTACCCGTTCACGGCCGGCCAGAAGGCGTACAACATCAACTACGCCAACGTCGGCTTCAACGTGGGCTTCGCGTGGCGGCCGAACGTGCAGGACGGCATCCTGCGCACCATCCTCGGCAGCCCCGAGCAGGCGACCATCCGCGGCGGCTACTCGCTGACGTTCAACCAGGAGCGTTTCGACCGCTTCACGGTGAACGCCGGGTCCAACCCCGGCGGCACGACCACGGCGAACCGCAACGCGGGCGCCGGCTACTGCCTCGTGTGCCCCGGTGAAAGCTGGCCGCTGCTCTTCAGCCAGAAGAACCGCCTCGGCGCTCCGGCGTTCCCGGAATCGCCGGTCTATCCGATCGCGTCGACCACGGCCAACAGCCTGAACATGTTCCAGGCCGACCTCCGTCAGCCGCGCGTCCACTCGTACTCGGCGGGCATCCAGCGTTCGCTGGGTGAAGACATGGCGGTGGAAGTCCGCTACGTCGGCAACAAGAACCTGTACGCCTGGGCCGAAGAGAACTGGAACGAGCGGGTGATCTTCGAGAACGGCTTCTACGACGAGTTCATCAAGGCGCAGGCCAACCTGCGTGCGAACCAGGCGGCCGGCCGCGGCAACACGTTTGCCTACACCGGCGTGCCCGGCACCTCGCCGCTGCCGATCCACCAGGCGTATCTGAGCGGCGTCAACGCCGCCGGTGCGAACAACCCGGCCACCTACACGAGCTCGAGCTACACGAACTCGGCGTTCTACGCCCGGTTCAGCGAGCTTGAACCCGCAGTCGCCGGCGCGGCCAGCGCCCTCGACACGACGGCCAACCGCGTCCGCGCCCTCGCGGCCGGCCTGCCGGCGAACTTCTTCGTGATGAACCCGGCGACGTCGGGTTCCTGGATCGTCCAGGATCGCGAAGGCACGCGGTACAACAGCCTCCAGGTCGACCTCCGTCGTCGTCTCTCGGACGGCCTGTTGCTCACGGCCAACTACACCTACGGCATCCGCAAGACGCTGGTGAACAACTCGATCCGCCTCGACCGCATGGAAGTCGACAACACGGGCGCGCCGCACGAGTTCAAGTTCAACTGGGTGTATGAAGTGCCGGTCGGTCGCGGCCGCCGCTTCGGCGCCAACATGAACGGCCTGCTCAACGGCATCCTGGGCAACTGGGAGTTCTCGGGCATCGGCCGCATGCAGACCAACCGCTTCCGCATCACGAACGCCAAGCTCGTCGGCATGACCGCGGACGAGCTCCAGAAGGAGTTCAAGATCCGGATCTACAAGGATGCCGTCTCGGGCACGACGAGTGTCTACTCGATGCCGCAGGACATCATCGAGAACACGCGCCGCGCGTACAGCACGGACGTGACCAGCGCGAACGGCTACTCGTCACTGGGTGCCCCGACGGGCCGGTACATCAAGCCGTCGAGCGGTGATGGCTGCATCGCCATCTACCGTCAGGATTGCGGCGCCAAGGACATCGAAATCAATGGTCCGATGTTCACGCGCCTCGACCTGCGCCTGAAGAAGCAGTTCCCCTTCCTCAGCCGCGGCAACATCGAGCTCAGCCTCGAGTTGATGAACGCGCTCAACAACATCAACTTCAACCACGCGTTGAACCCGGGTGAAGGCGCCACCATTTTCCAGGTGACGTCGCAGTACACGGACATCAACACGACGTTTGACCCGGGTGGCCGCATCGGCCAGATCTCCTGGCGTATCAACTGGTAGAAGGCTGACCCCAATCCCGGGTCACCGGGATCGGACACTCACACCCGGGTGGGCGCATCAGCGCTCACCCGGGTTTTTCTTTTGTCCCCCGACGTATCCTGATAGGGCATGTGCACTTCCCTGTCACGGCCCATGACCCTCGCGTCCGTCGCCGGCGCGATCCTGCTGACCACACTGCCGGTTGCAGCCCAGCAGTACGTCCTGAACACGCCCCGCACCCCCGTCGCCCTCGACTTCACCGCGTTCGACGCTGAGAGCCGGCCCGTCACGGACCTGAGCCCCGCCGACCTGACCGTACGGATTGACGGCCGCACACGACAGCTGCAGTCACTGCAATGGGTGGCCGCCGATACCAGCCGTATTCCCGCGCCGTTCGGCACCAACATGCGCACCAGCGACAGCCGCGCGGTGTTGCTGATCATCGAAGACGAATCGCTGAAGCCGGGACGTGAACAGGCCATCAAGGCCGATGTCCGCACCTTCCTCCGCGCCCTGGGCGCCAACGACCGCGTGGCGGTGCGAACGCTGCCCTACGGCGGAATGAAATCGGACTTCACGAGCGACCACGATCGTGTGCTGGCCGCCGTCGACAGCATCACCGGCCGGGCGCCGCAGAGCGAGTCGGCCAACGACGCAGGCTGCCGCACCCGCGGAACACTGGTCTCGCTCGCGAGCACCCTCGACTCGATCATCGCGACCGACGCCCCGCTGTCGGTCGTGCTGTTCACCGGAGGCCTGGTGCCGCCGCGCGGCATGGTGTCGATGAGCTCGACGCCAACCGACATCCCCGGCGTGAGCTACTTCAACACCATCGGCACGTGTGAAGTGCTGCCCGATCACTATCAGGCCATTGCCGACAGCACCGCGCGCTCGCGCGCGCAGTGGTTCGTGATTCAGCCGGACCTCACCAGTGATGCCATCGGGCGACCCGGACTGGAACATCTGACGGGCCTGACCGGCGGCCCGCTGTGGAACCTCGACGGCGAACAGGGCGGCGCCCTCGCCCGGGTGGCCGCACAGACCGCCGGCTTCTACCGCGCGACGCTAATCCCCGAGCCCAACGAATCCCCGGAAGTGGTGCGCGGCCTCGCCGTGTCGGCCCTCCGGCCGGGCATCACCATCCGCCATCGCCCTCGCGTCCAGCTGCTCTCGTCCGTGGAAGGATCGCCGCAGTCGACCAGCTCACTCATGGACCTGATGCGGACCATCAAGGAAGTCCGCGACCTGCACCTGCGCGTCGCCGCCACCACCGCGCGCCACGCCGACGGACAGGTCAAGCTGCTCGTACAGTTCGAAGCGCCGGACGTTCGCGAAGTCGTGGCCCCCATGGTGAGCCTGTTTGATGCGACCGGACGAATGGTGGTGAGCAACACGGCCAAGCCTGAGGAACTTTCCGGACGGAACAGCGGCATCCTCGCAGTCACGGCGCCGGAAGGACGTTACCGTATGCGCCTGGCTGCGGCTGCGCCATCGCCGGATAACAGCCTGCGGATGGGCACGGTGGACCTCGACGTCGAGGTCGGCCTGACGACGGTCGGTCCCTTGCGACTGAGCGGACTGGTGCTTGGCCAGGCGAGGCCGGAGGGATTCACGCCGAAGCTCGAGTTTCAGTCGGAGGTCAGCGCGGTCGCCATGGTGGAACTGTACGGCGGCGCAGCCGGCGCGCAGGTCGGCGTCGCGGTTGAGGTCGTCCGTCCCTCCGACGGCGCCCCGCTCGCCACCATGCCGGGGATCTTCACGCCGACCAGCGAACCGGACAAGTTCCTGGTCACCGCGACCATCCCGGTGGGGGCGCTGCCACCCGGCGATTATCTGGTGCGTGTGCTGATCAAGGCCGGCGACAGCGTCGGCCAGGTCACCCGTACGCTCCGAAAGCTCCCGGCGCGGTAAGCACCCGGACGACGACCTCCGGTATACACAGGAATGCGCACGCGGCTCCAGCTCCCGCTGGCAGGTCTGCTCGTTGGACTTGTCCTGCTCGTTCCCCGCGTGGTCCAGACACAGCAGTTTGTGCTGTCGTCGCAGGACCGCGCCCGTCTCATCGCCGTCGACTTTTCGGCCACTGGGCCCGACGGCGCTCCGCTCACTGACCTGCGTGCCGAAGACGTCACCATTCGGATCGATGGCCGCGCACGGCCGATTCGCGCGCTGGAGTACGTGCCCTCGCGCGGGCTCGGGACAGACCTGCCGACCCTGCCGTACGGCAGCAACGTGGCCACTGACGACGGCCGCGGCGTCCTGCTCGTGGTGGACTTCGAGACCATCCGGCCAGGCCGTGAAGCCGGCCTCCGGTCCGAGATCAGCAGCTTTCTCCAGCGCCTCAGCCCAGCCGATCGGGTGGCACTTGTCGCTGTCCCGTACGGCGGCGTGAAGGTGGACCTGACTACGGATCACGCCCGCGTCATGCGTACGTTGTCGACCATGAGCGGCCAGTCGTCGGGGGCGGAAGCCGACGCCGATGCGTCGTGCCGCACACGCACGACTCTGGTCTCGCTGCGTGGACTCCTCGACGATCTGAGCAGCGGCGAAGCTCCGACGGTGGTCGTCGTGTTCACCAACCGGATGTCGTCGCCAAGCGGCGTGCAGATGATTCAATCGGGCCAGCCCCTGGGGCGCTGCCAGCTCATGCGCGAACACTTCGAGCAGGTGGGCGAGGCCGCGGCACGCGCGCGTGCGCAGCTGTATCTCGTGCAGCCTGACTTGTCGGACGCCACCGGCCGTGCAGGGATCGAACACCTGACCGGCGTGACCGGCGCGCCGCTCTGGCCACTGGAGGGCACCGATGGCGGCGCCCTCGGGCGTGTGGCGCGCGAAACCGGCGGGTACTACCTCGCCCGCGTCGAACCCGAACCGGACGAGGAGAACGGATCCCTGCAGCGGCTCTCGGTCACCGTGGCCCGCGAGGGTGCGGTCGTGCGCGCCCGGCCCCAGCTGATGATCGCCCGCCCGACCCGGCGCGCCGATCAGGCTCCGGCGACGCCCCTGACGATGATGAAGGACGTGCGGCTGTTCCGCGACCTCCCATTACGCGTTACGGCGTTTGCCGCGCGTGAGGCGTCCGCGACCGAGGTCCGCATCGTGGCCGTGTTTGACTCACCCGATCCGGCAGCCGCGCTCAACGAGGCCATGATCGGCCTGTTCACTGAAGAAGGCCGCCTGGTCGCCAGCCGCACGCTGACGTCGGCAGAGTTGCAGGCCGACACGATCATCACGGCGCTGTCGGCGCCGCCAGGGCGATATCGCCTGCGTGTGGCGGCCGCGGAGGCTGCCGGCCGCGCCGGTGCGGCCGACGTGCAGCTGGAGGCCGGTCTGGCCACCGCCGGTTCCCTGCGGCTGTCGGACCTTGTCCTCGGACTCACTCGCGACGGACAATTCCGTCCGCGGCTCGAGTTCGGACGTGAAGCATCAGCCACGGCGCAGTTCGAGTTGTATGGCGGGCGCGAAGGGGTCCGGGTCGGGGTTGTCGTGGAAGTGGCGCGGACGGCGGCCGGCCCCGCCCTTGTCTCGATGCCGGGCACGTTCACGGCCACGGACGAGGCCGACAAATTTCTGGTGTCAGCGGCGGTGCCCATCGGGGCGTTGCCGGCAGGCGACTACGTGGTACGCGCCACGATCGCCGCGGAAGGACAGGCGGCAGGACGCGTCGTGCGCCCCCTGCGCAAGGTCATCCGTTAGCACGGCGCGTGTGAGGCAGACGTAATCATGAATCGACGACTCGTACTTTCCTTTGTGCTCGCCGGCGCGGTCCTCGGACTGCACGGCCTCCCGGTCGCCGCACAGCGCGGCGGCCCCGCCGGACCTGCGACCATTGAGTTCATCGCGACATCGACCGATGGGCAGATGGTCACCGACCTCACCGCCGCACAGCTGACACTCCGGGTCGGCAATCGCGACCGGCAGATCTCCTCGCTGGAACGTGTGACCTTTGGCGCCACAGCCTCGACGCTCGGCACACCCTTTGGCACCAACAGCCTGGCCGAGGCCGGTCGCAGTGTCATGGTCGTTGTGGACGAAGAGTCGTTGCGCCCAGGACTGGAAAATGTCGTGCGGGATGCGTTGCTCGCATTCGAAAAAACGCTGAACGGCAACGACCGTATCGGCCTGTTCACCGTGCCCCGCGGCGCCACATCGCTGGCGCCGACGACTGACCGTGAGGCGTTCCGCGCGGCCGCGGCAAAACTGCAGGGCCGGCAGAAGAGCACGATGACGGCATCTGAACGCCGCTGCCACACCCGCGACGTCATCGTCGCGCTGAATGGCATCCTGACGGCGGCGCCGCCCTCCGGCGGATTGACGCCGGTGCTGTTCTTCACGACGAGCCTCGTGGGCCCGTCCACCGGCGGAGCCGCCATCGGCGATGCCGACGAGTGTTTCCTCCAGCCGAGCGAGTTCCAGAAGGTCGGCGCCGGCGCCGACGCGATCAACGCGCAGTTCTACCTCGTGCGTCCGGAACAAACGTCGAGCAGCACCGCCGCCGAAGGCATCCAGAACGTCCTCGGCGTCACCGGCGGCACGATGGTGTTCCTCGGTGACGGCGCCGGTGACGATCCGATGGCGCGGATTGCGCGTGAGACTTCGTCCTACTACGTGGCAACGTTCCAGGCGGAAGGCACCGAACGCAGCGGCATGTCCACACGCGTGGACCTGAAGTCGACGAGAGAAGGCGTGACGGTGCGGGCGCGCAACAGCGTGATGATTCCGCGAGCGTCAGCAGACGCCCCGACGCCGCAGTCGATGCTGCGGGAACTGACGGTGCATCGCGGCTTCGGCCTTCGGGCCATTGGCATCGCGTCCCGCAATGACGGAGACGCGAAGAACGACATGAAGTTGCTCGCGCTGGCCGAGCCGGTGGATCCGTCGGTCAAGTTCAAGTCCGCTGCGGCGGGTCTGTACGATCCTGCGGGCAAACTGATTGCGCAGTGGACGGCACGCCCGGAAGAACTGCAGCGCTCGCCCATGGTGGCTGCGCTTGCGATGCCGGCCGGGCAGTACCGCCTCCGTGTGGCGGCGGTGGACACCAGCGGCCGCGCCGCAACGGTCGACTACGAGGTCTTTGCGCGCATCGCCGATGCAGGCCCCGCCAAAATTGGCGGCCTCATGATTGGCGCCGCTGGCGGCAGCGGCTTCGCGCCAATCATCCGCATCACCAACGAGCAGGAAGTGATCGCGGTGTTTGAACTCTACGGCCGTCCCGCCGGCCCGTTCGGCGCGATCGTCGAGATCCTGGACAGCCCGACGGCGGAGAAAGCACTGGTGGAGGCGCCCCCGCAGCCGTCAGCGACGCCGGTACAGGACAAGTTCATGTTCATGGCCAAGCTGCCGGTGGCATCCCTCAAACCCGGCGACTACGTGTTGCGCGCACGCCTCGGGTTTGAAGGCGCGCCGACGGGCACACTGACGCAGATCATCAGGAAGCAGTAGTTCCCCAGAGACCTGTCACGGCCAGGAGCCGGCCGTCGTGCGCGAGCGTGTAGACGTTCGTCCCACGACCCCGCTCCTGGCCGTCTGCTGTACGAGCCACCCAGTCAGCCACGGCAGTACCCTGACAGTGGCGCACCGCGCCCTCACGCGATAGTCGCAGCCCCGGCATGAAGCGTTGCGTCGCGGCGATATGCGGCAACAGTTCGTCGCGTCCCTCAATGGCGCTGTAGCGATCCTCGAATCGAATGTCCTGCGAGGCGATGGCGTCCAGCTGCTTCGCGCGCGTGTCAGCCTCCGGCTCGGCCCACACGGCATGCCACTCGTCGACGATGGCCGCGACGTTCGTATGCACGGCCTCCGTGACGACGTTCGCAAACACCGACAGTTGATACCGCCACCCCTGATCGTGCGCGTCACGCACACCCTGCTCGGCAAAGTGGTGCGTCAGATGGAGCCGTGTCCCCTGCGGGTCATCGTCACACGTGATCGTCACCAGGGAACCGCCTGCGGGTATCGGCGCACCGGAGGCAAAGCCATACGTGAACGTGATGCGCGATGGCGGGTCGATGTCGACGACGCGGCCGACGATTTCGATGCCGTTGGGATGCCGAATCAGCACGGCACCACCCGGGGACGGGTCAATCGTGGAGCCGGCGCCCCACCAGTCGGCCCACCGTGGCGTGTCGGTGAAGTACGCGAACACACGGGTCCGCGGTGCACGAATCAGCAGGCTGCGCGTGAGTTGATGCGGCAACGTCTCTCGGTTCATCGTCGAGTCACCTTTCCCGGGGTGCGGGCGCGTGGACCGCGCCTGGCGTGTTCCATTTCGGTAAGGGCCTGCAGCCGCCACAGGCGACCGGCCCACATCTGTTCGAGTTCGGCGCCCAGTGGTCCCAGCGCGTCCTGGTTGGCGCGGTAGTAGCGGAAGCGGCCCTCGGCGCGTGACGAGACGAGGCCCGCGTCGGCCAGCGCGCGCAGGTGCATCGAGACTGCGCCGAATGTCACGCCCGGAAGCGCACGATGGATCTCGCCAGCGGCCAACTCTCGTGTCCACGTCAGGCGGAGGATCTCGCGGCGACGTGGGGACGCGACGGCGGCCATGACCTGCGCGCTGAGGGCCATGGCTGAAGTTTTAGATCAAACTAAAATGTCATGTCAAGCGGTCGGCGTCATTGCGGCAGTTCGCGCAGCCAGCGCTCGACCTGCGCGGTCCACTCGCGCTGCCGGTCGAGATTCGTGCCGTGCCCCGTTTCGCGGTCGTACTGCTGCTGCACCTCGGTCTCCGTCACGCGAAAGCGCTCGAACATCTCGTTGAAGTGCTGGTCCGAAAGGCTGCACGGATCAGCGATGGCGCGAACGGCCTGGCGCGCGCGGCGTACCTGCACTTCGCTGAGGTCGAAGTGCACCTGCTCGTGAAGTAATGTCTGGGCCGAGGCCCGCTGCATCAGATGTTGTGCCTTGACCCACGAGGCATGCGGCAAAAAACGCGACTCAATGGTGGAGGAGAACGTCGAGCCCTCGCAGGACGTGCCGAACACGACCACGTAGGCCGTCGCCGCGACGGCGACACTGGAGAGGTCGGGCGGTCCCTGAAAGTCAGACCATGCCAGGCGACGGTCCGCCGACCAGAGGAAGGATTCGGTGGGCACAACCGGCGTGATGGCGCCCGGCATCCGGACCGCGCCGCTGCACGCGGCCGCACACACGAGGGCAAGACCGACGACCGCCCGATTCACTTACTGGTCGTCCTTGAGCCACAGCGCAATGCGACGCTCCCACGTGCGTTGCGCCTCCACGTCAGTCCCGTGCATTGTCTGCCGGTCGTAGCTGCGTTGTTGAGCCGCGTCTTCGTGCTGGAACTGCGCCACCACGCTGAGGAAACCCGCGTCGGGCGCATCACACGGGAGCCGCAGTGCTTCCAGCGCGCGCCGAAGACGACGGGCAGTCACCTCGCCGAGGTCGAAGTGCGCTTGTTCGTGCGCCAGGGTCACGTCAGCGCGTTTGTCGGGACGACTCCACGACTGGTCCGGCAGAAACTGGGTGATCACACGAAACGTGCGGGCGCCGGTGTCGCAGGAACTGCGGGTCTGGAGTTCGTACACCGTCTGCGCCGCGGCGGCTGCGTCAGGTTGCGGCAGACCGAGAAAATCCGTCCATTGGAGGGGTCTGTCCGGGGACCACGGCAGTGGAGACGGCTGCGCGGGTGCGGCCGCACACACGGCGCCCGTCGCGAGCAACACGGCCATCAACGTTCGGCTGGCCTGCATGGATACCTATCGCAATATCTCTACCACCATCGCGCGTGCACGCGCCAGCCCCGGCAGGTCGCGGGTATCGAGCGTCAGCACCGTCAGCAGCGAGACCAGCAGATGCCGGCGATTCTGGCCGACGGCAAGGCTCTGCGTGGTGGGCTTGCCGTCAAACGGCACATCCAGCGCCTTGAGAAATGCGCCAAAGGCGGCCTCGTCGAAATCCGACCGTGCGACCAGCGACAACACCGCGCGTGCGAGCCGCTCGTCTTCGCCGTTGACCAGCGGCGTCTGCACGGCCGCCAGTTTGTCGCGAATGCCGTTGAGGATCAGCGCCTGCCCTGGCACCGTCAGGTGCCGGCTGCGCCCGAGGAAGCGCAAGACGTCCGCCGTGTGCGCCACCGAATGCATCCAGCCGACGTCATTGGAAAATCCGCGCACGTCACGTTCGTCGCGCAGATACGCAAGCGTGGCCGACAACAAATCTCCGAACGCCGCGCGGTCCAGAAACGGTGCCTCGTTGTCGAGTCCCGGCAGGATGGCCAGTGCCAGTGCCGAGAACGATCGGCGCAACACGGCGTCCGTGCCCGTTTCGCCGACACCGGTGCTCATGTTCCGGATCCACACCCGCATCAACCGCAGGCGCTCAGCCTCAGGCACTGCGCGCTTGACGTAGATCCACTGCGCAAGCGTCGTATAGGCGATGTCGTCACGCAGCTCGGGATCGCGATGCCCAAGCAGTGCCGTGAGTTCATCAAGCAGCGCGGAAAGCGGCACGTCGACCGGCACGGTGTAGCCCGCCTTGGCGATTGCCTGCCACCACGCTTTGTCGTGTGCAGCGGGTTGCGCGCTCTGCGCGGCCGCCGATGTCGTGGCCACGCACAGAAGCAGCAGCGAGAAGCTCAGTCGTCTCATGTCGCGCGATCTTCGCACATGGTAGCCTCATGCCCATGCAGCCACGCCGTGCCCTGCTCGTCCTGCTCGTTGGGATTGAAATGGCCGTTGCCGGACATTCTGCGGCGGCCACCCTGCAGGTTCCTGCGGAGCCCCAGCCCGAGGTCAGCGCGCCCGTGTGGGCCAAGCCGGACCACTTCTGGTTCCGCAAGGCCTACGGCGACGGCCATCTGTATTTCACCGTGGACACCCTGCACGGCGTGAAGGAACCACTGTTTGATCACCAGCGGCTGGCCATTGAACTGAATCTGCGCACCGGCTACGAGTTCACGCCAACGACGCTGCCCTTCGCGGATCCAGCGGCACGCTTTGAAGTGAAATACGACGGCAGCAACGCCTATATCCAGGAAGGCGCCATGGCTGTGGAATTTGATCTCGACGGCACCCATTGGCGGTGCGACCTGCAGATCAAGTGGAACTGGAACAAGATTCCGCCAACCGACTACGAGTGCCTGCCGCGACGGCCCGCAACCACGGCACCTACGTCACCCGCACCGCCTGCGCCTGCCATGTCTCCCGATGGCCGCTACGCGGTCGAGGTCCGCAACTTCAACGTCTGGCTGCGTCCGCTGGTGACGCGCGAGGCTCCGAGAGCACTCACGACCGATGGCACGGCGGACATCGCCTATGACGCAGGCTCGTTGCGGTGGTCTGAAGATTCGACAACGGTGACGGCATACAAACTCGATGCCGACCTCTGGCGGTCGCCAAGCATCACCGCAAACGTGAAAGGCATGACCACACGCGTGGAACTGCGCGTGCGGTGATCGGCGGGGCTGAAGCCCCGCCCTACCTTCAGTGCTCACCATGCATGGCTCACCATGAAGACGTGGAGCTCATGAAGGTTTTCCCAAAAAGGAAATCCTCCATGAACTCCAGCCTCCATGGTGAGCCGATCTGACTACTTGCCGCCGATCCTGTCGCTGACGGCCGTGACGCGGCCCGCGTGGGCCTTGTTGAACGCTTCGACTTCTTTCATCAGCGCATCAAACGACGCCCGCGCCGCCACCATCTCGCGCAGACGATCCTCGTAGACGCCCTTGGCCGCATCGGTGGGCGGATACCCCTGCCCACCCATCACGTCGCTGCCGCTGCCGCCCACTTCGGCCATCAACCACACGAGATTGAGATACAGCTTGTACTTCTCGACGTACCACTTGTCGTCCGAGTGCATCTCGGTGCGCGAGAGGTAGTGCAACTCGGCCTCGTACATCTTCTCGTAGAGTGCGGCGAGTGCGCTGTCCACGGCCTTGTTGTTCGCATGCTCCTTGCGCAAGTCTTCCACCTGGGCGCGCATGATCTCGATGCGGTTGATCTTGTCCACGACCTCGTTGATGGTCTTGACCATGTCGTTCTGCATGGCCGTGCTCTCCACCAGGTCGTCTTCGTCGGCCGGCAGGGTCACGTCACGCCACACTTCAAACGGCACCGTCTGGGTGTGCCCGTTGTAGCTGAGGCGCGCGGAGTACTTGCCCGGCGCCGCGCGCGGCTGCCACCGCTGCGCCCCGATCCCCCAGTGCGTGACCGGACGTTCACGCCGTTCCCAGCGGCCCGCTTCCCAGATATACGGGTTGTCAGGCGGGATCGAACGAAGCACGGGCTGGTCCGGCCCCGGATACAGCAGGTTCCACGACGCCACATTGGTGCCCTGCGTGGCCGTCACGTCGCTGGTGGTGATGACGATGCCGGCGCTGTCGAGGATTTCAAGCTTGAGCGGCCCGGCCGGCGCGGTGTTCATCACGAACGGGAACAACGCCGTTCCGCCGGTCGCCGTCCGGGTCGCCGGACGCGGCTTGTACATCTCGAACGGCGCCTGGCTGCGTCCCACCTCGGGCTGCTCCAGTTGCCAGACGTCACGCAGGATCCACATGCCACGGCCGTAGGTCGCCACGGCCACTTCGGCGGCGTTCTTCGGCACCTCGATCCAGTTCACTGGGGCGGCCGGCAGTTTGTCCTTGAACTGCGTCCACGTGCGGCCATCGTCAATCGAGTAGAAGAAGCCGTGGCCCGTGCCCGCGAAGACCATGCCCTTGCGATGCGGGTTCTCCGCGATGGAGAGCGCGTAGTCGAGCGGATGCCCCTTGGGAAGCCCGGCATCGATTCGCCGCCACGTCTGCCCAAAGTCTTCTGTCTTGTAGAAGTAGGGATCGCGGTGATCCATGAGGTGGTAGTCCACCGCGATGTACGCGGTGCCCGGATCAAAGTGCGACGAGTCGATGCGGCGCACCAGTCCCCATGGCGGCATGTTGATGTTCTTGCTCAGGTCGTTCCACGTCTTGCCTTCGTCACGCGAGATCCACACCTTGCCGTCGTTGGTGCCAACCCACACCACGCCCTTCTGCGTGCGCGAAGGGGCAATGGCGGAGATCGTCGCGCCGTAGAACTGGCCGAGGTTGTCGCCGACCACGCCGCCGGAGAACCGGATGCGGCTGGGATCGCCGGTCGAGAGGTCCCCACTGATGACTTCCCACGACTGACCGCGATTACGCGTGCGGAACAACACCTGGCAGCCGAAGTACACCGAGTTGTCGAACCAGTCGATCGCCAGCGGTGGCGACCACTGACAGCGGTACTTAAGGTCCACCGGATCGTGATCGAGTGTGTGCATCCACGGGCTCACCGAGCGACGCAAATCGGCGATCTCATCGAACGTCGCGACGTGCGCGGCGTAACACGTGCCCCACACGAAGCGATGATTGTTCGGCTCAGGATAGGTGTAGCCGGATTCACAGGACGGCATCGCCTCCTGCACCGGCCCCTGCGGCGCCGCGCCTCCGCGACCACCACCGCCCCGTCCCGCAGGAGCCGCTGCAGGCGCGGGCGCTGCTGCCGGCGCGTACGACGGCACGTTGGCCGGCACGACCAGACGCTGGCTCGAGATGCGCATGCTGCCGTTGTCCTGGCGCGCGCCGTACACCCAGTACGGATACCGCTGGTCCACCGTCAGGCGATACATCTGCGCGATCGGCAGCGACACACTCGTGTTGCCGGTGGGGTTACGCGGCGAGCCGAAGATGCCCATGCCGCCGTCACCCGTCACGATGTAGTGGCCGGCCATGGTGGACGTGGTGTCCCACCAGATGTCATGACAGTCACCACAGCCGCCACCGCCGCTGCCCCAGATCTTGCCGCCGTCGCGCGATCGCCACAACGTGCTGTTCGCGATCAACACGTGATCGGGATCATCAGGCGCCACACGAATGCGGATGTAGTAGCCCGCGCGGCCAATCAGCCGACGATCCCAGCTGACGTTCTGCCACGTCCGCCCCGCATCGTCTGACCGCCAGAGCGAGCCCTGGGCTTCGGATTTGAGGCCTTTGACGCCGTCACCGCCGGTCTGGATCAGCGCGTACATGCGGTTGCCGTTGCTGGGTGCAATCGCGACGTCCGTCTTGCCGTAGGGCGGCTTGGGAAGACCGGGATCAGTCACCTTGGCGAACGTCTTGCCCATGTCACGCGACACGTAGATGCCGCTGCCCATGCCGCCGCTTTCGAGGATGTGCGTCTGCAGGTAGATCTCCCACGTGCCTGCGATGATGACGTTGGGATCCTGCATCGACATCTGCAGGCCGGAGCAACCCGTGTCTTCGTTGACGAAGAGGACGTGCTGCCACGACTTGCCGCCGTCTTCCGACCGGAAGACACCGCGTTCCTTCTGCGGCCCGGTGGCGCGCCCGAGCGCGCAGGCCAGCACGATGTTTTCGTTGGTGGGGTGAATGATGATCGTGCCGATGCGGCCGGTCGCCTCCAGCCCCATGCGCGTCCACGTCTCGCCGGCATCGGTGGACTTGTAGATGCCGTCACCCATCATGTCCATGTCGCGCACGGTCCATGCTTCACCCGTGCCCGCCCACACCACGTTCGGATTGGAGGCCGACACCGCCAGCGCGCCGATGGCCTGCGACGACTGACCGTCAAAGGTCGGCTTCCAGGTCGCGCCACCGTCGGTGGACTTCCACACGCCGCCACTGGCGGCCCCGGCGAAATAGACGCCGGGCTTGCCGGTCACGCCGGCCGCGGCCGCAATACGTCCCGCGCCGTTCTCCGGGCCCGCGTACTCAAACCGCGGTGGGCCTGGCGGGGGCGGCGGCGCCGCGCCACCGCGGCCCCCTCGGCCCTGAGCCAAGACCTCACCGGTTGCATTGAAAAAAGCCGTAGCGACCATGGCGGCCACCGCGATGACTGAAAGGATTCGACGCACGGACATCCAACCTCCTATTCCGGGTAGTGGAAGGGTAACGCAAGAAGTTGCCCTCCCATCGGCGATACTGGCCCGGCATGGAAAGCCGATACACCTGGATGAACGGGCGGATGATCCCGACCGCCGAGGCCACAATTCCGTTTCTGACTGCCGGATTCCACTACGGCATCGCCATCTTCGAGGGCATCCGGGCGTACACCGGCGACTGCGGCGTTGGGGTGTTTCGTCTGCGCGACCACATGGTGCGCTTCGAGCACTCCTGCGAGATTCTCGGGTTTCGCGACCTCCCCTATTCAGTCGACCAGCTCATCGACGCCGTCGTTGAAACCGTGCGTGCCAATGATTACGGCGACAGCTACATCCGCCCGCTCATCTGGCTGGCCGAGGGCGGATGGAATCTCACCCTCGACACGGGCAAGCCGCATGTCGGCATCGCCGTGTGGAAGGAGTCGGTGTACCTCGGCCAGCGTTCACCCGACGAGGGACTCCGCGCGTGTGTCTCGAGTTATCCGCGCCACCACCCCGGCGCGATGATGACCAAGGCCAAAATCAGCGGCAACTACGTGAACTCCTACCTGGCCAAAACCGATGCGCAGCGCCAGGGCGTCGACGAAGCGATCCTGCTCGACGCCGAGGGCTACGTTACTGAATGTTCCGGGGCCAATCTGTTTCTGGTGCGCGGCCGCACGCTGGTCACTCCCCCGGCCGATGCCATCCTTGAAGGCATCACACGCGATACGGTCGTGGCATTGGCCGACGACCTTGGACTGGGCGTGCAGGAAGCGCGGCTCACGCGCGATCACCTCTACGTCGCGGATGAAGCGTTTGTGTGCGGGACGGCCGCTGAGATTGTGGGCATCCGCGAGATCGATCGCCGAAAGATCGGCACCGGCGCAGCAGGCCCCATCACACGTGACCTTCGTGCCCGTTATCAGGACCTGGTTCGTGGACGGCATCCCCGCTCCGCCGACTGGCTGCACATCGTCTAAACGTCATGTCGATTCGCCGACCACCGACAAGTTACACACCGCGTACGACACACCTCGGCACACTCGCCATCGTGCGCGCACTGCCGGTGAAAGGCCGCCGCATGGTCGGGCCCTGGTGTTTCCTCGACCGCTTTGGCCCGCTCTCCTTCACCGAAGGCATGCCGATGGACGTCGCACCGCATCCGCACATCGGGCTGCAGACCGTGAGCTGGCTGCTCGACGGCGAGATCGCGCACGACGACAGCCTGCGATCGGAAGCGGTGCTGCGTCCCGGCGGTGTCAACGTGATGACGTCCGGCAGGGCAATCGCACACGCGGAGCGCACCCCTCGCGATCACACCGGCCGCCTCAATGGCGTGCAGTTGTGGACGGCACTTCCTGATTCCGTGCGTCATGGTGATCCCGCCTTCCAACACGTCGGCGAAGTGCCGATGCTCGAGAGCCGCGGGGGCGTGACCCACGTGTTCTCGGGAGAATTTGGGAACGCCATCTCACCGGCCCAACACTTTTCGCCGATCGTGGGCGCACAGCTGACCATCCATGCGGGTCACGCGCTGGAGCTTCCGCTCAACCCGGCGTACGAACACGCGCTGCTCGTGCTTGATGGTGAGGTGACACTCGAAGATCAGCCGCTCACCGAGCCACTGCTCTACTACATGGAGCCCGGACGCTCAGCGCTGACACTCTCCAGTCCCACCGGTGCACGCGTATTGCTGGTGGGCGGCGCGCCATTTGGCGAGGCGATTCTCATGTGGTGGAACTTCGTGGCGCGCACACCCGAGGAGATCGCGTCAGCGCGCGCGGACTGGATTGCCGGCACGCGCTTCGGGGACGTGCCCGCCTACCAGGGGCCGAGACTCGACGCGCCGGCGTTACTACCGCTCAAGGCGCCAGAACCGCCGTTGTGTTCGTGAGCCGTCCATCGAGCATTGTGATGTGGCGTTTGGCGCGGGCAATGTGGCGCGGGTCGTGGGTGGCGAGGCAGATCGTGGATCCCGATGTGTGCAGTTCATCGAGCATGTTCATGACAATCGCCCCGCTGGCGGAGTCGAGGTTCCCCGTGGGCTCGTCAGCCAGGACGAGGGGTGGCTGCCCTGCCACGGCTCGAGCAATCGCGACCAGCTGCTGATGCCCGCCTGAAAGTGCGCCCGGGCGCTGCTGGGCGCGCGCCGCGAGCCCGACGCGTGTGAGCGCGGCCATCACGCGCGCGCGCCGCTCGGACACCGGCAGGTCGCGCAGCGTGAGCGGATACTCGACGTTTTCGTACACGGTGAGATCGCCCAGCAGGTTGAAACTCTGAAAGATGAGGCCGATATCCACGCTGCGCGCACGGGCTCGTTCTGCCGGGCTCAGAGATGCCGTGGCACGACCCGCAAGCCAGTAGCGGCCGCGCGTTGGCGTGTCCAGCAACGCGAGCACAGACAGAAACGTCGACTTGCCGCAGCCGGAGGGACCTGAGATCGACACGTATTCCCCGCGCTCGATAGCGACGGTGACATCGTGCAGCGCAATCGTCGGCTCATCAGCCTCGCCGGTAAAGATCCGGGTGATCCCTTCGAGCCGCACCAAGGGCATGGGTCCCGCCAAGGTGTCGGGAGTTGCGTCAGGAGTCGTCCGTCGCCACCAGGCCATGGGTTATTGGACGGGCGGGACACGCAAAAGGATGGCGAGGACCTGTCGCGCCGAAGCGCAGCGAAGGCGGATGGCGCGCCCGGCAGGGCTCGAACCTGCGACCCCGAGCTTAGAAGGCTCGTGCTCTATCCAACTGAGCTACGGGCGCGTGAGCTTCATTGTACAGTCGCCTGATGGGACTGCTCCTGCGAACGACGATGCTGGTGCTGGCCGTGGCGTGTACAACTCCGCCGCCGCCCCCGACGCTGACGGTCACCGAAAGAGCCCGCGGCATTCAGCCAGGGGAACTGGTGATTCTGACGATCACCAGCGATCAGCCGCTCACCGCCCTGCGTGTGCGCGCGTTTGACCACGACTGGCCCGTCACGCGTGAGACCGACGCTGCCGGCACCACCGACACATGGCGCTCGCTCGTGGGCATCGACCTCGACGTGCCTCTTGGGCCGCACGATGTCACCATCACGGCCACGGCTGCGGGCGGCGACACACCGCTGATCCATCCGCTCACGGTCGTCGAGAAGCAGTACCGCACGCGCCGACTGTCCGTAGATCCGAACTTCGTGAATCCGCCCGCGGCAGCGCTGCCGCGCATCCGCGAAGAGTCCGAACGTCAGAACGCCATCTGGTCGTCGACGCCAACGACACCGCCAGCGCCGCTGGAGTTTCGCGTGCCCGTTCCGCACAAGGCCAACTCGGCCTTCGGCACGCGCAGCATCTTCAACGGCGAGCCGCGTGGCGCGCACACGGGTGCCGACTTCCTGAGTCCCGCAGGCACGCCCATCAAGGCGCCGGCGGCCGGCACCGTCCGGCTGGTCGGCGATCTCTACTACAGCGGCGGTGCGGTGATCCTCGACCACGGCCTGGGCATCTACTCGCTGTTTGCACACATGTCGAGATTCGACGTGACCGAAGGCCAGTCCGTCGCCGCCGGTGAGGTCGTCGGACGCGTGGGGGCGACCGGACGTGTGACCGGTGCTCACCTGCACTGGACGGTGCGCCTGGGGCCAGCGCGGGTGGATCCGCTGTCTTTGGTGGAGCTGCTCCCCCCGGCCCTGTCGTCGCGGTAAAATCGCCGGCAACCGGAGGATCCCATATGTCTCGAACCCGCGTGGGTCGCAACGATACCTGTCCGTGTGGCAGCGGCAAGAAGTTCAAGAAGTGTTGTGAGGCCACCACGTCCAGTAGCCGAGGCTCGATGTTGATGGCGCTGCTGATTGGCGCGCTGGTCGTCGGTGGTCTGATTGCCGGCGCGACGTCGTTTTCAACCGAGGCCGCACACGTCGGCAAGACGAGCGGCGTCTGGGATCCGGTCCACGGTCACTATCACTGAGATACAGGCGCGCCCGTCAGCGCCCCGGCGGAGGCCGCACAGGAATCGGCGCAATGGCGTCGGTCAGTGGCCCGGCCAGTTCGTCGTACACCCGGTGCATGAACCACTCGACCAGCTGCGTGCGGAACGCCGCATTGGCCGGCGCGGCGTCACCTGTCAGCACGAGCATCGGCTCGCGGACGAGCGCAAACGCCTCATCAGACGCGGTCCACACATCGCGCCCCGCCGCCTTGGCGGCCTTGCCGTGGGCGCGCAAGGTGCGGAAGATGCTGAGCGTCGCGTGCAGCTTCGTTTCGTCGCGCATGGGATCGCCATGGCCGGGCACAATCACTGAGGCGTCAAGGTTGTCCACCCACTCGAGTGTGCGCACCCACCCTTCGGGATAGACGCTGAGCGCAAACGAGATCGGATTGACGAGCACGTCGCCTGTCAGCAGCACGCGTTCCTTCGGCAACCAGATCATCGTGTCGCCGGGCGTCACGGCCCGATCGATGTGCACAAGCTGAATCTCGCAACCGCCCAGGTGCAGGGTGAGTCGCTCGGTGTACGTGAGCGACGGCAACACGTGCCGCACGGCGCGCTTCTCAGCCAGAAACCACTGCCCCAGCGCAATGCGCACCCGCAACGCCTCCGGATTCCGCGGCGCCGGATCGCTCGTCAGCCGCTGTTGCAGTGACGCCAGATAGTCCGGCAACTGCGACTCCAATCCCGGCCGGTTGAACGCGATCGCCGGGCCCGCCATGGCCACACGGCTGCCGGCGTGCGCGATCACCTGGACACCGGGATAGGCCTCCACGTACGCCTCGGTCCCGTACCAGTGATCCCAATGCCAGTGCGAGTTGACGACGAAGCGCACCGGCGCGGAGGTGATGGCCTTGATGCCGGCAATGACGGCACGCGCTGCGGTCGGTGTGCCGTTGGAGTCAAACACGACAACGCCGTCGCCGGTCACAATGACGACCGCATTGCCGTCGAGCCCGAACTCGGCGTACGGTGCCGTCTTGAACAGATACACACCATCGGCCACCTCGACACGCACAGAAGGAGGGAGCGTTGGCGCCTGAGCGCTCACCGGAGTGGCGGCCATGACCACGAGCAGTAGTCCCATCACGACCGCAGGAAAGCGATTCACGGCGACAGCTTGGCACCGGGGACTTCCGCTGACAAAGCCCCGGTGACGAACACGCGGTGGGATGGGGCGAACATCCGATGCCTGAAGGCGACACCCGGGGGGTAGAATCTGCCAAGTGCGCGCCTCTCTTGTCCTTGCCGCCCTCGTTGCGCTGTTGATTGCCGCGCCCCAGGCTCAGGTCAGCCGCTCGGTCACCCTCGATCTCGTGCTGCCAAACACGGCCACATCAGCCACGGTGGGCCTTGGTGATTTGGTCGTCCGTCTGGACGGCCGCGTGTATCCGGTCACAGCGGTGCGCCGGAGCCTCGCGCTGCCAACGACACCGGTGGGTCCATGGCCGCCGCCCTACGGCCGCAATGACGTCGCGCAGGGCCGCACGCTCGCGGTGCTCGTGGACACCCCACGACTTCCCGCCGCGCGGCTTCAGGCCATTACTGCCGGAGTCACCACACTGACGCAGGGTCTCGCGCCGGCTGATCGCGTCGCGCTCATCCCGATCAACACCGATGCGCGGCCCGTGGACTTCACCACGTCTCACCCGCGCGTCGTGGAAGCGGCCGCAGCCCTGCCGCTGTCGCAGGAACTGCCGCGCCAGGACAATCGTGAACGCGACGCCGCTGTCGAGACGATGCTCGACTCCGCCGGCCGGTTGGCAACCATGCTCGGCGCCACGCCAGGCGTGAAAATAATGGTCGTCGTGACCGAGCCGTTCCGCGTGAACGGACGTCTGCGCGAAGCGATGCAGTTGCTCGGTGAAACCGTCGCGCGCAACCGCGTCGCCCTCTACGTCGCCTCCCCGAGTCCTGAGACCAAACCTGGTGACGGCGCCCACACGCTGGCGGCATCCACGGGTGGACTTGTGCTGGCACCCGGCTGGAAGAACCTGCTCGAACAGGAGACACGCCGCGTCGAAGTGCAGGTGGCGGTCGACGACCGCCTCTCCTCCGGCAGCACCGTGCGGACGATCGTCGCCGGCACACGGAAGGACCTGTCGCCGCGGTTTGTGCCGTACACCTTCATTCGACCAGAAGGCCCTGACGCGCTCGAATCACTCTCCGACATGTTGCGGATGGGCCGTGTGTTCACGGATCTTCCGCTACGCCTCGCCGCGTATCCGGTCCTGCACACGGATCGCTCCAGCATCCGCCTGCTCATCGTCGCTGAGACCATCGAACCCGAGTCCTCACTGCAGTGGGCGGAGTTTGCGCTGATCAGCCCGGATGGCCGCTTCCTCTCCCAGTGGCGTGAAGAACGTGACGCGTTGACGCAGCGGCCGGTGATCTCCGGCGCGTTGGCTGATCCCGGCACGTATCGCCTGCGCTGGGCCGCCTCTGAACTGACCGGACGCCGCGGTACGGTCGATGTTGAAGTCAACGCCCAACTGGCCGACGCGGGGCCCTTCCGCCTGAGCGGCCTGATGCTCGGGCGGCTGGACACCGACACATTCGTTCCGGTGCTGCAGCCGCATGCGGATGACCCGTCCGTCGAGTGGTACGCGGAGGTGTACGGCGAACCGCAACAGGGCGCGCTCCTCACCGCGCGAGTGGATGTGCGCGCCACACCCGGTGGCGCCATCGTCGCCACCGAGAGCGGCCGCGTGTTGACGTCACCCGACCCGCAGCGGCGCGCGATGACCGGACGCCTGGCCACAGAGGGTCTCGCTCCCGGCGACTATCAGCTCACCGCGACGCTGAGCGCCAACGGCACGGACCTCGGCTCCGTCACGCAGACACTTCGCAAGGAACGCTGAGTGCCCCCTCGTCCGCGGCTGGCCTGGCTGATCGTCTTTGCCGGCCTCGCCATCCTGCACACGTGGCCGCTGGCGCGCGCGCCGCACGTGTTGTCGCTCGTGCACAACGCGGACACACAGCTCAACGCGTGGATCGTCAGCTGGATTGCGCACGTCCTGCCGACGGCTCCGTGGGATTTCTGGCGAGGCAACATCTTCCAGCCAGGTGAACTCGCGCTTACGTTTTCGGAACCGCTCCTGATACCCGCGCTGCTCGGCGCGCCGATTGTCTGGACGACTGGTTCGGCCATCCTCACGTTCAACGTGCTGCTCATCGCCGGTCTCGCACTGACCGGAGTGATGACGATGTGGGTGGTGCGGCGGGAGGTGGCGTCCACCTTTGCGGCGGTCCTGGCCGGCATGTTCGCCGCGTTCAACGCACACCTGCTCACGCGGCTGCCGCACCTGCAGGCGGCTCACGCGTGGGGACTCCCGCTCGTCTGGGGCGCCACGTGGGCGCGACTGCACGGCCATGGCCGCGCCTGGTGGCTGCCCGTCGCAGTGGCGCTGACGGCCGCCACGTCGCTGCACTGGCTGGTGTTTGCCGTCATCGGCGCCGGGCTGATGGCGGTGGTCACACGTCACCCGGTGAAATACCTGCTGCGCGTCGCGATCGAGGGGGCAGCCGGCGTCGTGCTTGCGCTGCCGGTATTGTGGCCACATCTGTCAGGCGGAGTCGTGCGGCCCCTCGAGCAGGTGGCTGACTTTGCCGCGACTCCGGCTGGATGGGTGACCTCCCTCAGCCATGCACATGCGTGGTGGTCGCGCGCGTGGTTCACGGTCGACACCAACGTCTGGTTCCCCGGTGTCGTCATCGTCATCCTCGCCGTCGCCGGCTTCTCCGTGTCGTGGCGCACACGTCCATTGGCGCGGTGGGCGGTACTGATGGTCGTCGCCGGCGTCGTGTTGTCACTCGGACCCGCCACGCCCGTGTACGAATGGCTCTACAGAGTCTTCCCGCCGATGCAGGGGATCCGCGCCGCCACGCGGTTTGGTGCGCTCGCGTACGGCGGACTCACGCTGCTGGCCGCGTATGGGGCCGTGTGGATGCTCGAACGGATGCAGCGCCCCGCACTCGCCGCCGCGCTGATTGGCGTGTTGCTCACGGCGGAACAGCTGCACGCGCCCATCAGCACCACGCCGTGGAGTGGTGTGCCGGCCGTCTATTCGTTGCTGCGCGACGAACCCGGCCCGGTGCTGCTGGTGGAGATGCCGTTTTATCCGCCCGATGCCGTCTTCGAGAACGGCGAGTACGTGCTCAACGCGACGGGCCACTGGCGGAACGTGGCAAACGGCTATAGTGGCCTCACGCCGATGTCATATCGCCGTTACACCGAGACGCTCTGGTATTTCCCCGAGGAGCGTGCCTGGCCGACCCTGAACCAGATGGGCGCCACCCACGTGATGGTGCACCTGCGAAAGTTTGGCGGAGATGCCGCGGCGGTGGAATCGGCCCTCCAGACACGCCCGGATCTGCGCCTGATGGCCGCAGATCGCGATGGCCGGCGCCTTTATCGTCTCGTCCGGGAATAACCAGCGCCCATGGATGGTCTCAGATGACAGATGTGGATCTGCCGCTGGTGGAACGCGCCCGTCGTGGGGACCTTGACGCATTTGCCGAGCTGGTGGCTCGGCACCAGGCAGGTCTCGTGCGGTTCCTGACGCACATGGTGTCCAACGTGGCTGACGCGGAGGACGTGGCGCAGGAAACGTTGTTGCGCGCCTACAAGGCGCTGAAGGATTTCCGGGGCCAGAGTGCCTTTCGCACCTGGCTCTATCAGATTGGCGCGAACGCGGCGCGCACGCACCTCGATCGCCGGCGGAATCGGCACGAACAGCAGGATTCCGACGATCAGGCGCGTGAGATTGCCAGCGCGGAACGTGTGGAGGATCGCGTCATCGCGCACGATCAGCTGCGCCGGGCGCTCGCGCAGTTGCCCGACGACTGGCGTGAGGCCATCGTGCTGCGTGACATCGAGGGGTTGGAATATCGCGAGATTGCGGCCACGCTGGGCATTCCAATCGGCACCGTGGAATCGCGTATCTTCAGGGGGCGGCAGCGGCTCAAGCAGTTGCTGACACCGGGAGCAGGGGAACGATGACCAAGCACTGTGACGACCTGATTCCGTTGATCCTGCGGGCGGTGGACGACACCATCAGCCCGGCGGATCGCGCGGCACTCGACGCACACCTTTCGACGTGTGCCGCGTGCGCCGAGGCGCTGGCCGACCAGCGCGCCATGCGCACGTCGCTCGCCGCGCTGGCCGCCGATACACCGGTCACACACGTGGGCGCGCGTGTGCTCGCGACGCTTCGCGCCGAGGCCGACTCACGCACGCGCGACTCATGGGCCGACCTGCTCGACTTCAGGCGCTGGACGTGGCGGCTCGTCCCCGTCGCGCTCGTCATGGCCATGGCGACGGCCGGAGTGACCACCAGCACCTCCGGCGCCGCCAACACCTCGGACCCGACCAGCACCACCGGCACCGTCAGCAGCAGCACCACCGGCACCACGTACTCAATGGCGTCGTCTGTCCTGCTGGCTGACGATGTGTCCGGCGCCGACGTCCTGTCGCTGCTCCTCAACGCGTCGGCGGACCAGCAGGTCACATCGAGCGCGACGACGACCGGAGGCGGGCGATGACCACTCCCACGGCCAAGGTGTGGATCGCGACGTTCATCGCGCTGGTGTTCTCCATCGGCCTCATGGCGGGCGTCGTCATCGAGCGCCTCGTCCTGCATCCGGCCGAATCCCGCGTGGGGCGTGGGCCAGGCGAAGGCCGCATCGGCGGCCCCGGCGGCCGCGGCCGTGGCGGCGGTCCTGGCGGACCCGGTGGACCCGTAGGACCCGGTGGACCCAGTGGACCTGATGGACCCGCAGGACCCGGTGGACCTCGTTTCGGCCCCCCGCCCTCGCAGTACGTCAACGAATTGAGCGCGCAGGTGCAGTTGTCCGACCAGCAGCGGGCCGACATCCTGGCGTTGTTGCAGGCGCAGGAGACGCGGCTGGGCGAACTGCAGACCGAGGCGCGCCGCATGTTCATCGAGGAGCAGCAGGCCTTGCACGAGCGCATTGCGGCGTTGCTCACACCCGAGCAGGCCGAGACGTTCAAGACGTGGGTCGCACGCCGGACCGGGCAAAACGGGCGCGGCCGGCGGTGAGAACACCGCGGCGGCCCCCGCCGCGATGGTAAGATAGGGGCTCCCTACCGTGTGGTGGGTGTAGCTCAATGGCAGAGCACTGGTCTGTGGCACCAGTTGTTGCGGGTTCGATTCCCGTCATCCACCCCATTCCCTGTAACCTCTGGTCAATCCAGCGCCTATAATCGCCGGGTGCAGCCGCCTTCCAATCCGAACGCCGCGGACGAACCGCTGTACGAGGCGTTTTATGGACTCCGCGAACAGCCGTTTGCGCTGACGACCGACCCGCGGTTCCTGTACATGTCGGACGCCCACCGGCGGGCGTATGAAGAACTGCTGACCGGGCTGCGGCGGCGCGAGGGCGTGTTGCTGTTGACCGGCGACACGGGCATGGGCAAGACCACGTTGTGCCGCGCGGTGGTCGAGGCATTGGGACCGCGGACGTTTTCGGCGCTGATCCTCAACCCGTACATGTCCGACGCCGAGATCCTGCGCGTGTTGCTGCGCGACTTCGGCCTCGTGACCCGCGATGAAATTCGCAAGGGCGCCTTCTCCAAAGCCGACATGCCGCAGCTGCTCGATACACTCGAGGGCTTTTTGCGGTCGCTGCTGGCGCTGGGTTCGTACGCGGTGGTCATCATTGACGAAGCGCAGAGCCTGAGCGCGAAGGTGCTCGACCAGATTCGTGTGTTGGGCAGTTATGAGCAGGACGGACAGCGCCTGCTGCAGATCATCCTCGTCGGCCAGCCGTCGCTGCTCACCACGATCAAGTCGGATGCGCTCAAGGCGCTCGACGAACGTGTCACGCGGCGGTCCGTGCTTGGACCGCTGCCGCCGGCTGAGGTGGATGCGTATATCCAGCATCGCCTGGCCATTGCCGGCGGGCGCGAGAGTGTGGAGTTCTCGGCCGAGGCGGTCAACCTGGTGGCCGAGACGGCGCGCGGCGTGCCACGCCGCATCAACCTGCTGTGTGATCGCGCGCTGGAAGCCGGGCGACTCGACGGCACCAACGTCATCACGCCGGATGTGGTGCGTCGTGCCGCACAGTCGGTGGATGGCGCGCCGTTGACGGCCGCGCCCAAGCCGTCGCGTGTGGCCGCCGCAGCGCCACCACCTCCCCCACCGCCGCCGGTGCCGACACCATCACCGTCCGAGACGACCGCAGCGGCCGAATCCCTCGATCTGGATTCACTCGGCCTGAGCCTCGACAGGGGCATGGACACTGAGAACGGTCAGGGCGAGATTCCGATTTCGTTTGGCCACGTCGAAGACGAAGCGCCACGCAAGAGCCGGTTCGGCGTCGTCTTCATCTTCATCCTGGTGCTCATCGCAGGCGGCATCGGCGCCTACATCGGACTCGTCTACATGAACCGCGACGTCACGGCACCGACCTTGCCGGCCACGCCCATTGTTGGCCCGAACGTGCCGAACCCGACCTACGTGCCCGGCCCCGATGATGAGCGATACATCATGCAGGAGCTGGAAAAGGCACGCAGCGGACGGGGCGGCGGAGGCGACAGCCTCAACTGAGCCGCCACACCAGCGCCACCAGCTGCACGTTGATGGCGCCGCGTTTGGGCGTCACCGCCATCGTCTCCAGCACATCGTCGGCCGCCGCGGCTTCGACCGCCGCAACCGCTTCGGCAATCTCCGTCTCGAGCCGCGCCAGGTTTTCACGTGCGGTCGAGAGGTTCTGTTCCGCACGCTGGACGTCGTCGGTTTCTTTGCTGCCGCGTGACCACGACTTGGCGGCGGTTGTGGCCTTGCCGATGGTGCCGGCGGTGAGTCCACCTCTCCGGCCAAAGATGGCGCCCAGTACGGCGGTACCGATCGATGACGCCGTGGAGAGCGTCGCGTCCATGCGGTGACGAGAGACGTCCTGCTGCTCCTTGCCAAGGGCCTGTTCCGCCTTGCGCACACGTTCTTCAGCCGTGTTCAGCTTCGACGCAAACTTCGCGCGGACCTTGTCGACCGCGGCGTCACGGGATTCGCGTTTGGCTCCTGCGAGCCGGATACGGAACGCGCGTTCATCTTCATCCGGGCGGGACGTCAGCTTGAGCGAGGGCTCGTAGAACAACTCCAACCGCTGATCGCGTGCGAGCCATTTCTCGAAGTCGGTGGTCCATTTGGCGAAGGCCTTGGGCTGTCCGGCCTGCGCGGGTACCGACGACCACGCGGCATCGGTATCCGGCTCGGAGGTGAGGTCGTTTGGCGCGACATCGGACTCCGCCGCCTGCGCCCAGTCGACGAGCGGTGCGGCACCTGAGAGTGGAAGCCACACACGCACGTCGCGACGAGTGTCGACGCCGCGTTTGGCGTCAACGAAGTCGATCTCGGCGGCGCCGTACAACCACGGTGTCCACGTGAGGCCTCCGGTGCCGGGCGCAAACCATTGCGGTACTGTTGGCGGCAACAGCGGACGTGTGCCCGATGCCGAGGGCGCAGCCACAGGCGCGGCCGCGGCGGAACCCGCGGCAGGCGTTACCGTCGACAGGCGTTTGATGTCTTCACGTGTCAGCGGCCCTCGCAAGTAGGACAACGCCCAGCGGCTTTCAATCACCACCGGCGCTTTGGCGTGGACGTTGTGCACGTAGAAGCGGCGCTTGCCCAGGCCAGTGATAGTGGCCTCCGCCGACGCGCGATCAAAGGTGCCGCCGCCCGATCCCTCCAATCCGTCGAGCAGCCGCGCGCGGTCACGTTCAGTTTGCAGACGGCCAATCATCCACACGCCGGCGTTGGCCAGCGCCTTGTAGTCGAGGTCCACCGGATTCTGCGTCGCCAGACACACGCCCACACCAAAGGCGCGCGCCTGCTTGAAGAGCGTCAGCAACGGCCGCTTGGACGGCGGGTTCGCCACCGGCGGCAGGTAGCCGAACACTTCGTCCATGTAGATCAACGCGCGCAGACTCGACGTGCCTGGCTGCGTTCGCATCCACGACACCACCTCACCCAGCAGCAGCGACACCACAAACATCCGCTCCGCATCGTCCAGATGCGCAATCGAGATGATCGACACGCGCGGCTTGCCGGTGGGTCCGTACAGCAGCTGTCCGATGTCGAGGGGATCGCCGTCGAGCCAGGCAGCGAAGCCAGGCGCCGCGAGCAGGTTGTTCAAGCGCGTCGCCAGCGCGAAGCGATCCTTTTGCGGGTAGAAGGCGTCGAGGTCCATCACGCCGACGCGGGTCACCGGCGGGGTCTGGATCGCGTGAATCAACCCACCCAGATCCAGCGATGCGCCCTCACGCCAGGCGTGCGTGACGATGGTGGAGAGGAGGATATGGTCGCGACTGGTGAGGGGGTCGTCGGTGATGCCGAGCAGGCTCAGCAGGCTGGCCACCGTGCTCGCGACCCGGTCACCCAGCAGTTCTTCATCGTCGCGAATCGCTGCAGGTGGTGCGGCGAGGCTGTTGAGGATCGAGAGCGGACGTCCCGCGCGTGAGCCCGGCGTGTACACCGAGAGATCCGCGGCGGCGCGCAGGCGGGCAATGCGGGCACCGTCCTGGCCCCAGGCCGCGAGGCCCTTCTGCCAGAGCTCAGCCTGCTGCGCGGCAAACGCGTCCACCGTCATCCCCTGGCGCGCGGCTTCGTCGGCCTGCACCCACGGCGCAAAGGCGTCGGGCGAGAGGGACGGGAATGTCAGCAGCAGGTTGCCAACGTCCCCCTTGGGATCGATCGCCAGCACCGGGATGCCATCGATGGCGGCTTCTTCGAGCAGGTCGAGACAGAGGCCTGTTTTGCCGCTGCCCGTCATGCCGACGCAGACCGCGTGGGTGGTCAGGTCGCGCGCGTCAAGCAGGTACGGTTCGGGTGAGGTGGTTCCGGTGGCGTCCACCGGTCGGCCCAGGTAAAAGAGCCCGAGTTTTTCGAAGTCCGTCATACGGCCGTTATCCTGACACACGATCATGCGCCCATGCCCGTGTCCGCAGCGGTCGCGCGCGCGTCCTTCGGCCTGGTCCACGGCCGGCACCTTGTCTACAACACCTGCTGGGAAGATCCGCGGCTCGATCGCGAGGCGCTCCGCCTCGGCGCTGACGACACCGTCGTGGTCATCACGTCAGCCGGCTGCAACGTGCTCGACTATGCGCTGGACGGCCCGGCCCACATTCACGCCGTGGACATGAACCCGCGGCAGAACGCGCTGCTTGAACTCAAGATGGCCGGCATCCGCGGCCTGGCCTACGACGACTTCTTTGCGCTGTTTGGCCGTGGCGCTCACGCGCGGTGGCGGGAGCTGTACACCGACGCATTGCGCCCGCATCTCTCACCGTGGTCCGCGGCGTTCTGGGATCAACACGGGCACGTCTTCAGCGGCCGCACGCGTCGAGGCTCCTTCTACTTTCACGGCACCACGGGTCTCGTCGCCTGGGCACTGCGGCTGTATCTGCGCCACGTGAAGGGCGCGCAAGACGATGTGCAGGCGCTGCTTGGGGCGACAACGCTCGACGAGCAGCGCGCGATCTACGAACAGCGTGTGCGGCCACGTGTGTTTGGTCCCGCACTGCGCTGGCTGCTCGGACGAGATGCCGTACTGGCGCTGTTGGCCGTGCCCGCGCCCCAGCGTGCGCACCTCGAGCGTGACTATCGTCACGGCATTGCCGACTTCGTTCGCGAGCGGCTTGACGAGGTGTTCACACTTCTGCCGCTCTCAGACAACTACTTCTGGCGCGTGTACATTCAGGGCCACTACGACCGCGACTGCTGTCCGGAGTACCTGAAGCCCTCGTCGTTTGCCTTGCTCAAGGACGGCCTGGTCGATCGCATCACCACGCACACAATGACGGTCGAGCAGTGCCTGCGCCGGCTCGACACGCCGGCAACGGCCCTGGTGCTGCTGGATCACATGGACTGGTTGTGCGACACCCGATTGGCCATCCTTCGCGCCGAGTGGCAGGCCATCGCGGATCACACCACACCGAATGCGCGCCTCATCTGGCGCAGCGGCGGCCGGCACACCGATTTTGTGGATGCACTCACCGTGGAGCGTGAGGGACGGTCGTCGCGCCTCGGCGACATGCTGCAGTATTCACGCTCGCTGACCGATGCCCTGCACACGCGTGACCGTGTGCGCACGTACGGCAGCTTCCACCTCGCGCAGTTCGCGTGCTGAGGGACGACTGGCGGACGTTGTGGGCGCTGGTGCGCCCACAGCCGACGCTCGGCAGCCATGCGGCCTCGCTGCAGCACTTCTATCAGGATCAGGCGGGCGACTACGACCGCTTTCGCGAACGCCTGCTCACCGGACGCGAGGAACTCATTGACGCGCTGCCGCTGTTGCCCGGCGCGACGTGGGTGGACATCGGCGGCGGCA
>BTVE01000047.1:0-35478 GCA_045862915.1 Acidimicrobiia bacterium
GTGCAGTCTCCGCATGGCGAAGCAACCGGTGCCGCCAGGCAGTCAATCGCATTTGCTCAGTCTTGGTCATGGGCCCTCCATCCTAGGAGAGCCGGACAGTGTCACCCTAGTCCTGGGATTTCACACTTTAGCCCCGCCGGACAACCTCGCAGGTTGCCGCCGAGTGTGCCGATGTGCCATCCTTGATGGTCGTCCCACCTCTGCGGAGAGGTACCGAAGTGGTCATAACGGGGGCGCCTCGAAAGCGTCTTGCTCCAAAAGGGCACGTGGGTTCGAATCCCACCCTCTCCGCCATAATTAACTCTAGGCGAGTCAATCAGTTACAAGAAGACGAGCTTCTCACGTCGCGGGAGGAAGACCCCAGCACGCCCATATCAGCGCGATTAGCGGATATCGATGTCGCTTGCGTCGCGCAAAGCGGGCGACGCGTCTACTACGGCACCCTGGCGGACCTGATCACGTCGCCGGAAGAAGCGCAGGCCGCGGGTCGCTTACAAGCGCGGCTCAAGGTCCTGACGCACCCGGCCGTCCTGGTCGTCGACGAGATCGGCTACCTGCCCATCACGCGGACCGGCGTCCAACAAAGGCTTTGAAGACAGGGGCGAGATCTTTGGCGACGAGGTCATGGGCGCCGCGCTCATCGATCGCCTCGTCCACCATTGCCACTTGGTCACCATTCGCGGCAACAGCTATCGCATGCGCCAGCACACCGAGCTGTGGCAATCCCTGCCCGCCCCGCAGGATCCAGAACCCAGCGGGCGGCGCCGCCGCACCCGTCAGGAGGCTCCGACGACCTGAGGCTCGTCCCCTCGTCGATCTGTCAGATTTTCAATCGGCGGATCTGTCAAATTTTCGGCCGGCGTTGACAAGATCGCACGCCAGCGCGTGAAATTGGCCGGTCATGGCCATCTAACTGAGAGGAGACACAACGCCTCCAGTGGGGTCAGAGGCAACACAATGGATACATCGTCGGTCACAAGGCGCGTGCTGGTCGTCGACGACGATCTGACGTTTGTCGGGTTCGCCTGTTCAGCCATTGAGAAGCTGGGGGTTGGGACCGGTGTGGCCCTGACCGGCGCGGATGCCCTCCAGCGCCTGGCGCAGGGCGGCTGGTCTGGCGTCTTACTGGACTTGAAACTTCCGGACATTCACGGCGTGGAGGTCCTTCGCCGCCTGAGGGCGCGAGGAGACAGCGTGCCGGTCGCGGTCTTGAGCGGCGCCGCGACAGTTGAGGCCGCGGTCGAAGCCATGAAGCTTCGTGCAGTGGAAGTAATGGAGAAGCCGGTTCGGCTACCGACACTCGCGCGCGTGATCGAACAACTGCTGACGTCGGTCGATGGTGGCCCCAAGACTCCGGTCGGCGACCACGACTACGCCGCCCAACAGCGACAGGACTCCTGGCACGCCACCGAACTGGTGGCGCGAGACGTGGCTGTCGTTGTGCGGGCGCCTGTGGACACGCCAACGGTGTCCCATTGGGCCGTCTATCTCGCTGTATCGCTGCCCGTGCTCCGGGCGCGATGTAGTCGAGCTCGACTCAGCGCGAAGGCGTGTCTCGACCTTGGGCGCATCGTGCGTCTGCAGGCGGTACACATCGCCACCGGCCGCCCTGAACCGGAGATCCTTGCTTGTCGAGACGAACGCACCATCGAGGCCCTCTTCGACCGCGGTGGTCTTCGTCCGGCAGATCTCTGCGCGCTTGACCTTCGCGGGCTCCTTGCGCGACAAACGTTCGTGCGTCGCGAGGCCTTGATCGAGGCCTTGCTCAAGAATCTCGAACAATTCCGCGTGCAGAAACTACTGTAGATCTTGCGGGTGCCGCTCGACCTGCAGAAGGGTGCAGGGCATCGTCGTGAGGACGGCGTGGCGCTGCCACCAACGAGTTGTCGTCAAACTCGGCGTCGGCGAGCACGGCGGTGACCCGGATGCCAGCCGCGTCGACTTGGCGAACGAGCCTGAGCGCGTGGGCGCCGCCGTTCCTGAAAGCGTGTGAGGCCAGGAATCCTGGCGCGGGCGCCGGCCTTCGGTGTGAGCCACGCTTTGGACAAAATAGGGCTGCGCGCCGAGCATCCAGGCCTGCGCGCCGGTCCACAACGCGGCCGTCGTCGCTACTTGACACTATCTTGCGCCCATCATCACTCAGAAGTACATGCCGCGGGTCGCTCGTGTTTCTATCCGCGTATCAATTCTGATGAATGATCCGGGCTAAGAGCGCCACTCAGCAATGTCCAAGAGCTTTACTCGCGACTAAAATTACATTGGTTTTTGCGGGTGAATTCCGTTGCTTCACCTGTTTGTTTGCCACTATCTTCTGCATCGCTCTCGCGTTCGGACCTTCGGCTGAGTCGCAGAGCGGATTCAGGAGTCCAGATGCGTAAGCAGGCTCTCGCAGTACTTGTCGTCACGAACTTCGTACTAGTCACGGCTTTGCCGCGCTATGCGCTAGGCTCCGCTGGGGACCGCCCAAGCCGACCACAGTCCTTGGTCGCAAGCAAGGCAGCGGTGGAGGCCCGGGCGCGGGACACCCGAGTCGCCCTCGAGGCGTTTCGACGATGGGCCAAGAGCGCCGGACGTGAGGACGTCCGGAGAATCTCGACCCGATTCGTCCGATTGGAGGCGATTTGGGAAGCAAGGGACGCCGGCAGCCGGGGTCGATCAGCGGTTCTTGCCAACCTTGGGGTGACGTGGCGCTCTGATGGTACGGACCTCGTTGTTTCGCTCAACGGAACGGAAAGACGCATCAAAGACGTAGGTCAGCGCGTCCTCAGGCAGCATCTAAGCGAAGCCGATAGCCCGGATGGTTCAAGGGTCGCCAAGGAAGACTACTGGGAGGAGTGGGAGGAGGCGGAGGACGAGGCGGAGGAAATGCTCGCATCGATCGAGTCGATGGAGGCTGATGCGGAAGCACAGTTGGACGAGATATACAACCTTCAGGTCACTCCCGAAGAAGACTGCGCGCCCTCCGGAACTTCTTCAACTCGAAACCCATGTATCGATGCGATGAATTCAGCGATCCAAGACACGGTGGCGGGGATCGCATATTATGCGACTTCGAAGCAAGCGATTCAATCTGCATTGAACACTGCAAGAACACAGGTCCAGTACTACCAGTCCGCGTACGCGGCCGGCACGATTAGTGCGGCCGTCATGGCGGACTCCATAATCGGGGCTGGTGTTGCCTTGATAGCGGCGATCGGCGTGCCGTGGTACGTAGCCCTGGGCGCGGCCGCCGCGGTAGGGTATACCATGTACCTCCTTGTCGAGTGCATTTTGGCTATCGAGCCAAGCCTGCAGTTCCGCGAGCCGACCCTTGCGCGTGTGTTCTGATGCGTTAGCCAATAGGATCCCAGTCGCAATGAAGGAACAACGACCACCCGTACACAACTGGCTCGCCCTGATGATTCTCGCAATGGTGTTGACAACCCGGCTACCTCTCCCCGTTTGGGCAAGGGTTTGCACTGTTTGGGTCATGGCGGTGGCCCTGCTCGGTCGCAGGATTGGTCTCTGGATTGTCTCGTTGACCGCTCCGCTCGCGATCATACTGATGGCGTACGCATACGTTCCGCTATCGAGCAGAACCCAAGAGCTTCTGCTGGTATCGTTCGGTGCGTACCTGCTAGTGCTAGCGGTAGTCGGCGCTGTCTCCTACCGCAAGCTGCTCCACCCTTGCTGGCAATTCCTCTTGGACCTGCGAGAGAGCCTGAAAGCTGTTCTCGACCCGGAATCTCTTGCCCTTCAACGGAGTCAACGGAGGTCTGGGACTTGGGCTGAGCGCGTCGCTAGGCACCTGCTCCTGCGCTAGAACGCGGCCTGATCGGGTGTGGCGCGCGGTCCAAGTGGTCCGGCATCTGCCCCTACCGCAACGCGGGACGCTCACGACACCCTCCCCCGGGGCAGACGCTCAACGCTAGCCTCTGGGGAGTTTCGACTGAACGTCTTCGGTGCGGCCAGCGGACCTACGTCGTCGATGGCGCCGCCTTCTTGAAGCGAATTACGACGCCACGGGCGGACTTCACCTTCAATACAATCCACCCGACGAACACGCGTTCCCCTCGTTCGAGCGAGTCTTGCGGTACCTGCATCGGAGAGGGCCACCGAGCTGGGGCTGAATTGGGGCTTTCCCGAGTGCGCCTGGCGCGCGAGGAACGAGAGGACGTGGTTTCCCTCGAAAAGGCGAGAACAGGTCTATTTCCGAAACCCTGTCAAGACCGAATCCCGCCCTCTCCGCCAACCTACGCTAAACGCTCGCCACGCCTTGGCCGCCGAAGCTGCTCACGCACTTGAGCGGCGTGCGGAGGTGGCTCGCAGCTTCGGCTGGCTTCGCCCTCAAGCAACATCACGAGAGCGAGCAGAGGGGGCAACGTGCCTCCGGCTCCGCCTCGGTACTGTGACCGAATCCACGCCGCACGTGGCGGTCCTCCCACGACTCGCCCACGCTCTACAATCAACTAGCGCCTGCGACACATAGGAACATCCATGGGAAGAAGGAGTCTGATCCTGGCCGTTGTGGCGGCTGCGGCGTGTGGCACGCCGAGTTCGCCGGTCGACGAGCCTCCGGTGGTGGCCCCGGCCACGGCGCCCGTCATCCAGTCGATCACAGTGCCGACATCGCGCGTGGAGGCCGGCCGGGATATTGATATCGTGGCGGTCGTTGTCGACGCCGACACTCCGCTCGCGCAACTGACGTACACGTGGACCGCGAGCGCAGGCACGATTGTGGGTACCGGTGCCGCTGCCGTCTGGCGGATGGAGGCAGGCATCACATCTGGCCTGGACGTCACGGTCACCCTGACCGTGACCGATACGTACGATGCGGTCGAGAACAACACCATCGTGAAACGCCAGTTTGTGGTGGCAAGCACGTCGTCGACGTTTCGCGTCCACGACTCTGATGCGGAGACGAAAGAGCTGGCGCGCCGGTTTCTGATCGACTTGTTCGGAAACTCAGCGGTGCCTCCCGACGACTGTCTCGTGGACTTTGCGGATGTTTGCGCGGACTGGGACCAAGGCCGTAACGACGAACGGCAGGACATCATCAGGCACCGCGAGACGTTTGTGGTTCATAGCGCCACGATGCTGTTGCAACGTATTGAGCGCCATGACGTCGACTTCTTCACCGTCCACAACGCTGTGTCATACGACGACCAGGAAATTGGTATGCCTCCGAAGGAGCCGACGTGCGGCGACTACTACCTGACCACAATCTACGTGAACGGGCGATGGTGGCTGTGCCAGAGTAGATGGAACCGCAATGACCAGTCGGGGTGTCCGCCAGCTGTGGATAACACGCTGATGAGCCGTATTCTCGACCGGCGGTCTGGGCGCGTCTTGAAGTAGCCGGAACGCCCACGAGCAACGAGACCCATGACACACCGCCAAGTCGCGTCGGCTCTCGGGCTTGCAGCCATCGCCGCCCGCTAATCCTTCGCCATCGCCACAGTCGCCAGGACGCGATCCACACGGGTGCCATCCATGTCGGCGATTTCGAATCGATAACCCGCGCGTGTGAACGAGTCTCCGGTGCGCGGCAGGCGCCGCAGCGTCAACATCGCCAGCCCGGCGAGCGTGTGGTACTGCTGCCGTTCGGTCTCACTCATCAGCCGCTCGACACCGAGCACACGTTCCGCAGTGGTGATGTCGAGTGTCCCGTCCATCAACCAGCTCCCATCGTCACGCCGCACGACGGATTGTTCCGCAGACGGCTCGCCGGGCAGGTCGCCGACGATGGCGGAGAGCACGTCGGTGAGACTGACAACACCCTCCACATCGCCGAATTCATCAACGACCAGCGCGAGCGGTACATGGGCGCGTTTGAACTGTTCGAGCAACGCCATCAGCGACATGGTCTCCGGCACATAGAGCGGGGCCTCCGAGAGTGCGCTCAGATCGATCCGGTCCTGGTCGAGTAGCGCCTGCAGAATGCGTTCCGAGCGCACGAAGCCGACGACCTCATCCAGCCCGCCGCGACACAGCGGCAGAACGGCATGCGGCGTGTCCCTGAGCACCTGCTGCACGGCTGCGCGGTCGCTGTCGACATCGATGAAGACGATGTCCGCGCGCGAGGTCTGAATCTGCTTGACCGGACGTTCGTCGAGGTTCATCACGTTGGCCACGAACTCGGGCTCCGACGGACCAAACACGCCTTCTTCGGCTCCCTGCCGCAACATGACGCGCACTTCATCCGCAGTCACGCCCTGCTGTTTCACCTGACGCACACCAAAGAGCCGCAAGACGCCGTCGGTGGACCAGCTGAGCACCGTCACGAGCGGACGGACCGCCGTTTCCACGACGTGCATGGGCCGGGCAATGAGGCTCGCAATGGTCTCCGGCCGCGTGAGGGCGAGGCGCTTGGGCACGAGCTCTCCGATTATCAGCGACACGTAAGTCAGGATGCCGACCATCACGACCAGCGATGCGGTGTCGGCGTACGGCGCAACAACCGGAACGCGCTCAAGCAGGGGCTGGAGCCGTGCGGCAATGGCATCCTCGCCAAGCGCGCCGCTGAGGATGCCGATGCTGGTGATCCCCACCTGCACGCTGGACAAAAAGCGTGTGGGCTCGTCTGACAGTGCCAGGGCCTGCCGCGCGCCGCCGGTGCCGGCCTCGGCCATCTGCATCAGCCGCGATCGGCGCGAACTGACGATGGCGATCTCGGAAAGGGCGAAGACGCCGTTGAGCACGATGAGGGTGAAGAGCAGGAGCAGGTCTGTCATCAGGAAGTCCTGCTCCCCATGCTATGCCGGGATCAATACAACTCCAGCGCAGCGGTCACCTCCGCCGCGAGGTACATGCCGACGCCAAACACGGTGTGTGTCACGACGCTCTTGGCGGTGTTGAACAGCGGCGTTGGCGTGTTCCGGAAGGCAATGCCGCCGCCCATGCCCGGCTGCAGAATCAGCAATGGGGCTGCAACGGTGACCAGTCCGACCAGCAGCGCCGGGCCGAGTGTTGGCGATTGCGCCCAGGAGAGTCCCTGCGTCCAGAGCAGTAGCGCTGCGAATGTCACCCCGATCGTGTAGTGAGCCGCCCATCCGAGTGTCGTCTCGTGGGAGACTTCGGCTGCCGCGGCAATGCTCGTGTGCCGCCACCGGCCTCGCAACAGGTGAGCCGCCCATCGGCCCAACAGCGCCATGTTGAGCGAGGCAATCCCCACGCGCCTGAGCGCCGCGGCCCACAGGTCCATCGTCACTGTGCCGCCAACGCCGATGAGGATGGCGCGCGCGACGAACTCAACGGATTCGCTCATCGATCTTCCTCCCGCCTTCCGGACGCCACAACGCCGGTCACGATGTGCACTCGCGCTGGAATGAGGATGCGCCCGGCGAGTTCGTATTGGGAGAACCGTCCGGTCAACTCACGCAACGCGTGCTCCTGCGCCCGCGCGCCCGCGCGAGACAGCAGCTCGTCAAACGACGAGAACGCGCCAAGCGCAAAGCGCGCCGCTTCGGCCGGTCCTTGTCCATTGCCAATGGGCAGCGCGCCCCGCCAGTCCTGAACGACCATGTCGGTAAAGCCGGACGCTGTGAGCTCGGCCACAAGAGCGGTGGCGTTTCCGTAGCGGAACGCACCCGGCGCGGAAGGATCTGCGGTCGGGACGTCAACAGCGGAAGCCACCGCCGCCTGCGTGTGCGCCATCCACTCGTTGTCTTCGACGGGTCCCCACACCGCAAACGCGAACCGCCCGCGAGGTGTTATCCAACGCCGCAGGTTCAAGAACGCAGCCGCTGGCTCCGCGAAGAACATGACTCCGAACCTGGAGATCAGCCGATCAAACGGCGGTCCGGAGGGTGTGTGGGTGGACATGTCAGCCACGTCGAACACCGTCGGCAGGCCGGCAGCGAGGTGCCGGCGTCGGGCCACTTCGACCAGGGCGGGCGACAGGTCGAAACCTTCAGCGATTGTGCCCGCCGGCGCCGACTTGAGCAGAGCAGCCGTTGTTGCGCCGCTGCCGCAGCCGATGTCAGCCACGCGGACCGGCTCGAGCATGTCGAGAGCCGCAATCAGTGGGGCGTCAATGGGCGCAAGCATGGTCTCGAGTCCATCGAGATGCCTTCGCCATTTGTCACTGCGCGCGGCAGCCCAGTCGACGACGTGAGGTGTAGTCATGCGTGCCTTCGCCGGGGTGCGATTCATCATGGACGTCAGCCTACCGACCGGTCGACACGGGCGGAAGACGCAACGGTTGCACTTGACGCGTGCACTTGACGCCAGTCAAGCCGTGTGGGACCGTCTGGCATGCCGACGCCCGATCTGAATCAGTTATTCGTGCTTGATGCCGTCCTTCGCGACAACAGCGTCGTCCGTGCCGCGCATCGGCTGCAGTTGAGCCCTTCGGCCATGAGCCGGGCGCTGGCGCGCGTCAGGGAGACGGTAGGAGATCCCATTCTGGTCAAGGCTGGTCGCGGGCTCGTGCCGACGCCGCGGGCGCTTGAGATACGCGAACGCATCGACGCCTTGATTCAGGAGGCGCAGGCCGTTCTACTGCCCACACGAGCGCCGGACCTGCGGCGGGTCGTGCGCACGTTCACACTGCGGTCGAGTGAAGGGTTCGCCGAGACGTTTGGCCCAGCGGTCATAACGCGCGTGATGGCTGAGGCTCCGGGCATCCACTTCAGGTTCGTCCCGAGAACCAGCAGAGACGCGTCCGGCCTCAGAGACGGCACCGTGGATCTGGAAACGGGAGTCGTGGACGATGCGACCAGTGCAGAGTTGCGGCAGATCCCCCTGTTCGATGATCGACTGGTTGGTGTCGTCCGTTCAGATCACGCACTGCGTAAACGCCGAATCACTGCAGCGGCCTACGCGGCTGCGGCGCATGTTGGGATATCGCGAGCCACCGTCGATCAGGGATGGGTCGAGGACGCACTGGGGACACTTGGGCTGGAGCGCCGGGTCGCGGCGTCGGTGAGCGGCTTTGCGACGGCAATCGCGATTGCTCGTCGATCTGACCTCGTGGCGACGGTGCCCGAGCGGCACACTGGGGCACTGCGCGACGGCCTGCACACCTTCAAGCTGCCCGTCCCACTTCCAGCGATCAAGGTCTCGATGTTGTGGCATCCGCGCATGCACGCCGATCCGGTGCATGCCTGGCTGCGCGACTGTGTGCGTTCGTGTGTGCTGGGTAAGTAGGGTCGGCCGCGGAGCCCGGTCTTCACTTCAGGGGTTGCTGCGGGCCCACATCAGCGTTCTGCCAGCGACGGAAGCCGAACCTCACCATGGCCGCCACCTCGGCCATGCAGGCGATGAGCAGTACTGTGCCGATGATTGGGAACGAATACTTCAGGACAGGACGGAACATCTGCGGCAACGACGACACGAACATCATGGCGATCAGCAGGGCGATGGTTAGAGGCCCTGTCACCTTGATTACTGGATTAAATCTCCACAGCACGTGTCGCATGTGCCGCGGCACGCTGTGCACGAACCAGGCAAAGGCCACAACGGTCACCCCAAAGCTGTGAGGGGCATACTCCGGCCACAGACCAGCAACGATGAGGGTGGCAAATATACTGACGAAGGCACTAGCCAGACGCAGACCCACCTTGATACCTCCCGACGAGAGACGCAGGACGGATCTAATCTTAGGCTCGCCTCGCTTCAAACATCACCGGCTGCCCGACGACGATCGAACCGGGCCGGACGACCGCGCCGTACACACCAGCCTTGTTGTCCCTCTCGCGGACGATGGCTTTGAGGAGTCCGGGGTCAGGCTGCGCCGTATCGGGGTCGTAGTTCACCATGGAGCAGCGCACGTCCCAATTGGTGACGAAGATCGCGGCTGCCTCGTCGCCTTCGCCAAACGACAACACGCCACCGACCCAGGCATCTTCCGCAAAGGCGTCGGCCCCGGATGTGGCAATGACGACGTTCGGTCGGAATCGCCGGACGTCGGTGGGGAGGGTAGCCAGTCGGCTGACCGCGTCAACGGTCGAGGTCGTAATCAAGGACACACTCGCCTCATCAAAGATGCCGCGATTGAGGTGCACCATCTCGACAGGTGAGCCGTGGCGCCGGCTGATGTCCTCGGCAAGTTCCTGGCCGAAGAGCGCCATGTTCAGTCCTTCCGGCGTCCGCACGTGTGTCGGCAGGGTATCGTCGGCGCGAGCGTTGTCGCCGTGCGGCGTGAACAGCAGCAATTCCGGCAATTTCGACGCCGTGAGCCACGGGAACCCCGCCTGGTCGTGGATTCTCCGAAGGCCGAGCCGCCGGTCACCCTCCAGTCCATGCCACCCGACACGTCCACTCCCGAGCGCCTCTCCGCGCATGGACTTCACCGGATACCTGAACAGCTCCGAGACCTCTCCAACCCTGACTCGCATCGTGAGCGATCCTATCGCTGGTCGGTTCACCCCACCTACTGAAGGGTCCGCGTCAGCTTGACCAGGAAGGTGCGCGCCAGTGACCGCTGTGCGCCGGGCAACACCAAGTCGTGACCGTCCCGCAGCTCGGTGCCTTCGTTGAAGACCACCCAGAGGTCGCTGCCCTCGCGCATGTTGAAGCGCAGCCGCAGGTTGGAGTCGAGCCGGCGGGTGGTTGAGTTGTACTGCAGCAGCGCGGTACCCGACCATCGCACGTCGAGCGCCGCGCCAATGCGCAGCCCGGCGAGATGAATGTCCACCTGCTGATTGCGCACCGGAAAGCGGAGCGCCGTGAGCTGATAACTGCCGCCCAACTCGAGGTGCTTCGAGACGTTCCACGTCGGCGTCAGGATGACCTGCGTGCGCCGGCCATCAAAGTAGCTGCCGGCCCGGAAGTCGATGTTGGTCCGCAACCGCGCGCCCTGCGCCATCGACAGGGCCACCTGCAAGTCGACGAAGCGATACCGTCCGGCCGGGATGTCGACCTTGCCGCCGATGCGAAAGGGGGTGGCCACGTTCTCCCGGAACCACTTCGGCTCAATCCACCCGCCGCCGCCCGCCTTGGTGTCCCACTGCACCCAGAAGGCGTACTGGCCGGACTCCAATGCACCATCGCTGTTGCGAATCGTCGAGAACGCCAGCGCGCCTGGATAAACGCGTCGGAGGAATCGGTGTCCATCCGTGAAGATGAAGTAGTTGCCGATCACATCAAACGATGACACGTTGCGCCTGGGAAGGAATCCCAGCTCGGGTGTGAAGTCCGAACCCACCCGCGCGTATTGCAGCGAATAGCCGAGGCCACGCCCGGTGCGTCGCTCCCACTTCGAAAACCAATGACTCTTGTCCGCAACACTCGTGCCCTGGCGGATCGACGAGTCAAACGTCGACGCCCACTTGAGCGACAGATAGTGGTCACCCTGCACACGAATCGACGTGTCCGCGCCAAGGCCCAGATTGTGCGGATTGTCACCGGCCACCGACGTCACCATCAGGCCCGCCGTCGAGAACGGATTGATGACCTGACGCCGGAGTCGTACAACGCCGAAGTGCTCACGCGAGGTCTCGCCATGGGTATCGGTGACCACCGACAAGGCGCCGACGTCCCAGCCCGCTGCGCGGCCCGCCAGCCGAACGCCGCCAAGGATCGGAACGGGCGTCTGATCGGCCGCAAGACCAATACGCCTCGAGTGACAGAGCCGCGTGCCGTTCGACGTCTGGAAGTCAAAGACGCCGGAATTCTCCTGAAAGAACCGCCGCCGCTCCGGGAAGAACAGCGGAAACCGGTCCAGCGCCACCTGCTGGTCGTCCGCCTCCACCTGCGCGAAGTCGGTGTTCACCGTCAGGTCGAGCGTGAGCTGGCCGGACACCGGCATCTTCACATCGATGCCGACCTCGCGGGGGGTCGTCGCACCCGCCGCGCCAAATCGTTGCCTGCCAGACAGCACGTACGGTGTCACGTACACGGGCCGTCGGGTCTCGACGCCGCTCACGACAACGTCCTGCGCGAGCGACGGCCGACGGAACGTCTGCGCCGGATCAATCGCGGGGAACGTGACGCGCTCACCAGTCCGCGACACAAGCCGGGTCACGGTCAGGCCCATCACCGTGTCGCCACTGGGATCAGCGATGAAGCCGAGCGTTGAAAACGGAATCCGTGTCTCGACAAACCACCCTTCATCGGTCACCTGCGTCCGCGCATCCCAGAAGCCGTCCCAATTCCCATTCGACGTATTCCCATCGTCGGACACGAGAATGTCGAAGCGCATGCCTGCCGGTGTGATGCCGAACCACTTGGAATTCTGGTTGTCATTGAACGCGTCGATGTAGATCGCGAGGGTGTCATCGCCGCTGAAGCGGTCGCGATACAGCGAGTTCGCCCGGATCTCCTTCGGCGCCGAATCCCAGAACCAGCCGCCGAAGTAGATGTAGTCGTTGTCGTAGACGACCCGAATCTCGGAGCGCTGCGCCGGCGTGCCTCGAAATACCGGCAGGTGCATGGTCAACGGCAGCGGCTCAACACCCGCCCAGCCGGCATCATCCATGCGGCCGTCTATGACGATGGGTGTGGCGGTGCGGGTGAGCGGCATCGGAACCGTGATGGCGCGAGTCTGGGCCTTGGCTGGTGGAGGAACGATGACGAGTACGGCAAGCGCGTAGAGGAGAGCGGCAACGCGTAGAGAGCGCATGCCACATGGTCTCGAGGGACGCGTCACGCCGCATGTGCCGAAAGTCACGTTCTGGTCATGAGGACTTGCCGCCCGCGCGCGAGGTATCGATACTGAGCACTGTGACCACCGCGTCTCGTCCGGTTCCGCACATCGCCGGGTATCGCACCTTTCTGGCTGTCGTGGCGATCAGCTACTTCACGTTGATCGCACTGCTGCCGTACCGATGGGGGCCGCCCGACATGCGGCTGCTGATCCCGGTGAGCCTCGCGTACCTGGTGATGGGCATCTGGGGATTCGACTACGCCACGCGCGTGCGACGCCTGCCTGTCTCCCTCGGATATCTGCTGGTGCAATTTGCACTTGGCATCTGGGTCAACAGGATCGCGCTCGACGGCACGCTGCCGGTGATCCTGTTGCCGATTGCCGCGCAGGCGGTGTGGCTGTTGCCGCGGTGGTGGGCGTTGGCCGTGTGTGCTCTTGTTGTCATCGGCGTGAGTGGCTATCTGAGCTGGGTGCCAAGTTGGCCTGACTGGCTCCGCAACCTCGCCATTGCCACCGCCGGTGTGGCGTTCGTCGTCGTGTACGTCAGCGTTGCCGTGCGCGAACGTGACGCGCGTGAACGCATCGAGCAGCTGTCATCGCAGGTTGCTGATTTGGCTGCCGCCAACGAGCGCAACCGGCTGGCCCGCGAAATCCACGACACGCTTGGACATTACCTGACGGTGATCCATGTGCAGCTTGAAGCGGCGAGGGCAGTCGCGCCGACCGATGCCGACAAGTCCGCATTGGCGATCAACCGCGCGCAGTCATTGGCCAAGGATGGCCTGGCCGCCGTCCGGCAGTCGGTGCGTACCTTGCGAGACGATGGGCCGGTGCAGTCGGTGGTGGATCAGCTGCGGACGCTTGTGGATGCCGTGCAGGACGACACCTTTGTGGCAACCCTGACCGTAAGCGGCGAGCCGCGGCCGGTGCGGCCAGCCGTCGCGTTGGCGCTGCATCGGTCGGCTCTGGAGGCACTGACCAACGTGCGTCGCCACGCACGCGCGAAGAAGGCGGACGTGCAGCTCACCTTCGCGCCCCAGGGTCGCGTCACGCTCACGGTGGTGGACGACGGAGAGGGGACCGAAAGGACAGAAGGTGGCTTCGGCCTGGTCGGGCTGCGTGAACGGGCGGAGGACCTTGGCGGCGTCGCGCGCTGGGTATCTGCGCCGGGCCAGGGTTTCACGGTGACAATCGAGCTGCCCGCATGACACCGGCCGTCCGCGTGTTGCTTGTTGATGATCAGTCGCTGTTCCGTGAGGGGCTGCGCACGCTGCTGTCCACACGCGCCGATCTGGAGGTCGTGGGTGAAGCCAGCGACGGCGCGCAGGCGCTGTCGATCGCTGCAGATGTCCGTCCAGATGTCGTGTTGATGGACCTGCAGATGCCTGTCATGGACGGCGTCCGCGCCACGTCCGCGTTGCGTGAGCGGCTCCCCGACATCCGCGTGCTCGTGCTCACCACGTTTGATGATGAGACAAACGTGATTGGCGCACTGCGGGCTGGAGCGGCCGGCTATCTGTTGAAGGATGCATCGGTCGAGACACTGGTCGGCGCCATTCACGCCGCTGCGCGCGGGGAGTCGTTTCTGCAAAGTACCGTCACCGGCACCGTCGTCGATGCGCTCACTCGACTGATGTCGGCGGGCCCGGCGGCTTCAGCGCTCGTCATGCCGCTTTCCCCGCGCGAGCGGGAGATCCTGCGCCTGGTCTCCACAGGTGCGTCCAACAAGGAAATTGCCGACCGCCTGTGCCTGGCCGAGGGCACGGTGAAAAATCACGTCACCAACATCCTCGTGAAACTCGACGTGCGCGATCGGACTCAGGCGGCCCTGCGGGCGCGGGAGCTGGGCTTGGGCTGAGCGCTGATTCGTGGACTACCAGCACCGCCGTCGGTTGACCGCGACGAGCGCAAGCGCCGGCGGTTGAGGTCCCGCAGCGATAACGCCGGTATTGTGTGTGCGCCGCTCCCGCACAACGCCCTCAATGGGTTCCGGTCCCCAGAACAACGTGTCCTGTCTCGCGGCGTAGTGAAACAGAGGCCGTGAATCCGGGCGCTCGATACCAGCGGCGGCCAACAGCGACTCGCACGCAATGACCGCCTCGGTGCGCTGAAGCGGCCACGGCGGATGGTGGATCTGCAGCCGATATGGCCGGCCGCGATGGTCGACGTCATAGAGGCAATAACGTTCGGTCAGATAGTGCGTCAGCGCGTCCGTGCGTGTGTCGACCGCCGTGGAGGTCGGCCGATACCAGGCCGAGAACGAGCCGTCGGCGCCGCGCCGGTCGCTGTGGTACCGCACAGCAGCGCCGTCACGCTGCACCGTGATCGCTGCGGTGTGATACGGCAGGCGCAGCAGACGCCGCGCGGCAGCGGCTGCCATGGCACGCTCCGCGTCCAGGCTGAAGAAGTAGACCCCCGGCTTGTTGCCGACCGTGACGTACGTACGGACGTTCACTTCCGCAAACGACGACAGGTACGGCACCGGCGGCAGCGGCCGGACGGTGACGTTGCTCATGTCGAACGGGACCAGGCCGACCCATGCCTGTCCGCCATACAGATCAAGCGCAAAGTCCCTCGGTACCAATGGCCGAATGACTTCCGGCGGCACGGGCCAGTGCGCGAAGAGGACGTCATGCCACGTCTGGGTCATCAGCCACGGCTGGTCGGGTAGCGGCCATGGCCGGTGGCTGGTCTGTTCGATGACCTCGTAGCGGAAATCGCCCACGGAACCCGGCCTCAGGACCTGGCGTGTTCATCCGGCCGGGCAATCTGGCCGGTCTCAAGCACCTGCTTGAATCGCTGGAGGTCGTCAAACACCATTTCCTCCGGATCGGCGCCCAGCAGCGCCGCAATCGCCGTGGCGACCCGGCCGCCTGGCGGGTCGATCGCAAACGAGACGGACACCTCTGTGGCTCCGGGTTCGACCTCGCGGAAGTGCACGCTGCCGAAGTTCTTGAGACCGGAATCGGCGACCGTACGCCAGACCAGCACCTCACCCGGTTTGTCCTCGATGATCTCCGCGTCCCACTCAACCGTGTTGCCCATGGGGCCGTCGGCAACCCAGTGCGATCGTGTCCCGGCCGACTGCACCTCTCGCAGGTTCGACATGAAGCGCGGAAGATTCTCGAGGTTACGCCAGAAGGCGTACACCTCCCTGGCCGGGCGATTGACGGTGACGGTCTGTTTGATGTGATCCATGACTCTGGTCCTCCAGTGCGGCGCGTGGCGCGTCGACCACCGCGTCGACGAGCGCCGGGCCGTGATGACTGAGTGCCTCGTCCAGCACCGTTCCTATCGTTGACGGGTTGTCGACGGTAAACCCGCGCACGCCAAAGCCGGTGGCCACGGGTTCCCAGTGTGCCCGCGCGGATTGGTCGTTCAACACCACGACGGTGACTGGAAGGTCATACCGCGCGCATGTCGCCAGTTCCGCAGCGCTGGCGGCAAGGCTCTCGTCGGCGACCACGGCCACGACCTGTCGGCGTGGGCAGGCCACGGCCGCCGCAATCGCGTACGGGAGACCGCCTCCAGCCGCACCCAGAGAGCCCGCGATCGAGAACTGCTGCTCGCGTGTCACGTGCAGGTACTGCGCGGTCACCGGGGTATGCGGGCCGGAATCGGTGGTGATCAGGGCATCCGGCGCCAGGCGTTGGTCGAGTTCGCGGATGACACGCAGGACCGGCAACACCTCCGCGTCTCCGTTGGTGTGGGTTTCCAGGGCGTCGAGCCACTGCCGCTTCCGGTTCTGGACATCTTCGAGAAACCCACGGTCCTTTTTATGGACCAGCACGGCGTTCAAGGCGCGCAGTGATTCGGCCGCATCACCGGCCACACCTGCGTCCACGGGAAATCGCAGGCCGATCCGCGTTCGATCGTTGTCGATCTGGACCGTTCGCACTTGGGACGGCATCGGGTAGTACTCCACCCACGGGCACGACGAACCGACGATGAGCAGCGCGTCACAGGCCGCCAGCGCCAGTTGTGAGGCGTCGGCGCCGAGGGGGCCGATGCCACCAACCACACAAGGGTGATCGCCGGGAACGGCGGCCCTGCCCAACAACGCCGTGGTCACCGGCGCCCCGATGATCTCGGCCGTGCGCAGCAGTTCCTGCTCCGCGCCGGCGACACCTTGCCCCGCCAGGATGGCGACCCGGGTCGCCCGGTTGAGCACGTCGGCGGCGGCCTCGATGTCGCGGGCTGACGGCACGAGCCTCGCGCGTGGTTCCGCGCTCGGTTCGTTGACGCGCACCCGATTCCTGACATGGTCGGCAGACTCAAGCTGCACTGACTCCGGAACTGCGAGGTGCGCGACACCCTGGCGCGTCCGTGCAATGCGACAGGCAAGCGAGACAGCCGTGTGCGCATGTTCAACCGCGGCGACGCCTGCGGAATGTATGGCCACATTGCGGAACAGCCGTAGCAGATCGATGTCGGCGTCTGCGGTCGTGTGGCGCCGCTCGGCTTCAGGCTGCCCGGTCAGCGCAATGACCGGCGCGCCGTCATGTGCCGCATCGAACAATCCGTTGAGCAGCCCGACGCCCGCCGCGCTGTGATCGGCCATGCAACATCCGAGGCGGCCCGTCCATTTGGCGTACGCACACGCCATGAAGGCTGCTGCCTGCTCCTGTCGTGCAGCGATGAACCGGATCCGGTCCCGGCGTCTCTCCAATGCGGCGAGGAAACCGCTGAGGCCCTCACTCGGCACGCCGAAGATGACGTCAACGCCTGATTCGCCAAGCGTCTCGACGATCAGGTCTGCGGCCGAATACTCGCCTCCCATGCCCTGATCAGCTTGCAAGAACGTCGCCATCGCATCGTCACTCACTGAGGTGTGCGATGTCGTTCACCCCGCTGACGTGTGCGCGCCCGAAACGCACCTGCACGGTGGTGATCGAGGCCGGGGCGATGTCGAAGCGCAGGACGAGGTCCGGCGCAATGCCGCCCGCGGCCGCCAGCGCGGCACGAATCACATCGGCGTGGCTGACGACCACCACGGTGCGGTCGGGGTGCTGTTCCGCCAGCTCATGCAGGCATCGGACAACGCGGAGTTGAACGCTGAGGAAGTCCTCACCGGACGGGATGGCAGCAAAGGTCCGGTGGCTGTTGAACGCACGCCAACGGCGATCGGATGACAACACCCCGAACTCCTGGCCGGTCCACGTGCCGAAGTCCACCTCGTCGAGCGCCACGACCATGCGCACCGGCGCGGACACGGCGCTTGCGATCACATGCGCCGTCGAGGACACGCGATCCAGCGGTCCGGTATAGACGGCCGCGATATCGGTGCGCCGGCCGAGCCGTTCCGCCAGGCGCCGGACCTGTTCGCGTCCGACCGGACTGAGGGGGTGTCCGGCGGATCTCCCCGCCAGGATGTGGCCGAGTGCATCGGTCGCACCGTGACGGACGAGCAGACAGGTCGTGGTGCTCATCGCTGCGCATTCACAGGTGCACCACGGCCTTCAAAAATCCATCCGGACGCTGCTCCAACATCGACAGCGCGGCCTCGACGTGGTCCAGTGCGTATCGGTGCTGTGCCAGCAGGGACAGGTCGATGCGTCCAGCCGCGAGGTGCGCGATGCCGGCGCGCATCCCCTCAACGCGCACGTCGAGGGCGCGCTCGTGGGCATTGATGACGTCGATCCCACGCCAGTTCCACGACTGCATGTCGACGTGTCTCGGGCCATCCTGGTGATGCCCGGCCACCACGAGGCGCCCGCGAGTGCCCACCAGCCGGGAGGCGACATCAAGCGCGTGCTGGCACCCCGCAGTCTCCACCACTATGGGAACTTCATCGGTGCCGAGCACTGCGGCGACTGCCGCGGCCGTCGCCCCGGCATCACCGAGCGCGACCGCCGCAACCGCGCCTTGAGTGCATGCCACCTCTCGCGCAAAGGGTCGACGTGACGCGGCGACAACCGTGGCGCCGGCCAGCACAGCGAGGCGTACCACGAGAGCGCCCAGGAAGCCGACTCCGACGACGGCAACCATCTGACCAGTGCTGATACCCGCTCGTTCGACGACATTCACGGCGCAGCCGAGTGCCTCTCCCGGCACGTCGGCGCCATCCAGTGATTGGGGCAGTTCGACCACCGCCTCTGCTGGCGCGACGTCGAACTCGGCGAACGCGTGTGCCGAGAGGCACGCGACGCGCATCCCCGTCGTGACGCCATCGACATCGTCGCCAACCTCGTCGATGACGCCCCAGCCCTCGTGTCCCGGCGCTCCGGCAGGAAGGGGATACGAGAACCACGGGTGGCCGCTCCACACCGCGAGGTGTGAGCCCGAGACTCCACAGCCTTCGAGCCGAACGCGCACTTCGCCGGGAGCAGGTCGCGGTCGCGGCCGAATACACACACCGGCGCGACGGGGTGCCTCGATGACGGCGGAACGCATGGACGTGGAGTTGGGTGTTGAGGCGCAACCGCGGCACATGGCGAGGCCACTGCTGCAATGTGTCTGCCATCAGTGAGGGCACATCCTCCAGCCCGGGGATGGACGGCGCGGCACCGATGTGCCCATATCTGGCAGTCCGCTGCCACCAGCCTGTGGCAGCCCTGAAAAAAAAACGCCATTCCACCTGTCGATCCGGCCCAACCCCGCTCGTCGCCTGTATGAAGGTGCGACGATGGACGGAGCACCACGTCAAATGCAGGGCGCGGCTTCAGCTGTGCCACGGATACGTCGAAGGAGAACGCAATGCGAGTCATGGTGATTGTGAAGGCCACGAAAGACAGCGAAGCGGGCAAGATGCCCTCCACCGAACTGCTCGAGGCCATGGGGGCGTTTAACGAGGAGCTCGTGAAGGCCGGCATCATGCTGGCAGGCGACGGCCTGAAACCCAGCTCGAACGGCAAGCGCATCCTGCTCGAACCCGGCAAGCGCACCATCGTTGATGGGCCCTTCGCAGAGACCAAGGAACTGATTGCCGGGTTCTGGATCTGGCAGGTGCGGTCGATGGAAGAGGCGGTTGAATGGGCGCGACGCTGCCCGGATCCCATGCCCGGCGAAGAGTCCATCCTGGAGATCCGGCCGGTGTACGAAATCGCCGACTTCGGTGATGCGCTGACACCTGAAGTGCAGGAGCGCGATGCGCGGCTGCGGCAGGAAATCGAACGGCAGCAGAAACACTGATCACGTGTGACCGACGACGAGCGAACACGCGCGACGGTCGAAACCATCTGGCGCATCGAGGCTCCCCGGCTCATCGGGGGCCTCGTGCGCTTCACTGGTGACCTCGATCGCGCTGAGGACATGGCGCAGGACGCGCTGCTGGCCGCGTTGGAAAAGTGGCCCACTTCCGGCATTCCCGCGAATCCGGGCGCGTGGCTGATGACGACCGCCAAGAACCGCGCCGTTGACGCTGCGCGTCGCCGGCGGATGGTCGACACCAAACACGACGAAATCGCGCGGACGTCCGAACTCTTTCAGCCGCCGGATGTTGTGGTTGACGCGTCGCCGGTGACCGATGACGTGCTGCGGTTGATGTTGACGGCGTGCCACCCGGTGCTGTCGCGGGAGGCACGAGTAGCGTTGACGTTGCGCCTGGTGGCAGGACTGACCACTGCGGAAATTGCGCGGGCGTTCCTGACGTCGGAGGCCACGCTGGCGCAGCGGTTGGTCAGAGCCAAGCGCACGTTGGCCGAGGCACGTGTGCCTTTTGAGATTCCAGCGGGCGATGCGTTGCACGAGCGCGTGCCGGCCGTGCTCGAGGTGCTGTACCTGATCTTCAACGAAGGGTATTCAGCGACCGCCGGCGACGACTGGATCCGGCCCGCCCTGTGTGAGGAATCCATGCGGCTGGGCCGCGTGCTGGCGGAGCTGATCCCTGGCGAGGCGGAGGTGCACGGCCTGGTGGCGTTGATGGAACTGCAGGCGTCGCGATTACGCACTCGCGTTGGCGCCGACGGTGAACCGGTGCTGTTGCTCGACCAGCCCCGGGCACGCTGGGACCACATGTTGATCACCCGTGGCTTCGCCGCACTCGCGCGTGCGGAGCGGCTGGCGCGACCGCTGGGGCTCTACACGTTGCAGGCCGCCATCGCTGCCTGCCACGCGCGAGCGCGCACGCCTGCCGACACCGATTGGGCGCGCATCGCCGCTCTGTATGACGCGTTGCTGGAGGTGACCGGATCTCCGGTGGTCGCGCTCAACCGCGCGATGGCGGTGTCGATGCTGGACGGGCCGGCAGCCGCATTGCCGCTGGTGGAGGCGCTCGCGGAGGAACCGGCCCTGCAGAAGTACCACTGGCTGCCGAGCGCGCGTGCGGATCTGCTGGTCAAACTCGGCCGGTATGAGGAGGCACGCGCGCAGTTCCAACGCGCCGCGGAACTCGCACCGACCGAACGCGAACGTCAGGTGCTGCTGGCGCGGGCCCTCAGCGCGCGGGCGTGAAGAGTTCCCGAAACGCGCGAAGTGCGGCCGGATGGTAGATCGTGGCGTGTTGTTCATCCGGGAACTCGGTCAATGTCAGCCGCGTCCCAGCGCCGGCGGCGCGCGCCCGCTCCACGAACGTCTTTGCATCCTTCGCAATCGCGGGCTCAGCGCTGACGGCCATCCAGAGACGCGGCCCGCCAGCCGCAGCCGCTCGCTTCGGTCCGTCCTGCACCAGTGCCGCATCGTTCCACCAGAGGCTCGGATCAATCGCGATACACGTGTTGAACAGGCGTGGTTCGGTCAGGCAGGTTTCCACGACGAACAACCCCGCGAGCGACTCGCCGACGATCGCGGTTTCGTCGGTGGTGCGGTACCGGCGCGCAATCTCCGGCATGAGTTCATCGCGGATGAACCGGCGAAACGCTGCGGAGCCTCCCACGCGCGGCGCGATCTTCCTGTCCTCGTCGTTTTCGGTGGGACCGGTCATGTCCCGCCGCCGCTCGGTGTTCTCAATGCCGACCAGCAACACCGGGCGCATGCCGCCGTTGCCGGTCAGCACCTGCACCAGGCCGGCCACATGCAGGAAGTCTTCGGCCATGCCGCCATCCGGCATGTACAGCACCGGCAGCGGTGGTGCATCGGCCGACAGCCCGACCGGGGAGTACACGTTGATTGTGCGGGTCTCGCCGGTGGCTTCTGAGTTGATCGTGAACGTCTGACCAAGGGTCAGCGATTGCGTCTGGTGCTGCGCATGGGCTGCCGTCGCGACTGTGAGAATGATGCCAATGGCGGTCAGTGCCTTCATGGTGGTGTCTTAAGTGTCGCTCATACTGCGCGCCCACGCGGCTGCAGCCTCACGCCTGTGGCCATCCGGATCATGCACCGGATCCACGGCAACCAGCAGCGTGGTGTCTTCCCGGCGTGCCAGCACGTTGACCGTCAGCAATGTCTGCATCAGGCGCAGGGCCTCGGCGACGGACGCACACGGCACCGCCCACCACTGCGCCGTGCCGGCGTCGGTCCAGTGCGGTTCCACCAAGGGCGCCTCATCGTCCATCCGCGCGAGCAGATCGCCGATGATGATGCGTTGTTCCCGTGGAATGTGGCCCATCCAGTAGTGCGTCGTCTTGGCCACGACGGTGACAACGTTCTTGATCTCCTTGCCGACCCGGAAGGTAGGGGCGGCGGGGAGGTCGAGCGCGCGGCCTTCCCGGCGTACGGCGACGTTTTCCTGCGTGATGGCCCGATACATCCAGCCGGCCATGACATCGCTGTGGCAGACCACACGGATCCAGCCCAGATGTGGAGACTCGTCGGTGCGCAACTCGCTCGCCATCGTGACTCCACGTGCGAGTTCATCGAGCACGTCGAGGTGGGCGTCGGGCGCCTCGGCGATGCCGGCTGCGGCACCGGGTTCGAGCAGTCGTCCCTTGTGCGGTGGACCGCCGGCGATCGCCAAATCGCAGAACGACTGCCAGATGCGATTCCACGCCACGCGGCCTTCCGCATCAAACTGCAGGCCGGCACCGCGCATGGGTGTGGCACGCAGATCCTGATAGATGCCGTGATACTCGGGAGGCAACAACACGCGCAGCCGTGCCTCGACCTCAGCCCTGCTGCACAGAGACGCCATCAGCGTCACGATACCACCGGGGTTGCATGGGGGTGGTGATGATGCTGTAGTGCGGTTCATGGAACAACTTACCGCTCCCGTTGTGTTGGGGATTCGTGTCGGCACGCTGGTCGCTGCCGGTGCGATGTTGTTGGTCACCTTCATTCTGCAGCTCGTCATCCGCTGGTGGACACGACGGGCAACGCCGGAGCGCGGTTTCGGGAAGTGGCTGTCCATCGCGGTGACCGAGTTGGCGCGTCCGCTGCTGACGCTGCTGTGGATTCACGCGATCGCGCTGACCGCCCGTGTGGTCCTGAGCGACCTCGATGCCATCGGCATGGCGGCGCAGATTCGGATTGCGGTCGACTGGATCGCTGATATAGCCACGCTGGTCGTCCTCGCCTGGGGGCTGGCGCGCGCCGGCGAGGTGATTGAACGCATGTTGGTGCGGATCGCCGAGAAATCGGAGAGCCCCTGGGACGATTTCATTCTGCCGCTGGTGGGCCGCGCTGCGCGCCGCCTGCTGCCGCTGCTGTCCCTCGTCCTGGCCGCGCCCCTGCTGTCCGCCGCACCAGCGCTGGGCACCCTGCTGACACGCGGATCGAGTGTCGCCGTCATTGTTGTCGTGGCGTACCTGCTGGTGCAGGTCGTGAACGCCGGGTCGGACACTGTGCTCAAGCATTACCGCATGGATGTCGCGAACAATCTCGAGGCGCGCGCCATCCACACGCAGGTCATGGTGCTCCGCAAGGTCGCACTGTCGGTCATCGTCGTCTTTGCCGTGGCGTCGACGCTCATGGTGTTCGACTCGGTGCGCCAGTTCGGCGCATCAATTCTGGCCTCGGCCGGCATCGCCAGCCTGATCGTGGGTCTTGCCGCGCAGCAGAGCATCGCGACGATGCTCGCGGGATTCCAGATTGCCATCACGCAGCCCATTCGTGTGGACGATGTGGTCATCGTGGAGGGGGAGTGGGGCAAGATCGAGGAAATCACGCTGACCTACGTCGTTGTCTGCATCTGGGACCTGCGCCGGCTCGTGTTGCCCATCACGTACTTCATTCAGAAGCCGTTTCAGAACTGGACGCGTGTGTCGTCCGACATCCTGGGCACCGTGTTCCTGCAGGTGGACTATCGTGTGCCGCTTGAAGAGCTGCGCGCCGAGCTGACACGGATCCTTGAGTCGTCCCCGCTGTGGGACCGGAAGGTGAACGTGCTGCAGGTGACCGACTCCAAGCCGCACATGATGGAGATTCGCGCGTTGTGCAGTGCATCGGATGCCGGCAAGGCGTGGGACCTGCGATGTGACGTGCGCGAGAAACTCGTGACGTTCCTGCAGGAGCATCATCCGTACGCGCTGCCGCGCCTGCGCGCGGAGGTGGCCATGTCGGAGGCCGTGTAAAGAAAAAGCGTGGGTTTGGACGGCGCTCATGCGTCAGACAGGTGTGGGACGAACACTGTCGGAAGACGACCTCATCCGGATCTACCGCGACACGCTGCGGCCGCTGTACGGATTTGTGTCGCGTCGGGTCGGTGGCGATGCCGGTCTGGCGGAGGACCTCGTCCATGACACCTGGATGCGGGCGCTGGACGCGTGGCCGAGGCGTGGGGTGCCCGACGATCCCACCGCGTGGCTGATGCGCGTCGCGCGGAACACGCTGATCAGCCACTTCCGCAGGGTGCAGCCGGACCTGATTGACCCGGCGCTGTTCGACGTCGAAGACGACCGGTTTTCACCTGAGTCGCCTGAGACGGCGACCGTCGTCAGCTGGGGATTGTCACGGCTTCGGCCGCACCATTCGGCCATTCTCGAGGCCTTCTATTTCGAAGGGCACACAGTCTCCGAACTGGCCGCCGCCCGGTCGGTCTCTGAACGATCCATTGAAGGAAAGTTGCGCCGGGCCCGGCTGCGACTCAAACAGACATTGTCGAAGGTGATGCGGAGGGACTGAGATGCAGAGGAACAACACTCGCCATGAACCGGACACAGCGTTTGCCGCACGACTCGAGGCGACGCTGGTGAGCGAATTGCGACGCCGGGAGCGGGAAGCGCCTGTGTCGTGGTGGGCCGGTTGGATGCCGGCGCACTCGGTCGCCGCGCTGGCTTTGATCGTGATCACGTCCATGGCGATCGGTGGTGGCGCCGTGGCGGCTGCGTACGAGGCTGAAAACCGCCAGGCCAAGAACGAACTGCTGGAGATGTATCAGAGGCGCCTTGACGTGGCGACGCAGCGACGGCAACTCGCGGAGACGAGATTCAAGGAAACCGAGATACGGTCTGACGTCGGGCTGGTGTCAGAAGATGCTGAATGGGAAGCCGCGGCGGCGCTGGCTGAAGCCTCGGCGGCTGAGTCCAGGCTGTCGGTCGACATCGACGAGGTACGCGCGACGGGTCGGGAGCCGCGGCAGGAACTCTCTGCGCCCAAAGTCGGGAGTCGTGACTTTGTGAGCGAGCGACTCGCCGCCGAGCGGCGCGCTGCAGCGGTAGCGCTGCAACTCAAGCAACGCCTGGCGCAGAAGTGGTTGGCTCGGGCCGAGATCGGCGTGATTGGTCCGGAGGCGGCAGTCGATGCGCAGCTCGAGGTCACATTGGCCACCGCGGCCTTGGAGGCCGTCGACCGGCGCATCGCGATTCGCGCGGCCTTCCTCGCCGGCCGCCAGTCCGGCGTCGTCACCGACCTGCGTGGGATGGAGGTTGCTGCCGAACAGATGGTCAAGGGTCTGAGACCGAAAGTCGTCCAGGCGCGGAAGGACGTTGAGCGTCTTGAGCAGCGCGCGAAGGTTGGTGTCGTGGCGGCGGTCGATGTCGCCGAGGCGCGGGTGAAGCAGCTCGAGCTCGAAACCGAACTGTCCAAAGCAGAGCTCGATCTCGCCCTGGTGCAGCGCCGTCTGCGTGAACGAATCGAGTCGGAGGGCGTCTAGCTGCGCAGCGCCCCTGGGTCGACGCCCCATCCCTGCAGGATCTGGTGTTCGTCCTCGGGGCTCAGGGCCTTCTTGAACTTCGCGCCGGACTGGCCTTTGACGCGCCGCTCGCAGTCCGGCCACGTCGCATGGCGCATCGGGATGCCGTTCACGACGCTCAAGTAGGAGTGCGCGGCCACTTTGTCCCGTCGCGGTCCGGAGCTGCGTTCGGGGACGCCGGTGTCGGCCGGCACGTCCATGATATCGACGCCATAACCGGCGAGTGGTCCGCGGTAGAACTGCACAGGAAGTCCGCGCGCGTGCCGGTCCGCGATCTCGTCCACACGTTCGTTGCCGGGTATGCCGACGTGCCCGCGCACGTAGTGCCACTCGATGCCTTTGGCACCGCGCGCGGACGACACGGCCCACAACGCCTCCCATAACTCGCGGTTGAGCACGTCCGAGCCTTCGGCCGTCTTCCACCCGCGTCGACGCCACGCCCAGATCCACTCCCGGATGCCGCGAATCACGTACGTGGAATCCGTGTAGACATTCACTGGTCCGTCCACCGTCCGCACGCATTCGAGCGCGCGGATGGCGGCCGTCAGTTCCATCTGGTTGTTGGTGGTTCGCGCCGAGGCGCCGCCCAGTTCGGTGACAGCGCCGTCGGGAGTGACAACAATCGCGCCCCAGCCGCCGGGGCCGGGATTCCCCTTGGCGGCACCATCACAGAAGATCGTGATCACGATTCGGTGTCCGGCCGCGGACGAAAGAGCACCACGATCCGGCCAACACGCTGCACCACCGCCGCATCCGCCCGTTCGGCAATCGTGTCGCCAGTGGCCTCACGCGTGTCGCGGTCAGGATCGGCAATTTTGACCTTGATCAGCTCGTGCGCGGTCAGCGCGCGATCAACCTCCGCGACCACCGCATCAGTGGCGCCGTGTTGCCCCACCTGGACGACCGGTTCCAACATGTGGGCACGCGCTTTCAACTCCGCCCGCTCACGGGCACTCAGTACAACTGGCATCCACAGATCTTATCTTGCCGCTCCTCGCCGCTTCTTGCCGCTCCTCGCGGACCCCTCGCGGACCCCTGGCACAACGTTTGAAAGATAAGGCGGGCAGGAGACTATTGCATGTCAAAACGACTCATTCCGGTACTGCTTGCTGTTGTGGCCCTCATCGGCCTTTCGCGCCCTGCGTTCGCGCAGGAGCCGGTCACGTTTGGAATCAAGGCCGGCATCGTCAACTCCACGCTAAACGTCGACGATGGAGATGGCTTCGAGGTGGACAGCCTCTGGGGCGCAGCCGCCGGCGCCTTTGCAGTGAAGAACATGACTGAGCTGCTGGGCCTCCAGGTGGAAGCGCTGTTCGTACAAAAGGGCGCGCATGACGACACGCTGGATCTCGACACCAAGCTGCGTCTGACCTATCTCGACGTGCCGGTCACGGTGCGGATCGGGAGAACGACCACCGACGCGGGCCACTTCCACGTGTTCACCGGGCCGCAGGTCGGATTCAAGATCAACGCCGAGGGCCAGAACGACATGTTTGGCGACCTCGATCTCGACGATGAGGTCAAGTCGGTGGACTTCGGGTGGACCCTGGGTGTGGGTTATGAGCGCGGTCCGTTTTCGGTGGACGCGCGCTACACGATGGGGCTGACCGACATCGACGCCTCGGAGTCGGATGGCCCTGCCAAGAACCGCGCAGCCATGCTGCTGCTCGGGTACCGCTTCCGCTAAACACGCCGCTCAGCGACGTGGCCGTCCGGCCACACACAGGGGGAAGGGGTTCGTGTCAGAATCGAACGCGTATGGCGACCAAAGCCCGCTTCGACTGGAACGACCCCTTTCTCCTGGACCAGCAACTGACTGATGACGAACGGATGATTCGCGACACCGCGCGTGCGTACTGCAAGGACAAGTTGCTGCCGCGTGTACTCGAGTCGTTCCGTCATGAACAGACCGACGTCACCATTTTCCGGGAGTTTGGCGCGCTCGACATGCTCGGCATCGTCATTCCCGAGGAATACGGCGGCGCCGGGTTGAACTATGTGTCGTACGGCCTGGTCGCGCGGGAGGTGGAGCGCATTGACTCCGGATTCCGCTCGATGATGAGTGTGCAGGGTTCGCTGGTCATGGTGCCCATCAACGAGTTTGGCACCGAGGCGCAGAAGCGGAAGTTCCTGCCGAAGCTGGCCACCGGCGAATGGATTGGCTGTTTCGGCCTCACCGAGCCCAATCACGGTTCCGATCCCGGGGGCATGACCACACGCGCGAAAGCCGTGGACGGCGGTTATGTCCTGAATGGTTCCAAGACCTGGATCACCAACAGTCCTGTCGCTGACGTTTTTATCGTCTGGGCGAAGGATGACCAGGATGAAATTCGTGGATTTGTGCTTGAGAAGGGCATGAAGGGGCTGACGGCCCCGGCCATTCACGGCAAGGTCGGCCTGCGGACGTCCATCACCGGCGAAATCGTGATGGACAACGTGTTCTGCCCCGAGGAAAACGCTTTCCCGGAGGTGCGTGGGCTCAAGGGGCCGTTCACCTGCCTCAACAGCGCCCGATATGGCATTGCCTGGGGCGCCCTTGGTGCGGCCGAGGATTGCTGGCTGCGCGCGCGGGCCTATGTGCTCGAGCGGAAGCAGTTCGGTCGTCCGCTGGCGGCCAACCAGCTCATCCAGAAGAAACTGGCGGACATGCAGACCGAGATCGCGCTTGGTCTGCAGGGCTGTCTGCGACTGGGACGGATGAAGGACGAGGGGACGGCGGCCGTCGAACTGACGTCGCTGCTCAAGCGCAACTCCTGCGGCAAGGCGCTGGACGTCGCCCGTATGGCCCGCGACATGATGGGCGGCAACGGGATCGTCGACGAATTTGGCGTGATCCGGCACGTCGTGAACCTTGAAGTGGTGAATACCTACGAGGGGACGCACGACATTCATGCCCTGATTCTGGGGCGTGCCCAAACCGGGATTCCGGCTTTCGCGAACTGAGCCGGCGCCGGCGGCGGCCGCGGAAAGTTTTCCCAGATGTTACCGATAGGCAACTATCTGGCTGTGTAGATTCGCCTTTTGGCGCATACCATACCCCCGAGGAGTGTGAGATGCACCAAAAGTTACTACTGAGAAGCACGCTGGCGCTCGCGGCAGTCCTGACCTTTGGTCTGGCCACCGCCGCGTCGGCACAAGGCGTCACGACCAGCAGCATTGCCGGGGTTGTTCAGGACCCGCAGGGACTTGCCGTCCCTGGTGTCACCGTGACGGCCACACACGAGCCTTCGGGCACCGTGTACACCGCGGTCACCCAGACGGATGGCCGGTATCTGATTCCCAACGCGCGTGTTGGTGGCCCCTACACGGTGGTCGCCGAACTCAGCGGCTTTCAGCCGGCGGCCCGCGGCGGTTTGATGCTGGCGCTTGGCGTCACGGCCGACGTCGACCTGAGCCTCGGAATGGCGGCGGCCTCCGAAACCGTGACGGTGACGGCGACCGCGGACCCGGTCTTCTCATCCACCCGTACCGGCGCGGCGACCGCCGTGACCCGCATGAATCTCGAGACCATGCCGACGCACGATGGGCGCCTGAGTTCGTTCGTGCGCCTGACCCCGCAGTCGTCGGGCGGCCTGTCGTTTGGCCAGGACAACCGCCTGAACAACATCACGGTCGATGGTTCCTATTTCAACAATTCGTTCGGCCTTGGGGGAGCGCCTGGTGATCGCACCGGCGTTGCGCCGATCTCGGTCGACGCGATCGAACAGGTGCAGGTCAACATTGCACCGTACGACGTGCGCCAGGGCAACTTCATCGGCGCCGGCGTGAACACCGTCACACGCAGCGGCACCAACCGGTACACCGCCGAGGGCCAGTACAAGTTCCGCAGCGACGCGCTGGTCGGCGACAAGTCCGGCGGCGTGGAGTTTGATCCCGGCACGTTTGAGTACAAGAACTACGGGTTCTCGTCAGGCGGCCCGATCGTGCGCAACCGCGCGTTCTATTTCGTGAACGTCGAAGACGAGACGGAGACCACCCCAGGCACGACATGGCGCGCCAACAACGGCGGCGAGCCGGTGACCGGGCAGGTCACGCGCGTGCTGGCCTCGGACCTCGATGCGCTCAGCAGCTACCTGTCGTCGAACTTCAACTATCAGACCGGCGGGTATCAGGGCTACGACCACAAGATTCCTGCGCTCCGCCTGCTGTTCAAGACGGACCTCAATCTCACCGACCGGCATCGTGTCAGCCTGCGGTACACACATCTGGATTCAGAGACCGACGTGCTCGCCTCCAACTCATCGTCGCTCGGGTTGGGGAGCCGCCGCAGCAGCAGCCAGTCGCTGAACTTCCAGAACACGAACTATTCGATCCTCGAGAACATCCGGTCGTTCATCGGCCAGCTGAACAGCGTCATTGGATCCAGCACGTCCAACGTGTTGATTGCCGGCTACACGTCGCAGGACGAAAGCCGCGGCGCGCTGGACACGTTGTTCCCGCTGGTGGAAATCCGCGAGGGCAGCTCCAACTACACGACGTTTGGATCCGAGCCGTTCACGCCGAACAACGAGCTGCGTTATAAGACGTTCCAGTTGCAGAACAACCTGACCCACATCCGGGGACGCCACACGTTGACGGCGGGTGTCAGCCTCGAACGATACGAGTCTGAGAACGTGTTCTTTCCAGGCTCGCAGAGTGTGTATGTCTACAACTCGCTGGATGATTGGTACACCGACGCCAACGATTACCTCGCGAATCCGAATCGCACGACATCGCCGGTGAGCCTGCGCCGCTTCCAGGTGCGGTGGATGAACATCCCCGGGCTGGACAAACCGCTGCAGCCGCTCGAGGTCTGGTATTCGAGCGTGTACGCGCAGGACGAGTTCCGTGTGAACCCGAACCTCACGCTGACGTTTGGCGCGCGCATGGACATCGCGTCGTTTGGCGACACCGGGTTCGCGAACACTGACGCCGACGCGTTGTCGTTCCGTGACGCCGACGGATCCTCAATTCAGTACTCCACGGCGAAGTTGCCTGATGCGACGCCGCTGTGGTCGCCGCGTGTGGGCTTCAACTGGAACGTGCGCGGCATGGGCACGACGCAGGTGCGCGGCGGCACGGGCCTGTTCACCGGCAAGCCGGCCTACGTGTGGATCTCCAATCAGATCGGCAATACGGGCGTGCTGACGGGCTTCGAGCAGATCGACAACACGATGGCGCGCCCGTTCAACCCCGACCCGAACCACTACAAGCCGACCAACGTCACCGGCGACCCGGCGTCGAGTTACGAGCTGGCGCTGACCGATCCGGACTTCAAGTTCCCGCAGGTGTGGCGCAGCAACATCGCCGTGGACCAGCGCCTGTTCCAGGACTGGACCGTGACCGGCGAATTCATCTACAGCAAGGACGTCAACGGCGTGTCGTACCACAACGCCAACCTTGTCGCGGCCAACTCCGCGTTTGTGGGTGCTGACAACCGGCCGCGCTGGGTCGGCAGCAACCGGATTCACTCGAATGTGTCGAGTGCCATCGTGCTCGGCAACAACAACGATGGGTCGTCGTGGACGGCGTCGGGCTCGATTGAACGTGCGTTCCGCGGGGGCCTCTGGTTCAAGGGTGCGTATGCCTACGGCGAGACGAAGAACACGGTGAACCCGGGATCAATTGCGTCGGGCTCGTACTTCAACAACGCCAGCGCGGGCGATCCCAACAACCCCGGTCTCGGTTTTGCGGGGTCGACGCTTGGCCATCGTGTGTTCGGCGCCGCCACCTATACGAAGGACTGGCTGCCGTTTGGCGGTACTACCATCTCGGTGTTCTGGGAAGGCGTGACGCGTGGGCACGACACGTACCGGTTTGCGGGGGACATGAACGGCGACGGCGCCAACGCCGACCTGCTCTATATCCACCGCGATACGTCGGAGATGAACTTCCAGTCGTTCACCTCGGGCGGCGTCACCTACACCGCCGACCAGCAGGCGCAGGCGTGGGACGCCTACATCCGTCAGGATCCCTACCTCAGCCAGCATCGGGGGGAATATGCCGTGCGCAACGGCGTGCGCCTGCCGATGGTCTTCCGGATGGACCTCGGCATTCAGCAGGACTTCTTTGCGAACCTGGGGAACCGCCGGCACACGCTCAAGTTCCGATTCGACATCCTGAACGTGAACAATCTGTTCAGCGGCAGTTCCGGCATCGGCCAGAGCCTGGTGTCCAACCAGCCGCTGACCAACCCGGGGGTGGACGCGCAAGGGCGTTCGACCTATCGGCTGCGGGTGGTGAATGGCCAGCTGATGAACACGACCTTCAGGGACTCTCCCTCCGTGGGTGACCTCTGGCGGATGCAGTTCACGCTCAAGTACCTGTTCAACTAGCACTTTACGGGGATATTTCCCGGAACTGGAGCCGCCGGGCTTGCCCGGCGGCTCGTCTTTTTGGTGCCCGTTCCTGCCGATCCATCCTCAGTCAAACCGCTGAATCAGCGGTTCTGCCACACACGTTCTTTTGTTGTCAGTCTCAGGTCAACACTCTAATAATTTACGCCGACGTTACACATCGGTGACCTGCGTGTACCGTGCCGGGACGTAACGTGGAAGGCCGTTAGACGGTAGAGGAGACCCTTATGAGAGTGTGCAGACTTCGGATGGAGCGGCTGGCGTGTGCCCTGCTGTTCCTGTTCGGCCTGACGACCGGGGCGGCGGCCCAGGGCGTGACCACAAGTGGTGTTGCCGGCGTCGTAAAAGACCAGCAGGGGCTGGCGGTGCCTGGTGTGACAGTGACCGCGGTGCACGTGCCATCCGGCACGACCTACACGGCGGTGACACAGAGTGACGGCCGTTACACCATTCCCGGCATGCGCGTCGGTGGCCCCTACACGGTCACCGCGGAACTGAGCGGTTTTCAGCCCGCGAAGCGCGAGAGCCTCTCGCTGGCTCTGGGTGTAACCGCTGACGTGGACCTCACCTTGTCGGTGGCTGCGACGACGGAAACGGTTGAGGTTGTGGCGACGGCCGACCCCGTGTTCAGTTCGAACCGCACCGGCGCGGCCACAGCCGTGACGCGGCAGAACCTGGAAACGATGCCGACCCACAGCGGTCGTCTCGAGTCGTTCGTGCGGCTGACGCCGCAGTCGTCGGGCGGCCTGTCGTTCGGCCAGGACAACCGTCTCAACAACATCACCGTGGACGGCTCCTACTTCAACAACTCCTTCGGCCTGGGCGGCGCGCCCGGTGACCGCACCGGTGTGGCCCCCATCTCGGTCGACTCGATCGAGCAGGTGCAGGTCAACATCGCGCCGTACGACGTGCGCCAGGGCAACTTCATCGGCGCCGGCGTGAACACCGTCACCCGCAGCGGCACCAACCAGTTCACGGGTTCGGCGTATTACCAGCTCCGCAACGACAGCCTCGTGGGCAAGAAGGCCAACGGCCTCGACTTCGATCCCGGCACGTTCGAGTACAAGAACTACGGCTTCACGACCGGTGGCCGCATCATTCGCAATCGCGCCTTCTACTTCGCCAACTACGAAGACGAAGCCGACACCCGTCCGGGCACGACCTGGCGCGCCAACAACGGCGGCGAAACCGTCGGCGGCCAGATCACGCGCGTGCTGGCGTCGGATCTGAACGCCCTCAGCTCGTTCCTGTCGTCGAACTTCGGGTACGAGACCGGCGGTTACCAGGGGTACGACCACGAAACGCCCGCGAAGCGTCTGTTGCTCAAGACCGACCTCAACATCACCGACCGTCACCGCGCCAGCCTGCGCTACACGCAACTGGACTCGGACACCGACGTGTTGCTCTCGAACTCCTCGTCGATGGGCTTCGGCAACCGCCGCACCAGCAGCCAGGCGCTGAACTTCCGGAACTCGAACTACAAGATCCTCGAGAACATCCGGTCGTTCATTGGCCAGTTGAACAGCGTCATCGGCTCGAGCACCTCCAACACGTTGATCGTCGGCTACACCAAGCAGGACGAAAGCCGTGACTCGCTCGGCACGTTCTTCCCGATGGTGGACGTTCTCTCGGGCGGCTCGACCTACACCACGTTCGGCTTTGAGCCCTTCACGCCGAACAACGAGCTCCGCTACAACACCTTCCAGTTGCAGAACAACGTGACGATGCTCAAGGGCCGCCATACGATTACGGTCGGCGGCAGCTTTGAGCGGTACGAGTCGGAGAACGTCTTCTTCCCGGGCTCGCAGAGCGTCTACGTCTACAACTCGTTGCAGGACTTCTACACCGACGCGCAGGGCTATCTCGCGAACCCGAACCGCACGACGTCGCCCGTGACGCTCCGCCGGTTCCAGGTACGTTGGGCCAACATCCCCGGTCAGGAGAAGCCCATTCAACCGCTGGAAGTGAACTACACGAGCCTGTACGCGCAGGACGAGTTCCGCGTGCGTCCGAATGTCACGATCACCGCCGGCGTCCGCATGGACGTCGCAGCATTCGGGGATACGGCATTCACCAACGCCAACGCCGATGGCCTGACCTTCCGCGATGCGGACGGCAGCCCGATCACCTACTCGTCCGGCAAGTTGCCCGATGCGACGCCGCTCTGGTCGCCGCGTGTGGGCTTTAACTGGAACGTGGGCGGCACCGGCCGCACGCAGGTCCGTGGCGGCACGGGTGTGTTCACCGGCAAACCGGCCTACGTGTGGATTTCCAACCAGGTGGGCAACACCGGCGTCCTGACCGGCTTCGAGCAGGTGGACAACACGACGACGCGTCCGTTCAACCCGAACCCGGACCACTACAAGCCGACGACGGTTACTGGTGCCCCCGCGGCCAGCTACGAGCTGGCGCTCACGGCGTCCGACTTCAAGTTCCCGCAGGTGTGGCGCTCGAACATCGCGGTGGACCAGCGTGTGATGGGCAACTGGACGGCCACCGTCGAGTTGCTCTACTCGAAGGACATCAACGGCATCTCGTACCACAACGCCAACCTCGCGGCCGCCAACGGCACGTTCGTCGGTGCCGACAATCGCCCGCGCTGGATTGGCAGCAACCGCATCCACTCACACGTCGCCAACAACATCGTGCTGGGCAACAACAACGAAGGGTCGGCCTGGAACATCGCCGCTTCGCTCGAGCGGTCGTTCGCCAACGGCTTCCTCTTCAAGGCGGCGTACTCCTACGGCATCACGAAGAACCTGGTGGACGCCGGCTCGATCGCTGCGGGTTCGTGGACGGGCAACCCGCAGTCGGGTGATCCCAACATGCCCGCGCTGGGCTTCTCGAGCTCGACGCTGGGTCACCGCGTGTTCGGTACGGCGACCTACAGCCGTGACTGGCTGCCGTTTGGCGGCACGACGGTCTCGTTGTTCTGGGAGGGTGTCACGCGCGGTGTCGCCAGCTACACGTTCAATGGCGACATGAACGGCGACAGCAACTCGGCCAACGACCTGATCTACATCCACCGCGACATCTCGGAGATGAACTTCCAGCAGTTCACCTCCGGTGGCGTCACCTACACGGCGGATCAGCAGGCGCAGGCGTGGAACGCCTACATCGAACAGGATCCGTACCTCAGCAAGAACCGCGGCAAGTACGCCGAGCGCAACGGCCTCCGTCTGCCGATGGTCTTCCGCATGGACTTCGGCCTGCAGCAGGACATCTTTGCTGACCTCGGCGGCCGTCGTCACACGCTGAAGTTCCGGTTCGACGTGCTGAACCTGAACAACCTGATCAACGACAAGTGGGGCATCGGCCAGGCAGCGATCTCCACGCAGCCGCTGACCAACCCGTCGGTGGACTCGCAGGGACGTTCCACCTATCGCCTGCGCGTGGTGAACGGGCAGCTGATGAACACCACGTTCCAGAAGACCGCCGGCACGGGCGACCTCTGGCGCATGCAGTTCACGCTGCGGTATCTGTTCAACTAGTGACGTGGCGGGTCTAAAGACCCGCCCTACGACGCCCCGTGGCGCACGAACACGAACGGGCGGAGGGACATGTCCCTCCGCCCGTTCGTGTTCGTGCGCCACGGGGCGTCGTAGGGCGGGTCTTTAGACCCGCCACGTCAC
>BTVE01000048.1:0-35296 GCA_045862915.1 Acidimicrobiia bacterium
GAACTGTATGGCCACGCCTTCCCCTACCTCGTGGCCGGCGATGTCTCAGGCCGGTGTCCCGATCCGGAGCGTGGACAACGCGCGGAGGAGGCGTGTTCGATCGTCCGCGAAAACGCCGTGCGTGCGGAACTGAACCTGGGCCGCCGCACCGACTACAGCCTCGACAGCCTCTCGCTGGCACGGCCGAGCCACTGGCTCAGCCGTCCCGGTGAGCGGTAACGGTCAGCGAAAAATACTTTGTAGTTGACACGCGCCATGGCGTCGTAGTCGACTGTCGGCATGCCGTCATTTCTCGGAGAGTTCGAGCAACTCGTCATGCTGACCGTCCTGCGCCTTGGCGACGAGGCGCATGGCGCCGCGGTACGCGAAGACCTCAAGGCGCGCGCGCAACGCGACGTCTCGCAGGGAGCGCTGTTCACGACACTCGACCGCCTCGAAGGGCGGGGCCTTGTGGCCTCGCGCCTCGGCGACACAACGCCTGAGCGCGGCGGACGCCGCCGCCGGTATTACTGGCTGCGCGCCGAAGGACGCCGGGCGTTGGCACACTCGCTTGAGACCGTGCGTCGCGTGGCCGAGGGCATCGAAGACCAGCTCCCCGCGGTGAGACGATCATGACGCGCATCCCGCCACGCCTCGCGGTCCGGCTGTTGCGCGCGTGTCTGCCCGATCGCGCGTTCGAATCCGTCATCGGCGACATCGATGAGGAGTTTGCCCGCGGCCGCAGCGCTGCCTGGTACTGGATGATGGCGCTCCGCTCCTCGCTGGCGTGTGCAGCCGACCTGCTGCGCTGCGGCGTCGAGACCATGGGTGCGTCGCTGCGTCAGTTGCGCCACCAGCCGTGGTACGTGCTGACTGTCGCGGGCACCTTGGCATTGGCCGTCGCGACGTCCACGGCGGCCCTCGCGGTGGTCCGACGCGCGTTTGTCGATCCCCTGCCGTATCCGCATGCCGAACGGCTCGTCTCACTCCTCACCATGACACCGACGGCCTCCGCCGTATCGGTCCATGTCTACCGAGAGCTGCAGGACAGCGGCAGCCCGTTCGAGGCCTTCGCGGCTGTGCGGCCGATGGCGACCACCCTGTCGGACCCGGACGGCGCAACCCCGGCGGCAGCGAACGCTGTGACCACCAGTTACTTCGACTTGCTCGGCGCAACGCCCGCGCTGGGTACCGTGTGGTCGAGCGACACGGACGCGGCCGTTGTCGTCAGCTGGAGGTTCTTCGCGACGGCACTTGGTGGGGATCCCGCACGCCTCGGACGTGCGGTCACGATCGACGGCACGCCGCGCACGGTCATGGGCGTGATGGCGGAAGATTTCGTACCGCCGTACTGGCCGCGTAATGACCTCTGGCTCCCGCTCGATCTCAGTGCGCTGTCCAACGAACCTCGGGGACGTCGTCAGCTCACTGTCCTGGCCAGACGCAATGCCAATGTCAGCGAGGCACAGGCGGCGGCTTTCCTGGCCACATTCACGGAACTGACCCGGCGTGAGTATCCCGTTGAACATGGTCGCCAGTCCTGGGCGGCCGTGGGTCTCGCCGACGAATTCACGTCCACAGCCAGACCCGCGCTGATGGGTCTTGGCGCCGGTGCCGGCCTCCTGCTCATCGTGGTCTGCGTCAGCATTGGCGGCCTTGCGGCGGCACGAGCCACCAGCCTGCAACATCACGCCGTTGTGCGGAGGGCACTGGGTGCCAGCAGTGGCCGGCTCTTCGCGGAACAACTGGCGGACAGCCTCTGGCTCGCGGCGCTCGGCACCGGTGCCGGGCTCGCGGTCACACCAGGGCTGGTGGGTCTGGCCGCGCGCTATCAGCCGGAGTTTCTCGAACGCATGCCGCCATTCGCGCTTGATGGCACGACGTTCGTCCTCGGTCTCGTCGCCGGGCTGACGTGTGGCATCGTCGCCGCTCTGGTACCGGCACGGCTGCTCGGCAATGCGAGCACGACACCGTTGCTGCTGTCCACGCGGGGTGCGAGCGGATCACGCCGGCTGACGTTCACCCGGCAGGCCCTCGTCACGGTACAGGTCGCGCTGGCCCTCACGATGCTGGTGGGCGCCGGACTCCTGATGCGCACGGTGCAGCACCTGTCCCAGCTGTCGCCGGGCATGCAGACGGCAGGCATGACGACGATGTCGGTGACGATGCCGGGGGCACGGTTTGCGTCACAGGCGGCGCAGCGGCAATTTGAAAGTGATCTGCTCGCGCGCCTCATGACCATCCCCGGCGTGATCAAGGCGACGGCCTCGGTAGGTCTGCCGACAGGGGCCGCGATGGGGGCGTCGCTCCACATCGAAGGGCGCCCGGTCACCGAGGGCTTGCCTGAAGTCGGATACACGTCGGTGACGCCCGGCTTCCTTGATGTGATGCAGCTGCCGCTCGAGTCCGGGCGCGACATCAGCGACAGCGACCGCTTCGGCCTGACGGGCGCCATCCTGATCAACGCCTCGATGGCTCGACTGTACTGGCCCGATCAGAACCCGGTCGGAGCACGCATCTACCTCGGACCCGGGCGACCGCAGCCCGGCGCATGGATGGAAGTCGTCGGCGTCGTCGGCGACGTCCGCCAGTCACTGCTGGCGGAGGAGATCCGTCCCACGGCGTATGGATCCACCCTGCAGTACTCCTGGCCGCGCCGGACTTTCACCGTCCTCGCGCCTGAACGTCCCACCACGCTGGTGGCCAACCTCCGTGCGGCGGTGCGTGACGTCGATCCCGCTGTAAGTGTCGGGCTCATCCAGACGCTGGATGACACCTACGCCTCGCAGCGCGCCCGTCATCGCCTCGTGATGACCGCACTCGGCATCTTCGCCATCGTGTCGCTCGTCCTGTGCGCAACCGGGTTGTATGCGGTGGTCGCGATGACATCTCGTCTGCGCCGCAGAGAGTACGCGATCCGCCTTGCGCTGGGCGCGCCGCGGCAACACGTGCGCTGGCAGGTCGTCCGTCAGGCCGTCGTCCTCACCACCGCCGGCATCGTGCTGGGACTCGTCGCGACGGTCGCTGGCGTGACAACGCTGCGGAGCTTGCTGCGCGGGGTTTCAGCACAGGATCCGGTGACACTGGCCTCGGCTGCGGGCGTCATTGCCCTGCTCGCGTGCGGCGCGGCCTGGTGGCCGGCGCGCCAGGCGGGGCGGCTCAATCCTGTTGAGTCACTCAAGGCGGACTAATCGCCGGCGATGCGCGTCATCGTGAACACTCGAGGACCGATGCGTGTCGTCGCGCCGGTGACCAGCCCCGTATCACCGAGCGTGCTGGCACGGTGACTAAAACCAGTGCTCCAGGTCGGACAGCGTCCGTGCTCGTGGGTTATTGACTCCGGTAGAGATCTCAGATGTGCACGCCGCCGGACACTTCAATGCGCTGAGCGTTGACCCAGCGATTGTCGTCCCCCAGCAGGGACGCAATCATCTGCCCGATGTCGTCGGGCACGCCGACGCGCCCCAGTGCGGTCATCGACGCGATCATCCTGTTCAGATCCGCGTTGTCTCGCACCGCACCACCCCCAAAGTCCGTCTCGATGGCGCCGGGGGCCACGGTGTTCACCGCGATCCCTCGCCCACCAAGTTCCGCGGCGAGATACCGCGTGAGGACTTCGACGCCGCCCTTCATCGCCGCGTAGGCGGCATACCCGGGCATAGAGAACCGCGTCAGGCCGGTTGATACGTTCACGATGCGCCCGCCGTCGGCGATGAGCGGAAGCAGCGCCCGCGTGAGAAAGAACACACCCTTGAGGTGAACGTTCACCATCGCATCAAACTGCGCTTCGGTGGTGTCAGCAATCAGTGCGTACACGCCCGTCCCCGCGTTGTTGACGAGGTAGTCGATCGAATCGCGACTCCAGGTGCGCGCGATGGCGTCCCGCACGTCCTGCACGAATCCGTCAAAGGACGCCATGTCAGCCGCGTCCAGTCGCAGCGCAACCGCCCGGCCGCCCAGCGCCTCGATTTCCGCGACCACAGTGGCCGCCTCGGCCGCCTGCGAATGGTAGGTCAACACGACACCCACGCCGCGTCCGGCCAGACTGATGGCTGTGTTGCGGCCGAGGCCGCGCGACCCGCCGGTGATGAGAGCAACTTTTGAAGCCGAGTGCGTCATGGGCTCAGCGTGCCAGACCTACTTCCTTTCGGAAAGTAGGCACCTGTGTGTGCCATAGTCACCTCATGGGAACTGTCAACAGCGAGGCGGTCGATGCGCTCGTCCGCCAGTCCATTGCCAGGGTCGCCAACCGCTGGACCATGGAGATCCTCGAAGCGCTGGAGGAGCCGGGCACCTTGCGGTTTTCCAGCCTGGCGCGGCAGGTGCCCGGCATCAGCCAGAAGATGCTCACGCAGACCCTGCGGGACATGGAACGTGAGGGCCTCGTGCAGCGCACCGTGCACCCCGTGATTCCACCGCACGTCGACTACACACTGACGAAGGTGGGCCTTGAGCTGGCCGAGGCGTTTTGTGGTGTCTGGCGGTGGGCGGCGAAACACGCGCGCGCGGTTGAGAAGGCGCGAGCCCGGTTTGACGCCCAGCCCAAACCCGGCGTCCCCAAGCCGCGTGTGCCGGCACGTTGAGCGGTCAGCGAGCCTATCGTTGCTGACGTTTGAGGTACGCGCGTCCGCGCGGTGACAGCCGGTAGCCCACCTCAAGACTCTCGGTCAGCCCCAACTCCTTGAGCTTGCGGACGTTCTGCTTGAAGCGATCGCGGTTCAGCCCCACTCGACGCGCGAGCGTGGCGGCAAGGACACCCGGGTACTGGTCGATGACATCGAGCGTGGCCATCGTCCATGCGCCGGTCGCCGAGCGGACATCGAAGCCGGCAAGTTTCGCCGAGATCCTGGCGACATCGTCATCCGTCAGTGCCTCAGCCTCACGCAGCGCGATGCGTGAGTCAGGACGAACTTCACCAAAGGTGATGCGATACACGGTGCCCGCGCGCGCAGACAGGAAGGCCGCCAGCGTGGCCAGCGACGCATAACCCGCGGCACGCGCGTCGTCTGCAGAGATCGACTCCAGCGGACATACCGTCACGGAGGCGATCTGCAATTCGCCGATGGCCGTACGCAGTCGACCGCCTGTCTTGACTGTCGGCCGTGTCCAGGAGCGGAACGCTATCGTAATGCGCCCGGACTGGATACCCTCAAGTTCTGCAGTTGTCAGAAGCATGGGTGTTCAATTCCTGAGCGTGCAACGACTCAGGATGAAGTCAACAAGTTCGGGTAACTGACGGTCCAGGAAGTGCCCGCGGTCGGTGTATTCGCGATAGGAGGCGCGCAGGCGGGCCGCGACGTGGCGCGCCTCCCCCACCGGAATGTGCGGATCATCGGTTGAGTGGAATACCCCGATGATCTGCTGGTTCGAGGCAATCGTGTCCCACTGCCACAGCGCGTTGTAGTAGCCGCTCTGCCGCTCGAAGCCGTCACCGAGATCCGTGTGGCAGACGCCAACCAGGACGGATCCGAGAATGCGATGTTGTTCCGCATACCGCATCGCCGCGACCGCGCCTGAGGAATGACCGACGAGGATCGTGTTTGCGTCAGCCCCCAGTTCCGTCAGAAACGGCAGCCAGTAACGTGCGCGCGCCTTGAAGGCATCCGGAAACGGTTCGTTGATGACGCGTAGCCCCGCGTCTGTGAGCTCACGCTCGACCCAGGGATACCAGGCATCCGCAGGGGTGCAGCCGCCGTTGCCGGGGATGATGATGACGGTCGGCGTGGACACGCCCACAGCATACCGGGCCACACCTAATACCGCAGCAACGCCACCACGCCATCTTCCTGCGCCAGTTCCTCCGACGGATCGGCGAACTCGACGTAGGCCGCGGACAGTTCCGCCAACCGGACGAACTCGTTGACGAGATCCTCACTGAAGACGTCTTTGGAGCCGCACTGCTGGCAGGTGTCAGGTGTGCCGTGCACGACGTGTGCACACGCGCGACACCGCGTGCCCTTCACCGCGCTGTCGCGACTGACGAGCACCGTATCCACCCGCCCCTGCTTCAGGGCTGCCAGCACCTCGGTGGCGCCGAGCGCTGCGAGGTCCTGCCCGAAGGCCTCCTCCCGAATCTGCTCCCACAGCTTCTGTTCGCCTTCCCGCTCGGCGGCGAACCAGGCCGCCCACGCCGCTTCCATGACATCGCTCTCGTCGGCGCTCACACTCACGCCGTCGCGGCGGAACACGCGGTCGCGCAGGCCCGCCGGAATGGCCGCTTCGATTTCCTGCAGGCTCTCAGTCGACCCGACGAGGATAATGCGGTCGATCGCGTGCTCTGTGTCCAGCGCTTCAAGACGGGCGACGACGTCGGTGGCGTACCGTTCGAGTTGTTTATCCCGTCGTCTGGCATAACGCTTCTGCGACCAGCCGCCCTTTTTGACCGCGTTCTTCACGTCGCCCCGCACGCGGCCCCCTGTCGTCGTGCGATCAACAGTGACGAGGTGGATCGTCGCTGCGCGGTTGTCGGCGGCGACAACGGCGAGGGTGCCGTATTCGTCCTTGAGCTCCGCCAGGGGTCGCAGGTACGCTGCGGCGCCGACACGAAGTGTGTCGGGCACGGACACCGGCAGGCGCCAGCCCTGCACAAAATCCAGCGCCCCGCAGGTGAACACCGCGACCGTACCGTCGCCCGGAGGATTGTCGGCCAGCCACTGTTCGAGCAAGGCCAGGCTCGCCTCGAAATGATCCAGTTCAGCCGGACTCTTCGACAGGAGCCGGCGTACGCGCGCAACGCGGTTCTTCAGCGACTCGGCGCCGGTGTCACCTGTGAGGTAACAGGAGAGGAACGCGCGCTCGGCCGCTTCCATTTCGGCGAGCGGACGCAGGTCGATGTCGGCCAGAGGTGTCGACGAGGTGTCGGTCATGGCGTCGACAGAAGCAAGTTACGCGCCACCGCGTTGGGTTACTCATCCACTGCGCCACGTTTCGCGCGGAGTGTCGCTTCCAGCGCGGGCAAGGCGGCTGCGTCCTTGGGACGCCCGGTCGCCCGCTTGCTGGCGATCACCCGCTCGAGCGGGAGCACACGCACCGTGACGCCCTCGATTTCGCGCTCAATGCCGGCATCGTACTCGTCGAGGAATCGGCCCAACCCGTGCGCTGTCAGCACGACATCGATTCGAGAGAGGCCCTCACCACCAAACGTCGGAGGCTGCATCCCGAACGCAGGCACCCAAAAACCTCCCGCGTCTTTCGCGGCAAGCGCCAGCACTTTGCTGTCAACCGTGTCGAGCCACAGGTCAATGTCCTGCGTCGCGACTGGCGCGCCTTCCAGGACGGCCGCGCCCAGACCAATGATCAGGAACTTGATGTCGTGCGCCCGCAGCGCCGTAAACAAGGCGCGCTCAGCGGGCGTGAGTGCGAAGTCGTCCACGGCTCAATCCCCGCTTGAGGCGCTCCTCCGGCGGCAACTCGAGGCAACGGAGGGCGTGATACACGTCACCCGGGTCTACAGCCGGCGCGTCTGAGGCCAAGGCGTAGGCACGCTGCCACAGGCGTTCCGAGTGACGCGCCCACTCACGCTGTGAGGGCGTGAGAGCGTCGAGCGCATCACCTGGATCGGAGCTCATGTCCGCCATTATAGGCGCCCGCGGAGCCTTGCCGCCGACGCGTGCGCCAATCTACCGCCCCGGCCGGTATTCGCGTTCGGTGTGGCCAGTGAGCTGGTCACGGTAAAAGTACACATCGCGCAGGTTGCCCGTGGCGTAGCGGTCGGCCTGGTCGTTGAAATGTTTGGAGCCTGGCACACTGTTTACGCCACCGGCTGTCACAGCCTTGGCCGTGACCCGCTCGCCAAACTCCACCACCGCTACGAAGCTGTTGCCGCTTGTGCCGTACCACTTCTTCGTCCCGGGGTACGCGCGCGCACCGAAAGAGGCCAGCGAGCCCCAGCGCGCCGACGCAAACATGACCGGCGTGCTCGGCATCGCATCGTTGAAGGGCTGCACGATGTCGCCCGTCAGGCGCTGGAAGCGGTTGATGTCGCCCCACGGCGTCCGCCAGTTCCCGAAGTCGGCCTGCAGCTTCGTCACGGCGGCGGCCAGCGCGTCGAGGCGCTGCCGCGGCGTGGCGCGCAGCTTCATGTAGTCGTACACCGACAGCCCGGCACGACGAGCGTCGGCGCTCACCCGCTGCCACAGGTCTTCCCCATACAAGATCGCGATGGACGTCGGCACCGACTGCACCGACCAGCGATAGTCCCAATCGCGCAAGACCGCGATGGGGTCCGCCAGCGTGGCCTTCAACGGATCCGACGCGGGCGCGGCATCGAACGCGCGGAGCAGCAGCGGAATCTGAATCTCGAACTCGGGCAGGTAGCTGTCGTACGCCGCCGCGATGAGCGAATCGAGCGTGAACCCCTTCTTGCCGTCGAGCACACGGATGGCATGCACGCCACGCGGATTTTCGCTGCCGGAGTCGACGTAGGCCGGATAGTCCTTCGCTTTCGGACTGTAGGGCCCTGCCGCTGAATATGGGTAGTTGTTGGTGTTGTACACCCAGCCGTTGGGCGGATTCACGACGTTGGGCGACTCATCGAACGAGAGCAGCCCATTCCACTCGGTGGCGGGATCGGTGCCGTCCACCGGCTTGGTCCAGTCGAACCGGGCGTCGCGTCGCGGAATGAAGTTGGAATGGAAATACGCGATATTGCCGTCGGCGTCTGCATACAACGTGTTGTTTGACGAGTTGGTGTGCAGCGCCATCACCTTTTTGTACTCATCGAGCGTCCGCGCCTTGGTGCGCAGGTACGACTGCGACAACGCCTTGACCGGCTCGTGCATCAGACGCACGCTCACCCACTTGCCGTCCGCCATCCGCACGATGGGCCCGCGGTGGGTGCGATAGACGGTGAAGGTTTTCTCCGCCATGCCTGCACCTGATTTGTAGGGCACGGTCACCGTGCGCGAGACCAGGGGGCGTTCTTCGGTGCCGACCCGATAGGTATAGCTTCCGTCCGGCTGTCTGGTGACCGTCTCCAGATACTCGTCGATGTTGTCCACGCTGCTTGACGTGTGCATCCATCCGGCCCGGTCGTTGAATCCCTGATAGACGAAGAACTGGCCCCACGTCAGCGCGCCGTAAGCGTTGAGGCCTTCGTCGCTGACCATGTGCGCCTCTTCACGAAAGAAAAACGACGTGTGGGGATTGATCAGCAACTGTGCCTTGCCGGACGCCGTGTTTGAGCCGGCGATGGCAAACCCGTTGGACCCGGTCGGTTCGGCCGGCCACTGCGGCGTGTGCGCGTCGAGTTGTGCCAGCGGCGCCCCTGGCGTGGGCGCGCCATAAAACGCTTCCAGCTCGCCGAGGGCGATCTGCTCGATGTCACCGCCGATGCTGCCTTCGCTGAACGTCAGCGCCATCCATGGTTCAAACCTCGTGATGACGCGAGGCGTCACCTCCGGATGGGTGTGCAGGTAGAAGTTCAGGCCGTCTGCCCAGGCGTCCATCAACGCCTTGAGCCAGGGCTCGGCTCCTGCATACTGCGCGCGCAGTTCCCCCGGCTCCATGAATAATTTCATCCGCAGGTCCCGGTAAATGGCCGACTCTCCTTCGGCCTCTGCCAGCCGCCCCTGCGCGTTGATGAAATTGGTTTCGACGCGGTTGAAGTCGTCTTCCGCTTGTGCGTACATCACGCCGAACACCACGTCGGCGTCCGTCTTGCCAAAGACGTGCGGAATGCCCCAATCGTCCCGGATGATCGTGACGCCATCGGCGCGCGCCTGCCACGCCGCGACCTCGGGGATGACGGGCTCCGGTGATGCGCAGGCTGTGGCGGCGACGAGCAACAGGAGGGGCAAGAGCTTCCGGTTCATGGCGGCGATTCTCGCACGGGACTGGAGTCCACGCCAGGTGGCCGCCGGGTTACCTAACCTGACGCGTCGAATGCCCAGTGTCGCCCAAGGCGAGTACCACTCCCCACCGGCCGGGCACGGCGAATCTGGCCCCGCGTTTGCAGTGCAGGACCGAGACACGGTCCCGCAGTTTCGCTCGGACCCCATGGAGGTTCAGGTATGTCACGACTTACATCAACGCTGCTCGGTGCGGTTGCGCTCACATCCCTCGCCGGCGCATCCACACAGGCGTTTGCGCAAACTCCCGGACAGACACCCGCGAAGTACACACTTGAGGATCGGATTGAGTTCCGCCTCCAGACCAACGACCAGGTCAAGAAATACGACATCGATGCAGAGGTTGACGACATGGGCGTCGCGACGCTGTCTGGTGATGTCGCGACCGCCGCGCAGAAGGCTCAGGCCGAGACCCTCGCCAAGATTGAGGGCGTCACCCGGGTGGTGAACAACATCGAGATTGACCCCGACGAGGACAAAACCCTCGCGGACCGGGCGAAGAACGGTCTCAACCGGGCAGGCGAGAAGATCAGCGACGCCTGGATCACCACCAAGGTGCATTGGTTCTTCATGGGCGAGGATCTGCTCGAGGGCAGTGACATCAACGCGGACACCAAGGACGGCGTGGTCACGCTCAAGGGCACGGTGAAGACGGAGGCCGGCCGAAAGCGCGCGATTGCCTTGACCTCAGATGTCGACGGCGTCACACGCGTTGTTGATCAGATGAAGATTGGCAGCTAGCTGTGGTGCCTCGGATGCGCGTCACCGGGCGGCGCGCATCCGATCGCCGTTGGGTTCTTGATCGCCAGGGATTCCTGGGCCTCACTCGGGTGTGGCAGACGGATGACGAAAGACGTCCCGGCGCCAGGCTCGCTACACACCTCGATCGTGCCGTGCGCTTTTTCGACGATGGTGCGAACCGTGGACAGCCCGAGTCCTGTGCCCTTCTCAGCGTCTTTTGTCGTGAAGAACGGTTCGAAGATACGCGCGCGTGTCGCCTCGTCCATCCCGCATCCCGTATCCGACACGACGAGTTGGACGCCGGCGGTGTTGCATCCCGTCTCAATCGACAGCTGTCCGCCGTTCGGCATGGCATCCCTGGCGTTCACGACGAGGTTCAGCAATACCTGATCGAACGTCCCCGGGTTCCCCACCACCGGCAGCGGTTGCTCACTCTGTCGAATCGAGACCTTGATCGACTTGGCCAACAGTCGATTCGCCAACAGCGCGATGTTCGACACGGTCTGGTTGAGGTCAAACGTGGTGACCTGTACGGGCGTCTTTCTGGTGAACGACAGCAACTGGCGCGTCAGGTCGGCGGCCTGTCGCCCAACGGCCGTGATCGCGGCAAGGTCGCGAGACGCGGGGTCCTGGTCGGGCAGGCGCGCGGCAGCCAGCTCTGCAGTACCGTTGATGACCGTCAAGAGGTTGTTGAAATCGTGGGCGATTCCGCTGGCGAGGAGCCCAATGGTTTCCACCTTCTGTGATTGCCGCAGACGCGTTTCGGTCTCTTCCACCACCACGCTCAGCGTCCGGTTCGCCTCCCGCAGTTGTTCTGCTGTCGCCGCGAGTGTGGTGTTGACGATCTGCTCGCGCCTGATGGCCACACGCAGTTCCAGTTGGCGGACCACCTGGCGACTGAGCGCTTCGAGGGCGTCGCGTTGGTCGTCGGTCAGCGCCTTTGGCACCCGGTCGAGCACGCACAGTGAACCCACGGCTGAACCGTCGGGCGCCACAAGCGGGGCGCCGGCATAAAACCTGACCGATGGTGTGTGCGCCACCAGCGGATTGTCGTGGAAGCGCTCGTCCTGCAGCATGTCGGGCACCTCCAGCACGTCTGACCCCAGGATCGTGTGAGAGCAGAATCCAATGGCGCGCGGGATTTCCGGAATGTCGACGCCAAAGTTGCTCTTGAACCACTGACGATCGCGGTCAACGAAGGTGATCTGCGCCACCGGTGTGCCGCAGATGCGCGCCGCAAGTCGCGTGAAGTCGTCGAACTCCGCTTCGGCGCCCGAGTCCAGAATGTCGTAGCGTCTCAGCGCGGCGAGCCGAGCAGGTTCGTTCGTCGGAATCGGAGATGGAATCACAGGCGTCCACAAATGACTACGGCCTGCGAGTGCCGGCGGATGGGCGGCCGCCACGTCGCCCCGTCCTGCCTATCGCAAGCCGTCCCGATCGACCAAGTCGCCCGATGTGGATTGCAGGTAACAGTGCCAACGACGACCGTCTTCCAGTTCCAGTTCGATCGGCTGGCGGAGCAATTCGAAGGGCGCGTCGCTCATCAGGACACCTTCCAGGCCCGTCGCTGGCGCGTGGCCGGGCTGGTCGGGCTCGACAGCGCGGGTGATGATGTGCACCACGTAGCGCGCACCGTCGAGCGCAAGCGCCCCGTCTCTGAAGATGCGGCCCTTGCCACGTAACGTTGTCACAGCATCGGATCACTGCATGGTCTGCGGAGTATGTCACGCCGCGAGCCCTGGGGCCGCTGCGGCGCTGATCATGACTGGGACGTCCCACGTCACCCAGGCGGGCCTGAAGGCCCGCCCCACATCTACCCCATCTTCTGCATCGCCGACAGGAACTCCACGATGTTCCCCTCCGTGCGGCCAGAGTCGACCCGAACGCGACGGTGCGGCAGTTGTGATTCTCCGCGGCCAAGCATGCCGTTGATCGTTTGACACAGCCGCGGCGTCGATCTATATTCCCTGCAAATGCAAACTAATCTACGCGCCTTTGCGCCGGTGCGGCGATGAAAGGCGACAACCTCGGCGAATTCGAAGAGTTGGCCCTGCTTGCGGTGCGAGGAATCAAAGACGACGTCTATGCCGTCCCGGTGCAGAAGTTCCTCGAGAAGGCCACGGGTCGATCCGTCACGATGGGGGCCGTCTACGCGGCACTGACCCGACTCGAGTCGAAGGGCTACGTGCGGTCGTTCATGAGTGAGCCCCAGCAGGTGCGCGGCGGCAAGGGGCGCCGGCTGTTCGAGATCACGCCGGAGGGCAAGCGCACGCTCGTCAACCTCAAGCGTGTGCGCGATCGCATCTGGACCGCGATCGAATCAGGAGCCGACCTGTGATCACCGACCCGGTTCGGGACAACGCGCTGCCTGCCTGGTCGCGCTTCGTGCTCGCCATGATGCCATTGGGTATGCGGCGAGCCGAGATACTGGCCGACTTCACCGAAGTGTTCGCCGATCGGCGCGGCCTCTACGGGCGCGCATACGCCCACCGACGCCTTCTGCTCGACATCGTCAGTTTGTGGCGAACCGCGCCCTTGGGAGGTCATCTGTGGCGAGACCTTCGCTTCGGCATCCGGCTCTGGCGCCGTCACCCCGGCCCGGTGGGCATCGCCGTCGTTGGCCTCGGTCTGGCGATTGGCTTGGTCACCACGGCGTTCAGCCTGCTCAATGCGACTCGTCTGCGTCCCTACGGAATGGACGATCCCGGCTCGGTCGTCCAGATCACGACGACGGCGTTCGCGCACGACTACAGCCCCACCTGGTCGTACGCCCGGTTTCTCGCGATGCACGACGCGAGGTCGCTCGCCGCGCTGGGAGCATCCGTCACCGACACCGCCCGCATCAGCCGCAGAGCCGACGATGACAGTGTGGTGGCAAGTCCGCTGACCTTCGTCAGTAGCGGCTATCTGCCGATGCTGGGCGGGCGTGCGGTCGTTGGTCGTACGCTCATGCCCACCGACCACCAACCAGACGCGCCGGCGGTGGTCGTCTTGAGTCACAGACTGTGGACCACGCAGTTCAGTGCGGATCCCGATGTCATCGGCACCACGGCGTGGATCGACGGCGCACCCGCCACCATCGTTGGTGTCATGCGCGCCGACTTCACGGTGCCCGACTACCGCCAGGCTCATGCGTGGGCGCCGTTTGCGGCGTTCGACGACTTGCTGAAGGTGGCACAGACGTACGTGGCCAACGGACGCATTCCTGCGTCGCGCCTCGGTGAGGCGTTCGGGCCAACGTCGCGCACGGACGTCAATGTGCTGGCGCGGCTGGCCCCAGGGGTATCCAGGGCTGCGGCCGAGCAGGAACTGTCTGTACTCGTCAATGCGCCGCTGCCCGGTCAGGCGCCAGACCCTGCGCGGCAGGCGTTGCCGGTCCGCGTGTTCAGTGCGACGACACCGATGGATGGTCCTGACGCCGCGGAGTCATGGCTCGAACTCGCGAGCCTGCTGGGCGTGGTTGGCCTTGTGCTGATCGTCGCCTTCGCCAACGCCGCGAATCTTCTGATGGCTTCCACGGCGACGCGGGCTCGCGAGATCGGCGTGCGCCTCGCGCTGGGCGCCACCAGGCGGCGGCTGTGGATGCAGATGGTGGCCGAGAGTCTGCTCCTCGGCCTGAGCGCTTCCGCGATTGGTCTGCTGATGGCGGCCTGGCTCGCGCCGTCGATGGCCGGGCTGCTTGCGGTCGATCCTGGTGTCGACGTCATGCCGGACGGCCGGGTATTCCTCTTTGCCATCGGCGTGGCGGTGTGTTGCAGTTTCATCGCGGCAGTCGGCGCCTCACGATTCGGCGCCAGCGGCCATGTGTGGCTGGCGATCCAGGCACAGGGCACGTTCGCATTGCCTGCCAAAGCCTCGTCGCGCACGCGGTCGTCGTTCGTCGGTGTGCAGGCCGCCGTCTCGATGCTGCTCCTGGTGTCCGCCGCGCTTCTGGGCCGCTCTGCCGTGCGAAGTGCGTCTACCGACGTGGGTTTTGATGCCGACCGTACGCTGGCCGTCGAAGTGACGACACCTGAAGTTGGCCTCGACGAGGCCACGTATTTCCGCCGAGCGATCGACCTGCTGTCCGCGTCGCCGGGCATCGACGCCGTAGGCCTGATCGCCCGGCGGCCATTCGGCTTTAGCCGGAGCACGCTGACCGCGCCCGGTGACTCGTTTCAGATCGTGTCTCAGCACGTCGACGCCGGGTTCTTTCGGGCCGCTGGCATTCGGCTGCTTCGTGGCCGGCTGTTCGACGATGCGGAAGTGCGCGGCTCGCAGCCCGTGGCGCTCATCAGCGAAACGGTGGCTCGCCAGGTGTTTGGTTCGGTCGATCCGCTTGGTCGATCGCTATCAGAGGTGGTTCCCTCCAGGAAGGTCGAGCCAGCTGTCATCATCGGTGTAGTCGCAGACGTGACACTGCATCGACAGCACAGCCACTACGCGGGAATCGTCTTCCGACCCCTGCCCATCGCCGACAACGCGGGCACTCGAAGGGAGAACCCACCTGTGTTGATCGTGCGCGCCGCCAATCCCGCCAGTCATGCGCGGGCAGTCGAGCAGGCGTTGCGCGGGCTCGACCCTCGTGTGCGCCCCAGCGCGGCGCCGTTGGCGCGCGACCTCCACGATGCCGACCAGCGCGCCGTCGCGTGGATGGCGGCACCGGTGGCACTGTTGTCGCTGGTGTTGTCTGCCCTCGGCATTTTTGGGGTGACGTCCTTCGTCATGCGTCGACGTCTGGCCGAGATGAGCATTCGGATGGTGCTCGGTGCAACCACCGCCGATGTGTCACGGCTGCTGCTGCGCGACAGTCTACGGCCGGTCCTCATCGGTCTGGCCATCGGATTGTGTGCCTCCTTAGGTGCGGCGAAGGTCCTGGCTTCGGCCCTGCCCGGAATCAGCCCGTTCGACCCGCCGTCCTATGCGGTCGCGATCCTCCTGTTGACTGGGGCCTCACTGCTGGCCGTCATCAGGCCGGTTCGCACCACGACACGGGTGAGCCCAGCAGGAATCCTGCGGCACGGGTGATCTTCTGCATCGCCGACAGGAAACTCGTTGTTCCGTCGCTTCGACCGGCGACAGCGTTACGCCAGCGGATTGAAGGTCTTGAGGCCTGAGAAACGCCGGAAGTCCGCATCAGCCGTACAGAGGGTCGCGCCGTACTCGATCGCGACGGCCGCCAGGTGCGCGTCGCTGGTCAGGTTGCCCGCGGCCCCGATATCCTCCAGCAGCCGGCGAAGAATCGTCCAGTGTTCATCCCCGGGATGCAGTACCGTGGTCCGCGGCTGGCTGAGCCACGTCTCAACTACGTCGAGGGCCTGGCGTGGGCTCAGGGGATTCGGCATCAATCCCGCGCGAGTGGTCAATCGCAGGAAACCCAGCAGAACGGGCCATGTCAGGCCCACCTGTTCGTCACCGTTGAAGACTGACTCCACCCACTCGCGCACGATCGCATGCTGCGGGGTGTCCTGATTCGTCGCGTACAACAGCAGGCTGAGGTCGATGACCTTCATGGATCAGCGGCCCAGCGCAAGCTTGCGCAGAATCTCCTCGTCCTCCAGCCGAGCCGCGAGTTGCAGCGCCTTGTCGAAGGAGGAGGTCGGCGGCACGCCCATCGGGAACGCCTGCTGCGTGAACGTCGAGCGTCGCGCGGGCGGTCGCATCTGGTCTACACCCGATCGAAGGGCGTCATTCACGACCGCCTTGAGCGGCCTCCGGCTGCGCCGCGCCTCTCGCTTCAACCGGTCCAGCACGTCATCGTCAATGGTCAGCGTCGTGCGCATGGAGGCATCATAACATCACGACATCTGATGCTTGCGCATCACCGCGACAAGGCACCGTGCGACCGGGCGGCTACCCTACCTTCTGCACCGCCGCGGCGCGCAACAGCAACGGAAGACCGGCCGTGGACGCAAGATGCCGGAAGTCGCGGTCGCGAGTGACGAACGCCGGAACGGCGTCAGCGTCATTGCGCGAACTCGGCTGCCATGCGCTTGCCCATCTCTTTCATCGAGAGGTCTTCGATGTGTGTGGCGATGGCCCACTGATGTCCGAACGGGTCGGCCACACGGCAGTACCGGTCGCCCCAGAACATGTTCGCGGGCGGCATGACCGCTGTGCACCCGGCGGCGGTGGCGCGCGCGAACGCCGCATCAACATCCTTCACATACATCATCAACGTGACGGGCGATCCGCCCATGGACAGCGGTGACCGGGCGCCCATCTCGGGCATTTCTTCACCGAGCATCACGACGGCATCGCCGATGCGGATTTCGCCGTGCACGACAATCCCGTTGGGACCGGTCATCCGCCCCTTGTCCTTCGCACCGAACGCCTTGGCGTAGAAGTCCATCGCGTCGCCCGCGCCCTTGCACACCAGGTGCGCGGTTACGGTCGCATACCCCTTGGGCACGGCCTGGACTTTCTTCTTCGCGGTCGACTTGCGCCCTTGTGCCGTCGCAGCCTTTCGGGCAACCGGCTTCACGGTCTTCTTCACAGTCTGCTTCACGGACTTCTTCACGGACTTCTTCACGGACTTCGCGCTTCGCTTCATTGAGGAGCCTCCGGCGCGAGTCTACTGCAAGACGTCCGTCCGGTTCCGGTCGATGTCGTGTTCGACTCGGTCTTGCCCAGCTTGTCGATGAGCAGTTCCATCGCTTCGACCGGCGAGAGCGCGTGGAGCAGAAGCGTCGCCGCGGCGCGCTACAGCAACGGGAGACCGGCCGTGGACGCAAAGTGCCGGAAGTCACGGTCGCGAGTAACGAGCGGCGTTGAGTGATCGAGGCAACTCTGTGCGATGAGCGCATCCGCCACACGGGCCTTTTGCTTCTGTTTCAGCACGGACGCGCGCAGAAGACCGGCGCGCTCCCAGAAGCCCGGCTCGATGTCCAGGAGGGGCAGCTTCCCGAGCAGCGCACGTACGGAACGTGGCTACGCAGCCGTCACGCCCGCAATCACACGCGATCCTCGCGAAGGCGCGCGAGATCCAACGAAAACGTGACCCGGCCTCGCAGTTTCGCGACGCGACGAAACGTGCCGCCGGCCGCCACCAGCCGCAGGCCTTGCCGCACTGTTTCCGTCACACCTTGCCCCGACGACTTCTGGGCCTGCGCCAGAAGCTCCTCCGGGATGTGCACCGTAATCTTACGTTCGGCCATGACGCCACTATACCGGCATCGGTGCTGGCATCACTTATGGCGTACCGCCCGCCCCACTACTACCCCATCTTCTGCATCGCCGACAGGAACTCGTTGTTCGACTTGGTCTTGCCCAGCTTGTCGATGAGCAGTTCCATCGCTTCGACCGGCGACAGCGGGTTGAGCACCTTGCGCAGCACCCAGATGCGGTTGAGGTCGTCCTTGGTGTGCAGCAGCTCTTCCTTGCGCGTGCCGCTCTTGATGATGTCGATCGCCGGGAACACACGCTTGTCCACCAGCTTGCGGTCCAGGTGGATTTCCATGTTGCCGGTGCCCTTGAACTCTTCAAAGATCACATCGTCCATGCGCGAGCCGGTGTCGACCAGCGCGGTGGCCATGATGGTGATCGAGCCACCCTCTTCGATGTTGCGGGCGGCGCCGAAGAAACGCTTCGGCTTCTGGAGGGCGTTCGAGTCGAGACCACCGGACAGCACCTTGCCTGACGGCGGCGCCACGGTGTTGTAGGCGCGCGCGAGACGCGTGATCGAGTCGAGAAGAATGACGACGTCCTTCTTGTGCTCGACGAGGCGCTTGGCCTTCTCGATGACCATCTCGGCCACCTGCACGTGACGCTGCGCGGGCTCGTCGAACGTCGACGAAATGACTTCCCCACGCACGGAGCGCTGCATGTCGGTCACTTCTTCCGGCCGCTCGTCAATGAGCAGGACGATGAGGTACACCTCGGGGTGATTGGTCGTGATCGACTGCGCAATGTTCTGCAGCAGCATCGTCTTACCGGTGCGCGGCGGCGCCACGATGAGACCGCGCTGGCCCTTGCCGATGGGCGTCATCAAGTCCATGACACGGGCCGAGACGTTGTCGGCCCCAGTCTCGAGCTTGAGGCGCTCTTGCGGATAGAGCGGCGTCAGGTTTTCAAAGAAGAGCTTGTTGCGCGCCTGGTCGGGCGCTTCGAAGTTGACGGCTTCGACCTTGATGAGCGCGAAGTACCGCTCGCCATCCTTGGGCGGCCGCACCTGACCCGAGACGGTGTCACCGGTCTGCAGGTCGAACTTGCGAATCTGTGAGGGCGAGACGTAGATGTCGTCCGGGCCGGGCAGGTAGTTGTAGTCGGGCGCGCGGAGGAATCCGAATCCATCCGGCAGCACTTCGAGCACACCTTCCGAGAAGAGGAACCCGCTCTGCTCGGTCTGCGCCTTGAGGATCTGGAAGATCAGGTCCTGCTTGCGCATGCCGGTGGCGCCGGCGACGTTGAGATCCTTGGCGACCTGGGTGAGCTTCTGGATGCTCATGTCCTTCAGGTCATTGATGTTCAGCAGGGGCGCCCGCTGGGGCTGCGGGGCGTCGGGATTGGCCGCGGCTTCCGCTTCGAGTTTGGCCTGCTCGGCCGCGTATTCAAGGGCCGGATCGGCCACCGGGAGGTCCTGGTGCTGCTGTCGGCGTCCGCCGCCGCGCTTGTGGTGATGTGCCATGGGAGTGCTTCGTACCTGGATTGGGACTATGAAGTTGGACGAGGGGAAACGTGCCCGGGGAAGAACAGGGAGAGGATAACACCATTCCCCGAACGGGGAAATGGGGAAATCAATACCGAATCGGCGTGTCCCCTATCCCCAGAATCGAACAGGCCACGCGGGGGTTGAGGCCAAGCGTCCTGGCGCGGGAGACGACCTGCGGTTCGTCCGCCCCGGGATTCAGCCACACGATCGGAATCTGCTTCTTCGCCAGCTCGTCCATCACGGGCAGGCCTGCATCGGCCGGCAGATACACGGACGCCTCGTCAATGGACTCCGGATAGTCGAGCACGCTCTTGTAGGCCTTCTCCCCTTCCACTTCCTCAGCGGACGGATGAATCGGCACCACGGTATACCCCTGCGCGCGGAACGCACGAAGGGCCTTGTTTCCAAACTTGCGGCGGTCGGTGGACGCGCCGACGATTGCAACAACAGGCATACAGGCAGTGTATCGAAGTGCCGGGGTGCCGGAGTTCCGAGGTTCCGGAGTTCCGAGGTTCCGGAGTTCCGAGGTTCCGAGGTTCCGAGGTGCGCTACTGCTGCCGCAGCACCACTGCCGGATCGACGCGGCTCGCGCGGCGCGCGGGAATCCAGGCGGCCACCAGGGCCACTCCAACGAGAGCGCTCGCAACCAAGGCAAGCGTACCAGGATCCTGCGCATCGACGCCGACCACGAGCGACTGCACCACCGTAGCGGACCAGTAGGCGGTGACCAGTCCCACTGTCCCACCGGCAAGCACCGGAATCATGGCTGTTGAGAGTGCCACTCGAACGAGGTCGCGTCGGGATGCCCCCAGGGACGCACGGATGCCGAACTCGTACCGGCGCAATGCCAGGTCAAGCGACAACACGGCAAAGAGCCCGACCGCCGCCACCAGCAGTCCGACCACCGCAAACGATCCGAAGATCAGCGTCTGGGTGCGCGGCTGGAGGAGCACTGATTCGATAAATCGATCGGCGCGCGCGACGGTGGCTGACTCAACACTCAGGTGCTGCGTCTGACCAACAACTGCGGCCGGTTCGATGACTGCGTCGGGTCGCGTCCGGACGACAAAGTCGAGGAACCAGAAGCCTGCGCTGGACACGGGTGCAATGACCATGGGCGTGGTCGGTTGCCCCGGCGCCGGGCGCGTCTCGGCTACAACACCAATCACTCGTCGCACCGGCTCGCGTTCGCTGGTCAGCGTCTGTCCCAGCACTTCGTGGTCTGACAGCGCCGGCCACACGCGCCGCGCAAGATCGCGGGTGATGAGGGCCACCGGCCGCTCCTCCAGCACATCCACTTCGCGAATCGTCTCTCCGGCGACCATACGGAAGCCGAGCGTCTCAAGCCACCCGTCCGTGACCTGCCACAAGCCTGCCCGCGCCACCCCGTTCCATGTGCCACCGCTCATGGGCGCCGCGCCGCTACCGGGTGTGCTATCCGCGGCGGCCGCCATTGCGACCTCCGGACGACGTCGCAACTCGGCCAGCACACGAAGGTATCGATCGCGCTCCGCTCTATCGTCGCCGCCCTGCCGGTCTCCCGAGGGGCCAATCGATACCTGCGTCAGGCCCTCGGGCGCGTACCCCAGGTCTTGAGTCGCGAGACTCAGATATCCCCGCAACACGATAGCCGCGCCGGCCACAAGGACGATGCCGACGGCCGCCTCGAATCCAATGATCCAATGACCCATCCTGCCGGCGCGCGCGTGCGCCGGCGCGCCTGCCGCCGTCTTCAGCACGCTGAGCAACTGGATGCGTGAAGCCGCCCACGCGGGCAAGCCGGCGCTGACCAGCGCGCATAGCATGACCAGTAACGCCGTGTATCCCACGAGGCGCATACCGCCTCCCGTGATCACGAATGACTGCATGTAGGCCGGAACCAGTTCGACAAGCGACCGGTTGCTCCACACCAACACGAGGAGCGCGACTCCCGCCCCCAACGCACAGATGACGGTGCTCTGCCCGATCTCCGTCGTCAACAAGCGAAGACGGCTGGCGCCCAGCGACGCCCGGAGTGCGACTTCGTGCGTTCGGCTGCGGCCCCGAGACAGGAGCAGGCCGGCCAGATTTGCTGCCGTGAGCGCGACCAAGAGCGTTGCCGCCAACGTCACCAGCCATAAGTACTGATAGGCAAACGCAAACATGCCCTGGCGAAGGTCATCCACTCGGACGCGCGGCCCCCTCGACTGCCCGGCTCGGCGTAACTCTGGGTCCAGACGTTCGGCGAGCGCTCCCAACTGAGTGAAGGCCTGATCGGCAGTCGCACCAGTCGTGAGCCGTGCGACACCGGGTGAAAGATTGCCAGCGGCCGGACCGTCGAACGTCTCAGCATCGAGCAGGATGCCGTCCGACTTGCTCCAGTGATTCATCACAGGACGAATAAATCCCTGAGGCAGCACTCCGACAATCGTCACCGTACGAGTGCCGGTACCAATCTGCCGACCGAGCACACCCTCATCGCCCATGAATCGAGCCTGCCAGGTCTCATAGGTGATCAGGGCGATCGGCTCCTTTGCAAGCGCCGCATCGCGCGTAAACCCCCTGCCGCGCACCACGGAGATGCCCAACACGTCCAGCAGGTTGTACGACGCTCCACTCAGCACGAGTGGCTGCCCTGCGGCTCCCGGTATCGGAAACGAACGGGGCTGGAACGAGCTGACGTAAGCCATGTCGCTGATCGCCGGCACCCCCTGACGGGCGGCCACGAACAGACGTCTGTCAAACGCCGTATAGCGTTGGCCATCCTCCGGAGTGAACGGAGTCACCAGGATCAGTCGCTCTTCCGCCGTGTACGGTAACTCTCGGAACAACGCGCGATCGACGACGGAAAACACCGCGAGGTTCGCACCCAGCCCAAGCGCCAGCATCAGCACAGCGGCTACGGTGAACCAGCGCGACCGCCACAGATGTCGCAGCACATAACGCAGGTCAGTCCACATCGCGTTCCTCCCAATCTGCCACCGCAGACGAAGTCCCACAGTCAGCACCTGCCTTGCCAGCCACGTCCTGGAGCGCCCGCCGTGGACGCGCTCACCTTCGAGATCCGGCAGCACGGTCTCCCGCCACGACTTCGGCACCAGCCATATGACCCACTTCATGCGCGTGCCTCCACTGCTGGTCCTGTCCCCACTCAGCCCTTGCGCGCCTTGGCCAGCACCGTGCCCGCAGCCAGCCGATCCACCGCCGACTTGGCGGCTTCGAGCGCCTTCATGCCCGCCGGTTTGAGTTGGAAGTACCGCCGCGACTTGCCGCCGCGCACGGCTTGGGGCTCCGAGAAGATCGACGTGAGGTAGCCCTTCCCCTCAAGCCGCTCGAGGGCGACATACACGGTGCCGCGAGACAAATCCACGCCCGCATCATCGAGGATCACCTGCCGAATGGGTACGGCGTAGGCATCGTCGCCCAGCTTGAGCACGGCCAGGAGTACGAGCATCTCCACCTCGCCAAGAAGGGTCGTCGCGGGGTCACGTTTCAGGAGTGCGGCCATAATGCTGCTTTGAGCGGCATTATGAGCACGAGCCGCCGCGGTGTCAAGCCGGGCGGTGCCCGAGCGACGCGATCACGGCAAAGAGCTCAATGGGCTCGATGGGTTTGGGCACGTGATTGTTGAAGCCGGCATACAACGCGCGGGCGCGATCCTCAACGCGGGCATGCGCAGTGAGCGCCACAGCCGGCGTCTTGCCGCCATCGTCAGCTGACAGAGCCCGCAGCCGTTCGATGAAGCTGTACCCATCTACCTCCGGCATGCCGATGTCCGAGACGATGACGTCGGGACGAAAACGTGGGACCAGTTCGAGCGCCTCTCGCGCGGATGGCGTCGCCTGCACCACGGACCCACACTCCATCAGCAACACGCGCAACATCTCACGCGCATCGGCATCGTCTTCGACCACAAGAATGCGCAGGCCGCGGAGTTCATCCGGGCAATCGAGTTGCCGGCCCTGGCGCGGCCCAGGTGGAGGCGGCGTGATTTCCCGACGCACCGCAGCCAGGGGCAGCCGTACGACGAACGTCGCACCGTGCCCAGGCCCGTCGCTGCCGGCACTCACACTGCCTCCGTGCAGTTCCACGATGTGACGCACGATCGAGAGTCCAAGTCCCAGCCCCGTGCTGCCACGACCGGCCCCTGGCTCACCCTGCCGGAATCGTTCGAATACATGCGGCAGGAGTTCTGGCGGAATGCCCTGCCCCGTATCCGCTACGGTCACATCCACCGACGAGTCACGCCGTTCCACAAACACCTGCACGCGCCCGTCCTTTGGCGTGAACTTGATGGCATTGGACAGCAGATTGCCCACGACCTGCTGCAGCCGGTCGGCGTCACCCAAAATCATCGACGTCGAATCGAGCGCAGACTGAATGCGGATCCGCTTCGCCTCGGCCGCAGGCCGCTGCGCATCCACGGCACGTTCGACGATCCCACCCAGCTCAACCGGCCTGACCGCAATCGTCAACTTGCCGGTGACGATGCGGCTGACGTCGAGGAGGTCGTCAATCAACTGCCCTTGGGCGCGAGCGTTGCGATCGATTGTCTCGATGGCGCGCGCACGCCGAGCCTCGTCCAGGTCGCCCCCCTTGAGCAGGTGCAGCCATCCGACCATGGCGTTCAGCGGAGTGCGCAACTCGTGGCCGACGGTCGCCAGGAACTCATCCTTCAGACGGTCGGCTTCCGTGAGCTGCTGATTCATCACCCGCAGACGATCGGCCTGCACCCGCACGTTCCCGAGCAAGGTGCGGCGCAGGTTTGACGCAGCTTCGATCTGCCACGACTCCCAGGGCAACGCGCGTCCCTTGACGACTTCCCGCCAGAGCTCGAAGGACCCTCTCGGCGTGAGTCGCGACGGAGCGCCCTGATCCGCAGCCTCCAGTTTGCGCGGATCCCCGGCCCAGTCGACCGTGCGATCGGTGGCGGGCCGAAACCAGCAGACGTACTCATCTAGTTCACGCGAAATGTGTACGACCATCACCCCTGCGGCGACGTCTTCCCACGCGGTCGCCTCCGGCACCAGCGCAGCGACATGTTCGGTCACCGCCGGTGCATCATCCTGCGGGCCCGGCTGCAACGAGGCGACGATCTGCCGGATCTCGGCGTCCGACGGTGTCCGCCCCACCAGGTGCATCCGGCCCTCATACAACACCGCCGCGCCTGTGGCATCCGCCAGCGCGAGCAGGTCAGGCGTGCAGAGGCCTTCCGGGATGGAGCGCGCCGACGAAATGGACACGACGATTCTGGACTCGGTCCGCTGCACGGCCAATGCACGTTCGGCGAGGTGCCGCCCTTCCAGTGTCGCCAGCTGCCACGACAAGACCTGCCCGAGAAACTCGACGGACTCGCGATGCGCAAACGGCACTTCGAGCGGCCCAGCGTAGTGATGACACGCGATGAGCCCGAGCAGGCGTCCCTCGCGCACGAGCGACACCGACATCGAGGCCCTGACGCCCATGTTCTTCAGGTATTGAATGTGAATCGGCGACACACTGCGCAGGACCGCGTAACTGAGATCCAGCGGCGCGCCGGTGACGGGATTGGGGGTGGGCACCAGCCGCGCCGGCTCATAGGTTACGTCGGGGATGATCCGCAGCCAATTCAGCGTGTACAGGCGGCGAGCCTGCGCAGGGATATCTGCGGCTGGATAGTGGAGCCCGAGAAAGGGCTCGAGGTCGTCCCGGCGCGACTCGGCCACCACCTTGCCATTCCACTGCGCATCGAACCGGTACACCATCACGCGGTCAAAACCCGTCAACGCGCGAACTTCCTCTGCCGCCTGCGCGCACACACCGTCAGTGGACGTCGCGCCCTGCATGCGACGCAGACTCGCCCGCAGCTGCGGGAGGAATCCTTCGATCCCGTCCCGCCAGCGTTCCAGTTCGACGATCGTGATGTCTGCCGACGGACTGCGATGGCAAATCGCTTCCCACCGATGTCCGTCTCTCGTCTCAACGACCGTTGGATTCAATTCGCTGGGAGAGCCGGCGGTGATGACGGGCTGCAACCGGCTCCAGGTGTCCGGCGTAAACACATCCGCCAGCGACGTGCCGAGAACCTCGTTCGTCTGGAGGCCGCACAACGTCGACACGTTGTCGCTCACCTGGACCACACGCAGTTGCGATCCGTGGCAGGCGAACAACACACCATGCGGCTGAATCGCCTTCGGCGTATGGATGGGCTCGCGATCACAGTTGGACAGGTCCACCACCTCGTCTGGACTCATCACAACCCCTCGGCCGCAAACGCTGCGTCGAACGCACGAAATGTCGCCTGCGCCGCCTGAGCGGCCTGTTGCCGCTCCGTCTCCGTCGCGTGTGCGTCAAAGGACACCACCGTGTCGAGAAAGTGTTTCCATGACACGCCGGCGCGTTCGCGAGGCGCAAGATAGGTGAGGCTGTGTTCGGGAACGTGGAGCCACTTGCGCAGCTCGCGCGCAATCACAGGTGCACCAAGCGTGGAACCGATGAACACGTATGCGGCGCCCAACGCTTCGGCGGGCGAGTCGATCGACGGCAGGTCCACTCGCGGCATTGATGCGGCGTCCTGCCCCAACGTCTGCAGGTCGCGCTCGAGACTGGCCGATTGCGGCAAGGTGACACTGACCCCGGCGGCACGAAGACGCGCACGCAACGGCGCTTCCAGCGGTCCGAGCACTGCAAGGGTCGCGCGCAGGAACGACACGTAGTCTTCCCGCCTCCACCGTTCGCGTCGGTCCAGACGACGGTCGAGGGCATCGTGCATGGGCCGCGTGTGCACGCGCAGTAGTTCAAGCAACGGCGTCACCGTGCCGTTGTGTCGCATGACGATGCCGGTTGTTGGTACTTCGCTGCCGCGATCAGCTGGACGTAAACGAGTCACACCGGTCTCCCATGCAGACTCGATGCCGGAGATCGCGTCTGCGCGGCCGCTGGCACACATCCTGCTGCAAATGTCTGCGCAAGAGTCTTCGCACAAGGGAGGTTTTGAATGAATCGACACTCGTTCCGAATCGTGGCGGCGCTGGCGCTGACGGCCATGCTGGCTGTGCCGCAGAGCCTGTTTGCCGCGCAGGCGGCCGCATCACCACAACAGACGTCACAGAACATCGCGTCACAGGCGGTGCGCACACGCGCCCTGGCATCACACGTGGCCGCGCAGCAGCAGACGCGCGAGGCCGTGGCGTCCCTGTTGTCTCAGCCGGACGTGCAGAAGGTGGCCAAGCGGCTGGGCATGTCCGTGACCAACGTCGAATCGGCCGTGGCGAACCTCACACCGCAGGAACTCGACCGTCTGGCCGAGCCGGTGGCACACGCCAATGCGGAGCTGGCCGGCGGCTCCACGCTGGTCATCTCCACCACCACGCTCCTGCTGATCATCATCATCGTGATTCTGGTCGCTGACTGACGAAGGTCGTCAGTCCGGCCAGATCACACTCCAGCCCGCGGAGGCGGCAAGTCCGCCTCCGCGGAGTCCATGCGCCAGATCGAGACGGATGATGCCGGTGCCCACCGGCACGCGCAGCCCGATTCCTGCATCAACCAACCAGCGAGCTGGACGTTGTCCGGGCACCAGGGGACGCCAGACACGCGCCGCATCCACAAAGACGGCACCACTGACCTGCCTCACCGGCACCATCCGCAACGGATGTGTACGCTCAACGGTCGCCTGCACCAGCGTGCGACCAAACGCATCACCACTCACGACGTCGTCTCTCAGCAGGGGATGCGCCCGCAACATGTCACGACGAGAGGCGCCGGTGCCGGCGCCGGGCCACACCGCCAGCGGTGCGTGATCGCTGACAGCCGCGGCGCTGACATGCGCGGCAGTCGCCGGCTGTCCGGCGTCACGAGTAGTCCGCCACGACACTGACAGCGCGGCCGCGTGAAACCGCACGCCGCCCTCGGACCACCATCGATGGACGCCGGCCTGGACGGCGACGTGGTCTGAGAACAGCCGCTGTTCGACACCGAGCCCCACACCGACCGCCCTGTCATCGTCGAACCGTTCTCTGCCCAGCGAGAGCCGGGTACGCACGTTCGCAGTGAGCCAGTGGGACCAGCCCAGCTCGAGCCGGTGCCGACGGGCGCGGGTGATGCCGGAGCCCACGGCGTACGCCTGCCGATCCCACGAGCCGAGCACAGCCACGACACCCGGGATCCCTGACGGCGCCGGCACCGCAAGCGAGGCGAGAAACAGAGGCCGTTCCTCGGCCCAGCGTCCGCGCAGCCGCAGGTGTTCACCTTCACCAAGGATCCCCGACACCGGCACGTCCACGCTGTCGCTGATCACAGCGCGCCCGATTCCGACAATCACCGGCAGCGGCGCAAACGGCACCGGTTCACGTTCACGGATCCGGATGTCCAGCATCGCGCGACCGTCCGGATTGGGCGTGTACGTCACGTCGGCGGACGCCACGGCAGGAACGGCGCCGACACGTCGCGCAGCGCGGGCCAGATCGGTCGCCGTCAACTGCCGGCCAGGTGTCAGCGATGACGCGTCGACGAGCACAGGATGTCGGGTGCGCTCGGCGCCAGACACCGAGACCACGTCGATGATGGGACCACCGGCGGGCGCCCAAGCGTCGAGCGCCCGGAGCGTCTGCCCGTCAAGGTACAGACTTGTTGCCAGAATCTCGCGCGCGTTGACGTCGGTGTCATCGAGGGCCAGCGCCGATTCTGCCAGCGCCGCGGCCTCTCTCCAGCGGGATTGCACGAACCGCAGCCCCGCCAATTCGCGGACCGGCGCGACCTCCGATGGACACAGACTGCGGGCCGCCGTGAGCCCACGTTCGGCGTCGTCAAGTGCTCCTGCGCCTGCGTGTTCCACACTGCGCTGCACCAGTGCCGCACAGGGTGACGCGGGCTCGACGCCCGGCGTGGATGCCATTGCCGGCACTTGAGACGACTGTGCCCTTGACGGCAGCACGAGCAACATCCACCGTCCCGCCGCCCGCCAGAGGCGATCGAACTCAGCCCACGACTCCGTGCGGAACGGTGCTCGCGCCGGATCGTGAAACACCACGAGTGCATCGGTGGCGCCAACAATGACGATGTAGTGATAGGTGTCTGGAGCGACTTCAATCAGCGCGATCAGCGGCCGGCCGGCGTTCAGCTCGCCGCGGATTCGCGCGCGCGGGTCCGCAGGCACGTCCGCCAGCAGCCGGGTCGTCCACCCGCGGGTGCTCGCAGCGGTGGCGAGATCGCCGGTGCGAATCCCGCGCCCGGGTTCGACGAGGGGCGAAAAGTCTGCCGCGCGCACGGACGTCTCGCCCCAGTAGCGGAAGACCATCTCCAGCGCGGCGCCGCCGCACAGGTCTCGTGTCTGCGTGATGTACGGCACGTCGATGAGCCGGTCTGCCGATGGTGAACCGGCAGGCTGCGCCCATGCGTGCGCGGAGGCACACATCACGGTGAGCCAGGCGCAGACGTGGGCCATTCGATGAACAAGCGGACGCAGGACCATCTGACCTATACTCACACCTTACATGCCCTTCAGACGACTGCTTGCCGTGGCGGCGGTCCTGGCGCTGGGAAGTGTGCTCGCCGCTCAGCAGCCCACGTTCCGATCAGCGACGCACTATGTGCGTCTCGACGTCGTCGTCACCGACTCGGATGAACGTCCGATCCGTGGATTGACGAAGGACGACTTCGAGATCGTCGAGCGGGCCCGCCCGCAGGAAATCACCGATTTTGAGGCCGTTGAGATTCCCGTTGCGTCGCGGCCGATCGATTTGGACAGCCCACCTGACGCGCTCTCTGATATCGCGACCAATGGCACGGCTTCGTCCCCCGGGCGGGCCGTGGTGATTGTCGTTGACGACACCGTGCTGGACACCGCGGACGTCGTGTACATCAAGCGCACGCTCTCGGCGATGCTGGCCACGTTCTCGGCAAACGACTATGTGGCGTTCACCTACGTACGGCGATCCGATCTTGGCCGCGACTTCACGAACGATCCGGTCCAGCATGTGCGCGCCGTCAACGAGCTCACGAATGCCATGGGATTTTCGGCCGTGTCGGGACTCAATCCCGCCCGCGATCTGCTGGTGACGCTTGAAAACGTCTCAAAGACGCTGGCGGCCTCACGGCATCCGCGCCGGGCCATTGTCCTGATCGGGACGCGCGGCTGCACGCCGCGTTGCCCCCATATCACCTGCAGCCTCTGTGAGGGCGTCATCACTGCGGCACGAATCGCGGGCACGCCGATTTATCCCATCGATCCCACCGGCACGCTGGGCAATAACCTCGTGGATGACCCGCTGCAGGTCCTTGCCGCGGCCACCGGCGGCATTCGGTACCGTGAGTCCCAACCGTGGCTCTCACCCGCCAGGCTGATGGCCGACAACGGGACGTTCTACCTGCTCGGGTACTATCCTCGTCCCCTGCGCACCGACGGCAAGTTCCAGGAGGTCCAGGTGCGCGTGAAACGGCCCGGCACGTACGTGCGCGCTCGCCGTGGGTACACCGCGCCATGGTGGAACAACCGGCCCGTGCCGGCCCAGCGCGCGATGACCGCGTCACTCGGTGAAGGCCTGCCAAATCCCGACCTGCCCATTCGCGCGTCGGTGGTGGCGTTGCCTCCAGGCGGCGGCCGCACCAAGGCCGTTGTGACCATCGAGGTGGCCCACCCGAAGCCCGAGCACGGCTTCGCCGGATCGTTCGCCGACGAGTGGCGCATCGGCCTCCTGTCGATCGATCCGGATGGCAGGACGCGGACGTCCTTTCAGCGTCCCATCACCTTCGCAGGCACGTGGCGTCCCGACGCCACCGGGCGGATCGTGATCAACGAAGTCGTCGACCTCGAAGCCCGTCAACAGACCGTGCGTATCGGAGTCACGAGCGAAGCACTCGGCAAAACGGGCACCGCCCACATCGCGCTCACCGTGCCCAACTTCTCGGATGAAGACGTGCAGTTGGGTGGCGTCATCATCGGCACCGATCGCGACGTCGTGGACGCCATCATTGGACTTGATCGCCTCAATGGCGTGACGCCGGTCCAACCAACCACCCGACGGACATTTTCGGCGGACGAGACCCTGCGCGTGTTTACGCGTGCGAGTTGGGGCACGGCAGCCCCTGAGGTCGTCTTCGAGGTAGGCCTGGTCGGCCAGGCCGAGGCACGTCAGGTGACCGGACGCTCGGAGTCCTCGAACCCGAAGCGACAGGTGGCCACGCTTGATCAGTCCCTGCCGCTCGCGGGACTGTCCCCTGGCCGGTACGTGCTGAGGGTCGCCGCTCGGCTCGCCGACGAGCGGCCTGTGGAAAAGCTGATTCCCATCGAGATCAACGCGGTGCGATGAGCGGAATGACTTTGCGTCCGAGCCGGCGATAGCGGCGGAAGTCCCTGTCGAGCGTGAGGATCTTCGAGTCACCTCGGATTTCGGACATGCGCACCAGACACGCATCGGCCAGAGACATCGGTTGATCGGCGTACCGGCGCATCAAGGCGCGCACAAACTGTGCGTGCTCGTCGAGATCGAAGCGAATGGTGATGATGCCTTCGTCGACCAGCGCCAGTAGCGCATCAGCGCCGTTGGACGTGCCGCGCAGCAGGAACGCTACTTCGGTCAGAACGGCTTCGCACGTCTCGAGCGGCGGCTCGATGTCGCGCAAACGCTCCACCGCCCACTGGTGGTGGCTGTCGCGCCTGGCGAGGGCCGCCACCAGCGGGCCCGTGTCAATCAAGACGTCTCGTTCTCTCACCTGTGAACCGTTCGCTCGGCTACTTGCCGAACCCGTCGAGGTGCTTCGGGTTCGTGGACAGGTCTGCGGGTGTGTCGTCGACGGCACCCAGCCATCGGGCAGCCACATCAGCCACCGAACCAGATGGCGCGGCTTCGGCCGGACCCGCAAGGTACACCTCGAGCGCTTCACGCACGAGGAAGCTGTCGGATACCCCCCTCGCTTCCGCAGCCTCCCGGAGTGCCCGCTCTTGCTGGACCGTCAGTTTGATGGAGCGGATCTTCATGGGTAATACCTCTGTGCCACGATGGTAACACGAAGGCAGGTGCCCGCCTATTTGCGGCGCGCGCGCACGATCGCGATCGGCGTCGCCAGCGTCTGGGAATTCGGGCGCACCTCCGCGGCCTGGATCTTCTTCACGACATCCATGCCGCTCACGACTCGGCCAAACACCGCGAAGCCCTGCCCGTCGGTGTTGCGTCCGCCACCAAAATCCAGCGACGGCTGCGCGCCAATCGCGATGAAGAAGTCGCTGGCACCCGAGTCCGGCTGCCCCGCGACCCGCGCCATCGACACCGCCCCGTCGACGTGCGTCAAGCCTGTATCGCGCGTCCGTTCGAGCGGCACCGGTGGGATACCGGGATTCACGCCGCGCTCACGACGCCGGCTCGCCTGGATGACCTGAATGGGATGGGTCGTGTTTGTCTCGGTGTCCGGTCGCACGGTGCGGTGAAACTGCCCGCCCGTGTACCAGCCGTCATCGACGTAACGAAGGAAATTGGCGGACGTCACCGGCGCCTTCGCGACGTTCACCTCAATCACAATCTCGCCCACCGTCGTCTCAAACACCACCGTGACGGGTGCCGCGACCTGTGCGGTCAAGAGCGTCAGCACGAACAGCAGGCTTTTCATCACAGGCCCATCTTCCCGGGATTCAGGATCCCATGCGGATCAAAGGCGGCCTTGAGACGCCGCATCAACGCGAGCTCGGCGTCGGAGAGCTCGAGCGACAGGTACTTGGCCTTGGCGAAGCCGATACCGTGTTCGCCACTGATGGATCCTTCGAGTGCGACGACGCCGCGGAACAGATCACCTTCGGCGTCATGTGCCCGCGCAATCTCGTCGGCGTCGTCGGGCGTGACCATGATGTTCACGTGGATGTTGCCATCGCCGACATGGCCGAAACACGGAATGCGGAGGCGATACCTGCTGCGCAACTCGTCCACCAACTCGAATAACTCCGGAATGCGTGCCTTGGGCACCACGACGTCGTGGTTGAACTTGAGCGGTGTGATGACCTTCAGTGAGGGCGAAATCTCGCGGCGCACCCGCCACAGTTCCTGACGTTCGCCTTCGTCGCGCGCCCTCAGGAACTCCGTCGCGCCGGCCTCACGGCACGCCACTTCGATGCGGTCGGCTTCCCCGCCCACCTGTTCGGAGAGGCCGTCAACCTCCAGCAGCAGAATCGCCGCCGTGCCTTCCGGTGCCAGCGACCGCACCTGCAGATGTGTGGCGACGGCATCCAGTGAATCGCCATCAATGAGTTCGAGCGCTGCCGGAATCACACGAGCGCGAATCAGCCGCGTGACCGCATCGACCGCGTGGCGCACACTTGGAAAACTTGCGCGCATCGTCACCTGCACCGGCGGCTTCGGAATGAGCCGGACGATCACCTTGGTGATGATGGCGAGTGTCCCCTCCGAGCCGGCCAGCAGGTGTGTAAGGTCGTAGCCCACGACATTTTTGACGACCTTGCCCCCGGTCTCGATGATCTCGCCGGTCGGCAACACGGCTTCCAACCCAAGGATGTATTTGTTGGTGACGCCGTACTTAAACGCGCGCGGCCCGCCGGCATTTTCCGCGACGTTGCCGCCAACGACGGACTGTTTGAGGCTGGCGGGATCGGGCGGATAAAACAAGCCGACCGCTTCCACGGCCGTCTGCAAATCGCCGGTGATCACGTGGGGTTCAACCACGGCGAGCAGGTTGCCCTCGTCGATCTCGAGAATGCGATTGAGGCGTTCGAGGCTGATGACAACTCCGCCGTGCACCGGCACCGCGCCGCCGGTGTAGCCCGTGCCGGCTCCTCGCGGCACCAGTGGAGTGCGTGTCTCGTGACAGAGTCGCGCCACGGCAGCGACTTCTGCAGTGTTGGCGGGTTTGACGACGACGTCGGCGGGGCGGCCCTGCTTGAGCGCATCGACACCGTACGCCGTCAGCGTGCCGACATCGGTCGACACCCACTCGTCACCAACGATGTGCCGCAGTTGGATGACCAGATCGTCGGCGATTGGCATGACGTCAGCGCGGCGCGCAGGCGCGGGCAAACCGGATCAGCCGGGTTACGCCCTCACGCAGGTTGTCGAGTGAATTGGCGTACGAAATCCGGAGAAAGCCAGGCGTATCAAACGCTTCACCCGGCGTCGTCACGACATGTTCCTTCGCCAGCAACGCGTCGGTGAACTCGAGCGACGTGCGATACCCGTCGGGCGACAGGAAGTCGGAGATATCGGGAAACAGGTAAAACGCGCCCTGCGGCACGGCGGTGCGCAGCCGGGGCTCTTCGGCCAGCCACGACAGCACCTGATCACGACGCTGCTGATACTCAAGGAGCATGTCGGTCACACACTGCTGCGACCCGGTCAGCGCCGTGATCGCGGCGTACTGCGTGATCGAATTTGCGTTGGAGGTGGTGTGGCTCTGCAACGCGTTGGCGGCGCTGATCACAGCCTTCGGACCAACGACCCACCCGAGGCGCCACCCGGTCATCGCGTACGCCTTGGACACGGACGCGGCAATCACGAAGCGGTCGCGCAGCGCTGCGGCAAAGATGCCCGGCAGGTTGTGTGCCGCATTGTCGTAGATCAACTTCTCGTAGCAGAGGTCGAGGATGATCCACCAGCCACGCTGGGCTGCGGCATCGGCGAGGATGCGTGCATCGGCCTCGCTCAGCAACGCTCCGGTCGGATTCCCCGGGCTGTTGATGATGATGGCGCGGGTGTTTGGTGTGGCGGCAGCGAGGAGCGCCTCTGCCGTCGGCACAAATCCCTGCTCGGCGTACGTGCGCACGATTACCGGCGTCGCTTCGGCCAGCTTGATCTGCTCGACCAGCGTCGGCCAGCCCGGCATGTGCGTGATGACTTCGTCGCCGGGGCCAAACAGCGCCATGGCCGCGTGGTACAGCGCCTGCTTGCCGCCGGCCGTGATGATGACTTCGTCGGGCGCGTAGGTCACGCCGTAGTCGAGGCGATACCGTTCCGCCACCGCCAGCTTGAGGTCGAGTACGCCGCTGTTGGTCGTGTACTTCGTGCGGCCCGCGTCGATGGCTGCCTTGGCGGCCTCAGCGATGTGTGCCGGCGTCGGAAAGTCCGGCTCCCCTGCCCCGAGGTCAATGACGTCGATGCCCTCACGGCGCATCTTCTCCGCCGCGGCCGTGCCCTTCATGGTCGGCGACATGCCGACGTGTTGCATGCGCGCTGCAAGGCGACCTGCTTCCACGATTACCCCTTCCGTGGCGCTACGCGGTCCCGCAGCGCGGATTCGATGTGTGCCGGCACCAGACCGGACACATTGCCGCCCAGGCCGGCGATTTCCTTGACGAGCCGAGAGCTGATGTGTGACACCGCGGTCGAGGCCAGCAGACACACGGTGTCCACCGCCGGCTCGAGATGCGCATTCATCGCCACCATCGGCTGCTCGTAATTAAAGTCCGTCGAGTTGCGCAGGCCGCGGATCAGCGCCACGGCGCCCACGCGGCGCGCGTAATCGACCACCAGGCCTTCAAATGTATCCACCCGCACCACACCGTGCAGGCCGGCACACGCCTGCGTGATCTGCTGCCGGCGCTCCTCAATCGAAAACAGCGAGTGTTTGTTCGGATTCACCAGGATCGCCACGATCACCTCGTCGAACAAACGGGCGGCTCGAGCGATCAGGTCCACGTGCCCGTTGGTGATCGGGTCGAACGACCCGGGAAACACGGCAATGCGCGGTGAGGTCATGCGTACCGGTAGAAGGATAACGCGCTATCCCCGGCTTTGAGCACCCGAACGCGCGCGAGGCCCTCCACCGCCTCCGGGCTTTCGCGCGACCGGCGGTGTTCCAGGACGATCACGCCGCCTGGCTCAAGGCGTGCGGCCGCCACCTGCACCGGTGCCACCAGATCGGGCGCATCGTACGGCGGGTCAAGGAACACGATGGTGCGATCCGCCCCGCCGTGTGACCGCAAAAAGTCCCCGCGCTGGAGCCGGCACCGATCACCGACGCCACACGCGTCAATGTTGGCGCGTGCCACACGCAGCGCCGGCGGCGACACTTCCCACGCTTCCACGTCGGCGGCCCCGCGGCTGATGGCTTCAATGCCGACGGCTGCCGTGCCTGCGTAGCCATCAAGCACACGCGCGCCGGGCACCTCGCTGGCCAACACGTTGAACAACGTCTCCCGCAGGCG
>BTVE01000049.1:0-34186 GCA_045862915.1 Acidimicrobiia bacterium
CCATCGCCCGCGCGGCGGCGCCCAGCCGCGCGCGGGCGTCCCCGTCCTGCACCAACCGCACCCAGGTGTCGGCCAGGCCGGAGGCCGCCGACACCTGCACCGCCGCCGCGCCGTCGACAAACGCCTGCGCAATTTCGGCGAAGTTGGACATCGACGGGCCGAACACAATCGCCTTGCCGTGCACGGCGGGTTCGAGGATGTTGTGACCGCCCGCATCTACAAGGCTCCCGCCCACAAACACCACCGTCGCGACCTGGAACAGATGTGCGAGTTCCCCGATCGTGTCGAGCACGACGACGTCCGCGTCCGGCGCGGCGTCCACGGTCAGTTCGGTGCGTCGTGACACACGGAGACCTTCACCACGCGCCAGCGCCACCACCTCGTCGAACCGTTCCGGCTTGCGGGGCGCGATGATGAGCAACGCCGACGGACTCACACGGCGCACTGCCGCAAACGCCGCCAGCACGTGTTCATCCTCGCCCTTGAGGGTGCTGGCCGCGACCAGCACCGGCCGCGAGTCCGGCACGCGGAAGTACCGCAGCACCCGCCCCGCCCCGCGCCCCATCGTCGCGCCCGGAACCTCGAGTGACTCGAACTTCAGGCTGCCGGTGACCGTCACCCGCGCCGGGTCAGCACCGATGTCGATGATGCGACGCGCCGATTCCTCACTCTGCATGCAGAACCGATCCACGTCACTCAGGACCGTCCGGAAAAATCCCCGCACCATCCGGTACCGCGGATACGAACGCGACGAGATACGCCCGTTCACCATCAGCGTCCGCACGCCCTCACGCCGGCACGCACGCAGGAGGTTCGGCCAGATCTCGGTCTCCATCATGATGAAGAGCTTCGGCCGCACCAGCCGAAGGGTGCGATTGACGAACGGCGGCAGGTCAAACGGGAAATAAAACACGGCGTCCACACCCGTCAGCCGCTCACGCGCAATCTGCTGTCCGGTCATCGTGGTGGTGGACAGAAAAATTTTCAGGTGGGGATATTGCCGCCGCAACTCGGGCAACAACGCGCGGGCCGTCAACGCCTCCCCGACCGACACCGCATGAATCCAGATGGATGAATCCCCATCCAGATTGAAGGACACCGGCAGCACACCCAGTCGTTGCGCCAGGCTGCCGACGTATTTGCCGTGGCGCAGGGCCTGGAACAAGAACCACGGGAACAGGATGACCGCCAGCACCAGCATGGCCAGCGAATACAGGGCGTACACGAACACGAGAATATAGGTAAAATCGCGGGTTATGGCGATCAAGGTCGGCATCAATGGTTTCGGACGGATCGGCCGCAACATCATGCGTGCGGCCATGGCTCATGACGACATCGACATCGTGGCGGTCAACGACCTCACCGATGCGGGCACTCTGGCGCACCTGCTCAAGTACGACTCGATCCTGGGCAACCTGAAGGCCGACATCTCGGCCGACGGCGACTCGATCACGGTCGACGGCGATGCCTTCAAGGTGCTGGCCATCAAGGACCCGGCCCAGTTGCCCTGGCGCGACCTCGGCGTCGACGTCGTCTTTGAAGGCACCGGCCGGTTCACCAACCGCGACGATGCCGCGAAACACCTGGCGGGCGGCGCCAAGAAAGTCATCATCACCGCCCCGGCCAAGAAGCCGGACGTCACCGTCGTGATGGGCGTTAACCACGACAAGTACGACCCGTCCGCGCACCAGATCATCTCGAACGCGTCCTGCACCACCAACTGTCTCGCGCCGGTCGCCAAGGTCCTGCACGAATCGTTCGGCATCAAGAGCGGCTGGATGACGACGGTGCACGCGTACACCAACGATCAGAACCTGCTCGACCTGCCGCACAAGGACATCCGCCGCGCCCGCGCGGCCGCGCTGTCGATCATCCCGACCACAACCGGTGCCGCCAGTGCCGTCGGTGAAGTGTTGCCGGCGCTCAAGGGCCGCCTCGACGGCATCGCGATGCGTGTGCCGACGCCGAACGTCTCGGTGGTCGACCTCAACGCGATCCTCGAGAAGTCCACCAGCGCCGACGAGATCAACGCGGCGTTCAAGGCCGCGGCGGATGGCCCGCTCAAGGGCATCCTCGAATACGTCACGGCGCCGCTGGTGTCGATCGACTTCCGCGGGAATCCGCACTCGGCGATGCTCGACGTGGCCTACACCAAGGTGATGGACGGCAACTTCGCCAAGATCATGGCGTGGTACGACAACGAGTGGGGCTACTCGAACCGCTGCGTGGATCTGCTCCGCTACATGGCATCGAAGGGGCTCTGAGGCAGCCATCGTGCAGAGCATCCGCGACCTCGCACTCGACGGCACGCGGGTGTTCATCCGCGTCGATTTCAACGTCCCGCTCAAGGACGGCCGGATCACCGACGACACGCGCATCCGCGCCGCGATTCCGACCATCCGCGCGGCACTTGATGCCGGCGCGACGGTCATCCTCGCGTCGCACCTCGGACGTCCGAAGGGCAAGCCGGCTCCGGAGTTCAGCCTCAAGCCGGTCGCCGAACACCTCTCGCAGCTGCTCGGACGCCCGGTGGCGTTTGCCCCCGACTGCATCGGCGCGGCGGCAGCCGACGTGATTGCGGCCAATCCGAAGGGTGTCATCCTCCTGGAGAATCTCCGGTATCACAAGGCCGAGGAGGCCAATGATGCCGACTTCGCGAAAGCCCTTGCATCGCTGGCCGACGTGTACGTCAACGACGCCTTTGGTGCGGCACACCGCGCCCACGCGTCCACCGAGGGCATCACGCACCACGTGGCGAGCAAGGCTGCAGGACTCCTGATGGAGGCGGAGGTGAACTACCTCGGCCGCGCGTTGAGCAGTCCCGATCGGCCGTTTGTGGCGATCCTCGGCGGCGCCAAGGTCTCCGACAAGCTGGAAGTCATCGACAACCTGCTCGGCAAGGTGGACGCGCTGCTGATCGGCGGCGCCATGGCGTACACCTTCCTCAAGGCACGCGGCGTCGACACCGGCAAGTCGCTGGTCGAACCCGATCTGCTCGAGACGGCGCTGGCACTCGACGCACGCGCCAAACAGGCCGGAGTGCGATTGGAACTCCCGATTGATCACGTGGTGGCCCCCGCGCTCGCAGCGGACGTGCCGACACGTGTGCTCGACATCGACGCGCCGTCGGTCCCGACCAACGGCTCGATGGGCGACGACATGGGACTCGACATCGGCCCCAAGACGGTCGCGTACTATGCCGAGATCATCAGCGCGGCAAAAACCGTGGTGTGGAACGGCCCGATGGGCGTGTTCGAGCTCGCGCCTTTCGCAGCAGGCACCATGGGTGTCGCACGCGCGGTAGCTGACGTGCAGGGCACGACGATCATCGGCGGCGGCGATTCGGTCGCGGCTGTCGCCCAGGCTGGCGTCGCGGACCGCATGACCCACATCTCCACAGGCGGCGGTGCGTCGCTTGAGTTCCTGGGCGGCCAGACCCTGCCCGGCGTGGCCGCGCTCGACTGACACCCATGGCACGCATCCCCGTCTTTGCCGCCAACTGGAAGATGCACAAGACGGTGCTCGACACCGTCGCGTGGATTCGTGAGTTCGCGGCGCTGACCAAAACCCTCAGCACCGCCACGGCCGAAATCATCGTCGCGCCGCCGTTCACGGCGATCCAGGCTGCGGCGGAAGCGGCACGCAACGGCACGGTCACCATCGCGGGGCAGGATCTCTACTTCGAGCGGCAGGGCGCGTTCACGGGCGAGGTCAGCGGGGCGATGCTCAAGGACGCCGGCGCCGAGTTCGTCATCATCGGGCACTCCGAACGCCGCCGCCTGTTTGGCGACACCGACGAGTGGGTGAACCGCAAGCGGCAGGCGGCCAGGCAGGCCGAACTCACGCCCATCGTCTGCATCGGCGAGACCCTGGAGGAACGCGAAGCGGGTCAGACACTGGCCGTCCTCGACCGCCAGCTCAAGCTTGGCCTGGACGGGTCTACCGGCGAGGACATCGGCACGTTGATCCTGGCGTACGAGCCGGTGTGGGCCATCGGGACCGGGAAAAACGCCACGGCGGCCGAGGCCGGCGAGGCGCACACCCATATTCGAAAGCGGCTGCGCGAGTGGTTTGGCGGCACCCACGCCGACCGCTGCCGGGTGCTGTATGGCGGGTCGGTCAAGCCCGAGAACATCCGGGAACTCATTGGCCTGGAAGACGTTGACGGCGCCTTGGTCGGCGGGGCCTCCCTGGAAGCCCGGTCGTTTGCCGCCATCGTGGAGAACGCCCAGTAGGGCTATAATCGGCTTCTTATGCTCTTCTACGTGTTTCTGACCATCTACATCATCGTCTGCCTGCTCCTGCTGGTGGTCGTCCTCCTGCAGCAGGGCAAGGGCGGCGATATCGCGGCGGCGTTTGGTGGGTCGAGCAGTCAGGCGGCCTTTGGCGCTCGCGCGGGTGCGACCGTGCTGACGCGCGCCACCACGATTCTTGGCGCGCTGTTCATGTTGGGGTCCCTGATTCTCGCCGTGATGGGTTCAAGCGGCGGCTTCGGCAGCTCGGTGGTGAGTGGCGTCAGTGGTCCTGCGCCGCTCGCGGCCCCGGCCGCCCCGGTGACGCCACCCGACTCGATGCCGCTGGCACCTGCGGCGACGCCGACTCCGGTCCCGACGCCGACGACACCGCCCGCCACCGATCCCGCCACGCCTCCCGCCGGCGGCCGCTCAGGCGGCGGATTCTAACCAGAGCGCCTTGGGGCGGGGCTTTCGCCCCGCCAGATCACCACACTCGTGGGGCGGGGCTTCAGCCCCGCCAAGGTCCTACGCGGTCGTCACCCCGCCCAGCAGGGCGATTACTTCGCCGGTGATGTAACTCGAATCGACATTCGACGCCAGGAACACGATGGCCGGGGCAATCTCCTCCGGCTGCGCCGGCCTTCCCATCGGCGTCGAGCTCCCGAACTCCGCCACCTGTCCCGCGCTTTTGTCCGTGACGTTTAACGGCGTCCACACGGGGCCAGGCGCGACCGCATTCACACGAATGCCCTTGTCGGTGAGGTTCTGCGCGAGCGACTTCGTGAACGCGTGAATCGCGCCCTTGGTCGACGCGTAGTCGAGCAGCTCGCGATGCCCTTCCAGTCCTGTGATTGATCCGACGTTCACGATGGCCGCGCCGCGCTCCATGTGCCGCAACGCCGCGCGTGCCATGAAGAAGTACCCGTGAATGTTGGTCTGGAACGTGCGCAGCCATTGCGCGTCTGAGATGTCCTGGATCGACGTGCGGTGATGTTGGTAGGCCGCATTGTTGACCAGTACATCCAGGCGGCCGAACGTCTCGACGGTCTTCTTCACGAGACGATCGCATGTGCGTCGTTCGCGCACGTCCCCCGTCAACGCCAGGCACTCCTGCCCTTCGTCGCGCACGGCCTTTGCGGTGACGGCCGCGTCGGCCTTTTCGGACGGCAACGACACGATGGCGACATCGGCGCCTTCTCTGGCGCACAACACGGCCGTGGCCCGGCCGATGCCGGAGTCACCGCCCGTGATGAGTGCCACCCGCCCTCGCAGCCTGCCGGCCCCGACATACGCGGGCGCCTCAAACTGCGGGGGCGGGGACATCTCGCCTTCAGCGCCGGGCCGACGCTGATGTTGTTGTGGGAAGGGTGGCGACGGCCGCCGAGGCGGTTTTGTCATCGAGTTTTCCCAGGCTCGGTAGGCGGCGGCTCCTTCACAGGCGGCGACTGCCGCTCGCCCGGAGCACGTTCCGGCGTCGGCTCGGGCTCCGGCTCCGGATCGGGGATTGTGGACGGCGGGTCGCTGGCGGGAAACGTCGACTCGATTGTGTCGTCCAGCGTTTCCTCGGGCGAGGTTGGCGCGTTGGACGGCTTGCGCGTATCCGCACTCATCGCCGCACCTCCGTTCCGCCCATCGCATCTCCGCCGGCGGCATTGAGATTGACGATCGACTCGGCGATCTTCGAGAGGCGCGCATCCGCCGCCTTTTCTTCCTCGAGCGTCGTCTTGAGCGACTGCACGACCGGATCGAGGCCCAGCAGCTGCGCATGGGCGATGGCCGTGCCGTACGCGGCAATCTCGTAGTGTTCCACGCGTTGCGCGCCGCCGATGATCTGGGCGTCGCGCAGGCTGTCGTCGGAGTAACCGTTGCCGATGTGCTCCTGGACTTCCTCGATGATGCCGCGCATACCCGCGCAGGAGCGCGCACGCGCCGGCTGCGCCATGGATTCGAGCGCCTCTTCGAGTCGTGTGACGTGCACCTCGGTCTCGGCCAGATGTGTGGTCAGCGCCGATTCCAGTTCTTCGTCGGTCGTCGCCGAGATGACCTTCGGCAGGGCCTGAGTCAGACGCCGTTCCGCGTCGAGAATGTCACGCAGTTCTTCGACAAACAGAGTTTCAAGCGTGTCAACGTTCGGCATGGCTTCTTTCTCCCCAGTGATCGCAGGCCACCAACGTGGCGGTCTGCGTTGCCGTCGCTCGTTTTTGCAGGAATCGATCCACACCCGAATGTCGACGAGCGCGATGGTCTGAGCAGCCTGTCGCCCACTAGTGGAGGCGGCTTGCCGTTCTCGTGCGCTCCCGTGCACATCCAGGCACGGCGACTGCCAAACCTCGATGGAACGTGGCTTGCACCGTCAGGACGGCATGACGAGCAACATCAGTCGCACGCAACGATTGGTCACGATGGCGGCGGGTGTGGGCACCGCAGCGCTGGCTGCGGGCCTGCCGAAGGCGCGGCGTCCTCTGGCCGTGGCGTCAGCAGCACTCATCGCGAGAGCCGCGACCGGGTACTGCCCAGTGACATCGGCGATGAATCGCGTCGCGGCGCGGCGCGACCATCACACCGAGCGCGCACTGGCGGGTCCGAAGGGTCTTCCGCTCGATGCGTCAATCACCATCGACGCCTCACCCGAAGAGGTGTACGCGTTCTGGCGGGATCCCGCGCAACTCTCTCAGGCGCTGCCTGCCAACGTGTTGATCGAGGCCGTGGCGGCCGACACGTGGCAGTGGTCGATTGGTGCAGTGGGTGCGCCTCCCGTCGCCACCTGGAATGCCCGCATCATCAACGATGAACCCGGCAAGGTCATCGGCTGGCGCACCATTGGCGCCTCCAGTGTGATCAGCGCCGGCAGCATCAACTTCCGCGCGGCAGGGCGGAGCGGCGGCACTGAGGTCACGATTCGCCTGCAGTATGCGTTGCCCGATGGCGGCCTCACGGCGGCCATGGAGCACCTGCATGGCGATCGCGCGAGCGATCTGGTCCAGCAGGGCCTCGAGCGCGTCAAGCAGCTGATCGAAGGACGCTTCGCCGAGGAGGTCTGAGCTGGACGGCAACGTCTTTCAACGCGCGTGGTTTTTCATCGTTCTACTGGGGCGCGCCTTTCGTGCGTTCTGGGAGGACAACGCGATGCGCCTTGGCGCGTCGGTGGCGTACTACACCTTGTTCGCCATCGCCCCTATCCTGCTGATCGTGATTGCGGTGGCCGGCAGCGTCTTCGGGGACGCGGCGGTGCGGGGCGAGGTGGTCACGCAACTGGATGGACTCGTCGGCCAGGAGGGCGCCACGGCCATCCAGGCGCTGCTGCAGGGTGCCGCGCGCGATCGCAACACGCCTCTGGCGACCACCATCGGTTTCGTAACACTCACGCTGGCAGCGACAGGCGCATTCCTGGAGTTGCAGTCGGCGTTCAACACGATCTGGCGCGCCAAGGCAGACGGCTCAAGCGTCAAGATGTTCCTGCTCTCCCGTGTGCAGGCGTTGGGCCTCGTCGTGGCGATTGGGTTCCTGCTGCTGGTCTCACTCACCATCAGTGCAGCGCTGGGAGCGTTTGGCGGATGGCTGGGTCGGATGATGCCGGGCGTGCCGCTGCTGCTGGAGGTGGCCAACGTGCTGGTGTCCTTCATGGTCATCACGTGGCTGTTTGCGTTGCTCTTCCGCTTTCTGCCGGACACGCATGTGTATTGGCATGACGCCATCGTCGGCGCCATTGTCACCACCATTCTGTTTTCGGTGGGCAAGCAGCTGATTGGGTTCTATCTGGGACGCAGCGCAACCGCGTCGGTGTATGGCACTGCGGGCTCCGTGGTGTTGCTGCTGTTATGGGTCTACTACTCATCGCAGATCGTCCTGATCGGCGCGGAGTTCACGCGCCTCTATGGCGATGCCCGCGCGCACGGCGCGCTTCCCGACACCTCACCCACCTCCACCTGAGCGTTACGCGAGACCACCATGCAGACACCGTACTGGATCGATGGCGTCACCCTCCCGGCATTCCGCGCAGCTGACGGTGCGTTGCGAACCGACGCTGTCGTCGTTGGCGGCGGCATCACCGGTGCCACCGCGGCGTATCTGCTGAAACAGGCCGGCCTGTCCGTCATCCTGCTCGAGCGCGACCGTTGCGGCAGCGGCGACACGGCGCATACGTCGGCGCACCTGACCGCAGTCACGGACGTGCAGCTGACGACGCTGCTGAAGTCGTATGGGCGCGCCCAGGCCGAAGCGATCTGGGACGGCGGCTTTGCCGCGATCCATCAGATTGCGTCCAACGTGAACCACCTGGATATCCGGTGTGACTTCCAGTTTGTGCCGGCCTTTCTGACCGGCCGCATTCATGCGTCTGAAGCCGCCGACCGCGATCAGCTCTCTGACAACGCGACGGCAGCCGCCGACCTGGGCTTTGACGCGCGGCTCGTCGAGTCAGCCCCAGGCGTACGGCGTCCTGGCGTGCGGTTCGACCATCAGGCCCGCTTTCGCCCGATGGAATATCTGGATGCGCTGCTTCGTGCGATTGATGGCGACGGCAGCCACGTGTTTGAACACAGCGGCGTCACGACCGTCGATGACGAACCGCTGGTCGTCCACACCGACAAGGCGCGCATCTCCACCTCGCTGGTCGTCGTGGCGACGCATGTGCCGATTCTCGGCAAAGCGAGCCTGGCCAAAGGCACGCTGCTGCAGACGGACCTCTATCCCTACTCGTCGTACGTCGTCTCCGCACGCGTACCGAAGCAGTCGTGGCCCGATGCGCTGATTCTTGATCTGTCGGATCCGTACTACTTCTTCCGGCTTGATCCGGGCGACACGCACGACATGCTGATCGCCGGCGGGTGCGATCACAAGACGGGGCAAACGACGGACACCCACAAACCGCTCGAGCAGCTGCGTGCGGTCGTGCAGCAGTTGGTGCCAACCGCCGAGATCACTCATCAGTGGACGGGACAGGTCATCGAAACGCGCGACCGTCTGCCGTACATCGGCGAAGTGGCCAAGGGCCAGTTCGCCATCACCGGCTTCGGCGGCAACGGCATCACGTTCGGCACACTCGGCGCAATGATGGCGCGCGACCATGCCACTGGCCGCACGAACCCATGGACCGGACTCTTCGACATCAACCGCACACTCCTGACCGACGGGTTGTGGCACTACGTGCGCGAAAACTCCGACTATCCGTACCATATGGTCCGCGACCGCGTGGCCGGCGCTGACGGAGATGACCTGCGCAGTGTGCCGCCCGGCGAAGGACGCATCATCGACGTCCGTGGCAACCGTGTCGCTGCGTATCGTCGGGAATCAGGAACACTGTCGCTGATGTCCCCCATCTGTCCGCACATGGGATGTGTGGTCAATTGGAATGCGGCCGACTCAACATGGGACTGTCCGTGCCACGGATCGCGCTTCTCACCCACCGGTCGTGTGCTGCGCGGTCCGGCCGAAGGCGATCTATCGTCGCATCAGGAATAGCGATCGTGGCAACGCTCTTGCACAACGAAGGGTGGAGTCGAATCCCACTCACGAAGGAGCAAGACAGATGAACGAATCACGACGATACATGCAGGACGATCGCAACCGCCGCTCGCAGGATCAGGGCGACCGCCGACAGCCGAACTGGCGTCCGTCACCGGCGCAGGACGAAGGTTGGCGGTACCAGGACGATGGGCGGTTCCAGATGTCGCCGCAGCAGGAAGGCTATCAGCCGTACAGCGACGGCTGGATGCCGCAGAGTCAGCAGCAGGACCAGGGCTGGCGTTCGCAGAACGACGGCAACTGGCGGTCGCAGGGCGACGGCAACTGGCGCTCACAGGGCGACGGCTATCGGTCGCAGAACGACGGCGGCCGGTGGCAGGAAGACTGGCGCGCACAGAATCAGGGCTATGGCCAGGGTCCGGGCTACGGTCAAAGCCAGGGGTACGGCGGATCCGACAGCCGCTTCGGTCAGGGACGGAACACCGGCTGGGGCGCGCGGGACTACTCGCTGGGTCGTCAGGACTTCGCGCAGCGCGACGGCATGTCGTCCAGCGGTGAGTTCGCCGGCCGCGGACCGAAGGGGTATGCGCGCTCCGATGACCGTATCCGCGAAGAGGTGTCCGATCAGCTGACCGACGACCCGTCGGTCGATGCGTCGGAGATCGAGGTGGAGGTCAAGGACGGCCGCGTGACGCTCACCGGCAAGTGCGACGACCGCCAGCAGAAGCGGCGCGCCGAAGACATTGCCGAGCGGTGCTCAGGCGTGCAGGACGTCATGAACCACATTCGTGTCGAACAGAGTGACCGGTCGTCCAACCGGGACAACACCGACACGTCGTCGAAATCGAACCAGTCGCAGTCGTCCACGCGCGGCGCGACCGGTACGAGCCCCACGCGGCGCGGCAGCAGCACCGAGTCGATGTGAGGCACCCCGCATCCCCGACGGCCGTTCTGCGCCCCTCGCAGGTACGGTCGCCGGGGGTGCACCCCTCCCTCTGTGGCCGCACCCCTACACTCGTGGGGCGGACCTTCAGGTCCGCCAATCAGCCTTACGGCGCGCGCAGTTTTCGCCTATACTTGGTGGCTCAGCCTCTGCTGACGGCCCGTCCGGGCCGCGGACAGCAGACTCACCCCACGCGGAAGTGGCGGAATTGGCAGACGCACCAGCTTGAGGGGCTGGCGCCCGCAAGGGCGTGGGAGTTCGAGTCTCCCCTTCCGCACCAAACATCCCGAAGTGCCGAGGTTCCGAGGTTCCGAGGTTCCGGAGTTATCGCTGCACGCGGAAGCGCACGTCGCGTTGTGCATTCGCCCCGCCAAGCGACACCACAATGCGCAGCACGTAGTCACCGGGTGGCAGGGAGCTGAGCGGGACGTCAAAACGCTGCTCAACGCCCGAACCGAGCTGCGCGTCGACCGGGACCATCGTGTCGCGAGAAAACACCTCGTTGCCACGTACGTCGAGCACCTCCACCCGCTGCGACACTGCTGATTCGCTAGTGTTTGCGTGGACTCGCCACAACGCGCCGATGCGGTCGGTGGATCTGAACTCGCGCGCAGCGGTCGGACCAAACGGCAACAGGCCGGCGATCGCCTCGCGGCCGGCCGGCGGACGGCTGTCAGCCAACCCAATCGCCACGCCGGATAGTGACAGGGCGTCTCGCGCGAAGTCAGGGACGGTCACCTGCGCAAACACCGAGCCGGCGCGATCTGTGCCTGTCCGTTCGACGTAGGCCCGCACGTTGTACCTCCCCGGTCGCAACGCCAGCCGCAGCAGCACCTCGGCCAGTGTGTCGCCGGCTTCCCCAACCGTGACGGCGTGTTCGCTCTGCTGAATCTCGCGCCGCCCCTCGCCGTCGTAGACGAAGAGGCGCACCGTGTAAGCTGCGGTCTCGGGTGCCATCGCTGGTCGAGGCAACGCCAGGGTCAACACCAGCGCCTGTTCTCGCTGCCCCGCAACTGCCATCGGCACGAGTCCCATCCGCAGCGGGATAGTGCCGGTCGACAGCGGTGATGCCAAAGCCGCCGTGAGGCCGGTCGCGGGACGACGGTCGTCGGGCCCGGTGGCGCTCGGAGTGGCGAACCACACCGAGGCGGGCACAACTTCAACGTCGGGTCTGGTGACGGCAATCTGCAGTCGCTGGCTGCGGCCCGTCGGCGCCGGTCCGCCTGCCACACCAAGTGTGTAGTAGGACGAGAGCTCCGTGAACATCCGTGGGACGTCCCGCGCTGGCGCGTTCGTCTCCAGGTAGGCGTCACCACCACTTTCAGCCGCCACCGATGCCATGAACAGATTGGTATCTGTCCGCGTCATCCGGCCCTGCTGCACCTCGCTCCTGGTCGGAGCCATGAGTCCTGCCGTGCTGAACGCATAGATCGGCACCGCGCTCAAAGCACCTTGCCGCACGATCCGTTGAAGTCCCTGCATGGCGGCAGACGCCTGGTCATCGGGGTCAATGGAGTTCGCCAGTGCCGACAGGGGCTCGCCACTCCGCGACAGGTTGACCGACGGCCCTGGTGTGATCCAGATGACCGCGCGTCGATATCCGGACATCGGCAGCAACGCCTCGCGCGCGCGCTGCAGCGTGCCCAGCGACATCGCAACGGCCAGCCGCGGATGCAGTGATCGCGGGGAATAGGTATCAATCGCCTCACGCAGGGCGGCGCGATCGGCCGTGAAGTCCACCGCGTGCCGATTGTCCTGGGAAAAAATGACGGCCGCCATATCCCCGGGCGCGAGCGCCTCGATCACGGCGTGGCCAATGCGTCGGGCCTCGGCGCGGTTGAACGGATCCAGGCTTGCGCCTTCAAACGTGTCGTCCATGACGATGATGAACAGACGATCGACCGAGTCGGCGTTGGATGCCACGTCACGAGCGGCGTTGTCGCCGACGCTCGACGCGGCCGGGGGCGCGCCCACCTCGGCAAAGGCCGTCACGTCGCGGTGCTGGCCTGCAATGCGCACGACAAAGTCATCGGCGGTCAGTCCGCGCACGGGCTGCCGCGTGCGCGTATCGAGCACGGTGACGTCCACCCGGGTCAGATCGACCGACGAGCGGAACTGCGGCGGTTGCGCCTGCGCATCCATCGCCAGCACGCACAGCGTCAGGGCCAACAGCAATCTCGTCATGTGTCACTCATCTTGCCATCGGCCACGTTGTCGCGGCGGGCCTGACCAGCCTTCGCCAAGGCCACGGCGGGCCGCCGGAGCCTCAGCGGCGGCGGTAGGCCCGCCCCACTTTGCCCATTTCCTCATTTCCTCATTTCCCGATCGCGCGCGTCGTGTTAGAGTCCGATACCCAAACCGGGTATGCGCCGACCGACGTGGCCTCGCGCCGCGACCACCTTCAGCGCGTGCATCGGCCTTGCCGTACTCCAGTCTTGGCCGGCGCCGCGACAATTCGGCACTCACCTCACCGGCTCCCCTGCCGGCGATACCGGTGTCTACATCTGGAATCAGTGGGTGTTTGCGCACGAGTTGATTGCGCAACGCAGCTGGCCGCTGTTCACCTCGACCATTTTTGCCGGGGATGCGCCGGCCAACCTCGCGCACCACAACGTCACCGTCGCCGCCAACCTCATGGCGCTGCCGCTGCTGCCGTGGCTTGGCACCGTCGCGACATTCAACATCGTCTGGCTGATCAACGTCACACTGGCGGCCTTCGGCATGTACCTGCTTGCCCGGCGCGTCACAGGACGTGAGGCGGAGTCGCTGATCGCCGGTGGAGTGTTTGCCTGCTCAGGCTTCATGGTCGGCCGCGCCACAGCACACCTGAGCCTGACGTCCGCGGCGCCCTTGCCCTTCTTCATGCTGGCGCTGCTCAACTGCTGGGACGAACAGCGGCCGCGTAATGCCGGCGTCCTCGGACTAACACTCGCGTGGGCGTTTCTGTCTGAGCCGTACTACGCCATCTACTGCGTGCTGCTCGCGGCAGGGTTCCTCGGGGCGCGCGCCCTTCACCTGGCCCTGGTGCCGGCCCGACGTCCGGTGCTCGCGCGAGGCCTGCTCGTGGCCATCGCGCTCTGCGCCATCGTCATCGCTGCCCGGTTGCTGTTTGGCGGAGGGCAATGGACGCTGGGCGCCTGGCAGATCTCGATTCGCTCGCTCTACACGCCGGTGCTGCTATTGACGATGCTCCTGGCCATTCGCGCGGCGCTGTCGATTCGCGTGTGGGCGTGCTGGCAGGCGTGGCCGTCACGATGGGCCGCGGTGCGCCTCACCGCCGTGGCCGCAGCGGTGGGCCTGATCGCCGCAGGGCCGCTGCTGGCCAGCCATCTGAGCGGCGAGTTGATGACGTCGCCGACGATCCTCTGGCGCACGAGTCCGCGCGGCGTGGATGTACTGGCGTTCCTGCTGCCCCACTGGAGTCATCCGCTGCTCCCTGAGTTCGCCCGCGCCTGGCTCGCCACACATAGCGAAGGACTGGTGGCGCAAAGCGCGAGTCTTTCGCCGGTGTTCTTTGTCGTCCTGCTGGTGGCCTGGCGTACCGGCTGGCGTCCCTCACTGCACTGGACGCTGGCCGCCGTCACGTTTGCCGCCATGGCCCTTGGCCCCTTCGTACACATCGCCGGCGTCAACACACATGTGCCCACACCGTGGACGTTCCTGCGCTACGTGCCTGTGCTTGGTGAAGCGCGGATGCCATCGCGCCTCGCCGTGCTCGCAACGCTGGCAGCCTGTGTACTGCTGGCCAGCGCACTGTCGAGCCTGACGGCCCGTTGGCCGCGGTGGCGGTCGGCGATCATCGGAGGGACCGGCGTTGCGTTTGCCCTCGCGTTGTGGCCCTGGCCGTCCGTCCTGCATCCGGCCAACATTCCGGTGATCTACAACACCGTGAAGGCAGACCCGCGCGACGTCTCCGTGCTCGTGCTGCCGACCGGCGTGCGTGACGGCCTCTCCTCGCTGGGGGACTTCAGCGCCCTCGCGCAGTATCACCAGACCGCACACGGTAAACGCCTGATTGGCGGCTACCTGTCACGCACCTCTCCCCAACGGCAGCAGGCCCACCGGGACCATCCGGTCATTGGCGCCTTGATTGCCGTGGGCGACCGCGGTGCCCTCGACATGGCGCAGTGGACCGCCGCCCGCAACGCGGCCGGCGCGTACATCGCCGACACACGGCTCGGGTACGTCGTCATCGACCACCAGCGAGGCTCTCCAGAACTCACCCGCGCCGCCGTGGACATCCTGCGACTCGAGCTCGTGGAATCGGCCGAAGGGTATTCCCTGTACGTGCCGACACTCAGATAGGAGCGGCCGGCGACTCGGTGGGCCTGAAGGCCCGCCCCACGGCCTCGCCATCTCGCCATCCAAATGGGTTACGTTGAAGAGTCGTGCCTGTCCTGATCGCCGAACACCTGTCACACGCCTTCGGGCACGTTCCACTGCTGGACGATGCGTCGGTGCAGATTGAGGCGGGCGAACGCATCGCCGTCGTCGGCCGGAATGGCACGGGCAAATCGACGCTGTTGAAGATTCTGGGGCGTGACATCGAGCCGGACGCCGGCACGGTGTGGCACGGCCCCGGCGTGAAGGTCGCCAGGCTGTCCCAGGACGTGATCGACGCCGGCGAAACGGCAGCCACCGTGCGCGATGTCGTGGCGGACGGACTGCGTGCGCTGGCCGATGCGCATCATCTCGAACTCTGGGAACAGGAAATCCAGGTCGAGCAGATTCTCAAGCGCCTGTCGCTTGCACCCGAGACACGCATCGATACGTTGTCTGGTGGATGGCGTCGACGCGTGACCTTGGCCCGGGCGCTGGTCGTGCAGCCCGACGTCCTGCTGCTTGACGAGCCGACCAACCATCTCGACATCGAGACGATCACGTGGCTCGAGTCGTTGCTGATCGGCATGAGCGGCGCGGTGGTGTTCGTCACCCACGATCGCGCCTTCCTGCAGCGAGTCGCCACGCGACTGGTCGAACTCGATCGCGGCCAACTGACGTCGTACGCGGCACCGGTAGCGCAGAAGGGCGCGCCGGCACTGCCGCTGTATGAGGACTACCTGCGCCGCAAGGATGAGGCGCTGGCCGTGGCAGCCGTTGCGCACGAGAAGTTCGACAAAAAACTCGCGCAGGAGGAGGCGTGGCTGCGGCGCGGCATCAAGGCACGACGCACGCGGGATGAAGGCCGCGTGCAGGCGCTCATGGAGATGCGGCGCGAACGCGCGGCCCGGCGCGACGTGATGGGCCAGGTCTCACTCACCATCGCGTCTGCCGGCCGGACGGGTCAGGTCGTGTTCGAGCTGGAGGACGTGTCGAAGTCCTACGATGGACGACCGATCGTCTCGCAGTTCTCGGCGCGTGTGATGCGCAAGGACCGCATCGGACTGCTCGGTCCCAATGGGGTCGGCAAGACCACATTGCTGAAGATGGTGCTGGGCGGCCTCGAACCCGACAGCGGCGAGGTCTCACGCGGCACCAACGTCCAGGTCGCGTATTACGACCAGCAGCGGGAACAACTGGATCCGGATCGCACAGTGCTCGACACCGTGGGTGACGGCAATGACTGGGTCACGATCGGTGACCAGAAACGTCACGTGCTCGGATACCTGGAGGACTTTCTCTTCGCACCCGAACGCGCGCGTTCACCCGTCCGCGCGCTCTCAGGCGGTGAACGGAACCGGCTGCTGCTGGCACGGCTGTTCACGCAGCCAGCCAACGTGCTCGTGCTTGACGAACCCACCAACGACCTTGATCTCGAAACGCTGGAACTGCTCGAAGCCCAACTCACCGACTTCCCCGGCACCATCCTGCTGGTCAGCCACGATCGCGAGTTCATCAACCGCGTCGTCACCAGCACCTGGGCGTTTGACGGTGACGGCGTCGTTCGGGAGTACGTGGGTGGCTATGAGGACTGGTTGAGACAGCGGGTGATCGCGCCAACCGATCGTGGGCCTGCCTCATCTCCCCATTTCGCTGCCGCGTCCGCAGGTCCGAAGCGCCTGTCGTACATGGAGAAGCGGGAGTTGGAGGCGTTGCCGGCGAAGATCGAAGCCGCTGAGCAGAGGCAGCAGGCGTTGGAGGCCGACATCGCATCGCCCGAGTTTTACCTGAAAGGCGCGCAGGCGATCGCCGACACGATGGCGGAATTGGAGCGCGTCAAGGTCGAGGTCGACACGCTCGTCCATCGCTGGGCTGAACTGGAAGAGCGCGCCTGACGGATCGATCCTCACCGTGGAGACGTGGAGAGAACCACCCCAGGTTGGGTTTTCTCTATGTCCTCCATGGCCCCATGGTGAACACCTTCAAAGCAGTACGTCAGCCCCAGCGGCAGATCCACGGCGTCAACGCCCGCAGGGCCGATGACGCCCAGCGCCGTCGCCCATCCATCGGCGAGCATGGCGTCACGCGCACGCACATGCACGGTGTGGTGCGACGTCAACGCCGTGCCGGTGCGCGGATCGATCACGTGGGAATACCGAACACCGTCCACCTCGAGGAATTGCGCGGACGCTCCTGACGTCGACACCGCCTCGTTGGCGATCGCGACGACACGATCGTCGGTGCCGCATCGCATCTGCACGCGCCACCCTGCTGTCCCAGGCGGCGGGTCACCCGCGACGATGTCTCCGCCGGCTTCGATCATCATGCGCGACACACCGCGATCGTGTGCCTTCCTCAGAGCGCGGTCCAGGATGAACCCTTTCGCGATGCCTCCCACGTCCAGATGCATGCCTGCCGACGCCAGACGAACCAGGTGCGCGTCATCGTCGATCTGCAGACGGCGCCAGTCGACAAGTGTCCGTGCAGCGGCAAGTCGCACCGCGTCGGGCAGGCGGTGCTGCGCACGCGCCTCGCGCCACAAGGCCACCACCGGCGCCACTGTGGGGTCAAATGCACCGCCGCTGTCACGAGCCAGGTCTCGTGCAGCCGCGAGCACCGCAAGCACGTCCGCATCCACCTCTACCGGATCAGGCGCCGCTCTGGCGATTCGACGCACGACGCTGTCCGGACGATAGTCGCTGAGCAGCCCATCGAGCCGCGCGACCTCGGCAAAGGCGGCGGCCGCGGCGGCACGCGCCTGCACGGCAGACGCCGCGTGAAGGACGACACGGACCTCCATGCCCATGTGGATTTCACGAAAGGCGTAGGATGATGTCCGCGATGACAGCGATGCACATCCAGCCGCCGCAGCGGCGCAGACACACAGCCACATGGTCAGCGCTGCTGACACTGCTGGTCTCCTGCGGGATGCTGGCGGCGGCACAACCCACAACCTACCGCGAAACGATCACCGGCACACTTGTCGGCTTCGACATGGTGCTGGTGCCGGGGGGCGGCGGCGTGCCACCGCTCTATTGGGGAAAGACGGAGGTCACGTGGGACATGTACGACGTGTTTGCGCTGGGCCTGGACTCGGATGCGCCCCGACCGGCCGGGATTGACGCCATCGGCAAGCCATCAAGTCCGTATGGCGCACCCGACTATGGCTGGGGCCACGCCGGCTTTCCCGCCATCTCCGTGGCACACCCCGCCGCGGTGGCCTTCACAAAATGGCTTTCCCTCAAGACCGGACGCGAGTATCGTCTCCCGACAGAACGTGAATGGGAGCACGCGGCGACCCTCGCCTGGCGCGGCCGATCGGCCGACGAGGTGGCGTGGCATGCCGGCAATGCGGGCATGGTCACCCACGCGAGCGGCCGTAAGGCTCCTGACGCGCTTGGGTTGTTCGACTTGTTCGGCAATGCCGGTGAATGGGTGACCACCGACGACGAAGCGCCGGTGCTGCGTGGCGGCACCTATCGCACCGCCGGAGATCTGATCGGGCCTGCCGCACGGGACGCACAGGACGGAACGTGGAACGAGCGCGATCCGCAGCTGCCCAAGAGTCGCTGGTGGCTCTCGGACGGACCGTTTGCGGGCCTGCGGGTGGTGGCGCCTCTTAAATGACGAGATGGCGAGATGAGGGGATCGGAAAAATGACTGAGACACATGTGAATCGGCGCACCTTCATTCAGACGACGGCGGCCGCGGCGGCGGCGTTGGCCTTCCCCGGCAGCGTGCCCTTGATGGCTCTCCGGCAGGGATCCGACACGATTCGTGTTGGCGTCATCGGATGCGGCGGGCGCGGCACGGGCGCGGCGCTGGACTGCATGCTGGGGTCGGACGGCATCGAGATCGTCGCAATGGGGGATCTCGCCCCCGATCGGCTCGAAGGCAGTCGCGCGCACTTGGCGAAGGAAGTTGCGTCGAATCCGGCCCTTGCCGCGAAGTACAAAGTCACGCCCGAGCGCTGCTTCACCGGCTTTGATGCGTACAAGAAGGTCCTCGCATCGGACGTGCACCTCGTCATCCTGGCCACGCCGCCCCACTACCGGCCGACCCATCTCCGGGCCGCCGTTGAGGCCGGCAAACACATCTTCTCGGAGAAGCCGGTTGCCGTTGATCCGGCAGGCGTCCGGTCGGTGCTCCAGACCTACGAGATGGCCAACACGAAGCGGCTGGCGATCGGTGTCGGCACACAGCGTCGCCACCAGGCGGATTACCAGACCACGATCGCGCGGCTGAAGGATGGCGCCATCGGCGACATCCTGTCGGGCCAGGTGTTCTGGAACCAGGGCAGCCTCTGGGATAAGCCGCGGCAGCAGGCGTGGACCGATGCCGAATGGCAGATTCGCAACTGGCTCTATTTCACCTGGCTCTCCGGCGATCACATCGTCGAGCAACACGTCCACAACATTGACGTGGCGAACTGGGTGCTTGGCGCGACGCCGATCAAGGCCATGGGCGTTGGCGGCCGTCAGTACCGCACCGATCCGAAATACGGGCACATCTACGATCACTTCGCTGTCGACTTCGAATATCCCAACGGCGTGCGCGTGTTGAGCATGTGCCGGCAGATCCAGGGTTCCGACAACCGCATCGGCGAACACTTCATCGGCACCAAAGGCACGTCAGATGCGCAGCAGCGCATTTTCGGCGCCAACGCCTGGACGTTCACTCGGCAGCCGGGCGCGGCCGGTAACAATGGCTATCGGCAGGAGCACACCGATCTCGTGGCCAGCATCCGGGCCGGCAAGCCGTACAACGAGCTCAAAGGGATTGCCGAAAGTACGCTCGCTGCCATCATGGGTCGCGAAGCGGCCTACACCGGCAAGGAACTCACCTGGGAGCAGACGCTGAACGCGAAGCAGGACCTCACCCCGACCGTTGGCCACGACCGCTACGGCGAGATGACTGTGCCGCCGGTGCCGATGCCGGGGCGCACGAAGCTCGAGCGGGCCTTCGCCGACTAGGTGGCGGATGGCGAGATGACGAGATGACGAGATGAATAGACGAGGATTCCTGCAGGCGACCACAATGGCTGCGGCCGGCCTCGCGCTGGCGCCGCGGTCGGTGCTGGCGTGGCCGCCGCAGGCGGCGCGGCGGTTCAAGCTCGCCTATGCGCCGCACTTCGGGATGTTCCGCGAACACACCGGCCCCGACCTGGTGGCCCAACTCGAGTTCATGGCGGCGGAGGGCTTCACAGCCCTCGAAGACAACGGCATGCGCGGACGGCCGGTCGAGGATCAGGAGCGCATCGGCGAAACGTTGCGCCGGCTGAAGATGCGCATGGGCGTCTTTGTCGCGCACACCATCAACTGGACCGAGCCGACCCTGACCAGCATGAGCGACGGTCCACGCGACGCCTTCCTGAAGGAGATCCAGGAGTCGGTCGAGATCGCCAAGCGCGTCGGCGCCACGTGGATGACGGTCGTGCCCGGGCACGTCGACCGGCGTCCCCATCTCGACTTCCAGACCGCCCGGGTCGTCGACACCCTGAAACGCGCGGCCGCGATCCTGGAGCCGCATGGCCTGGTGATGGTCCTGGAGCCCCTGAACACCCTGCGCAACCACCCGGGCATGTTCCTGACCTCCACGCCGCAGGCGTATCTGGTCTGCAAGGCTGTGGCGAGCCCGTCCTGCAAGATCCTCTACGACATCTACCATCAGCAGATCACCGAGGGGAACCTGCTGCCCAATATCGACACAGCCTGGGACGAAATCGCCTATTTCCAGGTGGGCGACAATCCGGGCCGCAACGAACCGGGCACCGGGGAAATCAACTATCGCAATGTTTTCCGGCACATCCACCGTAAGGGGTTCTCCGGCATTGTCGGGATGGAACACGGCAACGCCACGCGCGGCCGGGACGGGGAGCGGGCGGTCATCAACGCGTACGTGGCCGCCGACGATTTTCCGGTGGGTTGAAGCCCCTAGCACACCGGTTTGTCTTCCCCTTGACAGGGGCGAAGCTTAGGCATCTACTCTTTGGCGTCGGACTTTATTAATCGAGTGAAGGAAGTCTGACCTCACCAGGAGGAAGAGTGATGCAATTGCGGCGTCTCTGCGCGCTGGCGCTGGTCGCGGTCTGTGCCCTGACGGGGCAGGCATTCGCGCAGTCTCAGGCCATCAACGGCACAATCGAAGGCACGGTCAAAGACGCGTCCGGAGCGGTGCTTCCGGGCGTGACCGTGACGGTCACCAACACGGATACGGGCACACAGCGTGTGGTCGTCACCAACGAAGCGGGCCTGTTCCGCGCTCCACTGCTTCAGCTGGGCCGCTTCACGGTTTCTGCGGAGCTGTCGGGCTTTTCGAAGTACGAGCAGACGGGCATCAGCCTCGCGGCCGGCCAGACCGTCGTGCTCAACATCGGCCTCAAGGTTGGCGGCCTCACCGAATCGGTGACGGTCACCTCCGACGCGCCGGTGGTCGACCTGGGCAAGACCGACGTGGGACGTAACATCACGTCGCGCGAAATCGAGAACCTGCCCAACCCGTCGCGCAACCCCTACAACTTCGCGCTGCTCCAGCCGGGTGTCACGGGCACGGAGAACAGCGAATTCGGTGTGCCGCGCTTCAGCGTCAACGGCCAGGCGCTGCGCGTGAACTACCAGGTGGACGGCAACACCAACACGCAGCAGGACCGTGCAGGCCTGCGCATGATGCCGATGTCGGAAGTCATGATTCGCGAAGTGCAGGTCGTGACGTCGGGCTTCGCGCCCGAGTTCGGCAACTCGACCGGCCTCGTGTTCAACGCGGTCACGCCGTCAGGCACCAACAACTTCCGCGGCGACGCGGGCTACCGCTTCCGCCAGAAGTCGTGGTCGGCGTTCCCGTTCTTCTTCCAGGGGGAACGCACCGAAGCGAACCGCCCGGACAACTCGCTCGACATTCTCACGGGCACGCTGGGCGGTCCGATCGTCAAGAACTCGCTCCACTTCTACACCGGGTACGAGCGCACGTATCGCGAGATGCCGCGCATCATCAACATTGACCCGGGCATTGCGGCGCAGGTGGGTGTTGCGGCGCAGCCGTCGGCGGTTGATGCGTATCAGGAAGTGCAGTTCTTCATCGGCAAGGTCGACTGGCAGGCGACGCCGAGCCAGCGCTTGACGGCTCGCACCAACCTGTTCAAGAACAGCAACCCCCTGAATCAGGGCGGCGGCGGCAACACCGCCATCGAGCGCTCGGTCGACTTCGAGGACGCGATGTATTCACACGCGATTCAGTTGGTGTCGACGCTGGGCGCCTCCAGCCTGAACGAACTGCGCCTGCAGGTCGCGCAGCGGCATCAGCGGCGATTTGCCACCGCAGGCGCCCCGACAGGCGTGGCCATCAACATCAACGGCGGCACGGTCAACGGGATCAACAACAACATCCAGTTCGGCAGCCCGACCGGCGACGGTGAAGACTTCACTCAGCGCATCTACCAGGTGGTCAACAACTTCACCCTGCTGCGCGGCAACCACAGCTTCAAGACCGGCATCGACTACCGCTTCATCGATGACCATCGGTCCGTTCCGCTGCCGGCAACCTACACGTTCCCGACCGTGGCGGCCTACCTGGCGGCCAAGAGCGGCGCCAACCCGAAGGGCTACACGACGTTTGCCCAGACGGTCGGCCTGCAGCCGGAATTCGACATGACCAACGCCGGCTTCTCGGCGTTCGTGCAGGACGACTGGAAGGTCACGCCCAACTTCAAGTTCCTCTACGGCGTGCGCTACGACCTGAACCTGTACAACAAGGGCATTCCCGGATCGGCGTACTCCGAAACCTTCAACCGTGACGCGAACAACTTCGCACCGCGCGCGGGTTTTGCATGGACACTCGACGATCAGGGCAAGTCGGTGCTGCGTGGCAGCTCGGTCGTGCTTTACGACCAGATGCTCCTGGCGATCATCGAACAGTCGTACGCCAACAGCGGCAACCCGCAGCGTGTCTCGGTGACACTGGCGCCGACGGCGGCCAATGCCCCGAGCTTCCCGAACGTCCTGCAGACGGCCAGCGGCACGCAGAGCACGATCTTTGCGATGTCGCCCGACTTCGTCTCAGGCCGCACGTGGCAGAGCAACCTGACCTACGAGCGCGCGCTCGGCAACAACTACTCGTTCTCGATCGGCGGCATCTATGCCCGCGGCTACGACATGCCGGTCATCAACGAGTTCAACCACATCAACCCGATCCGCACGCTGGCCGACGGCCGAGGCGTCTACAGCACGTCGGTCAACGCCAGCACGCGTCGCGACCCGCGCTTCAACCGCATCCGCATGGTCGAGTCGGTCGGTGAATCCTGGTACCGCGCGATGACACTCCAGCTCGGCAAGCGCTGGGCGGGCGGCCTGCAGTTCGACATCAACTACACGCTGGCCAAGGGTGAAGATACGGCGCCGCTCGGTGGCGCGGTGCTGTCGGTGCAGGGTGACGCGGTCCGCTCGGATCCTGCCGACCTGCAGCGCGACAAGGGCCCCAACTCGCTGGACGTGCGTCACACGCTCAACGGCAGCATCATCGGCCTGACGAACTTCACCATCGCCAACCGCGCGCTGCACCACATCATCAACAACAACCAGATCGCGCTGTTCATCCAGTTCAACAGCGGTCTGCCGGTGCAGATCCAGGGCAACCGTGACCTCAACGCGGACGGCAACAACAACGACCGTCCGCTCAACATCACGCGTAACGGACTGTATCGCCCGTCGCGCTACAACGTGGACATGCGCTACTCGCGGTTCTTCAACCTCTACCGCCACTATCGGCTCGAGGTGCAGGCCGAATTCAAGAACGTCTTCAACATCGAGCAGATCAGCGGTGTGCAGACGACGTATGAAGTGGACGCCACGACGGGCGCTGCGCTCACGACGCTGCCGGCCAGCGGTAACGCGCTGATCCCGACCAGCGGCTACGAGCAGCGCAAGTTCCAGCTCGGCTTCAAGCTGTTCTTCTAACCGGCGCGGGGACTCCGTGCCGGTCGCGCCTCGCGACCGGCACGGGGTTCCCGGTGTTTTCGCGCTCCGCACCGTGTCCTCTGCCCTCCGCCTCCCCGCCCTCGTCGTTCTCGCACTGCTGATTGCCGGACCGCAGTTGCCGGCACAGGCCCCGGCTGCGTCGGGGACCGTGGCACTGACCGTTCAGCGCCACCAGCCAGGCGCACCAGTCACGCTTGGCATTCCGTTTCCCAAAGGTGTGCTCCAGTCTCCCGACCACGTCCGTGTCGTTGACACGACGGGCGCCGAAGTGCCGGCGCAGGTGACCGAAGTCACCTCATGGGAGCCCGCCGATCCCAGCGTCAAGTGGGTCTGGGTCTTCTTTTTTGCGGGTGATGGCCCGCAGTATCGACTCGAATACGGCCCGGCCGTGAGGCGCACCCGCCCGGCGCAGGCACTTGAGTCCATCAACAACCCTCGCGCTGCGGGACTCGCAGAACTGACGACCGGCCCGATGCGGATTGTCGTGCGCCAGGGAGACACGGGTTTTCTCACGTCAGTGCAGCTGGACCTGGACGGCAACGGCTTCACCGACGCCGACGAGATCGCCGCAGGCCCCGCCGCGCGCGGCTCGTTTGCCGACGTCCTTGATGACCGCGGCCTCGACCCGTCGAAGGCCACGATTCTCCGCACCACGCTCGAGCGCGGCACCGGGCCGCTGCACGCCGTGCTGCGTGTCGACGGCGAGTACCGCTACGGACGCGACGACAACGAGACATCGCCGTTCGTCACGCGTATTCATACCTACGCCGGCCGCACCTATATCCGCGTGCTGCACACGTGGGTCTACACGGGCACACCCGATCACCATCGGCCGCAGGAGGGGGACTATCCGCACGTGGCGACGCAGGGCGAACAGCTGATCCGAACCGACCCGACGGACACCGGCTGGACACGTCCCAACGATCAGCTCCAGGCGCTGGGCCAGGCCATCACCCTGCGCCTTGGCGATCGACGCAGCCCCTCGTCAGGCCGCGCGCAACTCGACGCCACACCGGGAGGTCCGGGGTGGCTGCACGTCACCGACGGCCGCCGTGGTGTCGCGGTGGGGCTCAAACACTTCGTCGAGGAGTTCCCGAAGGAACTGGCGTGGGACTCGACATCACAGACACTCTCCGCGTTCTTCTGGTCGCCGAAGGCGGGCGCCGCGAGTTTTGCGCGGTCGTCAAACGCGCCCGCGAACGAAGGCGCCGTCGAAAACTGGGCGACGGGCCTGGCCAAGACCAGTGAGGCCATCTGGTTCTTCCACGGCGCCGGCACGTCAGACGACGAGGTGCGCCGCACCATGGATCTGGTGTTGCGTCCACCGGTCGCCCACGTGGACCCGGCGTGGTACGGCCGTTCGGGTGTGTACGGCACCTTTGCCCCGCGCACCGAGGCGCAGCCGGATCTGCAGCGTGCCCTCGACTACAAGTTCGCCTGGATGCGGTTCAACCAGCAGCGGGAGCCGTGGTTCGGCATGTTCAACTTCGGCGACATGATGAACACGTTCAACGGCACCACGTGGAGCGTGTACGGGCATGGCGAACCGGCCCAGGACTTCATGTGGTGGCTGCAGTTCATGCGCACGGGGGATCCGGACGTCTACGACACGGCCCAGGCGTTCAGCCGGCACCTGATGGATGTCGACAACACACACTGGCCGGCGGGTCCGCAGTTCCTCGGTGACACCAACTACCCGATGGACTGGTGGAACACGCAGCAGGCGCGACCCGCAACGAAGTACCTCGGTGTCGGCCGCCGCCACGCGGAGCAGCACTGGATGCACATCCTCAGCGCGCACGTCTGGGTGCAGGGCTGGATGGCGTCCTACTACCTCGATGCCGACAACCGCGCCCTTGATGTCGCGAAGCTCACCGCGGACATGCACCTGCGGCGGCTGTGGGGAGAACACGAGCTCACGGGCCGCCGGCTGTATCTGTCGATCTGGAATCTTGCGGAAGTCTGGGACGCCACCAAGGACGTCCGGTACGAAAAGGAACTCGAGTTCCGCGTGGCGAAGATGCTGCAATTGCAGCGCGAACAGGCGGACCAGTTGGCGCTTGAGCGCTACGGTTACGCCAACGTCTACGCGACACACGGCCTGTGGAAGTACTACACGATGACCGAACGCGCCGACGTGCGCGCCGCCCTCATCCGTAACGCGCGCGCCGTTCGCGACATCCCACCCTTGAATCACATGATGGAGTCATACCTGGCGACCATCCACGGCCTGACGCTGGGCTACCAGCTCACCGGTGACGCGTCCTTCAGGGACGAGTTGCTGCGCCGCCTTGAACCGCTGCGCACGAATGCGCTTGATCGGCCCATCGGGGACGGATGGACCAAAACCGACCTGTTCGCCGCGCTGGAAAAGGCCAGCCGTCTGCCCGCGGATCCCAATCGCATCCGCCCGACAGCCGGCAACGAATATACGGCTGCGCCGCCCTCGCGGCGCGCCATCTGGTCGTTCACCAACGGCCTGCGCGTGTTTGGCTGGACCACGGCCTTCGGGGTGCCGTGGGCGTTGGACGTGATCGAGGTTCCGGGGGGCCGGGGGTCCGAGGTTCCGAAGTTCCGGAGTTCCGAAGTCCCGAGGTTCCGGAGTTCCGAAGTCCCGAGGTTCCGAAGTTCCGAGGTGCCGAAGTTCCGGAGTTCCGAGGTGCCGAAGTAAGTGTGAGGAGCGCGTATGAAGCGAAGACTGGTGCATTCATTCCTCACGGCCGCTGCGCTGGCGGTCGTGTTGTCCGTCTCGACCTCCACGGTCCAGACACAGGTGACGCCGCTGTCGCACGACACCGGCCCCACCGGGCTCGGCCTGGCGTTGCGGCAGTTGCCCAATGACGGCCTGGTGCTCTACGTCACCGCACATCCGGACGATGAGAACAACGGGGTGCTGGTGGCGCTCAACCGCGGACGCGGGCTGAAAACCGCACTGCTGACAGTCACCCGCGGCGACGGTGGGCAGAACGAAATCGGCCCGGAGTTGTTCCAGGCCATCGGCATCCTGCGCTCCGAGGAGCTGGCGGCCGTCCATCGGTATGACGGCGCCGATCAGTACTTCACACGCGCCTACGAGTTCGGGTACTCGTTCAGCGTCGAAGAGACATTCGAGAAGTGGGGCAAGGAGGAGATCCTCCGTGACGTCGTGAAGGTCATCCGGATGACACGGCCCGACGTCATTCTCACGATGAACCGCGACGGCCAGGCCGGCGGACAGCACCACATGGGTTCGGCGCGCCTGGCGCAGGAGGCGTTCCGCGTGGCCGCCGACCCGACACGCTTCCCCGAGCAGATTCAGGCCGGCCTGCGTCCCTGGCAGCCTCGCAAGGTGTATCAGGCCGGCGCGGGCAATCCGGGCGGTGGCCCCGCGCAGTCGTCGGCCGGCGGCGCCGCGCCCCCGGCGCGCCCGGTGCGTGTGCCGACGGGTGATTTTGATCCGCTGCTCGGCATGTCGTGGGCGCAGTTTGGCCAGCGCGCACGCGCGAATCACCTCTGCCAGGGCATGGGCCAGATGGACACGCGGCCCGGTGACACCGGCGGCACCTACTCCCTGTACGACGCCGAGCCGTCAGTGACGGGAGAGGAAGGCGACATCCTCGACGGCATCGACACCACAGTGCGGCGGATGAGCCGATTTGCTGCAGGCCAGGAATCCCGCGTCCCGACACTGGCGCGTGACCTGGAGGCCATCTACGGCGCCGCGCGTGACGCGCAGGACGCCTTTGACATGCGCGCCCCTCACAAGACCTTGCCGGCGCTCACGCGTGGACTCGGCCTCGTGCGTGCGCTGCGCGCCACAGTCGAAGGCAGCACCCTCTCGCCCGACGCGCGCGAGGAACTCCGCTGGCGCCTCGATCGCAAGGAACAGGACTTCATGAAGGCGCTCCAGCTGGCGCAGGGTGTGGTCGTTCATGTGAACGCGCCGGACGGCAACGTCACGCGCGGCCAGACGTTTGACGTCACGGCGCAGGTGTTCAACACCGGACCCGAGCCGATGACGGTGGACGCCGTGGCGCTCAACGTGCCGCAGGGCTGGACCGCCACGCTCAAGCAGGGACAACCCGTACCGCTGGCCTACAACGAAGCCGCGACACTCATCTACTCGGTGACCGTCGGTCCCAACGCGCGTTATTCGCAACCGTACTGGAAACGCGGCACGGCGACCGGCCCTGGTTCGGACCGCTACGAGATCGAGATCCCGGAGCATCACCTGCTCCCGTGGAGCCCTCCCGACGTCACCGCAACGGTCAACTACACCGCCGCAGGCGCATCGGCGACGACCCAGTCACCGGCGTATTACCGCTACGACGGTCCCTGGGTCGGCGGCGAAAAGCAGAAGGTCGTCAACGTCGTTCCGAAGGTGTCGGTCAAGCTCTCGCCATCGATTGCGGTGGTGCCGCTCACCGCGGGTGGCCAGAAGAAGGAATTCCGCGTCTCGGTGCTGAACAACGTCGGCGAAGCGTCGCAGGTGAAGGTGGCGCTGCAGGCGCCCGCCGGCTGGATGGTGGAACCCGCGTCAACCACGCTGTCGTTCTCCGTCGAAGAGGAAGAGATGTCGGCGCAGTTTTTTGTGACGCCGCCTGCGCGTGTCACGCCCGGCGAAGTCCAGATCACGGCGTCAGCGGAACGGAACGGGGAAACGTTCCGCGAGGGCTATCAGGTCATCGCCTACAACCACATCCAGACGCGCCACCTGTTCCACCCGGCTGCGTCGAAGGTCAAGGCCATTGATGTCACGCTGCCGGCCGGCCGGCGTGTGGGTTATGTCATGGGCTCGGGGGACGAAGTGCCGGAAGCCATCCGTCAACTCGGCGCCGAGGTCACGATGCTCGGCCCCGACGACATCGCGTTTGGCGACCTCTCGAAATACACCACCATCGTCCTCGGCATTCGCGCCTACGAAAAGCGGCCCGACCTGCGCGGCTACAACCAGCGGCTGTTTGACTACGCACGCGCCGGCGGCCATCTTGTCGTGCAATACAACAAGACCGCGATGAACCAGTTGGGTGGAGGCCAGGCGGGTCCGCCGCCCGGGCAGTTCACCGGCAACATCGGGGGTGGCGGCCGCGGCGGTCGCGGTGGTCGTGGGGCCGAGCCGCCCAGCAGCCCGTACGTCCCGTATCCCGGCGGCATCACGAGCAACCGCGTAACTGTGGAACAGGCGCCGATCCGGGTGCTGGAGGACGGCACGATGCAGATGACGTCGCCCAATCGCATCACGGCCGCCGACTTCGAAGGCTGGGTCCAGGAACGTGGCCTCTACTTCTTCGGCGCCAACGATCCGCGCTACACGGACATCCTGGCTGCCACCGACCCGTGGCCGTTCAACCCGGGTGAAAAGAAGGGCATGTTGACGGTGGCGCAGCTGGGCAAGGGCACGTGGACATACGTGGGCCTCGGCCTGTGGCGCCAGTTGCCCGCCGGCACGCCGGGCGCGTATCGCATCCTGGCCAACCTGATCAAGTAAGCACGCACACCACTCGTCCGCGGCGTGGAGCACGGCACCCTGTGCTCCACGCTGCGAGACGACGTAAGCTAGTGAGTGGTGTCTGCCCCGCTCGACGCGCACCGGCGCGCGTATCGCTGGATCCTCCTGATTGTCTTTCTCGACGCGATGGGACTCATGCTCCTGTCGCCGGTCATTCCCCTGATCGTCGAGGACTTCCGATCCGATGCGCGCACGATTGCCGCGCTCGCGGTCACCTACTCCGCCGCGCAGTTTCTGGCGACGCCGCTCCTTGGCGCGCTCTCCGACCGGTACGGACGTCGGCCCATCCTCATCCTGAGCTTTCTGGGATCAACGGTTACCTACCTCGCATTCGGGTGGGCGCCGGCGTTGTGGGTGCTGTTTGCGGGGCGGCTGATTGACGGCCTGACCGGCGCCAACATCGGCACCTCGCAGGCGTATCTGGCAGACATCACGGGCCCCGAACAACGGTCCCGGGCGATGGCCATGGCCGGCACGGCACTGGGTCTCGGCTTCATGGCCGGGCCGCTGTTTGGCCTGCTGTTTTCGCGCGCCGGCATGCCGCCGCACTGGCAGGCGATGGCCGCAGCGGCGCTGGCCATCGTGAGCACGCTGGTCACTTGGTGGTTCCTGCCGACGCCGGCGATCGAGATGGCGCACACGGTCAGAAGGGATCTCAATCCGTTCCGTCCGCTGATTGACGCCTTTGGCCGCGCAGGAATCCGTCCGCTGCTCACGGCCAGCTTCCTCGCCAACTTCGCCCTCGCCGCGCTGCGCTCGGTCTTTGCGTTGTACACGCTGGTGCAACTGCAGTTCGTGCAGGCCGACGTGAATCGCGTCATGGGATTCCTCGGGTTGATGATGGTGATCGCGCAGGGCGGCATGGTGCGGCCTGCCGTCGCGCGGCTCGGCGATCGCGGCACGCTGCTCTGGGGCCTGGGCATCTCGGCGCTCGGGTTTTATCTGGTCGGACACGTCGCGGCGACCTGGCATCTGTACGTGGCCGTCGCCATTACGGCCATCGGCGTCGGCCTCAGCCTGCCGACGACGGCGTCGCTCGTATCACGCGCCTCCACGGCCGATGAGCAGGGGGCCATGCTTGGCGCGGCACAGGCCGCAGCCGCACTTGGGCATGTGGTCGGGCCGTTGTGGGCCGGCGAGGCGTTTGACCACATCAGTCCCGGTGCGCCCTTCACGAGCGGCGCGTTGCTGGTCGCCGCCGCGCTGCTTGTCGTTGCACGAAGGCGCTATCCTGATCCGCGGTGACCGGACCTCTCTGGCCAGTCTCACTCGACGTTCTGCTGCTTGGCCTCACGGCCGTGTTCTGCGCCTGGCTCGCGCTGGTCGCCACACGCCGCCGCAGGGTGGCCGGCGCGGGCACGTTTGCGCTCATGATGCTGGCGCTGGTGATCTGGACCGGCTTGTCGGCGGTCCATCGCCTGCCCTGGTCGCTCGACACGCGGGTCGTGATTGCGCAGTTCCAGGTGGTGGGCATCGTCGCCGTCGCGCCCCTGTGGTTCCTGTTTGGCGCGATTCAGGCGCAGCGGCCCATGCGCCTGCCGGTCCGCGCGCTGCTGCTCTGGATTGTGCCCGTGCTGGTCATCGTCGAAGTCGCCTTGCACGGCTCACGCGGCTGGTACTGGACCGACGTGGTCCAGGTGACCGACGACCCTGCCGACGGCGTGGAGTATTTCTACGGTCCGCTCTTCTGGGCGTCGGTCCTGTATTTCTACGGGCTGGTCGTCGCCGGCACGGGCCTGGTGCTGCGATCGGTGCGGGAGAGCCCTCCACACTATCGACGGCACATGATCGCGCTGGCGGGCGCGTCGTTGATTCCGCTGGCCGCCAACGCGCTGTATCTGGCGCGACTGACGCCCGATTTCACGCCGATGGCATTTGCGCTGTCTGGCGGCATCTTCGGGTGGAGCCTCTTTCATCGCTACCTGCTCAACGTGCGGCCAGTCGCGCGCACGCTGCTCTTCGAGCGGTTTGTTGACGCCGTGTTCGTGCTTGACACGCACTACGCCATTCTCGACTTCAATGCGGCGGCGGAGCGGCTGACTGGCACGCCACGCCCCGGTCAGTCGATCCGTGACCTGCTGCCGTGGTGGGACCGCCTGGTGCGAGGCGAGACGCGCCAGGCGGACGGCCCCTCGATCATCCGCCACGAGCATCGCGCACTGGACGCCGCCGTCACGCCCATCTCGACGCATGAAGGCCAACTGGCGGGCTGGCTGGTGGTCGTGCGCGACGTCACGGATCGGCTGCGCGCGGAAGAGGAACGCGGCGCCCTCGACCGCCGCCTGCAGGAACAGCAGCATGTGGAGAGCCTGACGGCACTCGCGGGCGGACTCGCCCACGACTTCAACAACCTGCTGGCCGGTATCATGGGCAATGCGGACATGTTGGCCATCAAGTTGCCGGCCGAGGCGCGGGAGTTGCGGGACATGGCCCACGCAATCACGGTAGGCGCCGAACGCGCGGCGGACCTGGTCGCCAAGATGCTGGCGTACGCCGGCGAAGGCGCAGGCCCGTCCGAGCCGGTCGACATCGACGCGCTGGCGCGCGACATGGTGGATCTGCTGCGCGCCTCGGTGGCGCGCCGCACGCAGCTCGCCTTTGAACCGGCCGGCGCCGTCTCGCCGGTGCTGGCCGACGCGACGCAAATCCGTCAGGTGATCCTCAACCTCATCGTGAATGCCGCCGAGGCCGTCGAGCAGGGGGAGGAGAGCGGGCGTGTGACACTGCGCACCGGTGAAGAGACGCTGCCTCAGCCGCATGGCAGCCGTCCGGTGCCGTCGACACCGTTGCCGCCAGGTCGCTACGCGTGGCTTGAAGTCACCGATACCGGCGCCGGCATGTCGCCGGAAACCGCAGCTCGCATCTTCGATCCGTTTTTCACCACCAAAGCCACCGGACGCGGACTCGGCCTGGCCTCGGTCCACGGCATCGTGCGCCAGCATCGAGGTGCCGTGGGCGTCAGCAGCACGCTCGGCCACGGCACCACCATTCGCGTCTGGTTTCCGGTCACGCCATGACACGCCCCGGCACGGCGAGGCGGATGCGCGGGCTGGCCGACCAGGCCTTCAACCGCACCGCCGGCGCGCCGCTGGTCGGCGGCAATGCCGTGCGTGTGCTGTGTGATGCCTCCCAGAACTACCCCGCATGGGAAGAGGCGATTCGCCGGGCGCGCCACACGATCCACGTCGAGATGTACATCATCCATGCGGACCGGACCGGACGCCGGTTTCTCGACCTGCTTGCGGCCAAGGCGCGCAGCGGCGTGAAGGTGCGACTGCTCTACGACTGGTTCGGGTGTGGATGGTCGTGGCTGCGCGGCTTCTTCCGTCCACTTGCCGCAGCCGGCGCCGAGGTGCGGGTCTTTAATCCGCCGACGCTTGGCGCGGTGATGGGCTGGGTGCGCCGCAATCATCGGAAGTTGCTGACCGTCGACGGCGAAGTGGCGTACATCGGCGGGCTGTGTATCGGCGAGGCCTGGGAAGGCATTCCCGCGCGCGGTCGTGAACCCTGGCGTGACACCGCGGTGGAGATCCGCGGTCCGGCGGTGGCGCACGCCGACGCCGCGTTCGCCGAGAGCTGGGCGCTCACCGGCGGCGCGCCGTTTGATCCCATGCCACCCGCCGACGCGTGTGGGGACACGGCACTGCGGATCGTGCCGACCGAGCCGTTCACCGCCAATCTGTTTCGCGTCGATCTGCTGGTCGCGGCGCTCGCACGGGAACGCCTGTGGATCACCGATGCCTACTTCATCGGCCACGGCCCGTTTGCGGAGGCGTTGATGCACGCCGCGCGTGACGGCGTGGACGTGCGCCTGCTGCTGCCGCATGGATCCGACGTCGGGTGGACCGTACCCGTCGCGCGCACGTTGTATCGCACACTGCTGGAAGCGGGCGTGCGGATCTACGAATGGCGGGGCACGATGATTCACGCCAAGACGGCCGTCGCCGACTCGCGCTGGGCTCGGGTAGGTTCGACCAACCTCAACATCAACAGCTGGCTCGGCAACTGGGAACTCGATGTCACTATCGAGGATGCCGGTGTGGCGGCCACGATGGAATCACAATTTCTCAACGACCTCGAGCGCTGCACCGAGATCTCGCTGGATGACCGCGGACGATTGATGCAGACGCGTGTGCGTCCCCCACGCGGGCGCGCCAGGCAGTCGGCGCGGCGTGTCGTGCGAGAGGTCACCGGCGTGGCCCGATCGCTGGGCGCGGCAGTCACGGGCAGCCGCCCCCTTGAACCGTTTGAAATTGGTCCTCTGCTCACGCTCACGGTCATCCTGGTGGCGATCGCCGGCATCGGCTTTGCGCAGCCGCAGATACTGGCGTGGCCGGTGGCCGCCTTTGCGGCCTGGCTCGGTCTGAACCTGCTGGTGGATGCCTGGCGCGCCGTGGCGAAGTGGAGACGCGAATGACGCGACCGGTGGCGGTCCACGCATTGACCCGCGTCCGCCTCAGCGATGAGGCGCGGCGCGCCGATCAGGATCTGCTGGCGGTCGAAGCGCCGCTCACGGTCGTTGTGCAGCCGCCGACTGCAGCCGCACGGCCCCTGGGCGTCCTCATGCGGACGCCCGGGCATGACACCGACCTCGCGCTGGGTGCACTTCTGGCGGAAGGGGTCATTCGCGACCGCCCCGATGTCGTTCGTGTGGACGCGGGAGACGATACGGTGACCGTTCACGTGTCGGCGTCCGCCGATCTCTCCGCCCTGTCGGAGCGGGGAGCCACGGCCACGTCGGCGTGTGGCCTCTGCGGGCGGCTCGAAC
>BTVE01000050.1:0-33489 GCA_045862915.1 Acidimicrobiia bacterium
CGGGCGGCGGGGGCGGGCGGGGTTGTTGTTGCGGGGTGTTTCCCCCCCGGGGGGGGGGGGGGGGCGGGCCGCCCCCCCCCCCACCCCTCTGTTCTTTCGGGTGAGGTCTACTTCACTGCGGCCAGGACCAGCGCGTAGGTCGTGCGTCCGGTCTTCTGCAGGAAGGCGAGGTGTTTGCCGTCGGGTGACCAGGCCGGCAGTGTCACGTCTTTGGTGCCGTCAACACGCTGCACCTTGCCATCGGGACTCATGACCGCCAGCTTGCCCGCCTGATCAGCAAACGCAATCAGGGAGAGTCCTTTTGGCGCCCATCCGAAGGTGAGTCCAGGCACGATCGGGTGGTTCTCCCACTGCCCGACAATCTCGCCGCCGAGCCGCATCGTGTAGACGGCCACGTTATCCGACTGTGCCGACGCGGCTACGACCGATTCGGCGGAAATGCCGCCGGTCGGATCGACCGAGCCGCCGCGCGCGAGGTCACCACCCATCGGGATGCTGGTGGCCGACCGGATCTTCTTTTCACTGGAGACGTCGATCTTCCAGGCCGGATCCGACGGTGAGGTCTGGCCCGACTTCCACTGCTGGTAGGCCACCGCCCAGCCCGGCGGTACCTCCACCTGTTTCGGTTCGCCACCCTTGGCCGGGAGGAGATAGTGGAACGTCTGCTTGACGCTGGCGTCCCGATTGGCCTCATACGTCTGGAGATAAATCTCGCTCTGGTCTGGTGACCAGGCGAGCTGGCGCACGAGCGGCCCCTTCAGGCGCCGCAGATCGAACTCCACCGCCGGAGCGCCTGGCGTCACGACCACGGTCTGGGCGGATGCCTGAGGCATGGCCGAGACGGTCGCAAGACCCGGCGCTGCCGCCGCGATGGCGAGCGACAACATCATATTGAGCATGTCCTGACTGTAGCACCCTGGGCGTGCCGGGAGGTCAGCGTTGCAGCAGGGCCCGCACCCGGGCGATGTCGGCGGCAAACAGCGCGGGTGGCGCCGCCGCGAGGAACCGCTCGCCGAACTGCCGCGCCTCAGCACTGCGCCCGGCGGCATGCAGCTCCGTCGTGAGGTTGAACAGCGCATTCAGATCACGGGGATCCAGTGAGACGGCGCGTTGCCACGCCGCAAGTGCTTCGGCTGTCTGTCCGCGTTGGGCGAGCACGACGCCGAGACCGGTCCATGCGCCGGCCAGGGTGGGATCCGCGTCGAGTGAGAGCCGCAGCGCGCGTTCGGCCGCTTCGAGTCGGCCGGCACGCAGGTGCAGCGTCGCCATGTTCTGATGGGAGAGCGCATTGGTTGGATCGAGCTCCAACGCGCGCGCAAACGTCCGCATGGCGGCATCCGTCCGCCCGGCAGTGCCATACGCGATGCCCAGCGCGTTGAGTACTTCGGCGTCTCCGTTGGCAAAGCCTTCAAGGATGGCGATGGCCTGATCGGGCCGGCCGGACTCCGAGAGGTACAAGCCGAGTTTCAGTTGGATATCCCGCTGTGTGAGTCCGCGCGCCAGCGCCTGCTCGAGCGTCGTGATCGCATCGGCTGGCCTGCCGGTCTGCCAGAGGACAAATGCGAGATACCGGTGCGCGTCGGCGGTGTCAGGACGTCTGGCGATGACCGCGCGAAAACCATCGATGGCCTCCTGCGCGCGTCCGCGGGAGTACGCTTCGCCCGCATCGTGCAGCATCCGGTCGAGATCGATCAGGCGCTTCGGGTCATCGGCGTCGGTATACCGCTCACGCGGGGGCGCCGGGCTCCCGCCGATGTAGCCGAGCGCACGCAAACGTTCGAGCACTGCGCCACTTTCTTCCCCCGGTTGTCCGGGCGGGGCCATGTCAAAGGTGCGCAGGGTATTGAGCAGCACCTCCGTCTCCCGGTCTCCTGATGCCGCGAGGTTCCGCAGTTCTGCCGGATCGCCGGCAAGGTCGTACCGTTCGGGAATCGGCAGGTCGATGTACTTGGCGCGATCCACGAGAACACCACGCAGCGGAGCCCAGCCACGCGCGAGGTGAGTCGTCATGGATTCGAAGTACGACGGGCGCGCTTGATCCCCCCGACCGTCGATGGCCTGTCGCAAGGATGTGCCCGGCAACGCCGGGTCGACCGCCGCGCCAACTGCATCGAGCACGGTTGGGACGACGTCGATGTGGCGCGCAGGGCTGTCGACCACCCGTCCGCGCGGCGTCTGGCTCGTGCCCGGCTGCACGTCTGCAATCAGCAGCGGCACCCGCAACGTGGCGTCGTACGCAAAGATGCCGTGTGTCAGCTCGCCGTGTTCGCCGAGGCTCTCGCCGTGGTCGGCGGTGACGATGACAAGCGTGGGCCGGGGTTGAGACTGCAATCGCTGGAGCAAAGGCGCAAGGGCACCATCCACCCACGCCACTTCACCCGCATAGGCGTTGTCGGCGTACTGCGAAAGAAATGGCTCAGGCGCGCGATAGGGCGCGTGGGGGTCAAAGACGTGCACCCAGCCGAACCAGCGGCCCGACTGGGCGTCGAGCCACGTGGTTGCCGCGCTGACCACCTGATCGGCCGGTCGTTCGGGGAGCGCGAACTCGATCGTCGGACCGGCCTCAGGCAGCCGGTCGTCGTACGTGTCGAATCCCTGATTGAGGCCAAAACGTTGATCAAGCGGAAACGCGCCGACAAACGCGCCGGTCGCAAATCCCATCGCCTTGAGACGTGTGGCCAGCGTCGTGGTGCCAGTGGGCACGCGATAGCCGGTGTTGTCGCGCACACCGTGTTGGTACGGATAGGTGCCGGTCAGCAGGCTGGTGTGGGAGGGCAGTGTGACAACGGCATGTGCGTGGGCAAACGAAAAACGCGCGCCCTGACCTGCCAGCGCGTCAAGCGTCGGTGTTGATGCCCGGCCACCATACGCGCCCAGCGCGTCGGCTCGCAGTGTGTCGATCGTGATCAGCAGGACATTCCGGTCGGCCATCGTCGACAGCTGGAACGCCGGCGGCTGCAGCCACCACCATCCGGCCACCGCCATCACCGCCACCACGAGGCCCGGGAGAATCAGTCGACGCACGTTTTAGATTCGCCCAAGGCCGAACATCCGCGCAAGATCGTTGGCCATGCGGGTCGTCTCAGGTGAAGGCGCGGCCTGCTGCATTGCGCGCAGTGTGCGTTCGGCCTCCGCGAGGCGTCCTGTCGCGGCCTGAAGCATTGCGAGGCCGGCCCACGCTCTGGCGTTCTGGGGATAAAGTCGAAGTTCTTCGCGCAGCATCGGCTCCGCTTCGGCATACCGCTCGAGGCGGGCCAGTGCATCACCCAGGTAGTAATGGAGGTCTGCCGCCTGAATCGGGCGTTGCGCAAACCGCGTCCGCGCGTCCTGCAACAGCGGCACTGCGCCGGCGAAGTCGCCTTGGCGATGGTGGATGATGCCGTCCACCATCGCGCGCATCGGCAAGGTGGTGTCGGCCTGTTCGGCCTGTGCCGCGTGTTGCCGTGCCCGTTCGAACTGGTCCTGTGCGAGGGCGATGGAGGCCAGCGCCTGATGGGCCGCGGCCGGGGCATGCGGCAGCGCCAGCTCCGCATAGGTGCGCGCATCGTCCAGCCGCGATAACGCGACGAGGACCGCAGCCGCGCCGAGCAGGCCCGACGGTTCGTCGGGTTTGCGCGTGACCACCTCGCGCCACGCCTGGTAGGCGTCCTCGAGCCGGCCGAGGCGCACGAGGGTTGAGGCGTACTGCGACCACACGTCCGTCATGTCCGGGTCGGAATCAAGGATGGCGCGCAGCAGGCGGGCGCCCTCGTCGAAGCGCTGTGCGCTGAGCGCATCGACTGCCGCGCGGTATTGCTGCAGGACGGCCGCTTTGTCCTTGGGGTCGGGCAGTGTGCTGCCGGCCGCCGGCGTTGTCGATGACTGTGTGCCCACGTAGCCCAGCGCGGCGAGGCGCTGCCGGTCCGCCTCGCTCACTGCTGAGGGCGCCGTGATGGCGGCACCGGCCGTGAGTGTGGTCAGTGCGGACCGTAGCGCGGCGGTGACGCTCGAGCGTTCCGGCGCGAGATTGACGCGTTCGTCTGGATCCTGTTCGAGGTCGTAGAGTTCTTCGCGCGGTGCGCGGATGTACCGGTACCGTTCATCGGTGAGCGAGGTCAGTTCACTCCAGCCGAAGTGATACCTCGCGTACAGCGCTTCGGCATAAATCCCCTGTGGCGCAATCGTGCCCGTTCCCGCCAGCAGCGGTGTCAGATCACGTCCGGGCAGTCCTGCGGGTGTCGCCAGTCCTGCGGTGGCCAGCAGTGTCGGCATCAGATCGATGTGCTGGATCGGCGTGGACACTCGCGTCCCGCCTCCACGTCCGCCTGGTTGTTTGATGAGCATCGGCACACGCATGACTTCGTCGTAGAGGAACAGGCCATGCTCCTCTTCGCCGTGATCCCCCAATCCTTCGCCGTGGTCGGCCGTGACGATGATGGTGGCGGTGTCGTACCAGTCCTTTTTGCGCAGGGCGTCAAACAGGCGGGCGACGATCTGGTCGCTGGCCGAGACTTCGCCGTCGTACGGATCTCCGGTCTGGAACTCCGGCGGGGGCGCGTAGGGCTTATGTGGTTCGTAGATGTGGAAGAAGACGAACGCGCGCGGTGTTGTCGCGGTGTTGAGCCAGCGCACGAATGCATTCAGCGTGTCGCCGCCGGGCCGCTGGACCTGGCCGGGCGAGCGGTCGGAGGCGGCCGCCGGCAGCTGTGCGTCGTAGGTGGCAAAACCTTGTGCGATGCCGGTATCCGGGCGCAGCACGTATGACGACACGAAGCCGGCCGTCGCGAATCCGCTGGTGCCGAGCGCTTCCTGCAGGGTGGACGCCTTGTCGTCGAGCACAAAGCCGAGGTTGTCGCGCACGCCGTGGGTGAAGGGCAGTTGTCCCGTCAGCATCGAGGCGTGTGACGGCAGGGTTTGTGGTGCGTGGGCGTAGGCCCGATCAAAAACCACGGATTCCCGGGCGAAGGCGTCAAGCGCTGGCGTGTGGCCGGTGGTGTAGCCGTAGACCGGCAGGCGATCGGCGCGCAAGGTGTCAATCGAGATCAGGATGATCGGCCCGGTCTGCACGGGCCTGTACCACCAGAAGGCGGCGGCCAGGCCAGTCAGCAGTACCGCGAGCAGGCCAAGACGCGTGTTGCGAGGCATGGATTTGAGTATCCCCTAGGGCAGATTCCGGATGTGGACAGGTAAGACTGGAGATCGGTCTCAGGCAATTATTGGATACTTGATTACTGTAAATACTTGAAAACAAAAGACGTTGACATGCCTATTAACTGGGGTAGAGTATCCGACACCTTACGAGTGCTGCTCTTTCCCGGACGTGGTGATCCCTGCGTGACCGCGTCTGGGGCAAGTGGCGTGTTTCGGGCAATGAGGAATGGAGGAGAACCAGATGAAAAAGGCCACATACGCGTTGGCCATGGCAACACTGCTGGTGTTTGCCACGGCCGGCACGGCGAGGGCCCAGGCGATTGGGTCCATCTTTGGCAAGGCCACAGACTCGTCCGGCGGCGTGCTGCCGGGCGTGACCGTCACGGTCACGGGCACCGGTTTGCAGCAGCCGCTCACGCAGGTGACGACCGCGTCGGGCGCCTATCAGTTTCCGCGAGTGCCGATTGGCAACTACACGGTGACGTTCGAGCTGAGCGGATTCAAGAAGGTCACGCGGCAGAACGTGCCGGTCAGTTCCGGCTTCAACGCCGAGATCAATGCGGCGATGGAAGTCGGCTCACTGACAGAAGAAGTCACGGTGTCGGCCGCAGCGCCGGTCGTCGACACGAAGAAGACGACCACCGGTGCGACCTTCACGGCGGACATCCTCGAGAAGATTCCGTCCGCGCGTGACCCGTGGCAGATCATCAACATGACGCCGGGCGTGCAGGCCGGCCTCAACGTCGGCGGTTCATCATCGGGCCAGCAGGTCGGGTTGCAGTCGCGCGGCACTGGCGCGTCGGTGCAGTGGAACCTGGAAGGCGGGTCGATGACCGACCTGTCGTCGAACTCGTCGGCGATGTACTACAACTTCGACTCGTTCGAGCAGATCTCGGTGACCAACGGCGGCGGCGACGTGTCGGTGCAGTCGTCGGGTCTGTCGATCAACCTGGTGACCAAGTCGGGCAGCAACGTGTTCAAGGGCTCGCTGGTGGGCACGTTCCAGAACGACGCGATGCAGACCAACAACGTGTCCGAGGATCAGTTCTCCCGCGGGTCGGGTGGCTTCCTGTCGGGCGCGCCGGTCAAGCGTATCTACAACATCTCCGGTGAATACGGCGGTCCGCTGGTGCGCAACCGCCTGTGGTGGTGGGTGGCGCTCGACCGTCAGGACATCAACGTCGGCGTTGTCAACTTCTTCGACCGCACCAAGAGCGACCTCTGCAACGGCTACGCGGACGCCCAGCGGTCGGGCACGCTCCTGGGCTCCATCTCGTACGGCGACCTCACCAAGGTGCAGGACTGCCTCAAGGCCGACACGACGATCATCAAGAACAAGCAGGGCAAGCTGAACTTCCAGCTGAATGCCGCGAACAAGTTCCAGTACCTGTTCATCTCGGACAACAAGTACCGCAATGCGCGCGGCGCCTCGGACAGCACCGAGCTGGAAGCGGTCACCAAGCAGACGTCGGATTTCTGGCTGAAGTACTTTCCGCTGCCGACACACCAGCTGACGCACACGTGGATCGCCAACGACCGTCTGGTGTTCAACACGATGTTGACGAAGGTGGCCGGGGGCTTCTACCTCGACTACCAGGACTCGATCTCGCCGGAGATCTGCGGCCTCACCAAGTACACCGGCGCCACGGAGATGTCGGGGTATCCACAATCGGCCAACCCGGACTGCATGTTCAATATTCAGCAGCAGCAGATCCGAACGACCGGCAACCTGTCCCGGTCGTTGAACAACAGCTACCAGACGGTGCGCCCGTCGCTGGAAATCAAGACCGACGCGACGTATTTCCTGACCGGCGTGTTGGGCGGCGACCACTCGCTCAAGTTCGGCGCGGGTTACCGCAACAATCCGATCACGACGTACTCGCACTACAGCGGCGGTGGTCGTGCACTCGTCCAGTGCCGAGGCAACTCGCTGGCCAATTGCGGCGATGGCGTGACGTACGTGCCGGTGGCCGGTTCGACCGCACCGGGACTCGTGCCGTACCGCGCAGAACTGCGTCGCTCCAACCTGGTGAACAACGACTGGTGGATGTGGAGCGGCTACCTGCAGGATTCCTACTCGCGCGGGCGTCTGCGTGTGAATGCCGGTCTCCGGTACGACTGGCAGCAGTCGAAGTGGCTGGGCGGTTGTGTGCCGGCCAACCCCATCGTGCTGGACCTGCTCCCCTCGCAGTGCGAAGACGAGACGTCGTCTGGTCTGAGCCCGATTACCGGACAGGTCGAGGAGCTGCAGCCCTTCGGCAACTTCTCGCCGCGCATGTCGATCACCTATGACCTGACGGGCAACGGCAAGACCGTGCTCAAGGCGTCGGGTTCGTACTACTACGCGACGAAGATCACACTCGCCAACGCACTCAGCAGCCTGGGAGCTGTGACGTTGACCTGGGGATCCAACCCGACCAGTGGCGCGTGCTCCACGTCGGCGGGCGCGTCGTGCTGGAACGACGCCAACATGGACGGCTTCATTCAGCGCAACGAGCTGATTGGCACCCCCAGCGCGAGCACGTCGGCGTATGACCCGGCCACCGGTCTGCGCACGTCGGCCGGCAGCAACGTGGACAAGAGTGCCAAGATCGGCCGCACACGTGAGGTGACCCTCGGCCTGCAGCGTGAGCTGATCGCGAACATGGCGATCGGCGCCGACTTCATCTACCGTCGGTACGACCATGGCACCGCCTCGTACACGATCGGCTACCAGCCGGGCGCGGCGGGTTTCCCGCTGTCGTCGATCTACACGGGACCGCTGACGTATACCGATCCGCTCTCGGGCAACTCGGCCCCCTACTACGTCATCCAGCAGGGTGCCAGCCGCCCGTCCGGTGTCGGATCGATCACGATGACCAACCTGAACTATCAGTCGTATCGCGGCGTGGACCTCACACTGTCGAAGCGCTACAGCGATCGGTGGCAGGCAAACGTCGCGATCACCCTCCAGACGCGCAACGACTACCAACCGCTGGGTGGCTATGTCAACCCGACGGGCATCGAGTTCACGGAAGGCACCAACGGCATTGCCCGATACCTGATCAAGTTCAACGGCAGTTATGACCTGCCGTGGGGCGTGATGGCGTCGACCAACCTGAACATCAACGACGGCGGCATTCGCACACTGTCGATCAACGGGCCCGGTCAGGTGTACGGCGGCGTGAACTCCGCCGGCAATCCCACGACGATCAATTACGGCACGCTGACGTTCCAGGAGCGCGGCACGACCCGATTTGAGCGCACGGTACTCTGGGACATGGGGATCCACAAGACCTTCACGTTCCGGGGCGGTCAGACCCGGCTGAAGCTGATGCTGGATGGATTCAACATCCTGAATGCCGCTCCGGTGCTGAGCTACTCGAGCAACAACATCAGCACGCTCGGCACGACGAGCAACCCGATTCCACCGTCGCAGCGGATCAACTCGATCCTGCCGCCGCGCATTTTTCGCGTCGGTGCCACTATCTCGTTCTAAAAACACGAGTTAGCCTACACTGCGGCCCGGGGGGATCCCCCCGGGCCGTTCGTCTGTACGGTCGTGGATCGGAGGCCTCCGGCATACCGTCCACCTACTCCAGCTGGCGTATGCCAAATCACATTGCTTGACTCCCCTATAGTATCCAGCCTAGGATTCCGCCCACTCACCCGTGTCCGAAACCGTCCGGCGGTTTGCCCGCCAGCGGTGCACGTGCACGGAGGCGAGCCACCCGCGGGGTCGTTCCCGTGGGTAACGGAGGAGGAGCAAGGAATGACGCGAGTGTTGCGAGGACTACTGCTCGGTACAGCCCTGCTGGGGCTGACGGCGGGATCGGCCAACGCCCAGGCGATTGGGTCGATTTTTGGTAAGGCCACAGACTCGTCCGGCGGCGTGCTGCCGGGCGTGACGGTGACGGTTTCCGGCGGCGCCCTGCAGCAGCCGTTGACGCAGGTGACCACGGAATCGGGCGCCTATCAGTTCCCGGTCGTGCCGATTGGCAACTACACGGTGACGTTTGAACTGAGCGGCTTCAAGCGCGTGTCGCGGCAGAATGTGCCCGTGACCTCGGGCTTCAACGCCGAAATCAACGCGTTGATGGAAGTCGGCGCGATGACGGAAGAAGTGACCGTTTCGGCCGCCGCCCCTGTGGTCGACACGAAGAAGACGACCACGGGCGCCACCTTTACGGCGGACATCCTCGAGAAGATCCCGTCGGCGCGTGACCCGTGGCAGATCATCAACATGACGCCGGGCGTGCAGGCCGGTCTCAACGTGGGTGGTTCGTCCTCGGGCCAGCAGGTCGGCCTGGCCTCGCGCGGCACGAGCGCGTCGGTGCAGTGGAACCTGGAAGGCGGGTCGATGACCGACCTGTCGTCGAACTCGTCGGCGATGTACTACAACTTCGACTCGTTCGAGCAGATCTCGGTGACCAACGGCGGCGGCGACGTCTCGGTGCAGTCGTCGGGCCTGTCGATCAACATCGTGACCAAGTCGGGCAGCAACGTGTTCAAGGGCTCGGTGGTCGGCACGTTCCAGAACGACAAGTTCCAGAACAACAACGTGTCGGAGGAGTACTTCAACCGCGGCGCGTCCGGCTTCCTGTCAGGTGCCCCGGTGTTCAAGATCTACAACGTGTCCGGTGAGTACGGCGGTCCGCTCGTGCGTAACCGTGTGTGGTGGTGGGTGGCGCTTGACCGCCAGGACATCAACGTCGGCGTCGTCAACTTCTTCGATCGCGCCCAGAGTGACGTGTGCAACAGCTACGCGGACTCGCAGCGCGCCGGTTCCCTGCTGAGCTCGATCAGCTACGGCGACCTGAAGTCCATCAAGGACTGTCTGAAGAACGACCAGACCGTGATCAAGAACAAACAGGGCAAGCTGAACTTCCAGTTGAACGCGGCGAACAAGTTCCAGTACCTCTTCATCTCGGACAACAAGTACCGCAACGCGCGTGGCGCGTCGGATACGACGGAACTGGAAGCGGTCACCAAGCAGACGTCGGACTTCTGGCTGAAGTACTTCCCCCTGCCGACGCACCAGCTGACGCACACGTGGATTGCCAATGACCGGCTGGTGTTCAACACGATGTACACCTACGTCAAGGGCGGGTTCTACCTCGACTATCAGGACTCGATCTCGCCGGACATCTGTGGCCTGACCAAGTACACGGGCGCGACGGAACTGTCGGGCTACCCGCAGGCCGGTAACCCGGACTGCATGTTCAACGTGCAGCCGCAGACGATTCGCACGACGGGTAACCAGAGCCGCTCGCTGGGTAACAGCTACCAGACGGTGCGTCCGTCGCACGAGTTCAAGACGGACGGCACGTACTTCCTGACCAACGTGCTGGGTGGTGACCACTCATTCAAGTTCGGCGCGGGCTACCGCAAGAACCCGATCCTGACCTATCAGCACATTTCGGGCGGCGGCCGCGCAAACGTGCAATGCCGCGGCAACGCACTCGCCAACTGCGGCGACGGTCGCACGTATGTGCCCGTGGATGGGTCCACGGCGCCCGGCCTGGTCCCCTATCAGGCACAGGTGACGCGCGATCAGCTGATCAACAACGACTGGTGGATGTGGTCGGCGTACCTGCAGGATTCGTTCTCGCGCGGTCGTCTGCGCGTCAACGCCGGCCTGCGGTACGACTGGCAGCAGTCCAAGTGGCTGGGCGGCTGTGTGCCGGCCAACCCCATCGTGCCGGATCTGCTGCCCTCGCAGTGTGAAGACGCGACGTCGTCGGGTGTCAGCCCGATTACGGGCCAGGTCGAAGAGCTGCAGCCGTTCGGCAACTTCTCGCCGCGTGTGTCGGTCACGTATGACCTGACGGGCAACGGCAAGACCGTGCTCAAGGCGTCGGGTTCCTACTACTACGCGACGAAGATCACGCTGGCGAACAACCTGAGCAGCCTCGGCGCGGTCACGCTGACGTGGGGTGCCAACCCGACCAGTGGCCGCTGCAGCACGACTGCGGGCGCATCCTGCTGGACCGATGCCAACATGGACGGCTTCATTCAGCGCAACGAACTGCTGGGGACGCCGTCGGTCAGCACGTCGCTGTTCGATCTGACGACCGGCCTGCGGACGCCCGCCGGCAGCAACGTCGACAAGAGCGCCAAGATCGGTCGCACGCGTGAGGTGACGGTTGGCCTCCAGCGCGAACTGATCGGCAACCTTGCGGTCGGCGCGGACATGATCTACCGCCGGTACGACCACGGCACGGCGGGTTACACGATCGGATACCAGCCGGGAGCGGCGGGCTTCCCGCTGTCGTCCATCTACACGGGACCGCTGACCTACACGGATCCCCTGTCGGGCCAGAGCGCGCAGTACTACGTGATCCAGCAGGGCGCGATGCGGCCGTCCGGCGTCGGAACGATCACGATGACGAGCCTGAGCTATCAGGACTACAAGGGCGTGGACTTCACCCTGACCAAGCGCTACAGCGACCGGTGGCAGGCGAACGTGGCGGTCACGATTCAGACCCGCAACGACTTCCAGCCGACCGGAAGCTTCGTCAACCCGACTGGTGTCGACCTGAGCGAAGGCACCAACGGCATCGCGCGGTACCTGATCAAGTTCAACGGCAGTTATGACCTGCCGTGGGGCGTGATGGCGTCGACCAACCTGAACATAAACGATGGCGGCATCCGCACGTTGAGCATCAATGGTCCGGGCCAGGTGTACGGCGGCGTCAACGCAGCCGGCAACCCGACGACAATTTCGTACAACTCACTGAACTTCCAGGAACGTGGCACGACCCGCTTTGAGCGCAACATGCTCTGGGACATCGGCGTGCACAAGACCTTCACGTTCCGTGGCGGCCAGAACCGGCTGAAGATCATGCTCGACGGCTTCAACATCCTCAACGCGGATGACATCCTGAGCTACTCGAGCAACAACATCAGCACACTCGGCACGACCAGCAATCCGACCAAGCCGTCCGAGCGCATCAGCACGATCCTGCCGCCGCGGATCTTCCGCATCGGCGCGACGTTCTCGTTCTAGGACGGATCCAACAGGTCCAACGGGTCCTGCTCACTGCGGCCCGGAGGGGAGAGTCCAATCTTCCCTCCGGGCCGGTTCTTTTTTACGGACCCGTCGGACCTGAAATCGCTGCCTTGACCTGGCGCGCGATCGGATGTGCTGGATCAATCGCAAGTGCCGCATCGGCGTGGCGCCGCGCAGCGTCCACATCACCCAGCGTCGCTTCGCAGTACGCCAGGTACGCGAGGGCATCAGCCATTCGCGGATCCTGAGCGACGGCGGCGGCGAGTTGCTCGCGGCCTTCGGGAATCTTCTGCTGCACCACGAGATTTACGCCGAACTGGAGCCGTGCATCCGCATTGTCCGGCGTCATCGTAACGGCGTGCCGGAAGAACGGCTCGGCGTCCACCGGCGACTGCAGCAGCGCGCCGAGGCGACCCATCTTCAACCAGAAGTCGGGCGTCTCCCGGCTTGACGGTTCAATCGTGCGCAGTGTCGCCAAGGCTTCGCGACTCTCGCCGATCTGCTGCGCGGCGGTGGCCAGGTCACCCAGGACCTGCGGATGTCCCAGGCCCATGGCAACGGCATCGCGCAGGTACCCGATTGCGCGATCGGGTTTGCCGTCGGCGAGGTATTGCCGGCCGACCATGTGATGCGCGGTGCCGGGCGGCGTCGCGTCGGGCGCCAGGCGGTCCACCCACGCACGCGCTGCCGCATCGTCGTTGAGGATGGCGTACCGCTGTGCCAGTTTGAGTCCTTCCGCCCAGCGGCCCTCGTTGAGTGGCGACGGCAGGTTCACAGCGACCAGCAACACGATTCCGGCGACGACGGGCACGGCGGCAGAACGCCATCGTTGTTCGCGCACGGCCACCAGCAGCGCATCGAGGGTGATGCCTGCGCCGACACACATCGGGACGAGCAGCGGAAGTCGATACCGGTCCGCCACAAAAAACACAGCGACGGCGCCGGCGTACATCGGCACGAACGACACCCAGAGAGCTGTCGTTGTGTTGCGCTGCTGCATCACCAGCAGGCCCAGTCCCACCAGTCCGAGCGGTATGACGATCCACGGCCCGAACGGCAGAAACCGCAACCAGGCGTCGGTGTCATGCACATAAAAGGGATAGGAGTGCGGTAACGCGACGTACCTGGCGTGGAAGGTGTAGAGGAACTTCTTGACGAAGAGCGCTCCCGCATCGAGAGGATGTTCCCGCATCCAGGTCAGTGCCTGATCACGGAAGTAGTCGGAGGCCTCCGCATCGGTGACCTCGCGGCCGAGCGCGCGACCGGCCACCTCGCGTGTGTCCCGCGCCTGTCCGGCGATGCTTGGCGTGACACCGGGCACCGGGACATAGAAGCCCGTCGCCTGAGGCGAGTTGCCGATGTAGAGGTTCAATCCGCCATGGGAGGAGACCGACAACCATTCACCCGCGACGAGTCCGTTGCGAATCGCCACCGGTGCGCAGGCGAGGGCGGCGCCGGCGATGAGCAACGCCGCCGGCTTTGCGCGTTTCACTATCAACAGCAGCACCGTGAGACCCGCAATGACCAGCAGGAAGTTGGGGCGATTGAGTGCCGCAAGACCAAGCGCACCTCCCGCAAGGCCGTACAGTGTCGGTTGGCCGGATCGCAGGGCAGCCGCCAGTGCCAGGAGCACAGCGGCGGTAAGGGCCGTATCCAGCGCCGCCTGCAGGATCACGACTTCGTAGAACGTCACGACGCCGGTGGCAATCGCCACACCGGAGGCGATCCATGCGGCCTGCCGGCCGCGCCACCAGTCCGTCATCTGCCAAATCGCGCCGACAGCTAGCGCGCCCAGGATCACCTGCACCACTCGTGCAAGCGTCAACGAATCCCCGATGGCCAGCCATGTGGCGAGAAAGTAGATGTAGAGCGGCGACAGGTAATACACACCTGGTCCCAGGCCCAGATCGCCGGCGACCACGCGCCGCGCGAGTTCGGCGTAGGCCGTCGTGTCGAGTCCGCTCTGTTCACCAAGAAGCGGGTGGTCTGCCAGCTGGAACAGGATGGTCAGCTTTACGGCCAGAGCCGCGAGCACGACGGCCGCTATCGACCGCCACGGTGGCTGAACTCGATCACCGTTCGTCACAGGGTTCGGCGAGGACTGCGCGGAGCGTTGTCTGGTCACGTCTCGGAATCGTTCACGTCGTTGCACGGTTCGTCAATCATACCGATACCCCCTTGGGAGTATTGGCAAGCGATTTGCTTGACGTTATCCCTCCCCTAAACATAGGATGCAGCACCCTCGTTGCGCGGTTGTTGATCCCGTCCGGACCGGAACACCGGTCCCCAAGGCCACACCCGTGTATGCGAGCAACGAAGCGTGTGACGTGGATGGAGGAGATGGAATGACGCGAGTGTTGCGAGGAATGCTGCTCGTCGCCGCCATGATTGGCATGACGGCAGGATCGGCCAACGCCCAGGCGATTGGCTCGATCTTCGGTAAGGCAACAGACTCGTCCGGCGGCGTGCTGCCGGGCGTGACGGTGACGGTCTCCGGTGGAGCACTGCAGCAGCCGTTGACGCAGGTGACGACGGAGTCGGGCGCCTATCAGTTCCCGGTGGTGCCGATCGGCAACTACACGGTGACGTTTGAATTGACCGGCTTCAAGCGCGTGTCGCGGCAGAACGTGCCTGTGACCTCGGGCTTCAACGCCGAAATCAACGCGACGATGGAAGTTGGTGCGATGACGGAAGAAGTGACCGTCTCGGCCGCGGCCCCCGTCGTCGACACCAAGAAGACGACCACGGGTGCGACCTTCACGGCGGACATTCTCGAGAAGATTCCGACCGCGCGCGATCCCTGGCAGATCATCAACATGACGCCGGGCGTGCAGGCCGGTCTCAACGTCGGTGGTTCGTCGTCGGGTCAGCAGGTCGGCCTGAGCTCGCGCGGCACGAGCGCGTCGGTGCAGTGGAACCTGGAAGGCGGGTCGATGACGGACCTGTCGTCGAACTCGTCGGCGATGTATTACAACTTCGACTCGTTCGAGCAGATCTCGGTGACCAACGGCGGCGGCGACGTGTCGGTGCAGTCGTCGGGCCTGTCGATCAACCTGGTGACCAAGTCGGGCAGCAACGTGTTCAAGGGCTCGGTGGTCGGCACGTTCCAGAACGACAAGTTCCAGGCGAACAACGTCTCCGAAGCCTACTTCAAGCGCGGCACGACCGGCTTCCTCTCGGGCGCGCCGGTGTTCAAGATCTACAACATCTCCGGCGAATACGGCGGTCCGCTGGTGAAGAACCGCCTCTGGTGGTGGGTGGCGCTCGACAAGCAGGACATCAACGCGGGCGTCGTGAACTTCTTCGATCGCGCCAAGAGCGATGTCTGTAACGGCTATGCCGACTCGCAGCGCGCCGGTTCGCTGCTCGGGTCGATCTCCTATGGCGACCTGTCGTCGATCAAGGACTGCCTCAAGGGTGACAAGACGGTCATCAAGAACAAGCAGGGCAAGATCAACTTCCAGCTGAACGCGGCGAACAAGTTCCAGTACCTGTTCATCTCGGACAACAAGTACCGCAACGCGCGCGGCGCGTCGGATACGACGGAACTGGAAGCGGTCACCAAGCAGACGTCGGACATCTGGCTGAAGTACTTCCCGCTGCCGACCCATCAGCTGACGCACACGTGGATCGCCAACGACCGCCTCGTGTTCAACACGATGTACACCTACGTCAAGGGTGGTTTCTACCTCGACTACCAGGACGCGATCTCGCCGGAGATCTGCGGTCTGACCAAGTACACCGGACAGGCGGCGCTGTCGTCCTATCCGCAGACGGCGAATCCGGACTGCCTGTTCAACATCCAGCCCCAGACGATCCGCACGACGGGCAACCAGAGCCGCTCGCTGGGCAACAGCTACACGACGGTGCGTCCGTCGCATGAGTTCAAGACGGATGGCACCTACTTCGTGACCAACGTGCTGGGTGGTGACCACTCGTTCAAGTTCGGTGCGGGCTACCGCAAGAATCCGATCCTGACCTACAACCACATCAGCGGCGGCGGCCGTGCGACGGTGCAGTGTGTGGGCAACTCGCTCAACAACTGCCTCGACGGCAAGACGTACGTGCCGGTGGGTTCGGCGGCCGGCCTGGTGCCCTACTCGGCGGTCCTGACGCGTGACTCGCTGACCAACAACGACTGGTGGATGTGGAGCGGCTACATTCAGGACTCGTACTCGCGCGGCCGCCTGCGCGTGAACGCCGGCCTGCGCTACGACTGGCAGCAGTCGAAGTGGCTGGGTGGCTGCGTGCCCGAGAACCCGATCGTGCCGAACATGCTGCCGTCGCAGTGTGAAGGCGAAACGTCGTCGGGCATCAGCGCGATTACCGGACAGGTGGAAGAGATTCAGCCGTTTGGCAACCTGTCGCCGCGCGTGTCGCTGACCTACGACCTGACGGGCAACGGCAAGACCGTGCTCAAGGCGAGCGGTTCCTACTACTACGCCACGAAGATCACCCTGGCCAATGCGTTCAGCAGCCTCGGTGGTGTGACCCTGACGTGGGGCAACAACCAGAACAGCGGTGCCTGCAGCACGGCGGCCAATGCCCCCTGCTGGACCGACGCAAACCGCGATGGCTACATTCAGTCGAATGAGCTGATCGGCACGCCGAACTCGAACACCTCGCGGTTCGACCTGACCACGGGCGTCCTCGCGCCCGGGCAGAACGCGGTCGACAAGAGCGCGAAGATCGGCCGCACTCGCGAAGTGACGCTGGGCGTCCAGCGCGAGCTGATCGGTAACCTGGCGGTTGGCGCCGACTTCATCTACCGTCGGTACGATAACGGCACCGCGGGCTTCCAGATCGGCTACCAGCCCGGCACGGCCGGCTACGACCTGCAGCTCTACAGCGGTCCGCTGACGCACACGGACGCGACGACGGGGTTGAGCGCGAACTACTACATCATCCCCGCTGGCACGCTCCGCCCGACCGGCACGACGGGCATTACGTTGACCCGGTTGAGCTACGAGTCCTACAAGGGCGTCGACTTTACGATGAACAAGCGCTACAGCGACAAGTGGCAGGCCAACGTGGCGGTCACGATTCAGACTCGTAACGACTACACCGGTCCACTGGGTGCGCTCAACAACCCCACGGGGAACGAGTACTTCGACGGGTTCAACTCGATCGCGCGCTACCTGATCAAGTTCAACGGCAGTTATGACCTGCCGTGGGGCATCATGGCGTCGACGAACCTGAACATCAACGACGGCGGCATCCGCAACATGTCCATCAATGGCCCCGGCGTGCAGCCGCTGGGCACGGCGGTGAACGTGGTGACGGGCGCAACGGCGGCGTCCACGATCAACTACAGCACGCTGAACTTCGAGAAGACCGGCAACGTGCGGTTCGAACGTCAGGCGATCTGGGACATGGGCATCCACAAGACGTTCACGTTCCGCGGCGGCCAGAATCGGCTGAAGGTGATGTTTGACGGCTTCAACATCCTGAACTCCGACCTGATCTCCGGCTACTCGAGCAACAACCTCAGCCTGCTCGGCTCGACGAGCAACCCGGTCATCCCGGCGGAGCGCATCAGCTCCATCATTCCGCCGCGGATCTTCCGCGTCGGCGCGACGTTCTCGTTCTAGGACGGGTCCGGCACACACTGCGGCCCGGAGGGGGTTTCCCCCTCCGGGCCGATTTCTTTTGGGGCGTCGCAGGAGTAAGATCGTCGTCCCAACAGCCTTATGACACTGACGCGAATCGGGATCTGCCTCGGCCTCGCGGTGTTGTGCCTGCCGTCCACGGTCAGGACGCAGCAACAACTCACGTTCAAGGCGTCGACATCGCTGGTCGAAGTCGACGTGGTCATCCAGGATCGGCAGGGCGAATTTGTGCCCGGCTTGACCGCTGACGATATCCAGATTTTCGAGGACGGCCGTCCCCAGAAGATCGAACAGTTCTACATGGTGGCGCACGAGCGGGGTGGCCAGCCGTTCCCTGTGACGGGTGATCAGGTGGTTGCGCCCGAAGACAGGGCTCGGCGCATTTTTGTCGTGCTTTTTGACGAAGCACACATGGATACGGAAGGGCTCCAGCGCGCCAAGGTCGGCGCCGAGCGCTTCATCCGCGACAACATCGGACCCGGCGACTTCGGCGGTGTGTATCACAACAGCCAGATGCACAACAGCCGCCTGACGACGAGCCGCGCCGAACTAGTGGGTGCGATCCACGCCGTGCGACCGGGGTTCGAAACGCGTCAGGCGCTCCTGGCGACGTTCCGTGAGTTCCCGCGTATCCCTGGCGAAATCGACGCCATGCGGATCGCGGAAGGGTCGATCGAAGTCGTCAAGCGGGTCGGCGAGCAGGTCTGTCGTGACGACCCCTTCAACTGCAACCTCAACGGCGGCCTGAATCAGGTCGAGAACCTGATCCAGCAGAAGGCCCGCCTCTACGTCCGGCAGGCGCGCATCCTGACGTCGAACACGATGCAGAACCTTCGTTATGTCGTCAATCGGCTTGCGCGGATTCCCGGTCGCAAGACGGTGGTGTTTCTCTCGGAAGGTTTCTACGTCGAAGAGTCGCGTACCGACCTGGTGACCATCGCTGCCGAGGCCGCCAGGGCCGGAACGGTCATCTACAACATCGATACCCGCGGGCTGGTTGGGTCTCCGAGCGCCACGCCGGACGTCCTCATGGCATCCGCGGCCCGCTCGACCGCCTGGGATACGGGCGAGGATGCGCCCGCGATCCTGACCTCGGCGACCGGCGGACTCCGGTTGAAGAACATCGATGACATCTCGCGCGCGTTCAACATGGTCGTGCGTGATACCAGCACCTACTACGTGATCGGATATCAGCCCGACAATCCGACCATGGACGGCACGTTCCGGAAGATTGAAGTGAAACCGATGACCTCCGGACTCAAGGTGCGGTCGCGGCAGGGATATCGTGCAGTGACACTCCCGCCGCTCGAGCCCATTCGCGGCGGCGTGTACTGACCATGAGGTCGTCGCGCCGGGCGGTAGTCACGCTGGCGTGTGCGGTCTGCCTCGCGCCCCTGCTCCGCGCGCAGCAGCAGGCGCCGACGTTTCGGACCTCCACGGCGCTGGTCACCGTCGATGTCGCGGTGTTTGATGGCGACGGCAAACCCGTGCCCGGTCTCACGGCCGACGCCTTCGCGGTCACGCTGAACGGCAAGCCCCAGCCGATCAAGGCGCTCAGCTACGTGCAGGCACGCAGCGAAAACACGTCGGACCCAGGAAGCGTGCCCGAAGCAGCGGCATGGGATGGCCGCGCCGGCCGTCAGGTCATTTCCAACGAGGGCATCACCGGGCCACGAGCTGCGCAGGGTGAGGATCGTGTGTTCGTCATCCTGGTCGATGACCTGTCCATCCCACCGACACGCGGGCAGCGGTTGCTCAAGGCCGCGCGCGAATTTGTGGCCTCGGTGCCGGCCGCTGATCCCGTCGGCGTGGTGCACACCTCGGCGCCAGGCGAGGCCACACAGCCGACGCTGGACCGAAAGCCGGTTCTCGATGCTCTGGCCAGGATCAGCGGCAGCGCGATCAGTCTTGGCTCGTTTCAGGTGATGGGACAGGGCGGGTTTACGCCGGTCGGTCTGGGCCAGGCAGTGCGCATAGACCAGGGGAGCGCGGCGGAACTGAAGGATGCCATCGTGACCGCGTGCTTCGGCGGCGACGCGACCGCCATTGATGGCCAGGTGCTCGACGTTGTCATCGCCAATGATGACTGCGCTGCCGGAATTCAACGGGACGCGCGCATCCTGGCGGCTCAGGCCAAGCAGATCCGCGCGAGTCAGCTCAGCGCGTTCGAGGCTGTGATCGCTGCCATGGGGACGGCCACCGGCATTCGGCACCTTGTGATTCTCTCTGATGGCCTCACGCTGGGGCGTGAAGCCGACGCCTTCAAGCCCGTGGCTGCCGCAGCAGCGCGTGCGGGTGTTCAGGTCAGCGTGCTCATGGAAGAGCACGACATGCATGTGGACGATCAGGCAACCGAGCCGATTCAACCGGTACGGGCCGAGTCGACCAACATTCGACGCTCGGACATCGGCGCGCCGCAGCGTCGGCTCGAGGATCAGCGCCTGCTGCTCGACGGTCTGCAGACCGCGGCCACTATGCTGGGCGGGCAGTTTTATCGTGTGGTCGGCGATCCCATGCCGTTTTTCGAACGTGTGCGCACCGCCAGCGCAGCGATTTACCGGCTTGGTGTGGAACTGCCGGCCGGTCTCGCCGTGGGGCAGGAACTGGCGGTTGATGCGTCGGTGAAACACCCAGGCGCGTCGGTCTACGTCAGCAGACATTCACTCGTGCCCGAACCGACGCCGGTGGAACCGGAAAAGCCCAAGAGTATCGACGACAGGCTGACCGAGGTGCTGTCGTCAGGCCAGCAGCACGGCGCAGTGCCGCTGCGCGTGGCGACGTTGCTCCGGCGTGCCCCGACCGACCCGGCCAAAGTGGAAGTCACCATCAACCTGGCGGCAGGGTCGCCTGGAGGTGAACTGCGCGGGCCGCTGACGACGATGTTTGGGGTGCTGCCATCGAGCGACGCCACGACCGCCGGTGCCACGATGACCAGTGGCCGTCTGGTCATGGAGCGGGCGACTGGCGTGGTGCCGGCAACATTTGGTGTCCCGCTCGCGCCCGGTTCGTACGCGTTGCGCGTGGCGGTGGCCGATGCGGAAGGCGCGCTTGGTGCGGTGGCCACCGAACTCGACGCGTCACTGCTCACCGTCGGCCCGTTCACCGCCAGCGACCTTCTCGTGGCATGGGTGGACGATCAGGGCCGGCCGCAGCTCATGGCACTTGATAGCGTGCCGGCGACGGCGACAGGTGTCCGGGCGGAGCTTGAACTCTATCCCCCCGCGTCAGGCGTATCCATGGACACGGTGCAGGTGGAACTGACCGTCACAAAAGCCGGTGAGCGCGATCCCCTCGACGAACGCATCGTGACGCCGCGGGAGACTCAGGGGGTGTGGCGCGCGGCCACCGAGTTCGCCGCCGACCTGCTCGAGTCCGGTCGCTACGTGCTTCGCGCGCGAGTGATCGTTGGTGCAGATGCCGTCGGGTCGGTGGTGTCGAACATCACCGTAGCAGCGCGCTGAGCTGTTCGACTTCTCGCGCGTAGGCCGCACGCGGCGCCGTGTTGACGAACTGCTGGGCGTATCGACGTGCCTCTCCGATGCGTCCTGACTCCGCGAGCAGGATCACCAGGTTGTACATCGCGTCAAACTCCGTGGAATCCAGTTCGACCGCGCGTGTCCACGAGGCGGCTGCCTGATCGAGCCTGCGACTGCGCGCAAACACGACCCCAAGTGTGGTGTGGGCTTTGGCGAGTTGTGGATCGCGATCGATGGCACGGCGGGCAAACTGCTCGGCGGCGGTGAGGTTGTTGGCGCTCAGGTGCATGGCTGCGATGTTCTGCATCGCAAGTGCGTTGCCCGCGTCCACGTTCAGGATCTTCTGAAACGCCGCGATGGCATCGTCCCACCGCTCGGCCGCACCGTAGGCCACGCCAAGCGCATTGAGTCCTTCCGTATCTTCGTCGGGCAGTGTGCGCAGGACCTCGATGGCGCGCGGCACATCCGTGCGGCTTTCCGCCAAATACAGCCCGAGACGCAGGCGGATGTCGTCGGTCGTGATGCCGGCACGCATGGCGTTGTCGAGGACCGTGATCGCCGAGCCGGCGTTTCCTGTGGACCAGTACGCCCGTGCCAGACCCGTGATCGCGTCAGCCGTGTCAGGGCGCTTTGCGATGACGCCCGTCAGCAGCGAGATGGCCTTGTCGTAGTCTCCGTCGACCAGGGCATTTTCGGCGTCGTGCAGGTCCCGATGCAGGCCGGCCAGTGACTTGAGGTCGTCGGCTTCCGTGTAGACGGACTTCGGCGCCGCCGATCCCGAGACGTATCCCAGTGAGCGGAGGGCCTCGGAGACCTGGCCACTTTCCCGCCCGGGACGGTCGGGCGGCGACATGTCGTACGTGCGAAGTACACCCGCGAGGACCGACGCCCGCTCCTGCTGTGGCTGCGCCTGGTTGCGGAGTTCACCGGGATCGCTGATGAGGTCGTAGAGTTCCGGGATCGGCTGATCGATGTATTTGTCGCGTTCGACGATCACGCCCCGCAGCGGCGCCCAGCCCCGCACGATGTTGAACGTCATCGACTCGAAGTAGGTTGGCCGGTCATCGTCGGTCGCTCCCGCGATGACGGGCGCGAGCGAGCTGCCGCTGACGGCGGCTGTCGGCGCGACCTGAACGGCCTCCAGCACGGTGGGGGCGATATCGACCAGCCGGGCGGGTGTTTCGATGACCCGTCCACGTTCCGGTGAACCGCCTGGCTGAATGGTGGTCACGATGAGCGGCACCCGCAGGGTGGGCTCGTAGGCAAACAATCCGTGCGTCAGCTCGTTGTGTTCGCCGAGGCTTTCGCCATGGTCGGACGTCACGACGACGAGCGTGGGCCGTGGCAGGCTGCGGAGGCGCTCAAACAGCGGGCCCAGCGCCTGGTCCACAAACGCCACTTCGCCGTGGTACGGCGAGTCCTTGTAGGTGTCGCTCAGTGGCGCCGGCGGGGCGTACGGTGAGTGTGGATCAAACACGTGCACCCAGCCGAAGAACTTGCCCGGCGTCTGGTCAATCCAGCCGATGGCGCGCGAGACCACGTCGTTGGCCGGCCGCTCAGGTACCGACAGCTGGCGATCCCCCTGGAGTTCCGAAATCTGATCGTCGTACTCGTCGAAACCCGGCGCGAGCCCAAAGCGCCGTGTCAGTGGGAATCCACCGATGAACGCGCCGGTCGCAAACCCTGCGTCCTTGAGTTGTGTCGCCAGCGTTGCCGTGCCTGCAGCGACGCGATATCCGCTGTTGTCCCTGATGCCATGTTCGTAGGGCAGCCGGCCGGTCAGGATGGACGTGTGCGACGGCAGGGTGACGACCGCGTGCGCGTGTGCGAAGGTGAAACGTGCGCCTTCTGCGGCCAGGCGATCGAGATGAGGCGTGGCTGCGCGCCCGCCGTACGCACCGAGCGCGTCCGCGCGCAGCGTATCGATCGTAACGAGCAGGACGTTCTGGTCCGGGGTGGTGAGGATGGTGTAGCCGCCGCGCAGCGACCACCAGGCTGCCGCCGCCGCGACCAGCAGGCCGACGGCGACGGCACCGAGAAGACGTTTCATGCTACGAGCTTACTGCGGCGCGTAGATGCTGTGGTGCAGGCGCAATCCCTGACGGCTCACGCCGAACTGAATGATCTCCGGCTGTTTCGCACCGGCCGGACGCCGGAACGTCACCTCGTACTGCGCATTGAGTGCCTTGGCGATGTTCGTCATGTACATCTCGAGCGCGTTCTGGCCGGCGATGGTCTCGCGCAGGCCGCCGGTGTTTTTTGCCAGGGCGTCCAGGACGACTCCGCGCGGGTCCTGAGACACCGTGCCGGAGTTGTAGGACACCGCCCACACCGAGGCATTTGCCTTGCGCACCTGATTGAGCATCTGCTGCGGCTGCTGACGGCTCTGTTCGTCGGTCGGCAACACGTTGAGCGCCACGATGGCGCGGCGCGGCGTCTTGACCTTCTCCAGCGTCTTGGCCGCTTCCGAGAGGGCCTCCATCAGGACCGCCGGCATGTTGTTCTTGGGGAACAGGGTGGCGATGCCCTTTTCGAGTTCCGAGACGTTGGACGTCATCTTGGTGATGGGCACTGCCGCCTGGCCGAACTCCATCAGCTGCATCTGTGACTCCGGACTCTCCACGGCCATGGTCTTCACGAAGGCGGAGAACGCCACCCGCACGTCGCGGACCAGTTCCGAGCCGGAGACCGAGCCGCGCTGAGACATGCCGGCGCTGCCGGTGGCTTTCGACGTATCGGCCAGCAGCATGATGGCCAGCGGGTCAGCCGGCTTGCGCACGGTGACCACTTCGCGCACGGCGGGCTCCATGCCCTGACCGCCCTCGCGGATGAAAATTTCGTCCTGACGCAAATCGGTGACGGGCTGACCCTTCTCGTCGGTCACGCTGAGGTAGACCGTCTTGGTGTCCTGGTCGCGCGCGATCAGTGACGGAGCGGCCAGCAGCGCCGCGCCGGCCAGTGCGGCCACGGCCGGAACAACACGGCGGCAGACTCGAAACACATGCATGGAAAAACCTCCGGGGGAAGAGTAGCAGCTATCGCTGGTGGATCCTAGAATTGGCCTAGTCATGAAAGCCTTCATTTCGCTCTGTTGCGTGCTCATTGCCGGCGTTGCCCTGCCCGTCGTGCCTCAGGCCCAGGGGGGACAGGCCCCGGCGGCGGTGGATGCCTCCCAGTTCAGCCGCATCGACGAGGTGATTGCCGCCGACATGGCCGAGAAGAAGCTGCCGGGGGCCGTCGTGGTGGTGGGGCAGGGTGATGCGGTGTTCTTCCGCAAGGTCTATGGCCAGCGCGCGGTGCAGCCCACCGCTGAACCCATGACGCCCGACACCATCTTCGACATGGCGTCGCTGACCAAGGTGGTTGCCACAACGACGGCGGTCATGATGCTGGTGGAGGACGGGCGGATCAGGCTCACCGATCCCGTTGCCCAGTACATCCCGGAGTTTGCGAAGTACGGCAAGTCACGCGTAAACGTGCGGCACCTGCTGACGCACATGTCGGGGCTGCGTCCCGACGTCGATTTGGGCGATCCGTGGGTCGGCTACGACGAGGCGATTCGCCTGGCCACCGAAGAAGTGCTCACCGCACCGCCTGACGCGCAGTTTGTCTACTCGGACATCGGCTTTTTCCTCCTGGCTGAGATCGTCGCGCGTGTGTCGGGGCAGCCGTTTGACCAGTTTGCCGAGACGCGCATCTTTCAACCCCTGGGCATGGTCGATACGTCGTTCACGCCCGACCCATCCTTGCGCGAGCGCATTGCGCCCACCGAGGTCTGCACACCGTACGGCTGGCCGTGTGCCGGTCCCGATGCGCAAATGCTGCGCGGCACGGTGCACGACCCCACGGCCCGTCGCATGGGCGGTGTGGCTGGGCACGCCGGTCTGTTCAGCACGGCGGCCGACCTGACCCGTTTTGCGCGTATGTTGCTGCGTGGTGGCGAACTGGACGGCGTGCGTGTGCTCTCGCCGCTGACGGTGGCCCGCATGATCAGCCCGTCAACGCCGGCCGACATCGCGGCCGTCCGTGGTCTCGGGTGGGACATGGACTCGTCGTTTTCCTCCAACCGTGGGGAACTGCTACCGCTGGGCTCGTTCGGCCACACCGGTTTTACCGGCACCTCCATCTGGATTGATCCGGCCACCAGGACCTTCGTGATTTTCCTCTCGAGCCGCCTGCATCCGGATGGCAAAGGCGACGTGACGCCCCTGCGCGCCCGTGTAGCGACGATTGCCGCCTCCGCTCTCACTACGCTGGCACCGGGGGCGTACACACAACCGCGGCAGTCCTTTGCGGCGCAGACGCCGGCCGTGCCGACCGTGGCGCCGGCGACGGTGTTGAACGGCATCGACGTGCTGCGCGCCGACGGCTTTGCCGCGTTGAAGGGCCTGCGCATCGGCCTGCTCACCAATCACACCGGCCGCACGCGCGACGGGGCAGCCACGATCGATGTCCTGGCGGATGCACCTGGGGTCACGCTGGCCGCACTCTTCAGCCCCGAGCACGGCATTCGTGGCCTCCTCGATGCATCGGTGCCGTCATCCAAGGACGAACGGACCGGACTGCCGATCCACTCTCTCTATGGCGAGACACGTCGGCCGACCGACGCCATGCTGCAGGGACTCGACGCGATCGTGGTGGACCTGCAGGATGTCGGCGCCCGGTTTTATACCTACGCCACGTCGATTGCCTACGTGCTCGAGGAAGCGGCGGCGCGCAAGATGAAGGTGTTCGTGCTGGACCGGCCGAATCCCATCGGTGGCGTCGCCATCGAAGGACCCACGCTCGATGAAGACCTGGCCAGTTTTGTCGGGTACTTCCCAGCCATGCCCACACGGCACGGCATGACACTCGGTGAAGTGGCGCGGCTCTTTAATGCAGAAAAGAAGATTGGCGCGGACCTCACCGTGGTCGCCATGCGTGGCTGGAGGAGGGATCACTGGTTCGACGAGACGAACCAGTTGTGGATCGGTCCTTCACCGAACATGCGCAATCTCCATGCGGCGACGTTGTACACCGGTATCGCGTCATTTGAAGGCACCAACATCTCCGTCGGGCGCGGCACCGACACCCCGTTTGAACATGTCGGCGCGCCATGGATCGACGGTGTCCGCCTCGCGGAGGCACTTAATGCGCGCAGCCTGGCCGGAGTGCGTTTTTATCCGGTTGAATTCACGCCGACGTCTTCGAAATACGCGAACGAACTCTGCAAAGGTGTCTTCATGGTTGTGACGGATCGCAACGCCGTCCGGCCCGTACGTGTGGGACTCGAGGTCGCCGCTGCCATCCAGCGCCTGTATCCGACGCAGTTCGAGATCAATACCGCGGCACGGTTGTTTGGATCCACGGCAGGACTGGCGCGCATCGTCCGTGGTGAAGACCCCGCAGCCATTGCCGTGTCGTGGAACGGCGGGGAGGCGCGCTGGCGGCTGCTGCGCGCGAAGTACCTGCTGTACTACTGACGCCTACCAGTAGAGCATCGCGTAGACGAGGACGCCGGTCACCGACACGAAGAGCCAGATCGGATAGGTGATCTTCGCAATCTTCCGATGTCGGGCATCATCGCGCACGAGGCCGCGTCGCAGTGTGAGCAGTGCCATCGGCACCACCGCGGCTGCCAGCACGATGTGCGGGAACAGGATGGAGTAGTACACGACCCGCATGACGCCGGTGCCGGTGTACGCCTTCGACCCGACCTGCGCGTGGTAGATCAGATACGAGATCAGAAACAACACCGAGACGGTGAATGCCGCCAGCATCGTGCGCCGGTGCTGCTCGATGCGGCGCCCGCGAATCTGAAAGTAGCCCCGGATCAGCAGGCCGGTGCAGAGGGCATTCAGGGTGGCGTTCAGCGTGGGGAGTTGATCAACAGGGATCATCGAGTCACCGTCATCACGATCCAGAGCAGCGGCAGGTAGATGATCGACGCGTAGAAGACGAGTCGCGCATTGGCCGCCGATCGGTGGAACGCAAACTTCGCCGTGGTGCCCAGTTGGGCCAGGCCCAGCATCACCGCGCCGACGCTGTAGACCGGGCTGGCCACACCGGCAATCGACGGCAGCACCGAGACCGGCACCAGCGTGACGGCCCACAGCAGAGCCTGACGCCCCGTCATGGCGCCGGTGGTGTCCATCACCGGCAACACGGGGAGCCCCGCGCGGCCGTACTCCTCGCGGTACATCCACGAAATCGCGAGCACGTGCGGGAGCTGCCACACGAACATGATGAAAAAGAGTGACCACCCGCCCAGGGCGGCGATGGAACCGCTGGCCGCGGCCCAGCCAATCATCGGCGGCAGTGCGCCGGGCACGGCGCCCACCACGGCGGCAAACGACGTCCGCCGCTTGAGCGGCGTGTAGAGGAGGACGTAACTGATCAGGGTGGCGAGCGCAACCGCTGTCGCCGTCGGGTTCGTGTAGATCCAGAGGAGGAGGAGTCCGGCTGCCGACAGAATCGCGCCGACCGTATGACCTTCCCGCGGAGACATGCGTTTGTCGGCCACGGGGCGTTTGCGCGTCCGTGTCATCAGTGCGTCGGTGTCGCGCTCGGCCACCTGGTTGAATGCGGCCGCGCCACCGGCCACCAGCGCGGTGCCGGCGCAGGTCACCACCAGATGTGTCCAGTCGAGTGGATCGCGGAGTCCCATGTAGTAGCCGCCGGCCGTGGTGGCGACAACAAGGGTATTGACCCGGACCTTGGCGAGGGTGATCCAGTCGGCGAGCCTCGACGGTGCTGCGGTGCTCGTCGTCATGGGCCTTGCGATTATCGCTGACTTGACCGGATTCGTCGCGCGGTGCTAACTTCAGATTCCCCTCTTGCGTGCCGGTATCGTCTAGGGGTTAGGACACAAGGTTCTCAACCTTGGAACCGGGGTTCGAATCCCCGTACCGGTACCATCCTTCGCTGCTCGCTACGCTCGCAGCTACGGATGGCGAGCCAGCCGATATCTCGCTTCGCTCGCCGCTTCGGCTCGCAAGCCAGCACTTTCGGCTCGGCAGGCCCTACTTGGTCCAGATCAGTGCGCGGTCGCCTGACGGCGACTTCAGGTCCAGCAGCAGCGCGGGGCCGATGCGCCGCAGATCTTCAGCAGTGATGTCGAGCTTGCGCAGGTCGAGATTTTCGCTGCCGACGCCAAGGTCGATTTTGCGTTCACCGATCCCCAGCACCCAGAGCGGAATCTCGAAGTTCACGATGCGTTCGTCGGTGGGATCCCACGCCATCACGACGAGAGTCTGCGCCGGCGCGGGTCCGTCAGGCAGTTCGGTGATGTTGCGCAGCTGTGTGACCCGCTCCTGCGGGTCGATGTCGATGACCGGCTGCTGATCCTTGAACTGCGCCCGCTGTTCTTCGAATTTCCGCAGAGCATCGGCTGCGGGCATCGACGATGTGTTGACGTGTTGGGAGACGAAGTACACGCCCGCGCCGGCAATGGCACACATGCCCAGCAGGCCGAGCGCAATCACCACGATGACGATCTTGAGCCAGGTAGGCACGGCCATGGATGCGCCTCAGTCTACCGTCGATTGCCGGGGCGGTGCGAATGTGAACGGACGCTTGCGATACCGCCCCGACTCGTCGGCACACCAGGGATCACGATTGGTTCGGCACAACGTTTCCGCTTGTGTGTACAGCTGTACGGCGCGCTGCCGTTCGCCCCGTAGGTCGGCAATCCTGCCCTGCTCAAGATGAATCCGGCCCCGCACCCACCCTGCCGGACTGAGGGTGAGCGCAGTCTGCAGGTCGGCGGAGGCCTCCGGGAGACGGTTGCGCGACACGCGCACCATGCCCCTCTTGTAGACCCACACGGCACGTTCACCCGGGAACTTCGCCCTCCTGTCGCGGTCGTAGACGGCCAGGCCGTCGGTCAACAGGGTCTCAGCCTCGGCACCCAGGCCGGCACGCCACGCCGCCGATCCCGCTTCCAACTGCAGCAGGCGATTTTCCGGATACTGGCGATGCAGGGCCGTGAAGATGTCCAGCGCCTTCCGGTGCTGGCCTTCGCGGCTGAAGACCAGCGCCAGGGCCAACCGCGCATCGGTCGCCGTGGTGGGCGACGAGGCCGCCGCCTCAAGCAGCGCGATCCCGAGCGCCTTGTTCCCGCCAAACCCGGCAATGTACGCCAGCCACCGCTTGGCAAACGACAAGGCCGCCACCGAATACCTGTACGTGCCCACGACCAATCCTGCGTCGTGCCGCTGAGGTTCGTGGTCGAGCACCCACTCGTGCGCGTCGAACGCGCGTTTGGCCGCGCCCAGCGCGCTGCGGACGCGGCCGTCGATGGTGGCCATCCACGATGCCGACAGGCCATGGGCCATGCCGGCATCAAACTTCGCCTGCACGTTCGATGGGTTTCGGCGAAGCTCGGCTTCGGCCAGCGCCACCGCGCGGTCTACGTGCCGACGAAAGCGTGCGGCCCGTTCGGCCGGCGGAGCGGGCAGCGCCACATCCGACTGCGTCATGCCGCCCAGGTAGTGGTCGATCGTCAGGGCGCCGCGCTCGAAGAGCAGGTGCATCCAGATCACCGTGGCCAACGCGCGGTGCGCGGCCGACGACTCCGGGTGTCGGGCAACCGCGGTCTCGGCCAGGACCATGGCGGCGTCGTAGTTCAGGTTGTAGGCCGCGTCGAAGATTGGCGCGAGGTCTGCGTCTCCCGACGAGGCCATGGGCGCTGAAGCCGGCAGACAGACGACGATCAACGCAACGAGGGCGGCCACCGCGCGACGCCGGCCTGTCACTGCAGAGAGAACTCCCGGCCAAGCCCCGAGGCGCACGCGCGGTCATACGCCAGGCGGGCAGCCACAACGTCCTCCACCGCCATGCCGAGCGACTTGAAGATGGTGATCTCATCGGGACGCCGGCGGCCGTCACACTGCCCGAGCACAACGTCCCCAAGTTCGCCCACGATGTGGCGGTCGGAGATCAGTCCTTCCGAGATGGGCAGCACGATGTCGCCGGCTTCCACGAGTGCGGCATCACGTGAGTCCACGAACAACCGCGCCGCCGCAACCAGCGACCCCGGCATCTCGCGCTGGGTCGGCCGGCACGCGCCGACGGCGCAGATGTGTGTGCCCCGGGCAATGTCTGCGGCGCCAAGGACCGGCACTGGCGAGGCGGTTGCCAGGACGACAATGTCCGCATCACGCACCGCCGACGCCGCATCGTCTGCGCTCCAGACCGGGACACCGCAGGTGCCGGTCATCTCACGCGCGAACTGGTCTCGGTGTTCGGCGCGAGGGCTCCAGACACGCACGGCCTGAAGGTCGCGCACGTGCCGGATGGCTTCCAGGTGACTGCGGGCCTGCACCCCGCTGCCGATGATCGCCAGCACCCGGGCATCCGCGCGCGCCAGACGATCGACCGAGACGGCCGAGACGGCGGCGGTGCGCGCTTCGGTGATGTAGCGGCCGTCGAGGATGGCGACCAACGCGCCGGTCTCCGGGTCCATCAGGATCACGGTGGCCAGATGCGATGGCAGTCCCTTGTCGTGGTTGGCCTGATACACCGTGACGAGTTTGGCGCCCATCGTGCCGCGGCCCTCGTCGTCCACACTGGCCGCCGGCATGACGCCGTAATACGCGCGAGCGGGACCGACCTCGAGCACCGTGCGTACCGGTTGCTGTGCGCGGCCGGAGGAGTAGTCGCCGAGCGCTCCGGCCATCGCGGTGATGAGATCCGGCATCGGCAGTACCTGCCGCACGTCCGATTCCGTCAACAATAGGGGCATGACGTCCCGTATCTTACGCACGATTGATGCGCACACGGCAGGGGAACCGCTGCGCCTCATCACAGACGGCTGGCCGGCCCCTGAGGGCGCAACGATGCTTGAGCGGCGCGCCTGGGCCCGCGAGCACCAGGATGACCTCCGCCGGATTCTGATGTTTGAGCCCCGCGGCCACGCCGACATGTACGGCGCTCTATTGACACTCCCGGAGCGAGCCGACTCTGACGTCGGTGTCCTGTTCATGCACAACGAGGGGTACAGCACCATGTGCGGCCACGGCATCATCGCGGTGACCACCATCGCGTTTGAGCGCGGTCTCGTCACCCATGCCGACGAACGGGTGTCGCTGGTGTTTGACGCGCCGGCGGGGCAGATTCGGGCGCGCGCCGACATCACGACCGTGAATGGGCGCCGCCGGGTGCGCAGCGTCTCCTTTCTCAATGTGCCGTCGTTTGTGCTGGTCGCGGGTTTGCCGGTGACCATCGGTAGCCGGACAATTCCTGTGGACGTGGCCTTTGGCGGAGCGTTTTATGCGGTGGTCGATGCCGAAGCCGCCGGCCTGGCCGTGATGCCTGCCCGTCTGACAGAGCTCAAAACCGTCGGCATGCAGATCGCGCGCGAAGTTGAACGACTCATTCCCGTCGTGCACCCGCTGGAGCCGGGCTTGACCGGGGTGTACGGCACGATCTTCACCGGGCCCCCCACGGCGGACGGTGCGCACCTGCGCAACGTCACGATTTTTGCAGACCATGAAGTCGACCGGTCGCCCTGCGGCACGGGAACGTGTGCCGTGCTGGCCGTCCTGGACGCGATGGGGCTGGTCGATCCGGACACCCCCTTCGTGCACGAGAGCATCGTGGGCTCAACGTTCTCGGCACGGGTGCATGACCGGACGTCAGTTGGGGAGATTCCAGCGATCGTGCCCGAACTGACCGGCGCGGCGTCCATCACCGGCGACCACACGTTTGTGGTCGACGAGTCCGACGTGTTCCCGGAAGGGTTCCGGCTGTGAGCGCCCGAGCGCGAGGAGGACAGGCGTGAAACTGGCTCAGGAGTTCAAGAAGTTTGCGCTGCGCGGCAATATCGTCGGGCTGGCCGTCGGCATCGTCATCGGTGCGTCGTTTCAGAACATCGTGACTGCGCTGGTGGACAAGGTGATCATGCCCGTGACCGGCGCGCTGACCGGCGGTATCGACATCGGTAACCGCGCGATTCGGCTGCCCGTGCCGGGATTGTCCCGTGAACTTCAGCCGGAGATCGGCTGGGGCGCCGTGGTGCAGGCGTCGGTCAATTTCGTGATCATCGCGTTTGTGCTGTTCATCGTGATGAAGGTCATCAACGACCTGCAGGATCAGTTTTCCGACGACACCAAGCCCGACCCGGCGCCCCCGCCTGAAGATATCCGGCTGCTGCGCGAGATTCGCGATGCGCTCACCCGACGGGACGTGAGCAACGAGGCGGGCACTCAGCCGTAGCGCGCCCTACTTGGCGACGTACCCCCGGCGGGCGCGCACGTTGAGACCTGGGCGCGTGACCTTCACCTCGAGTTTGTGTTCCTTGCCGTCGAGGGTGGTCGGCGTGAAACCGAGCAGGTACTGGCTGTGCAGTTCCTGCACGACACGCGTGAACGTGCTGTTGAGATCGGCGGTGCGCTTCAGTTCGAAATACGCGCCTCCGGTTTCGGTCGCCATCTTCTTGAAGGAACCGCCCGGCCGCGAGATGGTCCATCGCGCGCCGTTGTGAAAGCGCGATTCGATGCCGATGGCGTACACCATGACGTCCTCACGCTGCGCGCGGTCGAGCACGTCGCCGTGTTTGCTGGACGAACCGAAATCCTCGCCGTCGGTCAGGGCCACGACCACCCGCCGTCCGGTGGCGTCCTGCAGGTGATCCAGCGACGCATTCACGGCGTCCCACAGGCGCGTCTCGTTGCCGAACTGCATGTCGTTGCGGATGTACCGCACAAGACCATCACGGTCGGATGAGAGTCCTTCGCTGATGCGCACCTTCGAGTTGAAGTAGTTGATGGCGCCCGCGTCTTCCGGGAGCATCCGGATCACGAACTGGGTTGCCGCTTCCTGCACGAACTCGATGTTCATCGTCATGCTCGCGCTCGTGTCGAGCGCGAGGACCGCCGAAAACGGGACGATCTCGTTGTCGAAGATCGTGACGTCCTGTTTGCGGTTGTTGTCGTAGATCTCGAAGTCACCGCGTTCGAGATCCGGCACCAGTCGTCCGTCCTGATCGGTGACGGTGACGTAGAGGGGCACGGTACGTGTGGCCGACCTGAACATCGGCTGTTGCTGCTGCGCGAGGCTCGACGCCGTGAGCGCGACCGCGACGGCAAGGGTCAGAAGCACGGTGCGGGGCATAGAGGTATCGTAATCCGATGCGCGGTCTGGTGGTGTTCGACCTGGATGGAACGCTTGTGGATTCACGGCAGGACCTGGCCGAGGCCACCAACGACGTGCTTGCGGAGCTCGGCGCGCCCCCACTGCCGGTCGCCGTGGTGACCCGGATGGTCGGCGATGGCGCGCGGATGCTGGTGGCGCGGGCGCTGGA